>JBGSHM010000001.1:0-292378 GCA_041752235.1 Chitinophagaceae bacterium
GACCTCTGGTCTCGCACTTCCAGAAAGCCGCCTCTGGCGGCAATTAAACTATAAAAAAAATGAAATTATTGTTATTCGAGTCGCCAGAGGCGACGGGAGAATCCTGCGAGACCAGAGGTCTCGCACAGCAAGCCTCGCACAGCAATCAATTCCTAGCGTCCTTGTGTACTGGCGGTAAAACAAAAAAAGTCAAACCTCCACCACCCTTCCTTCCTTCGAACTCCTCCACGCTGCATCAACAATTCGTATTGTCTTTACACCATCTGCAGCAGGCACAGGATTTGGCCCCTGTCCTGTCAGGGCTTTATAGACATCATCAAAATAGTACATATAATTCCCGGGCTTGGAAATGGTTTGTTGTCTTGTCACCTGCCCATCTAATTCTGTATGCAATAACCCATCCGGCTGGGTTTGTTCCCCACACCAATTTTCAAAAGAAGGTGGCACTTCGGCCAATAACTTTTGTTCCTGTTGATCGGAGCGCTCCTGGAAAAAACTTCCTTTCATGCCATGCAGGCTATAGGCCGGAAATGGTTCACGAGCGATACAGGTAGCTTTTAACCGAACGCGGAAATCGGCATAGTAGAATAGTATTTCAAAATAATCGGTAGCCTGTACATCGGGGCGCATGCGCCAGATATCGGCAAAGACCGCTTTGGGCCAGCCAAACAATTGCAGGGCCTGGTCAATGAGGTGGGGACCGAGATCGTAAATGATCCCTGCCCCGGGAAGTTCGCCTTCCTTATGGGGTTTACCGGCAGCATAAGGACGGTACCGGTCGTAGCGGATCTCCACTTCACGCAGGTCGCCCAACAACTTTTGCTCCACCACTTTTTTTACACTCAGGTAGTCCCCGTCGTACCGACGGTTTTGGTACACACATAAAAACAATCCCTTCTTTTCGGCTAATTCGGCCAGTTCTTCCGCTTCTTTTAACTCAACCGTAAACGGTTTTTCCACGATCACTTTCTTTCCTGCCAGCAGCGCCGCTTTTGTATAATCAAAATGTGTAAGCGTTGGGGTGTTGACAATAACCAGCTCAATGCTATCATCTGCCAGCAATTCTTCAAAGGAGCGGAATAATTTGGAATGGGGGTACCGCTCCCGTGAATCCATCCGGTTACGCTCTACAATACCGCTCAATTCAAAACCAGGATGTACATCGATAAAGGGTGCGTGAAATAATTTTCCACTCATTCCGTAGGAGGCAATACCGGTGGGGATGGGGGTCATGGTTTTGTTTTATTTAGTTGTGAGGCGTGAATCGTGAGGCGTCAGTCGTGAGTCTCACGACCGCTCCTGTGCCCGCAACCACCGTTCCGGAATTTCATTGCTGCTGGCGAGGAGATAATCTTTATAACTGCAGGCGATGAATTGTTTATCGGGTAATTGCATCCACCAGCGTCCGGTTTTTTTACTTTGCAGAAAAATGGTCTCTACCTCGGCAAAGGCCATATGATATTCATTGAATGAATCCTTCTCATCCAGTTTGGCTTCTCTTTTTCCCCGGCCACGTCCATCCATCAGGTACCAGATCATTTGTGCGATCTGTTTGGCGGTAAGGTCATGTTGGTCACGATCGGGATCATAGCCATAAATGCCTACCGTATTCACCTGAGGGCTCATGCCCGCATAGCGCATGAGGGTACAGGCATCTTCGCCATTGAAGCCATTGGGCGAATCCACGTTGGCGGGAGCAAAGGCATGGGCAATGGCAGAAATATCAAAGCTAAAGAGTTGGGAGTTGCGAAGAACGGGTTCCATTTCTTCAATGCTTTCCTTTACATGTCCGACCCGGTAGCAATCAAAACGCAATTTGTCCATCGTCTCCAGTACCCGTGGATGGATATAATAACTTTGAAAACCGATATGGTTATAGTGGCGGATATAATTGGGTTCGCCGGTGAGCATTTCCATCAGGAAATTATCACAGCGAAAATCCGATTCCAGGTTCAGGTCGATCAGAGCGTCCACACATGTGGCTTCCACGATCTTTTTATTCTGGCCATACGCATGGTATTGAGCAAGGGTTAGATCGTGTGAACCTCCCAGGATGATCACGGTTTTTCCTTCATTGATCAGTTCGTTGATCACCGTCTTTAACGCGGCATAGGTATCAGGCAGGTTGGCTCCTTTTTTCAGGTTGCCGATATCGGCCAGCCGGATATCGGTATGCCAAAAATACTGGGCATAGAATTGCCGGCGAATGCTATCCGGGGCAGAACTATAGGCCATGTGCATCCCGTTTCCTCTTTGCTCGCCGCATCCAATGATCACCAGGTCGGCTTCATCCAGGTCGGGAAACTCCTCCTCATACACTTTGATCACACTCCCGATCTGCCCGTCTTTATACCCCAGGTCATACGACAATTCAAATCGGTTGATGGGGAGGAGGAAGTCGGAGATGTTGAGGAAGTCTGACATAATCACAAATATAGACCAGGATTCCATTGAAGAGATTCTTGGGTCAAAAATTCAAGGATGAAAGGATTGACAGGATTTCCTGAGTTAATACCTTAATCCCTGTTTTTTCCCTGTAAAAAACTCACAAAAATAATCCGGTATAAATCCCTGAATTTTTGACCTTAGAAACTCGGCAAAATAATCCTGGTTATATTTGCACCTATGGACACCCTACTCCACCAAATAGCCTCTTACAAAGCAGAAGTAGCCGCCTTTTCCACCACGGATCCGAAGGTGCTGGAAGAATTCCGGATCAAATGGCTGGGCACAAAAGGGATCGTTAAGGCCACCATGGGAGAAATGAAACAAGTGCCAGCAGAAAAGAAAAAGGAATTTGGCCAGGTTTTGAATGATTTTAAATTGTTTGTAGAAGGCCGTTTTGAAGAACTCCAACATTCACTGAATGGTGCTACCCTCCAGGCAGGTCCGTCGATTGACATGAGTTTACCCGGCGACCCCATCACAGTAGGAACACGCCACCCTATCAGTTTGGTTCGTAACCGGATCGTTTCGATCTTTCAAAGACTGGGCTTTTCCGTGGCCACCGGTCCGGAGATCGAAGATGACTGGCACAATTTTACCGCCCTTAACCTTCCGGAACACCATCCGGCAAGGGATATGCAGGATACTTTCTATGTACTTCAAAATCCAGACTGGCTGTTGCGTACCCATACCAGCAATGTACAGATACGGGAAATGGAAAAGGGAAAACTTCCGATCCGTATCGTATGTCCGGGTCGCGTTTACCGGAATGAAACCGTAAGCGCACGCGCGCACTGCTTCTTTCATCAGGTGGAAGGACTGTACATTGACGAGCAGGTGAGCTTCGCCGACCTGAAACAAACCCTGTACTTTTTTGTAAAGGAAATGTATGGAAAGGATGTAAAAGTGCGTTTTCGCCCCTCCTATTTTCCCTTTACCGAACCCAGCGCCGAAATGGATGTAAGTTGCTTTATCTGCAACAGCAAAGGTTGCCGGGTATGTAAATATACCGGTTGGGTAGAGATACTTGGATGTGGCATGGTTCATCCCAACGTATTGGAGAACTGTGGTATTGATAGCAATAAATACACGGGCTTTGCCTTTGGCATGGGGATCGAAAGACCTGCCATGCTACTATATGGGGTAAATGACCTGCGCCTATTCAGCGAAAACGACCTACGGTTTTTAAAACAATTCACCAGCGCCACATGATCGGAACGATTTGCGTTTGCGGGGCCGGAACCATGGGCAGCGGAATCGCCCAGCATTTTGCCCTGCATGGCCGCTCCGTGATCCTCTTTGACCTGGAACAACGTTTTCTTGACCGGGCCCGGCAATGGATCGAAAAAGACCTAGAAAAAGGGGTAGAGAAAGGAAAGATCGATCCGGCAGAAAAAGATGCCACCCTTGCCCGTATCCGTTTTACAACCCAACACGAAGATTGTATTGCGCCACTGATCATCGAAGCCATTATAGAGAAACCGGAAGCTAAAACAGCTTTATTTCATTCGCTGTCCAATTGGAATAAACCGGATGCGATCTTTGCCAGTAACACCTCCTCTTTGTCTATAGAAGCTCTGGCCGGACAAATACCTAACCCGGAACGCGTGGTCGGATTGCATTTCTTTAATCCCGCCCCGCTCATGAAACTGGTGGAGATCGTTACCACCTCCTATAATGACCCTGCTACCATCCTCGCGCTGCAAAAACTTTGTACGGATACAGGGAAGATCCCCGTGGTATGCAAGGATTCACCTGGTTTTATAGTCAACCGCGTAGCGAGACCATTTTATATTGAATCCCTTCGATTGGCAGAGGAGGGAGAAACCGATATGGCAACAATTGACCAACTGCTGGAAAATGCCGGGTTCCGCATGGGCCCCTTCCGCCTGATGGACCTGATCGGGAATGATGTCAACTATGCCGTGAGTCAATCGGTTTATGAGCAATTGGGGCAACCCGAACGATTAAAACCTTCTTACATTCAAAAAGAAAAAGTAGATAAAGGAGAATGGGGGAAGAAGACAGGCAAGGGATATTATGATTGGCAAAAACCATAATCACGCATAAATGAAGATCACCCTTACTGGCGCTACCGGATTTTTAGGGGCCTATATTGCCAGGGAACTGGTAGGTCGGGGACATACCATTCGTGCCTTGCGCCGCCCGGGAGCCGTGGTGCCTTCCTATATCGAATCTTCCATATGGGAAAAGATAGAATGGGTAGAAGGAGATGTGTTGGATATCCCTTCGCTGGAAGAAGCCCTGAAAGGAGCCGAAGCAGTTATTCATTCCGCGGCCATGGTTTCCTTTGAAAGTGGCGGAAAAGAAAAAATTTATCTCGTAAACCGCGAGGGAACGGCCAATGTGGTTAACCTGGCGTTGGAGCTGGGAGTTCCGCGGATGGTACATATAAGTTCCGTAGCGGCCCTGGGACGTACCGCACATGGGGACCAGGTGAATGAAGAAAAGAAATGGGTGGAAAGTAATTTGAATACGCATTACTCAAGGTCCAAACAACAGGCCGAAATGGAAGTATGGCGGGGAATAGGTGAAGGCTTATCCGCCGTGATCTTAAACCCAAGTACGATACTGGGTTTTGGTGATTGGGATAAAAGCAGCTCGGCCATCTTCAAAAAAATTTACAAAGGCTTCCCCTGGTACACCGACGGCATAAATGGGTTTGTGGATGTAGAAGATGTGGCCCGTGCGACAGTCTTGCTTATGGAATCAGATATCACCGAGCAACGATTTATTGTGAGTGCGGAGAATTGGACCTTCAAAAAACTATTTGAAACCATGGCGGCAGGTTTTGGTGTTAAAGCTCCTTCGCGACTTGCTACACCGTTCCTGAGTGCATTGGCCTGGAGGATGGAAGGGATCCGTTGTTTCTTTAGTGGCGAGCGCCCGGTTCTGACCCGCGAGAGTGCCCGAATTGCACAAACAAAAACCTATTTTCAAAACGATAAGCTACTCAGGGCCCTCCCGGGATTTTCCTTCACCCCATTGGAAGAATCCATTCAAAAAGCCTGTGTTAAATACGGGCATAATTATTGATTATTCGTTATTAATTATTGATCTTTATAGCAGACTATTCTCGTTTGCCCTAATAATCAATATTTAACAATCAATAATTCTATGAAAGCCGCTTCCCTTTCAGTCTTGCTTTTAATTTTCTGGACCACTTCTTACACCCAAAACGGTTTTATTGTTTCCGGAAAAGTACTCGACTCTGTCACGCAACAACCACTATTTGGCGCTTCCGTATTTTGCCAAAATACAACCCAGGGTACCAGCACCAGCATGGAAGGAGGGTTTACACTTCGTTTGCGTCCGGGTGGCTACGACCTGGTGGTGACCTATACCGGTTATCAATCCCAAACCATTCGTGTTACTGATAATGACCCGGTATCCAACCTGATCGTAAACCTGGTGAAAGCAGAAAAAAGCATGGAGGAGGTTGTCATCCGCAGTTCAAATGAGGTATTGGACGGATGGGAAAAATATGGAAGTTTTTTCACCGACTTATTTATTGGCGCAACGCCCTTTGCCAAACAATGCACCTTACAAAATCCGCAGGCGCTGAAATTTTTCTACTATAAACGAAGCGATAAACTGAAAATCCTGGCAGAAGAACCCGTGGTGGTGGTAAACAATGCGCTGGGGTACATCTTGCGGTACCAACTCGATTCCTTTGTGTACCGCTACCCCGACAGCCAGTACAGCTATCGTGGGTATTGCTTTTTTGAGGAAATGCAAGGATCCAGGGCTGAAATGAAAGTGTGGCATACCAACCGGAAAGCCGCTTATTATGGAAGCCGTCTTCATTTTATGCACGCGTATTATGACCGCAACCTGAAAGAAGATGGTTTTATTGTAGGGCTGCTCAGTCAAACAGACGAAACCAAATTTGACCAGGTACAACAACCGTATAACCCGGAATACTATACCCGTATCGACAGTACCTCGGAGGTAGATATCAACTTCCCCCGACGAATAAGCATCACTTACACCAAAAAAGTTCCGGAAAATGATTACCTCGATAAATTCAGGTTGCCCCGCAGCCTGGGGGTGCAGATCACCTATGCCGACCTAAAAGACTATATCACCATTACGGAAAACGGGTACTATTACAATCAGGGAGATTGGGTGAATTTCGGTTATTGGAGTTGGAAGAATATCGGCGATATGCTTCCGTATGACTATATACCGGATTAAAAACCCTTACTTATTCCATTAATTTCTTCCAGAGTTCGGGAATTCGTTTTACCCAAACCAATTCCTTCATTTTCTCTTTGGCATCCATAGCTGGTGAACCAAAATAACTTTTACCTCCTTCCAGACTGGCGGGTACGCCACTCTGCGCCATTAACACAGCACCTTTACCAATGGTAAGTGTTTTACTTACGCCTACCTGTCCCCAAAGGATGACCTCATCCTCTATGGTAGTGGCACCTGCAATACCAACCTGTGCCGCGAAAAGACAGTTGCGACCAATGACCGTATCATGCCCGATATGCACCATATTATCCATCTTGGTGCCTTTGCCGATCACCGTGTCACCACTCACGCCCCGGTCAATAGTACAACCCGCGCCGATCTCCACTCCATCTTCGATCACTACCCTGCCACAACTTTTCATACGCCGGTAATGGATCTCCCGATCAGACTTTTTATTGTAGTAAAAGGCGTCACTTCCGATCACCGTACCCGATTGAATCACCACATCATCCCCAATGATACAATGGTCCATGATGGTGACATTGGGATGGATCACACAGCGTTCCCCAATGTGAACATGATCGCCGATATAGGTGTTGGGCATGATCACCGTATCCGCTCCCGCGCGGGAATGTGCGCCAAAAGGAACCAGAGAAGGTTTAAAAGGACGAAAATGATCCACCAGGCGCAAATAAGCCTCAAAAGGTTGTTCAGTTACCAATAAGGCTTTCCCCGGAGGGCAATCCATGGCTTTGTTGATGATGATATAACTCGCCGCCGATTGAATACATTTATCGTAATACTTCGGATGATCCACAAATACCAGATCGCCCTTTTCCACTTTGTGAATCTCATTCATACCCGTGGCCATTCCATTGGTATCTCCAATGATACTTGCGCCAATGAACGACGCGATCCACTCCATCGAAACAGGTTGATCAAACTTCATTTGAATAGATTTTAACAAAGGTAAACATTGCCATTACGCTTCCCTTCTTCTCCTTTTTTATCCGTTCATCTAACCGAAAATACCTTACCCTTTTCCACAGCAAGTTTTAAAATGTGAATAAAATATTTTGGAAAATTTTTCTATATAGGGAATTTTCTTATTAATATTGTGTCGGGAATTTATTTTCCCGGTACTTACTAACCCATCCACATATTAATCTCCCCCGTTTTCGGGGGAGATTTTTTTTACAGACATCCTTCCTCCATTCAGAAACTTATTGCGAAGACAGACCCATTAAATACCTTTACCAGAATACAAAAGCCTATGTTACGTTCCATGACAGGATTTGGAAGGGCCGAGCGGGCCGTTGGAGATAAGACCTTCCTGATCGATATTAAATCACTCAATGGGAAACAGTTTGAATTGAACCTGAAGCTTCCCGCCTTTCTCAAACCCTTTGAATTTGACATTCGCAAGATCCTTTCCGACGAACTGAACCGGGGCAGTATTGACTGTACGATCAGTCTGAAGGAAACCGGAAATGCCAAACCGGTCAGCATTAACGTGGAGTTAGCAAAAGCCTATTATCAGCCTTTGGCGGATCTTTCCGCTACACTTGGACTGGATCCTTCGCATATCCTCAGCACCCTGATCAAACTTCCGGAAGTCATAACCCCGACAGGAGATACACTGACCGGCGATGAATGGATTGTATTTGAAACAGCCATACGTGCCGCCATTGACAACCTGAACCAGCACCGGAGTGAAGAAGGTAAAGTACTGGAAAAAGACCTCCTGCTTCGCATGGAAAATATCCGGCTGCAACAGGAAGAGGTCATCAAACTTGAACCCCTGCGTCAACAGCGGGTCAGGGAAGGACTGGAAAAACTGATGGATGAAAAAGTGGGCAAGGACAATTTTGATAAGAACCGCCTGGAACAGGAATTGATCTACTACATCGAAAAGATCGATATCAGCGAAGAACAGGTCAGGCTCAGCAACCACCTAGAATATTTCATTTCGATCCTGAACGAATCGGGCGATGCCGGAAAAGGGAAAAAACTCTCTTTTGTCCTCCAGGAAATCGGCCGTGAGATCAATACCACCGGCGCCAAAGCCTATGACTCCTCCATTCAAAAATGCGTTGTACTGATGAAGGATGAACTGGAAAAGGCAAAAGAGCAGGTGTTGAATGTATTATGACGAAGAACTATCAGCTCGTGGCTAAAAGCGAAAAGCTATTAGCACTTAGCTTCTGGCTTTTAATTATTTTTGTTAAAATCCTTCTTCTTGAGAACACTCACATACCTCTTCTTCTCCATCATGATCCTGCTTTCTTCCTGCGGAAAGGTAGATCTGTATGAAAAACATGTAAGCATTCCCGGACATGCCTGGTCGGGCGAATTCAAGCCCGTTTTTGAATTCGAGGTCACCGACAGCGCGGCCGATTACCAGTTGTTTTTCCTGATCCGGCACAACGACAAATACAATTACAGCAATATCTTTTTTAACCTTTACTCCCAAACACCGGGTGACTCCTCCTTGCGCAAAGCGCCCTTTGAGATCACCCTGGCCACCGATAGCAAAGGTTGGTTGGGTTCCGGGTTGGATGATATATATGAACACCGCCACCCCCTGACCAATTTTGTACGCCTTCGCCCGGGGAAATACCACTTTGAACTGGAACAGATCATGCGGGAAGACCCGTTACAGCATGTCCTAAGCGTTGGGCTTCGGCTGGAAAAAACAAAATGATCCCGGCCATGCAAACCGGAAAAGGAAGAATAAAAAGGATCACCCTGCTTTATGGCTTTGTACTGTTTTACATAGTTGCCGCCCTGGTATGGTGGTATATCTCCCTCGAAAAACAGAACCGCGATATGGCAGCGCTTCGGGAAAAGAACCTTGAATCCCAGCAAAGCCTGCTTACCCCCGACCGTTACGAAAGAGCTCTTGAATCGATTCACAATACCCGTAAAAGAAACACAGCGAAATACCTGGCAGAAGGAATCGCCTTTCTTACCCTTGCCCTCACAGGTGCCTTATTTGTCGCCAGGTCAGTACGCAAACAATTTCGTGTGCAACAGCAACAACAGAATTTCATGATGGCGGTGACCCATGAACTCAAGACACCCATTTCCGTAGCCCGGCTCAATCTGGAGACCATGCAAAAACACCAGTTGGACCCGGAAAAACAAAGAAAACTGATCACCAAGACCCTTCAGGAAACGGCGCGGTTGAATTTTCTAACCTCCAATATCCTTGTATCGGCGCAATTGGAGGGTGGATATGCTTCCACCTATGAAGAACTCAACCTCTCCGATCTGGTGAGGGATTGTGTACAGGATTTTAAAAACCGATTTCCCGACAGGGATATAGAATCAGCCATCGAACCCGAAACCGAACTCAAAGGGGACGCACTGTTGCTTCAATTGCTCGTCAATAACCTATTGGAAAACGCCATTAAATACTCTCCCCGGACAAAACCTATCCGTTGCCAACTCAAAAAGGATACGTCCAGGAAGGTAGTTCTGCATATCATTGATGAAGGTGAAGGCATTCCCGATGCGGAAAAGCCCCGCATATTCGACAAATTCTACCGGGTAGGCAATGAATCCACCCGACGAACCCCCGGTACCGGATTGGGGCTCTACCTTTGCAAAAAGATCGCCGCCGCCCATAATGCCGACATTTCAGTGACAAACCATTTACCCAATGGGAGTAATTTTGCTGTTAGTTTTGACACCAGACCATGAGTACATCCAAAGCCTCCATACTCCTTGTTGAAGACGAGGAGAACCTGCACGAAGCGCTAAAGCTCAATCTAGAGCTGGAAGGCTATGAAGTGTCCAGCGCCTTTGATGGCGCTCAGGCCCTCAAAGCCGTTCAATCCGAATACTTCGACCTCATCATCCTGGATGTGATGCTCCCGGAAATGGATGGCATCCATGTAACCGAAACCATCCGGGTAAAGAATAATGAAACGCCCATCCTTATCCTAAGTGCAAAAAACACCAGTGCCGACAGGGTATTAGGATTAAAAAAAGGGGCGGATGATTACCTTACCAAACCCTTTAACCTGGAAGAACTGATCCTCCGCGTACAAAAACTCATTGAAAAGAATAAGAAACTACAGGATAAGGACAGTATCGGAGATACCTATCAGTTTGGGCAAAATGTAGTTGACTTCAAAGCCCAGGAAGCCAGCACCAAAACTGGAAATAAGATCCAACTCAGCAAAAAGGAAAGCATGCTGCTCAAGCTGCTTTTTGAAAATAAGAACGAGGTCGTCACCCGGGAAAAGATCCTGCAGGTGGTATGGGGGTATAATGTATACCCAACTACCCGTACGATCGATAATTTCATTCTTAATTTCCGGAAATACTTTGAAGACGATTCCCGCAACCCGAGGTACTTTCATTCGGTTCGGGGAGTGGGGTATAAATACACGGAGTAGCGAATTTACCGCCAGGACAGAAGGACGCAAAGTTGCGCCAGGTCATTGCGTTACTTAGCGCCCTGGTGTCTTAGCAGTAATTTATAAAGGCCAACCTACAAATCCCCCAACTGCGGCCGCAACACGATATCTTCCACACAAGCCCCCGGTGACAAATGCGCAGCAGCCACGATCATTTTTGCCACATCTGTTGCCTCCATGATGCGGTGCGCGCTATTATCAAAATCCCCCCAGGAATCGGTGAGTACAGCCCCGGGGAAAACCGTGGTCACTTTAATATTAAACGGTTTTAATTCCTCCCTTAAATTTTTTGAAAACCCGTGTAAGGCATATTTGCTGATACTATAGGAGCCTCCATTGGCATAGGCTTTCAATGCTGCAATAGAAGAGATATTGAAGATATGCCCGCTTTTTTTCCTGATCAGTTCCGGAGCCAGCACCCGGGTAAGATGGTAGGCTGAATAAAGATTGATGGATATCATTTGTTCCAATACCCCGTCTTCTTCGTTGTAAATGCTGCCTGGAATGAATTGTCCGGCATTGTTGACCAGTATATCGATGGGGTAACCGTTATCAATGATCCACTTTCCAAAGGCCTGGGCTTCTTCTTTGATTGAAAGGTCACGCGCCTTGGCCTTGACCTTGATGCCTGGATATTTGGCCATGATGGCTTCCATGGTGGATTTTAACGCCTTTTCATCCCTGCCACAGAGAAACAGGTTATGCCACTGGGAGGCAAATTCTTCTGCAATGGCCCGGCCAATACCCCGGGAAGCGCCTGTGATGACTACATTCATGGTACCCGATTAATTTTTAAGTGCCCATAAAGATACTATTCCGCCCGGCAACATTCAGGCGGCATTAGTTACTTTTGCGCATTATTCCACCGCATGGGTTCAATTCAAAATAAACTACCAGATTTCGCCAAACGTTGGATCAAAAAGGCCGCCTATGGACTTTATGACCTGACGGATCTTGTTTTTAAAGGATCCATTGATAAATACGACCCTCAAACCCTGCGGGTATTGGAGCAATGTCTTCGCCCTGATTCAAATACCATTGACATCGGCGCACACCTGGGGCATATCCTACGTGAAATACTCAAAGCAGCTCCACAGGGCAAACACGTGGCCATCGAACCCATTCCCCACCTGTACCAGGGGCTGCAAAAGAAGTTTGGAAACCGGGTTAAAGTGCTTGATTGCGCACTCTCCGATCAACAAGGAACCGCGGAGTTCAATTTGTTTGTAGACAAACCCGCCCTGAGCGGTCTGAAAAAAAGAACGGATTTCGGCAGCCAGGAAGTAAAGACCTTCACCGTAAAAACAGAAAGACTTGATGACCTGATCCCTGCCGATCAAAAGATCGACCTGATCAAGATCGATGTGGAAGGTGCGGAGATGATCGTATTGGAGGGAGCCCGTGGTTTATTAAAACGTGACCGCCCCATCGTCTTATTTGAATTCAGTTCGGGTGGAGGCTCTATGTATGATACCATACCGGAAAAGGTCTATGATATCTTTGCTGATAGTGGCATGCAGGTATCTGTCATCGAATATTTTTTAAAAAAAATGGAGGGTTTTTCCCGCGAAGAATTCGCCGGCCAATACCGGAAAGGATATAACTATTTCTTTATCGCCTACGATGAAAAATGGATCGCCCGCAAATGAAATACCAGCATATCTTCTTTGATCTGGATCATACCCTCTGGGATTTTGAAGCCAATAGCCGGCAAACCCTGGTGGAAATGTATGACTCCATGCGTTTAGCCGAAAAAGGGGTGGATGATTTTGACCGTTTTCACAAACAATACCTGGTACACAACGAAAAACTCTGGGCCCGATACCGCAATGGCTTTATCAAAGTAGATGAACTGCGCTGGAAAAGAATGTGGCTCACCTTGCTTGACTTTAAAATAGGAAATGAGCCCCTGGCCAGGGAAATGGGTTTAATTTTTTTGGACCTGTTACCCACCCGAAACATCCTATTCCCTCATGCCCTTGAGATCCTGAACTATCTGCAAGAAAAGAAATACCGTCTTCACCTCATCACCAATGGATTTGAAAAGACCCAGCACAGCAAATTGAAGAATTCAGGGATCGATCATTTCTTTTCCGCAGTGATCACTTCTGAAGGAAGCAATAGCCTGAAACCCCACCGGGAAATATTTGAATACGCTTTTCAACAAACAGGCGCCAACCCGGCCAATAGCATCATGATCGGTGATAGCCTGGAAGTGGATATAAAAGGGGCGATGAATGCCGGCATGGACCAGGTATTTGTCAACCACATCAATGAAAAAGCGGATTTCGAACCGACCTATACGGTGTATTCGTTGAAGGAGTTGGAAGGGATATTTTGATTAAACGGATATCACGGATTTTCTATAACTCGGCTACTACGGTAACGCCACCTTGAGGCTTATCTCCGATCTTGACATTTATTTTGGCATTCAGGGGTAAAAAGATGTCAACGCGGGAGCCAAATCGAATAAAACCCATTTCATCATTTTGTTTTACCTGCATCCCGGGTTTGAGGTAGTTAATGATCCGTTTGGCCAAGGCACCAGCGATCTGTTTGGTAAGTATCTCTGTTCCATTCGCCATTTTATAAACAACGGTATGCCTTTCGTTTTCGGTGGATGATTTGGGATGCCAGGCCACCAGATATTTACCCTTATGATACTCACTGTAAACTACATCACCTGATACAGGGTTCCGGTTTACGTGAACATTCAGGGGGCTCATGAAGATGGATACCTGTATACGGCGATCAGAAAAATATTCATCGGCCTGTACTTCTTCAATGACCACGACCTTTCCATCAGCAGGTGCAATGACTGCATTATCCTGCATGGTAAGAACCCGGTTGGGTAACCGGAAAAATGAAATGACGAATATCCAAAGGGCAAATGTGACCAGAAAGATGAGCCAACTAAGCCAGGGAGAATAGAAACTAAGAAAATAAAATGAAACGAGATTGATCAATCCAAACAGGATCGTGCTCCAGGCAATAATGGTATATCCTTCCTTGTGTATGGTCATGGGTCAAAGTTATGGCCGTAAAGATAACAAAATCGAACGCGAGGAGATATTAAAGCATCACAAAAAGCCACACAAAAGGTATCGCGATCAGCAGCGAATCAAACCGGTCGAGAAAGCCTCCATGTCCCGGCATGATCTGGCCACTATCTTTCACCCCTGCCATTCTTTTTAGCTTGGATTCAAGCAGATCACCAAAAGTGCCGGCAATGGCTGCAATACCCGCAATGATAAACCAATAGCCAAACCGGTATTCAAAGAGGTTGTTTGAGTCGAGCACGTTGGCATAAAGCCGCGAAAATAAAAATCCGGTCGCCAGTATGGACAATAGGGCCCCGCCAATGGTGCCTTCCATGGTCTTCTTCGGAGAGATGGCTGACAAAGGCGTTTTCCCGATCAGCGAACCTACAATATAGGCCATGGTATCATTGATCCAAATAGCGGAGATAATGGCAATAGGCACCAGGGTAAGATGAGCCGGCCAACTTTCATATAACCCGTCTTCGATAGAAAGGGAAGAAGCCTCCGATGCAAGAAAACCCAGGTGGATCATCAAGGCACAAGGCAGGGTGATATACACCAAACCCCAGGCTACCCGCAACAGGTATTTTGATGCATCCATTTTCTTCAGGAGCCGGATGAATTCATACCAACATCCAAAATGGATGACCACAAAAAGCACAAGAAAGGACCAGAAATTCCATAACAGACCCGTCAGCATCACCGCGGCAAAAACCAGCGCGGTCAGTGTACGGGTCATAAATACTTTTTTATTCAGTGCCATGGCGATCAGAATGAAAAGGGATCATTGGGAGCTCTGTCTCCTGCATATACTTTTTCCATACTATTGGTCGATTTCTTTCGCATCCAATAGATCAGGGCACTCACCAGGACCAGGCTCACGATTCCCATGATGGCGGGTGACAGACCATTCATGTCCAATGGCGCATCGGAAGAAATTTTGCTGGGATCAAAATGCGTGATGACCACGATGACGCCATCGTATACTACATGCGCCAGAATGGGTACCCAAAGACTACCACTGTACCAATACATAGCCCCCAGTACTACACCCAGCATCATCCGAGGCAGAAAACCATCAAACTGAAAATGGATGGCGGAAAATATAGCAGCCGCTGCCAATATACCGGCCCAGGGGCTTTTAAACCAACGAATCAATAACCGCTGAACCACTCCCCGGAAAAAGAGTTCTTCCCCTACTCCGGCAAAAACGGCAATAAAGAACAGGTTTTTGAGCAATTGATCCGTGCCTTTTTGGGTCAGCATGTATTCAATCTGCTTATTGGACCCTTCAGCGGTTTCATCCATCCATTTTTGCATGCTATCGGGAAAAGGAATGGATTGATTGAGGATACCCAACCAACTGGCCAGCGGAAAGGCGAGGATCATGATCAATATACCGGCCGCAAAATAAAATGCAGGGGTTCTTTGCTTCAGTCCCAGATACTCCATTGGGCGCGGGTCTGAAAAATAAGCAAACAGCAGGACCGGGATCAGGAACAAACACAAAAACTGGATGGTCAACATGCCCCGGATAATGAGTAAAGTGTTAGGGTTCGTCAGGTCCCATTTATTTACATCCGCCATTTCCATCATCCCCATACCGGTCATCCGGGCCAGGATAAACATGCCAATGATGCTAAGAACCATGAAGATGGCAAATGATAATCCTATGAATACCAGCAATTGGCTCCAGGCGGGTCTGTATTTCAGGTAGGCGGGCATAGACAACTCCGATTTTTAGGTGTAATTTTGCAGGCTCGAATGGCAAATATCGGAAACATAGCATTACCGGAATTCCCTCTTTTACTCGCCCCTATGGAGGATGTGAGTGACCCCCCCTTTCGTGCGGTTTGTAAAGACAATGGTGCTGATCTGATGTACACCGAATTCATCAGTAGTGAAGGGCTGATACGGGATGCGATCAAGAGCCGCAAAAAACTCGACATTTTCGATTATGAACGCCCCATCGGTATCCAGATCTTTGGTGGAGATGAAGAAAGCCTGGCCTTGGCCGCGCGTATCGTGGATGTGACCCAACCCGATCTGCTGGATATCAATTTTGGCTGTCCGGTAAAAAAAGTAGCCCTCAAAGGGGCCGGAGCAGGTGTGCTCAGGGATATTGATTTGATGGTTCGGCTGACCGAAGCAGTGGTACGTTCTACCTCATTACCGGTAACGGTTAAAACCCGTTTGGGTTGGGATGATAAAACCCAGAATATTGAAGAAGTAGCGGAGCGACTCCAGGATGTAGGTATCAGCGCCCTCTCCATTCATGGTCGTACCCGCACCCAGATGTACAAAGGCGAAGCCGATTGGACGCTGATTGGAAAAGTAAAGAACAATTCCCGCATTAAGATTCCCATTTTTGGCAATGGAGATATTGACAGTCCTGAAAAGGCATTGGAATATAAAAATCGTTACGGTGTAGATGGCATCATGATCGGTCGTGCTGCGATTGGATATCCATGGATCTTTAATGAGATCAAACATTTTGTCAAAACAGGGGAGCACCTGGACCCACCTTCCATAAAAGACCGGGTAACTGTTTGCCGAAAGCATTTGCATAAGTCGGTAGAATGGAAAGGCCCAATAGTGGGCATCAACGAAATGCGCCGACATTATGCCAATTATCTCAAAGGTCTGCCCAATATCAAAGAATACCGGGGTAAACTGGTGACTTTAAAAGAAGTTGAGGCCATTGATGAAGTGCTGAATGAGATTGAGAAGAATTATGATGGCTTTGTATTTGAAAAAGCCAGGATCGAGCTGGTGAACTATCATGAGAAATGCCCGGTGTGATGAAAGAATTCACCGCCAGGACGCCGGGACGCAAGAGAGCGCTATAAGTTTCTTTGCGTCTTTGTGCCTTAGCGGTTAAGCTTTAAACTACTCACATACGCTCTTCCTCTCTTCTCTGCAAAATAATCGGCACAAAGTGCAGTGATCGCCATGATCGCCAATGTAAGCCCAAAGCCCTTCCAGAAAACACGCAAAGGGTCATTTTTAAAATAGAAAAACAAGAAGATCCCTACTAAGGCCAGTCCGATCTCCACATACCGATAGATCACAAAATTTTTCATCACCTTCTCCATGCGCGGGCCTTCTTCCATCTTTATAAACCCTCCCCGATTAAGCCCCATTTTATAGGCCACATCCATCCGCTGCTTATCCGACCGGGCATACACGGTATAGCCCACAATGCCCAGCAGGGTTCCCACCAGAAAGAGCGGAATGGCTGCCCCTTTAAAAAAACCGGGATTTGTTTTTAGAAAAAAGAAAAACACTATTGACAGCAATACCGCTACCCCGCCAATGATCAGAAACAACAGGCTCTCCTGTTTCTCTGCCATAAAATATTTATGGACAAAACTGAAATCGGGTTGGAACATGGCCTTGATTTAGGCCAAAAAGTTAACCCTTTTTTATTGCATTCCCGATCTCGGGGCCCAGTGGGGATACTGAAGGCTCGTAATAGTGTAGCAAGATCCCTTCCTCATTGACAAGATATTTGGAGAAATTCCACACCGGTTCCTGGTTATTCCATCCATTCTTTTTAGCATCCGACAACCATTGAAAGACCGCGTTTTGTTCGGGCCCTTTGATCACGGTCGATTTTTTAACCAGAGGGAAACTCACGCCAAAATTTCGCTGGCAAAAGGTCGCGATCTCCTCATCCGATCCTTTTTCCTGTTCTTTAAAATCATTGGCTGGAAAACCCAAGATCACCAGATCCTGTTCATTTTCCTGATACAACTGCTGCAGATCGGTGTATTGCGGGGTATAACCACAATCGGAGGCTGTATTTACCAATAAGACCTTCTTTCCCTTCAAATTGGAGAATGGAAACTCCTCGCCATTGTTCAATATCACTTTCAGGTCATAAAAGGATTGGGAAGGACCTTGTCGGTTGGTATTCTCCATTGACTTATTATTTAAACCGATCAGGCGCGTAAAACGCAACCAAACCGGATAAACCCATTTCAATATTTGTTGCCTGATTGTCATCCGTGTAATCTGCGTAATTCGTAAAATTCGTGTTTACCGTATCACCTTTCTAAACAATCCCAATTTCCCCTTCATCGGCGGGTACTTAATATCCGGATCAAACCACACCGGTGTTTTGAGTACGGAACGAGGATGGGTAAAGGTTTCAAAGGAAAAATGCCCATGGTATTTGCCTATTCCACTCGCTCCCCTGCCTCCAAACGGAAGGTGGTGATTCGTAAACTGCCAGGAGGCATTGTTGATACAGGATGTGCCTGCCGGAACCGCCTCCTGCCATTCGTTGATCGTTTTAGCGTTATTGCTAAAAATATAGAAACAAAGGGGATCAGGGTTTTGTTGTATCAGTTGCCGGGCTTTATTGACATCGGTAAACGAAAAGAGAGGAAGAATAGGGCCAAATATCTCTTCTTTCATCACCCATGCATCCGGTGAAACCTGGTCCATCAGGGTTGGAGCGATGTATAATCTATCCCGGTCATGTTCCCCACCCATCAGGATATGGCCTTCGGCCAGATACTTTACCAGGCGGTCAAATTGCCGGTGATTGATGATCCGTACATAGTCATCATTGTTTTTGGGCTCTTCTCCAAAAAACTGAACTGTGGCCTTTTTAAATTCGGCGATAAACTGTTCACGAACGGATTCATGTACCAACAGATAGTCGGGGCTCACACACATCTGGCCACCGTTGGAGAATTTTGTCACGGCAATGCGTCTGGCTGCCACGCGAATATTAGCATCTGGTTCGACGACGCAGGGTCCTTTTCCTCCCAATTCAAGCGTAACAGGGGTTAGCTGCTCGGCAGCCATTTTATAAATGATCTTTCCGACCGCTGTACTTCCGGTATAAAATAAATGATCAAAGCGAAAGTCTTTCATCAGTTCGGGTACCACCACCGCGCCTTCCCCTTCTACACAAAGAATATACGCAGGGGGAAAAATGGACTGGATGATTTTGTTGATCAGTGTGGAGGTAGCGGGAGCAAATTCACTGGGTTTTACCACGATCGTATTTCCTCCAGCCATGGCACCGATCACAGGAAGCAGGGTCAGCATAAATGGAAAATTCCAGGGGCCGATCACCAATACAGTCCCCAATGGATCGCGCACCACAAAACTGGAAGAAGGCAGATTGACGATATCAGTACCTACACGTTCTGGTTTCACCCAATTGGGTAAATGCCGGATCGCATTATTGATCTCTTTGATCACAAGTCCGATCTCGGTTACCCATGCTTCTTCGGGACTCTTGTTCAGGTCAGACCGCAAAGCCTGATATATTTCCTGCTCATGCAAAAGTATCGCATGCTTGAGTTTTTTTAATTGGTCCATGCGAAACCCAACCGGACGTGTAGCACCGGATTGAAAGTATTGGCGGAGGGGAGTGAGGGGTGGCATGGTGTGGTAGAGTGAATGGTGAATAGTGAATAGTGAATTGGATAAATTTGTACATTACAAGGTAATATTTTTTTCACTATTCACTATTCACTATTCACTATTCACTATTCACTATTCACTATTCACTATTCACTATTCACTATTCACCAATCGCCAATGACCGACGAATACTACATGACCGCAGCCCTCAAAGAAGCGCGACTCGCGTTTGATGAAGAGGAGATTCCCGTAGGGGCGGTGGTTGTATTGAATGGAAAGATCATTGCCCGCGGTCATAATATGGTAGAACGGTTAAATGATCCCACCGCGCATGCAGAAATGATCGCGCTCACATCGGCCTTTAATTTTTTAGGAAGCAAATATTTACCGGAAGCGGTATTGTATGTTACAGTAGAACCATGCCTGATGTGTGCTGGCGCCTTGTACTGGAGTAAGATCGGCCGTATCGTATGGGGCGCCGACGATGAAAAGAACGGGCATAAACGCATTACCCGCGAAGAATGGCCCTTTCATCCAAGAACAGAAATTACCAGGGGGATATTGAAAGAAGAATGCGCGGAGTTGATGAAGGCTTTCTTCAGAGACAAACGAAAATAAGACCACGAATGTTGAAACGCGAATTAGGAAACACGAATTAGGAAACACGAATTAGGACGAATTAACGCGAATTGCACGAATTATAGGTTCTTTATAGAAAAATTCGTGCAATTCGCGTTAATTCGTCCTAATTCGTGTTAATATATCTCTATCAAAGTTTCCGAATCTTAATATTCTTAAACCACACCCCGCCGCCATGGTCCTGCAAAGCGAGATAGCCTGAAGCCGATTGACCATAGGTAGAAACATCCTTCCACTTGCTATTTGTTTTGGTTTGTTCCCACTCGGGAGTCCAGAGTTCATATTCCACCACTTTCACGCCATTCAACCAATGTTCCACATGGCCTTTATTGATAAGGATACGTGTGATATTAAATTCACCAGCGGGTTTAGCCACTTTTTGGAGGGGAGGGTGCATGTCGTAATTTGATCCACTTAGTTGCACATCACGTAGCGGATCGGGATAGCCCAGGTCATCGATAAGTTGGTATTCGGGACCGGTTTCGTAAGTAGCCCCGGCATCTTCGGTAACCATATAGATGATACCGCTATTGTGCTTGGGGGCAATTTTCCATTCAATAGATAATTCAAAATTCTCATACATATCGGTCGTAATGAGGTCAGATCGCCCATTGATGTTGCCTTCCTTACACATTAATTCCCCATTTTCCACCTGCCAGCCCGCAGCGGCCCGGTCTTTGAAGCCTTTCCAACCCTTGAGCGATTTGCCATCAAATAACAGGACCCAGCCTTCTTTCTTTTCTTTTTTGGTAAGATTGTTATCGGTTTGTGCCTGGCCAGGAACTGATGCCATAAAGATGCAGAGCCCCAAAAGGAGCGGTGAATGTGCTATTCTCATGTGATCTTTTTTGGGAAATGAAGGTAATCAACTTTCCCGCATTAAATTTGTTGAATAATTGAACGATAACCGATCTTTTTATACTCAAAAACAACACCATGGCATTTACATTACCAGCCCTTCCCTATGCACACGAGGCGTTGGAACCTCATATTGATACCCTGACCATGCAGATCCATCATGGAAAGCACCACCAGGCCTATGTAGATAACCTGAACAAGGCTATTGCCGGTACTGAACACGAAGGAAAGACCCTGGAGCAATTGGTTGCTGTAGCGGGCACTATTTCCCCAGCCGTACGGAATAACGGTGGCGGTCACTGGAATCACAGTTTCTTCTGGGAAAGCCTGGCTCCCAATGCAGGTGGCGCACCCAGCGGTAAACTGGCTGATGCCATCAACGCGGCCTTTGGTTCATTTGATACATTCAAAGAAAAATTCGCTGCTGCGGGTATGACACGCTTTGGCTCCGGTTGGGCCTGGCTGATACAAAAAGATGGTAAACTGGAGATCAGTTCTACCCCCAATCAAGACAATCCCCTGATGGATGTGGCCGACGTAAAAGGCACCCCCTTACTCGGTGTGGATGTATGGGAACATGCCTACTACCTCAAATACCAGAACCGCCGGGCAGATTATCTGGCCGCGTTTTGGAATGTGGTGAATTGGGATGTGGTAGCCGGGAGAATGGGCTAATTTCAAAATTCCCAAATTATCAAGGTACCGGATCATACCCGCTCCCGCCCCAGGGATGGCATTTAGATATTCGCTTTACTGACAGCCAAAATCCCTTGAAGACACCGTGTTTCTTCAGGGCTTCGGCTGCATAGTGCGAACAGGTGGGGGTGAACCGGCATTTGGGTCCCAGCCAGGGGGAAATGACCCACTGATAGATCTTGATCAGTAAGATAAAGGGAAGACTAAGGATGCGGGTCAAGGTCTTCATCGATCAATTTTTTCAATTTTATTATACACCCGGCTATTTTTTCATTGACTTCGGGAAATGTAACCAACTCCTTTCCGGTAAAAATAAAAAACACATTCAGGCATTTCTCTTTTGCAGTCAATACTTCGGTGAGTTCATTCTTTTGTAAGCGCCAGGCTTCCCGGCTCAGCCGTTTGATCCTGTTTCGATCCACCGCTTTTTTAAAATGCCGGGTGGACACACCGATCCCGAATTGGATAGCCGCAGATGTATCTGGCTGCCTGGGAGAAATCACAAACAATACCCGGTAAGGAAATAGCGTAAAGGAACGGCCTTCCCGAAACAGATGATCGATCTGCTTCCGGCTTTTCAACCGTTCGTCTTTTCCCAGCGTGAATTGTTTTTTCATTCCTTCAAAAAAAAATAGCTCCGGAACCCCGAAGCTATTGCTAAATATATTCAAATTCCGAAGTCCGGGGATCAACCCGGAACATTGGGTCTATTTGAGTCTTTGTTCGTCAGAAACGGTCAGTTTCTTACGTCCCTTTCTCCTGCGGCTGGCCAATACCTTACGGCCATTGGCAGTTTCCATACGCTTACGAAAGCCATGGACACTTTTCCGGCGGCGGCGGTGCGGTTGATAAGTACGTTTTTTTGGCATAGTCTGCTTTTTTCCTTTTTAAAGATCCCTTACGGGTTTATCATCCTGTCGCAGCGGGAACACCACTTCCCACCGTTTGTGAAAGGACGGCAAAGGTAGGGGAAAAATGGGGAAAAAGAAAGGGAAAAACCTGAGATGTGAGACGTGAATGGTGAATAGTCAATAGTGAATAGTCAATGGTGAATAGTGAAACAGTTATAACTTTGATTCTTAATAGTTTACTCACGTCTCACGTCTCACGTCTCACGCCCTTTCCCAGCTCCGCCTTCCCCGCCCGCACCGCTTCTCCCAGGAATATTTTCGCCTGACTATCAAAGTCTTCGGTGGAGTCTGTGGTGTAATAGGCGCGATCACCGCCCTTCCCGATCCGGGCTTCCATTTCAGGATGGCGCTCCAGATAGGCTACCAGACTTTCCGCTACGATAGGACCCTGGGAAATCACCTGCATACCTGCGGGAACAAGGCTCCGGATCTTATCCATCAGCAAGGGATAGTGCGTACAGGCCAGGAGCAGGGTGTCAATATCCGGATGGGCGCCCAAAATCTGGTCAAGACATTCGCCGACAAAATAGTCGGCACCCGGGCCCAAATGTTGGTTATTCTCTACCAGCGGCACCCACATGGGGCAGGCTTGCTGGTGAACCTGATGGGTTGGAAAGAATTTAGCGATCTCGATCAAATAGGATTCTGACTGTACAGTACCCCGGGTACCCAATACCCCGATATGACCGGAGTTGGAATATTGCCCGATCACTTCCGCCGTTGGACGGATCACCCCCAGCACCCGGTTATCCGGAGCTATGCGTGGGAGGTCATTTTGCTGAATGGTTCGCAGGGCTTTTGCTGAAGCCGTATTACAAGCCAGAATCACCAGTGGGCATCCCTGGGAAAAAAGCCATTCAACCGATTCGAGTGTATAATGGTAAACCGTTTCAAAAGACCGATTACCATAAGGGGTACGCGCATTATCCCCCAGATAGAGATAATCGTACTGTGGTAATCGCGATACGATCTCCTTCATCACGGTAAGACCGCCATAACCGGAATCAAATATGCCAATGGGGTTTTTGCTCGACATGACAGGCACAAATGTAAACTGCCGCCCAATAAGGCGGCAGTTCTATCTGAAACTATTTTTTTAAACTTAGTTTCCGGTCTTGGCTCCTGCTGGTGCCTTGGAGGGTACTTTCACCCCCAATTTAGCGGCAACCATCGGAAGCAGGTCATCGGCGGGAGGGGCTACTAATAAGGCTTCCCGGTTATACACATATGCATAACCCTTTTCCTTGGCCACATCATCAATGGCTTTCATCACTTTGGTATAAACAGGCTGAAGCAAAGAAGACTGTTTGCCTTCGATCATTTGCTGGGCAGTGGATTGCCAGTTTTGTAATTCAGTCAGGAAGTCACCGGCTTTCTTGGCAGCGTCGTTACGAACAACCAGGGGCTTGGTGCTATCTTTTGAAATGCTGTCATAGCGTTGATACTCTACCAGCAGGTAGTTAAATGTACCGGGCAAAGAATCATCACGGTATTGAGCCAGCAGGGTGTCGATCTTGGACAACTCAGGCATCAGCGATACCATTTCATCCACGCGGATATATCCTGTTTTTTGGGCGCTTACAGTTGTTGCGGCAGTCATCAAAAGCAGAAGGGCGATAAATAAGCCTGTTACCTTTTTCATTATACTTTTTGTTGGTGTTTTAGTATGATACGATTGTATTCGTTTTAGTTGCGTTTTTAGAAATCTTTAACATCAGTTCTTAACCCCCAATTCCTTCAATATATCCTCACTCTTGTCCAATTTGGGGTCGGCAAAGATAACAGTAATTCCTTCACTTTTGTCAAGAATAAAGTCATACCCCCGCTGTACAGCCAGCTTTTGAACGGCATTATAGACCTTGTCCTGAACAGGCTTTACCAGTTCCTGCCTTTTTTTGAACAGATCGCCTTCAAAACCAAAGCGTTTGCGTTGAAGATCCCGGAGTTCTTTTTCTTTAATAAAGAGTTGGTTCTCTCTTTTCTTCTTTAGTTCTTCGGTCAGCATTACTTGTTCTACATCAAATTCCCGATAGAGCCGGTCGAGCTCGGTTTGCTTGTCATCGATCTCCTTTTGCCAGCCGGCGGCAATTTCATCCAATTGCTTTTGGGCAGCTGTATATTCAGGCATTTTGTCCAGAATATAGCGGGTATCAATGATGGCATATTTCTGCGCCTCTGCCGCCGTTCCTATGACCAGGAGACTGAAGAGGGCGAGGATCATCTTTTTCATAACACTATTTTTTGGCAATGAATAAATAAGGTTTATTCCGGTTCGAAACCAAGCATAAAGGTAAACTTGGTGGCGTCTTTTAAGCCGGCACCGGGTTGTATACGGTCGAAGCCGATACCATAGTCAAAGCCCAGAAGGCCAAACATCGGCAGGTAGAACCGCATACCCACACCCGCACTGCGACGCAAACGGAAGGGGTTATAGTCTTTGAAATCATACCAGCCATTGGCCGCTTCAAAGAAAACCAGACCAAAGATGGTGCTGCTGGGGTTGGTGGCAAATGGATAACGCAACTCCAACTGGTATTTATTAAAGATGGTAAAGAACTGGCTCGCGTTAGACTGGTCAGGATTGTTCACGCTGGGATCGGATACCTGGTAAACCGGGTAACCGCGATGAGCGATGATATCATATCCAAGCAACCCAAAGTTGTTGGTCAAACCGGCATCGCCGACCTGGAAACGCTCGAAAGGTGAGAAATCCAGATTGCGGTTGTACCGGCCCATGAAACCATATTTGGCCGCCATCTTCAATACAAACTGACGGTTCTTTTCGGCTCCCATTGGCTTACCCAAAGGAACATACCATTCGGCATTGAAGCGCCATTTGTGGTATTCCGGACGCTTGTACTGGTTCTCTTCCGCGTTATCGGGATTCAGTAGGGAATACGGTGGTGTAAACTGACCACTCAGCATAAAGCTCGAACCACTGACCGGGAAGATCGGATTGAGTACGCTCGAACGCTGCAGGGCGATCTTCAGGTTAATATTGGTGGAAGTACCATTGTCCAGTCCCTGGAAGATGGCATAATTCTTCAATTTGTATTGCGTGAAGTTCAGGGAGTAAACCAGACTGAAATAGTCATCAGGCCATTTCAACTGTTTACCCAGTGCAATGGAAAATCCGCGCGACTTAAGGAAGCTTGAATCCGATTTTTCGCGGCTATACCTGCCTGTCAGGTAGTCGTATGAATTCGAGAACAATGAGCTGTAATAACTCAGGGTCAGCGAATTTCTTTTCTTTCCACCCAACCAGGGTTCGGTAAAGGAGAAGTTATTGGAGCGGAAGGCGCGTCCGTTTGACTGGATACGCAGGCTCAACTTCTGGCCATCACCCGTAGGCAGGGGATCCCAGGCTTTTTTATTGAAAATATTCTTGATCGAGAAGTTGTTGAAGGTTACACCCAGTGTACCGGTCAATCCGATACCACCACCCCAACCGGCAGAGAGTTCCAATTGGTCGGATGATTTTTCCTCTACGGTATAATGAATATCCACCGTACCGTCATCGGGATTGGGAATAGGATTGATTCCCAGTTTTTCCTGATCAAAATAGTTCAGGTTAACCAACTCACGTTGGGAGCGGATCAGGTCGGCGCGACTAAACAGTTCGCCGGGCATGGTACGCAGTTCACGACGGATAACGTGTTCTTTGGTTCTTTCATTTCCAAAGATCTTCACCGCTTTGATACGAGCCTGCGGGCCTTCCACGATCCGTACTTCATGGTCAATGGTGTCGTTGTAAACAGCAGTCTCAATCGGTTCTATCCGGAAGAACAGGTATCCATCATCCATGTACAGGCCGCTGATATCTCCACCTTCGGCGGTCAATTCCTTACCCAGGCGGCGGTTCAGGGTTTCAATGTTGTAAACATCTCCTTTTTTGATTCCCAGGATCACATTCAAGAGGGAGTCAGTGTATTTCGAGTTTCCTTTCCAGGTGATATTGCCAAAATAATATTTATGCCCTTCATCCACTTTGATATGGATATTAAGGTTATTGCCATCTGCCGAAGTGGTGGCCGTATCATTCACGATCACCGCGTCGCGATAACCGATGGAGTTATAGAAGGACAGGATCTTCTCCTTGTCTTCTTCGTATTTCTTCTGGTCAAATTTGGCGGAGCTGAATAATTTGAAACGGAAATAAGGGTCAAGGAAATTTTTGGTTTTACCCAGTGAAAGAAAGCCATAGTCCTTGATGTATTCCTTAAAGGTGGTTTTCTTGTTCTCTCCGTAAGGACCTTTATTCTCCGAAGGCTTGAGGGTGATTTTTGTTCTTTCCTTGGTGCCTTTCAGTTGCTTCTTCAATTTAAGGTCACCCACCGTATTATTGCCGTAGAAAAGCACTTCATCCACTTTTACTTTCTTGCCTCTGTCCACATCAAAGACCAGGTCTACTGAATTGGCAAGAGAAGTGCTTGGTGATTCAGCGATTTTTACGACTACATTCTTAAAGCCCTTGTCGGCATAAAATTTATGAATGACCTCTTCTGAATTCCGGATTGTGTTTTCGGTGACAACCGTGCCTTTTACCAGGCCAAGTTTACCCTGAAGTTCTTCTTGTTCCGATTTTTTAACCCCGTTGAATTTGAAGCTTCCGAGTTTGGCCCTCTCCTGTATTTTGATCTCAATCTCTACGTTTTCACCAATGATCCTGGTAACAAACAGTTCCACATTGGCAAATAGCCGTTGGCGCCACAGGTTTTGCACGGCTTTGGCAAAGATATCCGTACCGGGGTGCATGAATTTTTGCCCTACTTGTAATCCGGAAATAGAGACAACGATTGCAGTATCAAGAAATTGAACGCCAGTGGTATGGATGGCGGAGATGGTGTATTCCTTAACCCGGGTAGCCTCTTTCCAAGCGATAAGGTCGGGGTCAACAGAAGCGTTTGGAATGGTATCGGTTTGCTGGGCGTGGATCTCAGAACCTATACAGCACAAAGCGACCAGTAAGACACAAAACCGTAAAAGTTGTCGTTGCATGTTTGATTGTTCAAAAAGTCAGTCAAATCTTCTCCGATAAGCCCGGGAAGCACGTTTCTGTTGTGAGGGGGCAAAATAACAGTAAATTTTTGAAGTCTATGTTAAAAACCGGTGGACAACCCCGTGATTTTAACGCATTTTTGGGGGTTTGGGCAGCCTTAGGCCGGAATTGGTTTTACCTGATCGCCGGTTTTCCCGAACCGTCGTTCCCGGCCCTGGTAGTCTACGATAGCTTCGTAAAGGTTTTCTTTTCTGAAATCGGGCCAGCGCACCTGGGTAAAGTAGAGTTCGGCATAAGCCAGTTGATAGAGCAGAAAATTACTGATCCGGTATTCTCCGCTGGTCCGAATCATTAGTTCGGGGTCAGGGAAAGCGCTGGTTGTCAGGTGTTTCTTGAGGGTATCCTGGTCAATCTCCTCAATTTTGAGGGTATCTTTCTTCACTTGCCAAGCAATGCTTTTCACGGCATTGAGCAGTTCCCAACGACCACTATAGCTCAGGGCCATGATCAAATTGAGACCGGTATTGTCCTTGGTGATCTGGAGGGCTTCGTTGAGTTCCTGCCGGGCGTACTCGGGGAGCATGGACATATCCCCGATCACATGTAGTTTGATATTGTTTTTATGGAGACTGTCCACTTCTTTTCGGATGGTGGTCACTAATAGTTCCATCAATCCCACGACTTCGTATTCAGGTCTGTCCCAGTTTTCAGTGGAGAAAGCATAAAGGGTCAGGTATCCTACGCCCAGTTCCGCACATCCCTCCACGATATTTCTGACACTTTCTACTCCATGAAAATGCCCAAACAGGCGGTCTTGTCCCTGCTCTTTGGCCCATCGTCCATTTCCATCCATGATGATGGCGATATGGCGGGGAAGGCGTGTTTTGTCAATTTGAGAAAGTAGGTCAGACATATTGCTCAGGTGGCTTTTGCAAAAGTAAAGGAATTTAGAAGACATGGCGTACGTATAAAAACCTGTTTCTATTCGCATAAACCGGATTGTTTGATGAGTTTCCCCAATCTACTTTTGTCAAAAAGAAGATGTCAGCAATCTCGATCCGTCAATATGAAAGGTTTTTAAAAATCCTTGGCGAAGCTGAAGCCAAGGGATTCGTCACAGACCTTGAAACGCATATGGAAGAAACACTTTCTGGTAAGCTAAATTTGTTGGCCACAAAAAATGACCTTTTCCTGGTGAAGGAAGAGTTGCAAGTAGTGAAAGCGGATGTGGTGGTTCTTAAAATTGATATGGCAGATTTGAAAAATGACGTAGCTGCTTTACGGACCGAACTACGATTATTTATACAGGAAGTAATTAAGCAATTTGCCAGAATAAAAGAGCAGTTTGAAGAGGTGAATGCCCGTTTCACTCAAGTGGATGCCAGGTTCGATAAAATGGATGCCAGGCTAGATAAAATGGATGTCCGGTTTGATAAAATAGAAGCCAGGTTAGATAAAATAGATCAGCGATTCATTGAATTCAAACAGGATCTGATAAAGTGGATGGTCACTCTTTGGGCCAGCACCCTCCTAATGATGCTGGGGATTTTATTGAAATAGCCAGATTAGTTTGCTGTCGGACAACGATAAGACTGCAAATTGAATGTAACATGAAACATCGCCGTTACAAACTGGTCTTTTTGCTCGCTGTTTCCACGCTGGCGTCCTTCAATTCCAATGGGAGTCCCCAATTCATAAGAACGGTCTGATAATAAAAAGCCGGGAGAAGAAGTGCCTCCGGCAAAGGCAGCAGCACCAGGATAGGTCTTGCTGACATCATCCAGATAATCTGTATTGGTAAACCGATGGAGTATTTCAAATCCAATATTGATCTTGTCATTCAGCGCATACTTTACACCCACCCCAAATGGCACACTGATGGCCATGGTGGAATAGGGCTTGCGATCGGGATAAAGACTGCTACCCTGACCTTCTGTATTCAAAGGACGAAGAAAATACTTCTCTCCATCCAAAAAGGCATACGGATCATAACTAAAGATCCCCGCCCCAAGGGTTACATAAGGTGTGAAACTATATCCAGGCTCGCCCGGTATAAAACGGAAAAAATTAAAGTCGCCTTGTAAAGACAGTTCCCACACATTGCTATTGAAACTCAAATTTCTTCTTACCATCGCGTCATTGTGGGTATTGTACACGTCAGAATAACCCAATTGCGCAAAGCTGGCACCTACACGCCCCGATATATAATTCCCAAAACTCTTGCGGAAAAACAAAGTAGCCGCCATCTTCGGCCGGTTCAATTGGGCACGCGTATTCAGGTCGCCAAAATAATGAGCGGCCCCCAATCCAATACCAAACTCACCTTCCTGGGTAATGCCCTGGGTCTGAGCAGAGGATACAAAAGGAGAAGAGAGCAATACAGTCCAAACCAATGTCCGTAAAATCATAGCTGCAAAATAAGACTTAGCCCGTGGAAAACGAAAAAAAGAGAGCAGGATTGTGCCAATTCCCTCCAAAGGAAAAGTTTAACAATCAATGGAGTCCTGGCGGGCCTAATTCCGTTTATCCAGGCCCCAGGTCAGCTTGTTATGAAGGGTCTGAAGGAAGTTGTTCTCGTTCAGTCTCACCAACTTAAGTTCAAATGACTCCTTTCTTACCGCCAATTGCACATTCTTGTTGACGATCTCCCGACGGGAGTCCATGGCGCAGATGATCTGGTCTGAACGGCTTTCTATCTCAAAAGATATAATATGACTATCCGGCACCACCAGCGAGCGTACATTAAGGTTATGCGGAGCTACGGGTGTTATCAAAAAACTACCCGAATCGGGGAAAACAATGGGACCATTACAACTTAGTGAATACCCGGTAGAACCTGTAGGCGTGGCCACGATCAGTCCATCACACCAGTATGTATTCAAAAATTCCCCGTTGAGATAGGTATGCACCTTGATCATTGGGGCGGTATCGCGTTTGTGGATGGCAAACTCATTCAGCGCAAAAGGCGAATGTCCAAAAAGCGGCATATCCGAATCCAAATGGATCAATGTACGATGGTCCACCACATAGGTTCCTTTGATCAGGGATTTGACCGCCGTCTCCATTTCCTCTTTACCAATAGAAGCCAGAAAACCCAATCGTCCAAAATTGATCCCCACCACCGGTATCTGACGGTCTTGCACCAGCGTAAGTGTATCCAACAAGGTACCATCTCCACCCAAACTCACCACAAAGTCAATCTCTTCATGCAAATCGGTAGGAAGGTAAAAAGTACTTGTATTATCTGGTAAATGGATCCGGTCGCGGATCTGTTCATAAAATGGAAGAAACACCAACGGAGTGATCTGGTGCCGCTGGATCTCATCAAAGAAGCCTTGCACGTTCTTGCGTTGCTCCTCTTCCATGATCCGGCTGTAGATGGCTACTTTCAATTTTATGGGTTTTGTTGGAGGATCGTGTGGGCTTTACCGCTAAGACGCCAGGACGCAAAGGAGCGCAAAGAGTAGCTCGGCGCTCCTTTGCGCCTTCGTGTCTTGGCGGTAAACCCTGGCAAGCCCCTAATAATATGACTTGCGATGTAAATATAGAGCGTTTTGCCCTATCTGGTTGAAACTCCACTCAAACCGCATCACAAAATCATAGAAGGTCACGATATCAATACCTACTCCTCCGGAATAAAGCATTTTGTTATTAAACATACTATTCCGGGGGTCATTATTATACACATATCCCATATTGGAATAGATCTTTGCGTACACTTTTACGGGTATCGGATGAATGGCCAAGTTCTTTACCGGGGGCACTTTGATATGAAACCCGAGAAGTTGCTTGGTAATGGTTCCTTTCAGATAACCACCGGCTACCCCATCGATGACAAAATACTCATAGCCCTGCATGAAAAAATCACCATAGCCCAGCAGGCGCCGGTTTAAATAGGGTTGATTGAAGGGAAGTTTTACCGTACCTGCTGCACGCAGGCCCAGCCAGGTTCTTCTAGCTATGGGCCAGTTGCCTCCCACTTTACCCGTGGCCTCCCAAAGATTGATCGCGCCATTCAATCCCCTTTTGAGTAAGAAAACATCTGCATGATATCCTTTGAGTGGATAAGGGATAAAATCCACATCAAAATAACTCATCGCATAGTAGAGGTCAACAAAGCGTAATCTCGTTTGGCCATCAGGAAGATAATTCGGATTCAGTCGGGCCACGGTATCCAGCACGCGTTCACTGTTCCAGGCGATGCCAAAGCGGTGACGAGTTTTAATAGCCCGTCGATAGGTCAACTCCGTATTGAAATTCATGAACGAGCGCACAAACTGGGATTCATCTTTAAAAAACAATTGCTTGTCTTCCGAGGTCAGGTAGTTTACCTCCCGGTTACTTCCCATATTGATCCCGATCCGCATCCCCCATTTCATTCGGCGGTCAAAATACAAGCGGTCATACCCCAGCGAAACGCGTTTGGTATAACCATTCACCAGCCAGATATTCATTTTATCATTCCTGCCCGTTGCATTGTTGTAAATCACTTTCAACCCATAATCCACCCGACTGAGCTGACCTTTTTGTTCGATCAGCCACTGATTGATGTTCCGGTCAACCGGCTTGAAATAAGGAAGGGGAAATAAATACCAGCGTTCTTTCACTTCCACGGATATATCGACAAAGTATCCTTCAAATCTTTTCAGGGAAACGATGGCTTCATGAAATAGAGTGGTATTCATCAATTGGCGACGGGCATCTTCAAATCTGGCCACCAGTTCTTGTAATTGAAATTCATCGTCCTCCTTGAATGGCAGTTCACGCAGAATGATATTCTCCTTGGTCTTGTTGTTTCCGGTAATCAGGATCTGTCGAACGATAAAAGGGCGGGAGGCGGGGTTGGGGTTGGTCCGGGCAGAGTCGGGTGCAAGGCGTTGGGACAAAAGGGAGTCCTCCAATCCGGTTCCTGTTCCGCTACCACCGATCTGTGAACGAAGCACGCAAAAGGGGCAAAGCATCAACAAGAATCCCAACACATATTTTCCCGGGCACTGCATGCTTATAATCTTACATGAACTCCGAAATTAAGGGTATTAATTTTTAGGGGAAATTAAAGTTTAACCCCCTGACCTGTTAAAGTTTCAGGTAATGCATGAGGTTGTCATAATTGCTGCGCAATTCATTCTCATAATACTCCTCCCCAAAGGAATACCGAACGGTATAATCATAGCGCTGGAGGGTGGCCACCACATCGGAGACCTCCATTTTATTGATCTTTAAGGTCACTTGCATCAGTCCGGTGACCGTATCGGTATAGGTATTGAGTTGCGTGATCTGGGCATCGTTGGATTCCACCAACCGGCTGATCTCACTAAAGGAATAAGCGCGGGGCTCCATTTCCAAAACGATCAGTGCGCCAGGGTCTTTTACATTCATGAATTCGGAGGCCTGGCGGATAAGTTCGCGGTAACTCACTGACCCGGCAAATTCGCCAGTAGAATGTACCACAGGCACCACCGTTAGCTTTCCTTCTGCAGCAATATGGAGGGCTTTGAGAAAATGATCATCGGGAGAAACCTTCACCTGGGCATAGACTTCTTTTAATTCCTGCAATTCCAGGGTATCGTCGGGGGCTTGAAGCAGGTCTTCTTCACCTACCAGACCTATATACTGTCCATCCTTTTCTATGGGAAGATGGGCGACGTGGCTGTCGCTCATCAGTTGCAGGGCGTTAAACACTTTGTCCTGCAAATGAAGAACGGGAAGTATAGACGATATCAGGTCCCGTGTTAACATGGATAGCGGCTTTTACTAATCAGACAGCATGTCTCAGGCAACTGTTGCAGGCTGATTGAGTTTTTTCAAAAATTTATGCAAAATGGCATTGAACTCCTGTGGCACCTCCATCATAGGGGCGTGACCACACTTGTCAATGAAATGCAACTCACTCACTGTTCGGAATCAATTTGTTGAACTCACGGGCAACAAAGGGAGGGGTAATGGTATCATTATTTCCCCAGATAAGCAAGGTTGGCTGTTTGATCTGGTTTAGTTCTTCGCCCAGGTTATTGCGAATGGCACTTTTCGCCAACGCAATGATCTTGATCACTTTGATCCGGTTATTCGTGATCCCGTACACCTCATCCACCAACTCTTTGGTAGCCGTGTTGGGGTCATAAAAGGTCAGCTCTGTCTTTTTCTTGATGTACTCATAATCTCCACGCTTGGGGTATGAATCCCCCATGCCATTCTCAAAAAGGCCCGAACTACCGGTGAGGATCAGTGATTTGATCCGTTCTGGATGCTTGAGGATATGCACCAGCGCCACATGCCCTCCCAGGGAATTCCCCAGCAGGTGTACCTGTTGATAATCCATTCTTTCCAGGAACTTATTGACGAACTTGGCCAGCCCACCCACCGAAGTATGCAGGATATCCAGGTCGAATAAAGGGAGCATGGGAACCACCACCTTGTACTGGTGGCGGAAATAATCGATCAGGTCCTTGAAATTACTCAACGCGCCAAAAAGCCCGTGAAGTAACATCAAGGTCTCTCCTTCCCCCTCTTCGATGTACCGGAACTTATCTACTTGTTTTACTTCGAAATCCATGCCTGCAACAGAACCTTTAATTTTTGCTAAAATAACTGATTTACAGCAAATATCTAAAGTTTAAGCCATGTGGGGGCTTTTTTATTGTGATACAGGAATTTGGCGGGATACCCCATCAAAGAAAGTCTTTAACTCTTCAAACATATCGCGGAACCAGGGTAAGGCAATTCCGAGTTTCTCCACGGCTGCCGGACCAAGTGGCGCAATATGCGCATATGAAGCAGAATCCCGAATGGTCTCGGGCTTTATAAATCCAATTTGTGTGGCATAAAAAAGAAGAACGCTATACAACAACAAATAGAATATTCCATAAAATAACATACCGCCCAGGCGGTTGACCCAACCCAGCATGACCGACTCTACCGCCGTCTGCAGCACCTTCCCCACCATATTGATCACTACCACCACGATCACCAACACCACCAGAAATGCAACAATCGGTAACCATTTCTCAGATACTTTCACCGTATTCCCGATATAACCCGCCACCACCGCAGACAATTTGATGGCTGCGGCCAACCCCACAATAAGGGCCACCACGGAGAATAAGGCCACGATCAACCCACGCCGGTAACCCTTTACCAGCGCGATCGCTAACAACACGGCCAATATCAGATCAATGATCATGCGCTTAATAACTCTTTTACGACAGCGGAAATGGTTTTCCCATCGGCTTTACCCGCCAGTTTCTTGGTGGCAGCCCCCATCACTTTACCCATATCTGCCGGGGAACTCGCCCCTGTTTCCGCGATCAATTCTTTGATCACCGTTTTTAATTCCTCTGCACTCATTTGCTTGGGCAGGAATTTTTCAATGACCGCGATCTCCTCTTCCTCTTTCTGCGCCAGATCGGCCCGCTGTTGTTGCTGGTAGATCTCCAGTGAATCCTTGCGTTGCTTCACCAGTTTCTGCAGCAGGCGGATCTCGTCTTCCTCCTTTAATTCACCACTGGCGCCTTCACTGGTCTTGGCCAGCAATATCGCGGCTTTAATGGCGCGTAAACTTCTTAAGGCGGCTTCATTCTTTGATTTCATGGCCTCCTTCATTTCGGTCATGATGTTTTGTTCTAAGTTCATATCAAATGATTAGTTTCTCGCAGCGACCGCAGCGTTATCCGCTGCGATCGCTGCGAGAAATTGATTTTAAGCTTTGTTTTCCTCCATCTGCTTTTCGCGGAATTTTTTATAAAAATGCTGCGCAAATTGTTTCATTTCCCCCACTAATTCCTTGTGTTGGGTAGCGCGGTCATAGGTGTCCGCCATGGTGACCATGGTCTGGTAAAAAAAGTCGGCCATTTCATCCACCATCATTTCTTTGGTCCAAAGATCGATCCGTAAAGCGGTCTTCTCCGCTCCATCCCAAAAGGACAACATAAGCGCTTTAGCCTTTTGTCCTTCCTCGGCACTGCTGTCAGATGCTTTCCAGGTGATATTTTCCGGCACTTTTTGCGCATCGAGATCCACCTCGATGTGTATGGTTGATTTATGCATGTGTAAAAAGGGGTTGCGATTAAAAGATGAACAGCAAATTTAGCTGAATTCAGCCAATCGATTTTTCAATCAGGTTACGGAATCCCTCCCAATAGGATACCGTGGTTTCCGGATCAGTGGGCGCAGGGATGGCCACCTTACCTTCACTGGCATAGATCCGGTTCAGGGCATCACCCAACGCCGTCTCATTCCGGGTATTGGTCTCAAAAAAGGCCATCGGGAATGAAAGGGGAATAGGCGCGATCAGCGGTACAGCCTGGTTTGCCGCAAGGGTAGCCAAAAAAACATACCCTGCCGACTGGGGATCCAGGATCAGGGCAATGGCCCCGGCAACCCATTTCTCTCTTTCCAGGAAGGCATCATCCTCGATCAGTTCAACATCATCCCGGTACTTGTAGGATTGAAAGCGGACCTTATGCGCTTTTTGCCCCACTTTTTCCATCACCATCACCAGCTTATAGCTGCTTTGATTCCACTTTTTGAAAATGGAAAAGGCTTTTAGCACAAGGGAAAGATCAGTCTCCTCCCGGTTATCAGGAAAATAGAGGAAATAGGGCTTCCCCTGGGTGAAGCTCTCGCGCAGGGTCTCCAATTCCCACTCCGAAAAGGCCGTTTTTTCTCCTAAATCGGGTTTTCCGGGAAGCTGTACCAGGCGCTCAGTGCTCAATTCAATCTGTTTTTGAAACCCGCGGATGGGGGAAGGTTCAAATGAGAGGAGGATGTCTGTTTTGGTTGACCGGAGTATCCTGGGCCATTTGACCCGGTTGGCCCAAAAAGGCCAAAAGGGGGATCCGGCGGTGAGCACTTCCGCACCTGCCGCAACAGGCAGGACATTATCCTCATCGCCTTCCGTAAAAAGCAGGGAAAACTCCCATTCGGGTAATGCCTTGATACACTGCCCTATCCAGGCCATTTGCAGGGCAAAGGCGGTGGGGTTTTCACCCGAATTCCGACGCAGGTCAAAGCTGAGCTTCATTTTCACAAAGTTACGAGGGAGTAAACTAAGAAATAACCCCTAGGGGTTTGGCCTTTACTATCGTATTTGTTTCATCCTAAATACATGAAATACTGTAAAATAAATAGAGCATTAGTACAATTGATTCCATTATATATCCTGTCTACTTTTGCTTATTGGTAAGTTCTATTCTTGACCAAAACTCCGACCTATGAAACCTATTTACTCGAAGCATTTTGTGGCGATTTGTCTTGCAGTCTCTGGAGTCTTCCTCACTACAGGTTCAAAAGCACAATGTCCTGGTGGATACACCCCGGGATCAACCGCGTATGATACAACGATCGTTTTTGGAACGGGGGTCACCTCGACACCTGTTTATTTCCCAAAATTCGATCCACAAAACGGAACAGTGAACTGCGTTCGCCTCTGTATCACCATCACGGGGGTCATCGATACCCTGGCGATTGAGAATTTCTCTTTTGCCCCGCAAACGGCCAATTTCCAGTACGATCGTACGGACCAGTTGACCGGGCCCGGTCTGGGTTCTCCGCTGTCGAATACTGTTTCAGCATCCTATGGGCCATATTCGCTGGCCCCCAATAACAGTGTGTTTGGTTCCGGACCCGATTTTACCAGCCTGAGTCATGATACCGTTTTGAACAAACAACTCTGTCGTGTCATCACGGATACTACCACCATAAACACTTTTTACGGTACAGACAGCATGGTGTACAACTATGATATCTCCGTTTCAGCGAATGCGACCGTTACCGGGGGTAGCAGCTTTGTCTTTGTATTGACCTCGGCCCTGGTGAATTTTCACTTTGAATATTGTACTTGTCCGCCGTTGATCCTGCCCAATTGGACATTCCCGATCAACGCCAATAAAGTGGATGCGCAAACGGCTGAGATCACCTGGACAAAACCCAATCTCGCGGATGAAGATTATGTGTATGAACTGGAAGTTAGCCCCGATGGCAACCGTTTCTACAACGAAGGCACTATTTCAAAAGATGCCCTGAGTGCAGACGGTGCTTTCCATTACAACTATCGCACCTCATCCAATCAGCAAACCAACTATTATTTCCGCGTAAAAATAAAATTTGCCAACGGGTCATACCGCTATAGTCAAACCAAGACCGTACAACTCGGTACACAGAAAGGTATTTTTACGGTATTCCCCAACCCCTCCAAAGGGATTGTTGGTATCAAATTTGATGGAAGTAATCCTGCAACCTGGAATATACAGATCGTCAATATAAACGGTCAAACGATTTATAATGGGAAAGTAGATGTAGCCGGACCCACCTACAAACAACTGACGACATTGAGCGACGGTATGTATTGGTTACGGTTATCTGATCAGACGGGCCAACTGTCCGCGGTCAATCAACTTCTCATTGTTAAATGACCTCTTAGGTGGAAGAGGATGGTGGCTTGTAAAAGGGGCCTTGGTTCGGGGCCCCTTTCTTTTTTTGCCATGGTGAAGATGTTGGATGTTGGTCCGGGGTCCAGGGTCCGAAGTCGGGCCTTTCCGCCTCCGTCATCAGTCATCCGTCATCTGTCCCCGGACCAACATCCAACCCGCTCCCCCCCCCGCTGAAATAAAAACCTTACATTTGTAACCATGGATTATAATACCACCCGCAACCACCTCGGTATGCGCGAATATGGTCGGCACATTCAGAAAATGGTAGAGCACCTGCTTACCATCGAGGACAAGGAACGCCGTCAGCGCAATGCTTACGCGGTGATCGAACTCATGGGCTTTCTCAATCCCCACCTGCGCAACGTGGAGGATTTTCGCCATAAACTTTGGGACCACCTCTTTTTGATCTCCGATTTTAAACTGGATGTGGAGTCTCCTTACCCCATTCCAACAAAAGAGACCCTGAAAGGCAAACCCGCTCCGCTTCCCTATCCCGATCGTCATCCCCGGCTCTATCACCTGGGTAAAAACCTGGAGATCGTGATCGATAAAGCCCTGGCAGAAACCAACCCCGAAAAAAGACAGGGTTTTGCCAATGCCATCGCCTATTACATGAAACTGGCCTATAACAACTGGCACAAGGAAATGGTACACGATGATGCCATCCAATCGGAACTGACCACGATTACCAACGGCCAGTTGGAATTCACCAATACCCCCAGCGTTAAACAATTCCGTCCGCAACAGGAACAACGCGATCGCGGAAGCTATGGTAAACAAAGGGGAAAATTCCAGCAACGCGGTCGCAACAATGGCGGCAGTGGCGGTGGTGGTGGAAAATTCAAAAAGAAAAGATTCTGATCCCCCTTCGCTATCAATCGTCCCCCCATGCACAGCTTCGAAGTCATCGGCGGAAAAAAACTGCAAGGAAATATCATTCCACAGGGCGCTAAGAACGAAGCCCTGCAGATCATCAGTGCAGTATTACTCACCCCCGAAACAGTTACGATCCGGAATATCCCCGATATCCTGGATGTAAACCTGCTCATCGAATTATTGGGTGAAATGAAGGTGAAGATCGACCGGACTGATCGGCACACCTGTCATTTCAAAGCAGACGATGTAGATATTGACTATCTCCACAGCGAAACCTTTAAAAAGAAAAGTGGAAGGCTTCGCGGCTCGGTCATGCTGGCCGGACCTATGCTGGCCCGCTATCGCAAGGCTTTTATCCCTAAACCGGGTGGCGATAAGATAGGGCGCCGAAGACTTGATACCCATATCATCGCCTTTCAACAACTGGGTGCTTCCTTTGACTACCACCCCGAAGATGGATTCTTTCACCTCGAAGCTCCGCAACTAAAAGGAGTGGATCTGCTGCTCGATGAACCCTCGGTTACCGGAACCGCCAACATTATCATGGCCGCTTCCATGGCCATTGGCACCACCACCATCTATAATGCAGCTTGTGAACCCTATATCCAGCAACTCTGCCGCATGCTCAATCGCATGGGGGCCAAGATCAGTGGAGTAGGCAGTAATAAACTCAGCATCGAAGGCGTCTCCACCCTCGGTGGCACCGAACACCAGATGCTTCCGGATATGATCGAGGTAGGATCCTTTATCGGTCTTGCAGCTATGACCCAAAGCGATATCACCATCCAGAACGCGGGTATCGAACACCTCGGCATCATTCCTGATAAATTCAAACAACTGGGTATTCAAATGGAATTCATCGGCGATGATATCCATATCCCTTCCCAGGAAATATATGAGGTACAACGCTATCTCGATGGCGGCGTACTCACCATCTACGATCACCCCTGGCCAGGTTTTACACCCGACCTGCTGAGTATTGTACTCGTCACCGCTATACAGGCGCGTGGCAGTGTACTCATTCACCAGAAGATGTTTGAAAGCCGCCTCTTCTTTGTCGATAAACTGATCGACATGGGCGCCCAGATCATCCTTTGCGATCCGCATCGCGCGGTGGTCATCGGTCTCGAACGTGAACAAAAACTCCGGGGCATCACCATGAGCAGCCCGGATATTCGGGCAGGTGTGTCGCTTTTGATCGCGGCCCTCAGCGCGGAAGGTAAAAGCGTGATACAGAATATCGAACAGATTGACAGAGGGTATCAGCAAATTGATGAACGCCTGCGCAACCTCGGGGCAATCATTACAAGGGTTTAAGATTCCTTAATGTTTTCTTAACCGCCAAGACACGAGGGCGCCAAGGGACACAAAGAGATTATTGGCGCAACCTGGCGTCATAGCGCCATGGCGGTTAAACAAGTAAATACTAAACCACATTTCTCAAGTTTCCCTACCTTTATACCCCCACTATTCTACGAAATCACTCTCTCTGTCAGTAGCCTTCACCCCAAACCGAAACACATGAAAAAGTGTATCCTTTTGCTACTTTTTACCGGAATAGCCGGCACATGCGCCTTGCCATCCGAGGCACAACTACTTAAAAAATTAAAAGAAAAAGCCGAGAAAAAGATTCTGGGTGAATCGGATAAGAAGACCACCCCGGCTGAAGAAACACAAACCAGTGATAACAACACCATGTCAGGTGGTGGAAGCGGGAAACCCACCAACAAAGGAGGTGGCGGTCTCACCAATACCACCCCGCCTGATGTAGTACAACAGATCAATGATGCGGAACAGGCACATGCCGCAGGCAATTTCAGCGATGCCCGCTATTCCATTCAGCAAGCGCTGGTGGGCGTAGAGATCCAATTGGGAAGAGAACTGCTTAAAGCACTCCCCGATCAGATCCTCGACCTGAAGGAAGACACGCTCCAGGATAAAGTAGTGAGTAACCAATGGGGTTGGTCAAACCTTACCATCCTACGGGTGTACAGTGATGGCAAGGAACGACAAATGAGTATGTCGATTGGAAACAACTCTTTGTATTCCGGTTGGGTCAATCTCTATTTCAGCGGGGCCTATACCCAGGCCGGTGCCAATGACCAGAATGTAAAACAGGTACGGGTGAAGAACTACAAAGCCTTGATCCAATACGACGACAGCAAAGGCTATACATTGATCGTTCCGCTGGGACAGTCCTCCATGATCGTTTGGGAGTGCATCAACTTCAAAGATGAGAATGAAGTGCTCAAGGCCGGTGCCCTGTTCGATATTGATGACATTAAACGCCGCATGGGAGAACAATAATCCTTCACCTTAACATCAAGCAAATGAAAAAAATATTCCTTCCCCTGTTTCTGCTGAGCGGTCTGGTGACCCTGGCACAAACCGAAACCGATTTCAAAAAAGAGATCACCACGGCTAAAACATCCTATGCAGCAAATAAACTCGAAGAGACCCATTTTGCCCTGCAACAAGCCTTGAGTGAGATCGACATCACGATCGGAAAAGAAATCCTCAAAATGCTGCCCGCCAAATTGGGGGATGCTGCCATCAATCCCAAAGACGACCATGTCACCAGCAACCTGGGCATGGTAGGCGCCACCGTGTCCCGCAGCTATGGTACCCCCAACGAAAAAGTAAAGTTTGAACTGATCAGTAATTCTCCGTTGGTCACCACCCTGAATGCCTTGCTAAACAACCCCATGGTCGGTGGGATGATGCGGGATGAAAACAGCAAGACCATCAAGGTTCAAGGCTATAAAGCCCGCATGGAAAGACAGACCGGTCAAGTGGATGGCGAATTCAATTATACCATTCAATTGCCCTTTGGTAATGCGTTGTTGACATTTACCGTGAACAAAACCACCGAAAACGAAGCGACCAAATTAATGGAGAGCCTGCCTTTGCAGGCTATCGCCAAACTGGTACAGTAGGTTTTGTTTCTCGCAGCGAACGCTGAGAGTAAAAGAACGCAACGGCATTCTAAACTTCGAGATAAAGGCTGCCGCAGCGTTCTTCATTTCTTTGCGTTCGCCGCGAGAAATAAAAAAGACCTTAATCCAGGCAATCCATGCAATCATTAAATCCTGGTCTATCTTTGCGCGCATGACCCCTGGAAAGATCATCATCATCGCCGCACCCTCTGGCGCCGGTAAAACCTCCATCACCCGGCACCTGCTCAAAACCCTGCCCGATAAACTCGCCTTTTCTGTTTCGGCCGCTACGCGGTCTCCACGCGCCAATGAAAAAAACGGCGTGGATTACTATTTTATGTCTGTAATTGATTTCAGGCATAAGATCGAGAACAATGAGTTTGCCGAATGGGAAATGGTGTATGAAGGCAAATACTATGGTACCCTGAAATCAGAAATCGAACGCATTTGGAAGGCCAATAAGGCTCCATTGTTGGATGTAGATGTAAAAGGGGGTATCCATATCCAGGACCAATACCCTGGCCAGTGCCTCTCTCTTTTTATCGAACCTCCCTCCCTGGAAGAGCTCCGGCGCCGGCTCGAAGCCCGGGGCACAGAAACCCCCGAATCCCTCGAAGCCAGAATTAATAAAGCTGGGTATGAAATGAGCTTCCGCCACCAGTTCGACCGGATCATTGTAAACGACCTGCTGGACAGGGCTTGTGAGGAGGCGGAGGAGTTGGTTTTCAATTTCTTAAGCTGATTTAACCGCAAAGACAGGATGACGCCAGGTGACGCCAGGAAAAACCTGGCGCCCCCTTGCGTCTTAGCGCCATGGCGGTTAAACCTCCCTACCGAATCCCCGGTTTTTGGTGTAATTTGCCCCCCGATCTATGTTCGATGTAAAAACACTCACCTGGTTTCTCATGACCCTGATCCTGATGGGCTTTTTTGCCGGGATCGAGATGGCATTTTATAGCGCCAATCGCCTTGACATAGAACTCAAGAAAAAACAAGGCAAGGTCAGCGGCGAAATACTCGATGAATTTGTTGAATCACCCATCCGATTTCTGGGAACCACCCTGGTGGGCTTTAATATCTTCCTCGTTTTTTTTGGTTTACAGATCAGCGATGTCATGCGTCCCATCTGGGATTATGCGCATGTACCAGGCGTAGGACGAATACTGGTCGAGATCGCTATTTCCACGCTATTGGTCATCATTTTTGCGGAGTTCATTCCCCGGGCCATATTCCGCGCACGGAGTAATTCCATACTCTCTGGCCTGGTACATATCATTTCCTTTTTCTACCAGATATTCTATCCCATTGCCGCGGCCTTTATCGCCATGTCAAACTGGATATTGCGTTATCTCTTCAATATCCGGGTAGATGAGAAGAAAGAAGCCTTTAGCCGAAGCGATCTGGAGAACCTTTTTCATCAAAACCATCACGGGGATGACGGGGATGAAAACCTGAATACTGAACTATTTGAAAACGCCCTGGAATTCTCCAAGGTCAAGATCCGCCAGTGTCTGGTGCCTCGTAAAGAGATCGTGGGACTGGATATCCATGCCCCGGTCAGTGAGCTCCGTCGCCTGTTTGCCGAGACCAAACTCTCCCGGATCGTTATTTACGAGCAGAATATTGATCACCTGTTGGGCTATGTGCACCAGTTGGATATGTTCAAGAACCCCGGCACCATTCAGCAGGTATTGCTCCCAATCCCGGCCATTCCCGAAAGCATGAGCGCCACCGACCTGATCAATAAATTCAGCAAGGAAAGAAAGAGCATTGCCTGGGTGGTGGATGAGTTTGGCGGTACCTCCGGTATCATTACCATGGAAGATATCCTCGAGGAGATATTTGGCGAGATACAGGACGAATACGATGTGGAGGAATTTGTAGAAAAACAGATCGCCGAGAATGAATACATCTTCTCTGGCCGGTTGGAGGTGGATTATCTCCGGGAGAAATACCACCTGGCCTTCCCGCCCACCGAGTCGGAAACCTTGTCCGGGCTGATCATTAATTATCACGAAACCATCCCCCAGCAAAAGGACAGGATCATCATCGGGGATTATGAATTTGATATTGTCACTGTTTCTGATACCCGTATCGAGATGGTGAAAATGCGGGTGCTGAAATAGGCCCCGGCCCGCTAAACTCTTTATCTTTGCACCTCTTTATTTTTATTAACTGGCATGGCATTATTTAAAAAAGGTACGAAGCTTGACCGGGCGGAAATGTCCTTTATGGACCACCTGGAGGATTTACGGGCACACCTGTTCCGTGCCGTGATAGCCATTGTCATTGGTGCCGTGGTAGTAGCCATCTACTACAAACCCCTTTTCCGCAACCTGCTCATGGGGCCCCTGCATACCGATTTTATCACTTACCGGGCCATGTGTAAACTCGGACATAAACTTGGCCTGGCTGAAGCCATGTGCGTGAATGAGATCCCGGTCAATATGCAGAATGTGGTCATGACCGGACAGATCACCTTGCTTTTCACCTTTATTGCCATCGGGGGGATCATCCTGGCCTTCCCCTATATATTCTGGGAATTCTGGCGTTTTGTCAAACCCGCCCTCACCCCCAATGAAAAATCGACTACCCGTGGTGTTGTATTCTGGGTGTCGTTTTTATTCTTTCTGGGTATCTGCTTCGGGTACCTCGTCATCGCGCCCTATACCGTCAACTTCCTCGCCAGTTTTACGCTCGATGATGCGATCAAGAACCAATGGTCTGTCACCAGTTATATAGATACCATGTTGCCGCTGGTGTTGGGAACGGGATTAACCTTTCAACTCCCGCTGGTCATATTATTCCTCACCAAGATCGGGATCGTAGGTCCGGCCTTCCTGCGTAAATATCGTCGCCATGCCATCGTCATCATCCTCATTGTGGCTGCAGCGATAACTCCACCCGATGTCATCAGTCAGTGTATTGTTACATTACCCATTTATTTCCTTTACGAAATTTCCATTCGTTTGTCTGCTAGGGCGGAGAAGAAGAGGTTGAAGGCGGAAGAAGCCGAGTGGTCTTAAATTCTTATGACACGAATTAAAACGAATGGGACGAATTACACGAATTATTTATTAATCAATTCGTGCAATTCCTTGAATTCGTCTTAATTCGTGTCATAAAAAGATCGTGTAATCAATATTAATTATCTTTATTAAATGGAAACACCCTTCGACCATACCAAACCCGTCGCCATCGGAGGCGACCACGCCGGTTACCAATACAAAGAAGAAATCATTTCTTTTCTCGAAGGAAAAGGTATCCCCTTTAAAGACTTTGGCCCCTTCTCCGCCGATTCGGTGGATTATCCCGATTTCGCCCATCCTGTGGCAAGTGCCGTAGAGAAAGGCGAAGCTGCCTGTGGCATTCTTATATGTGGAAGTGGAAACGGTGTAGCCATCACCGCCAACAAACACCAGGGCATTCGCGCTGCCTTATGCTGGGGCGAAGAACTCGCCAAATTGGCCCGTGAACACAACAATGCCAATATCATCTGCATCCCCGCCCGCTTTGTCCGCGAAAGCGATGTAGAAAAAATGGTAAATATCTTCCTGAATACCCATTTCGAAGGAGGGCGGCACGCCACCCGCGTCGGAAAGATCTCCTGTTAAATTAATTCTTTGCGCTCCCTGGCGCCTTAGCGCCCTCGCGGTAAAGCCTAACCGCCAGGGCGCTAAGGCGCCAGGGACGCCAATTTCTTGTGTATATGTGGATTCTTTACCCCTGAACTCTCAACCTAGTATGGCAGCGGCGTAACTAATGAATAATAAACAAAAACTAGAAACCCCCCACGTCGCGTAGCGACGGTTGGGTGGGGAAAGTGGACGATAAGAGTTATTGTCTGATACTAATAAGTTTCGGTACCCTGGGTTTCTAATTATTGCCAGAATTGATATGTTACCTACAGCCAGGGACCAAATCCCTTTTAGCGGTCCTGGCTCTTTCTTGTTTTAACATTGATAGGTTCTCTTCTGTTTCTTTTAAAAGTATTGCTTCCATATCTATATCCTCATTTTCAAACCTGTTGTGCCCCACAGTTTCGCTATCGATCAACTTATTATTTATAAAGTAATAGGTTCCAATAAAATTCAATTCTGTCTTGGTTTGGTCCACTGTCCCCAGGCTATCATTTATCATGAAGAGATAAAATGTTTCGTAAATGAACATCAGCCTTTCGTTATTAAAATAATAGTCGTATGTTTCTATACCATACGATAAAACAATCATTCTTGTAATTTTTTGTATTGTTTCTTTCTTAAAAAATCCAATAAGCTCCCCACCGCCATCAGTCATTTGTGGCATAAACTGTTCATTCTTCAAAGTAACTTTTTCAAAAGAGGTGTCAGCATTTATGCTTATTAATTTCTCCTTTACATCCGGATATTTTGTAGAAATATTTTGCGCAAAAAGGCCAACCCATAGCGGTGAAATAGTCAAAAGAAATATGAGGATTTTTTGTTTCAATAAATTGCTAGGCACACTACCGACCAAGTTTTGCTAATGCTGGGAAAATTTATACTCGTGCTCACAGATTTGCTGCATCGCTCTTAATTAAAGCTAACCATTAAAAACCAAAGTCGGGCTTTGTTCGTCGAGACCCGAACCACAGTACAGCAGAATTACTGCTGCCGATTGCTCCAATGGCAAGCCTCACTATTGGCAATACTAATGTTAGCTGCAGATTACTTAATTATTTTAATGTTCTTGGCACATTCTCCTTGTGAGTTTGTTCCAATTTCAAACACTACCAATTGCCCATTTGCTAAATTTTTCCAGTCAATCCAATTTGACAAGTCAATAAAATCATATCTGTTGGCATAGTAACTTTGATTTTCTGTGTCAATAAATACGAAATTGTTTTCGGCTTTTCCTTTTTTAATATTTCCAATTTTCTTGTCATTGCCAATTTCATTATCAAGCATATATGCAAATTCATTATCATCAAATTTATCAATGAACTTGAGTATTACTTTATTACAAAGATGAGTAAGAGAAATTTGCTTTTCATATTTTTTTATTAAGTCCTTAATGAAAGGCTTATTTTTTTCAATTTCAGTGGTCGGAATTGTGTTAATAAAACTATATAAGCTGTCAACAAAATTTTTCAATACTTTGTAATCAATAATGTCTTTTGAAATACATTCCTCAAAAGTTTCAAATGCCTTTTTATAATGATTAACTGCATTTTCAATATCGGTTTGAATTCTAAATAAGTCTTGTCCAGTACTGTAGTAAAGACTAATCAATTCAGTGTAGGCGACACGAACACTTTTTGAATCTAAATCTCTGTTCTGCAACAAGTTCTTAAGTATGTTAATTGCCTTATTAAAATCTCCATTATGATTATAACAACGGGCAAATAGAAAAGAAGTGTAAGGGTGATTAGGTTTTTGTTGATAAACTTGTTCAGCATATAACAGTGCCTTTGTGCTGTCTTCTAAAGAGAATAATAGAAATTGAGCATAATAAAATAGAAGTCTTAAATTTTTAGGTGCAATTTCAAGACCTAGCTGATAATCTTCTTCGGCACTTAAAATATCGCCTTGAGTTGCTTTAATAAAAGCTCCAACTCTGTAGACTTCATAATAGTTAGGGTCAATATTCTTTGCTTCACTAGTTTTATGTAAAGCTCTGTCGAAGTCTCCCGTTTTAGAAAAACTTAAAGCCTCGGATAAAAATTTAGCTGCAATTTTTTGATTTGCAGTTTCATAAGAAATTGCGTTTATTGAAAATTCATTATGCTTACTATATTTCGTAATATCTTTTAGTCCTTCTTCAAGTACTTTGTACTTTCTGGTTAACATCCTCACATATTCTGGCTCTATTTGATACCTTTTAGATAAAAAATCTTTTGCAAAGTCTGAGATAAAATAATATACCTCTTCAAGATTGTTTGCGTCCTTTATTTCTCTGCTTATTAAAGTGGTTTTAAATAATTCGATTAAAAACTTTCTAACTTCTAATGGTTGAAAATTTGATAAATATATAATCTCTCCTGTAGTAAGTTTTCTTCGTGATGCTCGAATTGTCTTAAGTATTACTACCGCACCATCACTAAGTTTTTCATAAACATTTGTCAAGCAAAAATTAAGTAAATCATCTTTATTTGAAAGAACTTCAGCAGGTGAAATACCCATTTCAACCGTACTTACAAACCATTTTAAAGCCAGAGGGTTATAATATAATTTCTCTGAAATTTCGCCTAAAGTCTTTGTGGGTAATTTCATCAGTGTATCGCTATTTCGTATTCTTGCGATTTCTCTTATGAGTCTTGCTGCTTCATTTTCTGAAAGTCCATTTAACTTTCTTGGAAATTCAAGTTCTCCAAGACCAATTCTCGATGTAATGAGTATGTGACATTTAACTTGAGCTTTTCTTATGAAATCTCTAACCTCTTCGTTATGAATAGTTTCTAAATTGTCTATTACTATTAATGTTTTGAAAAGGTCCAGGTATTCAAGAATCGAGTCGAGCTTATTGACTTCAATTTTTGAATCTATTGTTTCAGAAATCATATCGATTAACCCAGTATAATCTGTTATTGTTGTATATATTTCTTCAATACCTTTTGCTGTTAGCATTGTTGTTTTAGCTGTTGTCCAAATAATTAATTCAAATGGACACTTCTCATTTAAATCAACAATGTCGTAAGCAACCTTCAATGCTAAAGCCGTTTTACCAATGCCACCATCACCAAGAACTGAAACAACCTTATTTGTAAAAATTAATTGTTTGACATCATCAACATCTTTAGTGCGACCTATAAAACCAGTTTCGTCAAAATCAGGGACTGGCAGGTTATGTATTACTCTATTTGTTTGACTGTTATAGGATATTGACGGAAATTTTAAAGTCAATACAAAAGTGGGGTCTTTTTCAATAAGATTTCTCGTTTCAATGGTTGCTTTCCAGTCAATGGGGTCTGATGGTTTTAACTTTGTTATAAAATCGTAGACTATTGCAAAGTCGCCCCCTAGTAATGGTCTTGTGTGCATTACTCTATTACGCACAGGGATTATTGTAACTAAGTCGTTGTAAATTTGAGTGAGAAATTCATTAGTTGGCTTATTAAGGAAAACATTATTCTTTTTTAGAACAATAAATGTGTCGCCAAAATCAAGAAAGTCAACAATGTCCTCAAGTGATTTTTTATAATCAATTCCTGGGTTTTCTTTGTTAAACCTATCAACTATTTTTGCTTGCAATTCAGGGTCATGAAAAAAGTGCACATCTTCGTGAAAAGGGGATACATATTTTTTTATGACATTTTTTAAGTCAATTTCAATTCCGTAAATAAAAGCTGCAAGTGTCAGCCTAACCTCTGTTATTTTTGCCATAATAATATCTCTTTAAATTTTAAGGTGTCTTAATAATTTGCAGCTAACGCTTGAGTATTCGCGAAGGCAGGGAATTCATTGATTGTCCAGCCCGATACAAATACTTATTTGAAAATATGTAGTTGAAGTTATGAACTAAAGCTGAAAATTGAAAGTCGTGCCCGAACCTCAGCTGATGCTTGCACATAGTAGATGTTACAATGTCCGGCCCTGATTTTGCAAATACTTTTGTTGCCTGCTGTCCTTCGTCCGGGGTCTTTAAAGTACTCTTGTTTTGTAGTTTTCGACTTCTTCTGCCGAAAGCTCGTCAGGTCTTACAAGACGGTAATGCTTTTCTGAAGTGATTGCAATTCCTTCGTCAGTTAACTCAAATTCAAACAAGGCTATTGCACCGTTGGTCATAAACTGTGCAGCAATGGGTTTACAAATAAGAGTTGGAAATTTTGAAGAACCTACTGCAAAGTCTTGTTCAATTTGTACAACCCCAAATTTGTCTGAACCACCCTTAGCTTGAACCGGTAAAAGGTAGTGAACACCTCTTTTGTCAAGTCCGATATATATTTCATAAGTTTCAACTTGTCCCATTTCAGGAACAGTTGTACGAAGATGGTTTTGCAATGAATAACAGGTTAATCCAGTAAATATGTCAATTAGTCGATTGTAACGAACTTTTGCTAATAGTCCCTGCTCATCATTCATAGCATACTTACTGATTATGCCAGGGGTTGCGTCAGGAATTTTAGTTTCTGCTAAATGTTCTGTCGGTTTAAAATGTGTTTGCTTAGTCAATTCGATTTTATATAAAGCCCTTCCAACGGGTCGAATTATCCATTCAAATCCTTCTGGAGCTTTCTTAATAATACTTGCAGGTAGTGATGCCCTGTAACGGAAGGAATAAAGTATATCTCCAAGATTTTTTGGTAGTTGAATCTTCAATTTTGCCGCAGTAGCGATAATCTCATCTCTAGTGAATGGGATTTCGGTAATACCCTTCTTATAGGTTTTTGAAAATATCGCCTCAATAATTTGGGAATAACGATTCACTTTTGCCATATTCTTTAAATGTGATTATCCACGCCAACGCAATATAACCACTTCCTCATTCAAGTCGGTCTTTGTAGCTGTAGAGAACCTTGTTCTAAATAAATCAATTCTTATAAGTTCATAACCTAAAGTCTGGGCAATTTCTGCAATTAAATGTCCAGTCCTAATCATCACTCTCAAATATGAAGCCTGATCACCCACAACATAAGCCAAATAAGCTCCTGGCTTTAAGACAGATTGTAATTCAATTAAATGTTTAGCCATACCACCGAAGTAAAGTTTTGTTACTTTATGATATAGTTTTTCAAAGCCCGAAGTTTTCCCAAGTTCAATTCTTCTTTTTTCAATTTCATCCGCAATTCTTTGAATTTCTGGGAAGGACTTAACATAATCATCATCTGTATCACCTTTATAAACACCTCTTGTATTAGAGCGCAATAATGTCTTTTTAAACTTTTTTAGTTCATCATTGCTGCTTATAAAACCAAGTAGCACTGATTCAAGCCGGGTAGTTCTTGTGTAGTCTTTTTCATTCGGATATGGTGGCGACGTAATTACCGCAGATATTTTATGTCCATTTAATATTTCCTTTAGATTTCTTGCATCACTAAGAATCGCCATTGCCGTTACATCCTTATTCGAGGCTTTGGAATGTTCTATGTCTTTTACGATTTTCAAGACCTGTTTGAACCATGGAAGAATTACAGAAGAATCAGGTTTAAGTTTTCCAACACCCACCTCTGGACCAAATCTGAGATTGCTGAATTCAAAAACAGCAGATTTAGCTAACGCAAGACTTAAATATTTATAAAATGGAGTGTCCCTGTATTGATTTATTTTATCAAGTAAAACTAAACATTTGTGTAATGGCAATGGACTTAAGGAATCCTTAAGAATTAATCTTTCTTGTTCAGTATTTAACTGTCGTAATGACTTAGCTTCTATGTTTTTAAGAGAAGGTGTGTCAGTTATTCCTTGCTTTTCAATTTCGTTACTTACATAATCCTTTATTTCTTTTGCTATACTTAATAACATTATTGTGTCAATGTTCCAATCAACTTTTACTGAACTAGCAAAATGAGCAAAAGGATTAGCTTCAATTCCAATTGAAGGAATATTTTGAAGCTTTGCTTCTACTAAGGTTGTCCCTGTCCCACAGAATGGGTCAAGCACAATATCGTTTTCATCAAGGTTAAACTCTTCCAAATATTGTCTAACGAGATGAGGCGGATATGACAAAACAAACCTGTACCAATCATGAAATTCCTTGTCTAAAAAGTCAAGTTTATTCTTTATTGAGTTCTTGAGTTCGTATTCTGTAAATAGTGTCTGCAATTCTATAGTCTTTAAAGGCAAATCTAACTTTTTTCGCTGTCTTTCCGATTATTGGGGTCTGACCAACAGGGTTGCAGGCAACGCTTTAATTTAAGCCATTGCATGAAATTGGCATAAATCAAATCCCCTTCATCCTCAATCTTTTACCACTTTTCATTTTGAATTACCTATTACAGCAATCGGCCTATGCATTGAAAATTGAAATAGAATAAAGCACAGCCCGCGTAATGCTCTTTAATCAAAAATCAAATGCCTAAATAATCGGAATTAGAGTCTTCCGGCCGGAGTGGTCCTTTGGTAGGAATCGGATAAGGTTCCCCTCAAAATAGAATTAATCCAGAATATCACAAAAAATCCTGCCTAAGTGATTCTACTTAATCCTGCTATTTCTTTAATTTTTGGGAGATAGTGTACTGGCTCCCATTTCCCCGGCACTTCTTAAGAATCCGGAATGCTCCCTTTGTGCCCTTCGTGCCTCCTTTGTGCCCTTTGTGTCCTCCTACGCAAGGCTGGCGTAGGAGGACACAAAGTACACAAAGGGGGCACAAAGGACACGAAGAAAGGGCACCAAGGGGGACGGGAAAACCTTTATTTTTGCCAATCCCTGACAACAAACACAATTAAATGAAGAAACTCCTATTGCTTGCTATCCTGGCCCTGCCTGTTATGGCCATGGCCCAGAAAAAGAACAAAACAGCCGAGAAATACGCCAAGACAATCACGGCCGATGACCTGAAAACCCGCCTGTTTATTGTGGCAAGTGCCGAAAACGAAGGACGGGATACCCCAAGCCCGGGCCTGGAAAAAGCGGGTGATTATATTGAAACCAATTTCAAGAATTTTGGCCTACTGCCGGGTAATAATGGCGGTTATCGCCAGCATTATCCGCTGTTTCGTGATTCGGTGCTTTCCAGCCAACTGGTTGTAAACGGAATGAGCTTTGAATCACTGAAAGATTATATGGCCCAAAGCTCGAATTATACCATGGGCATGGCCTTCTCTGAATTTGTGTTTGCCGGCTATGGCATCGTGGATGATCAACGCAATGACTATAAAGACCTGGATGTTACAGGCAAACTGGTAGTGGTACTGGATGGTACGCCGGAAGGATACAAACCGGCCCAACAAGGCATGCGCTCCCCCGCAAGCTGGTTTGGCAAAACCATGAGCGCCCAAAAGAAAGCCGCTGCCGCGGTGATCATCGTGGGTGGAAACTTCCCGCGCCGCGCAGGTGCCGGACAGGGTAACTGGAACATCAGAGGGTATTCGGCCTCGGTAATGCCTCCTGTTTTCACGGTATCAGAGACTGTAGCGGCCGCGCTGATGGGACCGGATGGAGAAAAGATACTGACGAATGCGAAGACAAATGTCCCTTCGGCCAAAACCTATAAAGCGAATGTAAACCTGGGCTTTGCCAAAACCACCACCACCGGCTCAGCCGCGAATATCCTGGGTGTAGTGGAAGGCACGGATAAAAAAGACGAATGGGTGATCGTGACCGCGCACTACGACCACGTGGGCATGCGCAATGGCAATATCTACTATGGCGCGGATGACGATGGAAGCGGTACCGTTAGTGTCATTGAAATGGCCGAAGCCTTTGCCAAAGCCAAAGCAGAAGGAAAGGGCCCTCGCCGGAGTATCTTGTTTATGACCGTTAGCGGGGAAGAACATGGCCTCTGGGGTAGCGCGCACTATGCCGATAACCCCATTTACCCGCTGGAGAAAACAACCGTGAACCTGAACATCGATATGATTGGCCGGGTTGGATCGGAATATCAGAAAGTAAATGATTCGGCGAACTATGTATATATAATCGGCGATGACAAACTGAGCAGTGACCTGACTCCAATCACCGACATGGTGAATAAGACCTATACCAAACTCACCCTCGACCGCAAATACAATGATCCGAAAGATCCCAATCGTTTCTACTACCGCAGCGATCATTACAATTTTGCCGAAAAAGGAATCCCCATCATTTTCTATTTCAACGGTGTTCACAAGGATTATCACCAACCCGGCGATACCCCCGACAAGATCAATTATCCGCTGATGGAAAAAAGGGCACGCCTGGTCTTTTTCACCGCCTGGGAAATGGCCAACCGCGATGAAATGCTCAAGAGGGATATTCCCCTGACAAAATAAGAGCACAACACCATTGGATCACCTGTTTCCTTGCTTATGAAAAATGAATCAAAGGACTATTCAGATGTCTACCGGGAAAAAGAAGTAAGAGGTTTACAAAAAAGACTGGAGAAGACCAGGTCTGCCCTGGTCTTTTCCGGTGCTTCTATTCTTGCCGGTGGCATACTCTTCTATTTTATGTCGGAAGGGCTGGACAACCTATCACTGGCCATGTACCTCATCACCGGCATTATCCTCATTGTATTGGGAACCGCTTCTAACCGAAAACCCATGCGAAGGCTTTGGCTGGGGGTAATCGTACTCGGAATTTTCTGGGTGGCGGATATAGTGATGGATAAAAGCGAATTTATTTTGCGGGATAATGGATTGAAGATGCTGGTGCTTTCTATTTTGTTGTTGGCGATGAAGCCGGCTCGCGAGGCGGAGATCATTCGTAAGGATCTGCATCTTTCTTAATTCTTAACCGCCAGGCCGCAAAGGCGCAAAGCACGCCATGTTAATCTTGGCGCTCCCTTGCGTCATCGTGTCTTGGCGGTCAAAAAAACATTAATTTCGCGCCATGCAAAAAGGACCTGTTTCAAACTTCATTCAACACCACTACCGCCACTTCAACGCCGCAGCCCTGATGGACGCTGCCAAGGGCTACGAACAGCACCTCCTCGAAGGCGGTAAAATGATGGTGACCCTCGCCGGGGCCATGAGCACCGCCGAGCTGGGTATCTCCCTGGCCGAAATGATCCGGCAGGGAAAAGTAGATATCATTAGCTGTACCGGCGCCAACCTGGAAGAAGATGTGATGAACCTGGTGGCCCACTCACACTACAAACGGGTACCCAACTACCGCGACCTTACCCCCCAGGACGAATGGGACCTGTTGGAAAATCACTATAACCGGGTCACCGATACCTGCATTCCCGAGGAAGAAGCCTTTCGCCGGCTGCAAAAGCACTTGTTCCAGCAATGGAAGGATGCGGAAGCCAAGGGCGAACGTTTTTTCCCGCATGAGTTTTTATACAAGACCGTCCTTAGCGGCGACCTGAAACAATACTACGAGATCGACCCCAAGGATAGCTGGATCGTGGCGGCCGCGGAAAAGAACATCCCCATCGTAGTACCCGGATGGGAGGACAGCACCACCGGTAATATCTTCGCCAGTTATGTCATCAAAGGCGAATTGAAAGCCAGCACGGTAAAAAGCGGTATTGAATACATGGTTTGGCTGGCCGACTGGTACCGCCATAACTCCGGTGGCAAAGGGGTAGGTTTCTTCCAGATCGGCGGCGGTATTGCCGGCGACTTCCCCATTTGCGTGGTACCCATGATGTACCAGGACCTGGAATGGCATGATGTGCCTTTCTGGAGTTATTTCTGTCAGATAAGTGATTCCACCACCTCCTTTGGCTCCTACTCCGGGGCTGTGCCCAACGAAAAGATCACCTGGGGTAAATTGGATATCAATACCCCAAAATTCATCATTGAAAGTGACGCTACCATTGTAGCACCCCTCATATTCGCCTGGATATTAGGGTGGTAAAATGAAATAAAAAATCCCCTCGCTACGGCGGGGGGATTTTACTTTATGCGGAAAGGTATGGATTAGGGCTGGTTATAATTCCTATACGAGTTTTTGGACTGTTTGGTTTGCTGAAGGTTTAATTTGTTTCGTTTTTACAGCAGAGAACAAGAGGGCCGAAGCCTCGGCCGCGGAGTTACGCTGAGAAATTATTCATTATTAATTATTAATTACTGCTTATAATCTGAGATTTGCTGACAGCTTACGAAATAATCAATAATTAATAATCAATAATTTCCTGGCGTTTCCTGGCGCCATAGCGTCCTGGCGGTTAAGTAAAAAAAGAAACCCCGGTATAATCCCGGGGCCTCATAACCACACACCAAAAACTGCGTATACTTATGCTTTTCTTTTCTTTTCGTACACTGTCCAATTGTCACCATTCGATTTCAACACAGTAACAAAATCAGCGCTCTCCAAAGTGAGGTAGTAGTTGTTACCTTCTTCGTTGCTCAATTCAAAAAGATCAGTTACCCAATGATCGTTGGAAAAAGTTTTTTGAATTGTGCTCATCAGGTGAAGAGGCAATTGCTGGGTAGTGAGGTTGCGGCTCATACCGAGGTATTGTCCTTCGAGAGAATAATAAGCGTAAATACGCTGACCATTCAGGCTGAAGGCGGCTTTGTAATAACGCGTGGACACGGTCCAGTTCACTTCTTTGGCACTGGCAAATTCGCTTTTAAAAGCGGTGAGGACCTTAGGAGAAACGGCTTCTTCTCCGGCAAATACGCTGGAAACTCCCATCGTAAACATTAACACCAGTGCGAGGATTGTCTTTTTCATCTTACTTTTTTTTATGAGTTGGTTATTTTATTTTTTGTCTGTTTGCAATGTTTGACGCTACAAAGATGACTTATGTTACAGTCCAAGTCAAGCAAATAGTGACCAAAGGGCACGGATGTTAAAGGCCATTGGCTTTCACTAACTTTGGTTAACAATGCATCCTTTTTAAAAACCATTCGCCCGTGTTAAAGACCATTGGTCATGGGAGTACTACTTTACGGGTATTTGTGAAAGTTTTTATAACATGAGGATGAAATTAACCGCAGAGAAAGTTATTAGCCATTAGCTGTTAGCTATTAGCCCTTGGCGAATCCTTGCGCCCTGGTGCCTTTGCGGTAAAACATCCGCGGTAAAGAAAAAAAATGAACTACCTCGCTCACGCATACCTCTCCTTCTCCCACCCCGGTATTCTCGTGGGCAATATGATCAGCGATTTTGTCAAAGGCAAACAAAAATTCACCTACCCCCCTGATATCCAGAAAGGTATCGCCCTCCATCGCGCCATTGACCAGTTCACCGACCAACACCCCGCCACCAAAGAAGCCAAAGAGGTCTTTCGCCCCGCCTACCGCCTTTACAGCGGCGCCTTTGTGGATGTGGTTTATGACCATTTCTTAGCCCTTGATACACAGGCTTTTCCACACGACGGGCACCTGATGGAATTTTCCCAACAGGTATATGACCATTTGGAGATCAATCGTTTACAGCTGCCTGAGCCCTTTAGCCATTTCTTTCCCTATATGCGGGAGCAGAACTGGTTATATAATTATAAGCACCCCTGGGGAATTGGGAACAGCTTTGCGGGGCTGGCCCGGCGAGCTACATATATAAAAGAGAGTAATACAGCCTTTGAGGCTTTTACAGCACATTATGATTACCTAAGGAATTGTTATACAACCTTTTTCCCGGAACTGTTGTCATTTGCGGAGGAAGAGTTTAAAAGATCAATTTAATATTCACATAGATTTTACCGCTATGGCGCAAGGTCGCCAGGGAGCGCTAAGACTTAGCGCACATTGCGTCTTAGTGGCCGAAGCCTCGGCCCTGGCGGTAAAACCTCTGCGGTGAACCCTATCTTTACACCGAATTTTATATTTATGAAAAGTATTACCCTTACAATCCTTCTCACACTAACATTCTTCTTTGCCCAGTCCCAAACAGCCAATGTCCCGGAAACCGATAAGTCGCCCATGGACATGTGCTACTACCCCGACAATTACCCCGTGCTCAAGATCCAGAACAAGACCAAGGATGCCCTTATGGCCCGGGCCATTTACAGCCGACCTCAGCGAAACGGACGGAAAGTGTTTGGTGAATTGCTGGAATATGGCAAACTCTGGCGTCTTGGAGCGAACGAAGCCACCGAAGTCGAGTTTTACAAGGATACCCGGATCAATGGGAAAAAAGTCCCCAAAGGACGCTATACCCTTTATGCCATTCCCTACGAAAATCAGTGGACCATAATTGTCAATAAGGACACCGATATCTGGGGTGCTTTTAAATATGACAGCAAAAAAGATGTGGTACGAATGGACGTTCCGGTAAAAAAACTAACCGAAGCGGTTGAATTTTTCTCCATGTCATTCGAAAAAACAACAACGGGATGTCAAATGAACATCGCCTGGGATGATGTAATGGTATCTCTGCCAATTTCTATGTAATTTTCAAGCATGAATCTTCTTCGTTCTGCCAACGTTCTGCTCCTGGTAGGGATACTGGGATTTACCGCCTGCAACAACAAACCTGTTCCTGCCGGAACAGACAATGTAGATAAACCGGCACAGGTACCGCAGGTAGCCGCCAATCCCAACGGACTGATCGACCAATCACCCATGGATATTATTTATTATCCCATTGAATATCCTAAACTCAAGATGAGTGGAGAAATCAGTACGCCTCCCGCCATGCGGGTCATGTATAGCCGTCCGCAGAAAAAAGGCCGGGATATCTTTGGCAACCTGCAGAAATACGGTCAGCCCTGGCGCTTAGGGGCGAATGAAGCCACTGAGATCGAATTTTTTAAAAACGTTACCATTCAGGGGAAATCTGTCAATGCCGGACGGTATGTGATCTATTGTATCCCCGAACCTAAGGAATGGAATATTGTACTCAATTCGCATTTGTTTAGCTGGGGCTTGCATTTTGACAGCACCAAGGATATTCAACATTTCAAGATTCCGGTGGAACCAACAAAAGGACCCGTTGAATATTTCACGATGACCTTCATGGATAGGGATAAGGGGGCAAGTTTGGTGATGGCGTGGGATACCGTGATGGCTAAATTGCCGATAGAGTTCTAAAAAAATCACCGCAAAGGCGCAATGACGCGATAGTGCGCCAGGAAATAGCGCACTCGTTGCAGGAAATCAAAATCCCAATCCCGCTAATCCTTAATTTCCCCAAATCCTGGTCCAATGTGTGGTATAGCAGGCATACTCTCCCCTTCCTCACCTGTCTCCCACGACCGGCTAAAAAAAATGACCCTTGCCCTCGCTCATCGCGGGCCCAACGGCGAAGGACATTGGATAAATGACAAAGGCAATATCGGCCTCGGCCACCGCCGCCTCTCCATCCTCGATCTCTCCGAAGCCGGACAACAACCCATGCACTGCCTCGGGCGATACCATATCACCCACAACGGTGAGATATATAATTATATAGAGTTAAGGGATGAACTAAAGAAAAAAGGCTATGCCTTTCACACCGGCACCGATACCGAAGTGATCGCTGCGGCCTATGACCACTATGGTGAAGATTGCCTTGATCATTTCAACGGCATGTTTGCCTTTGCTATCTGGGATGAAAAAGAACAGACCTTGTTTGCCGCCCGCGACCGTTTTGGTGAAAAGCCCTTTTTCTTTATTCATACCGCCGATGAATTCCTCTTTGCCAGTGAGATCAAGGCCATTTGGGCGGCGGGGTTAGAGAAAAAGATCAACCGGCGGCTATTATTCAATTATCTCACTATCGGTTATGTGGACAATCCCACCAAACCCGAAGAAACATTTTTTGAGACGGTCCGCAAATTACCGGCGGGACATTATTTAAGTTATATACCTGCAACCGATCAACTCCATATTGAACGATATTGGCAATTGGAGATTCAGGATCCTTTGGCTAAGATCTCACCTAATGAAGCCGGCGAACAGTTTATCGATCTTTTAAATACATCGGTCCGACTTCGGTTGCGGAGTGATGTAGCCGTTGGTACCAGCCTGAGTGGTGGATTGGATAGCTCTTCCATCATTGCCCTGCTGGCTGCGCAAACCCATTCGCCCAATCATTTTCAATCCTTTTCAGCGGTTTTCCCGGGTTTTGAGAAGAATGAAGAGCCCTTTATTGATGAGGTTTGTGCGCATTTTGACTGGCCCAATATCAAATCCACCTTTGGAGAGGATTCGATCGCGGCATTAATAGAAAAAGTATCCCGGCATTTGGATGAACCCTTTGGCAGTGCCAGCAATCTGGCTCAATATGTTGTCTATGCCTCGGCGCGGCAAAACGGGGTATCTGTTTTGTTGGATGGTCAGGGAGCTGATGAAGTGCTGGCAGGTTACAACAAATACTATAAATGGTATTGGCAGGAATTATTTCGTCACCGCAAACTGATGATCAGTGGTGAACTAAAAGCGGCCCGGGCCCTGGGCAATACCGAACCCTTTCGGTTCAATAATATCATTGCGGCCCTTTTCCCCGATCTGGCCTCTGTGGTATTGGAGCAACAATATTTATTAAAAGCCGTAAAAAATCCGGCGCTTAATCCAAATTTTACCCGCGCGCAAAGCCGGGATGCCTACCTGGGCAAACCTGCTATTTCCACACTCAACGAAGCCTTATATTATAATACCACCATCCATGGACTGGAGGAACTACTCCGCTATGCCGACAGAAATAGTATGGCCCATGGGGTAGAAGTGCGCTTGCCCTATCTCGACCACCACCTGGTGGAGTTTCTCTTTACCCTCCCCGGTAACCTGAAGATCCGGAATGGCTATACCAAATGGCTGCTCCGCGATGCCATGAAGGATCGTCTTCCTTCTTCCATTACCTGGCGCACTGATAAAGTGGGATTTGAACCCCCGCAGAAAAAATGGATGGGGTTGCCGGCTGTTCAGTCCCTTATTCAACAATCCAAACAAAAGTTGGTAAAAGAAGAGATACTGAATGACTCCGTACTAAAAGAAAAACCTCAACCACATAGTGCGTATGCGGCTGAGGCGTATGATTGGAGGTACTTGGCGGCTGGTTTTCTGTATTGATAGACCACAGAGATCTATCTTACCGCTAAGACGCAAGGGCGCTAAGTCTTCGCGCCCTCGCGTCTTGGCGGTAAAAACAACTACGCTTTTTTGAATTTCTTCTCCACCCGCATAGACCCATTACTATCCGACACCACCACCATCCAATTCTCCTTATCCTCCAATGTAATATGGTACTGGGTGCCCTCCTCATTACTTGTCTCGGTCACTCCGAACACCCACTTATCCGTATACTTCCTATTTAGTTTCCCCAGTATCATCGCCGGCAGGTGCTTTCCTTTATAATAACGAATCGTGGAGAGGATATTCGCGTCCTCATCGTAGGTGATCCGTGTATCGATCTCGTTTCGTACAAAACGGACCGTAAATTGATCCCCATCCTGGAACCACTCCTCATTCTTTACATCGGCAAAGGTCTCTTTAAAGGTTTTCAATACTTTCTCATTCACTGCTGTGTCGGAGGCAAAGGCAACCGAGAGGACCAGCGAGCAGGCAACCGCAACAAGTAACTTTTTCATGGTTTATCGTTTAGCGTGAAAAATAAATTTCAAGCAAGATAGATACGCGCTATAGTCAATAAAAGAGAAATACAGATGACTGGCAATTTAAAATATTGCGTTTCAACATGAAATAAATCTTAATAGTGACCAAAGACCTCATTTTTGATGTTGAAAGGAATAATATGATGTGTGAAACATGAGTTTTTGATTTCACAGGCGAGCGTTAAGTTGGTGTTAAAGAGTTTTAGTTAGGGATGAGTGGTGAGGGATTCACCGCAGAGAACAAGAGAACGCGGAGGTACGCAGAGATTTTACCGCCAAGTCGCTAAGGCGCCAGGGAACGCAATAATTCTTGGCGAATTCTGGCGGCTTTGTGTCTTTGCGGTAAAGGAGATAAATCGCATAAATTTGCCAAATGAAAAAGAACACCCGCTTCATCCACGCCGGCATGGAACCCGATCCCTCCACCGGTGCCATCATGACCCCGATCTACCAAACCTCCACCTACGTTCAGGAAGCCCCGGCCACACATAAGGGCTACGAGTATGCCCGCAGTCAGAACCCCACCCGCACAGCCCTGGAGAAAGCGCTGGCCGAAATAGAGAACGGCAAATTCGGTTTGGCCTTTAGCAGTGGCGTAGCCGCCACCGACGCGGTCATCAAACTCCTGGAACCCGGCGATGAAGTGGTTTGCGGAAATGATATGTATGGAGGAACCTACCGGCTCTTTACCAAGGTATTTGAAAAATTCAGGATCAAATTTGTTTATACCGATACTACAGACAGTAATAATGTAGCAGCAGCCATCACCCCAAAAACAAAACTCATCTGGTTGGAAACACCAACCAACCCACTGATGAATGTGTCAGATATCGCTGCGATTGCCTCGATCGCTAAAAAGGCCGGAGCCTTACTTTGCGTGGATAATACATTTGCTTCGCCTTGTTTACAAAACCCGCTCGACCTGGGCGCCGATATCGTCATGCATTCCGCGACCAAGTACCTCAGCGGCCATAGCGATGTGATTCAGGGTGCCCTGGTGATGAATGACCCCGCGCTTCGTGAAAAATTATACTTTATTCAAAAAAGCTGTGGTGCCGTCCCCGGTCCCATGGATTGTTTCCTCGTATTACGTGGCATCAAGACCCTGGGCGTACGCATGAAAGCCCATTGTGAGAACGGGCGTGCCATCGCGCATTTTCTTCGCCAGCACCCGGCTGTGGCAAAAGTATATTGGCCCGGTTTCGAAGACCATCCCCAACATGCCATTGCCAAAAAACAAATGAGTGATTTTGGTGGTATGATCTCCTTTGAACTCAAAAATCAAAGCGTGGAAGAAGCCAAACGGGTACTTTCCTCTACCCATCTTTTCTCCCTGGCAGAAAGCCTGGGTGGGGTTGAATCGCTGATCAACCATCCGGCTTCTATGACACATGCCTCCATTCCCAGAGAGGAAAGGATAAAGAATGGCTTGAGTGATGGATTGATCCGGTTGAGTGTGGGGATTGAAGATGCGGAGGATTTGATTGAAGATCTGCGTGCAGCAATTGGGTAGCCATTCACCGCAGAGAACATGAGAACGCGGAGTTACGCAGAGAAATTATTGATTATTAATTATTGATTATTTCGTAAACTGCCCCAAATCTCAGTTTGTAGTTAGTATTTAATAATCACTCTGCGTAACTCCGCGTTCTCTGCTCTCTGCGGTGAATCATGTTCTCTGCGGTAAAATCATAACGATGACACCAAAGACATTCCTCGACAAACAATACCTCCACTTCAACCAACCCTCCTTTATCCCCTCCGACCCGATAAGCGTACCCCACCAATTCTCTAAAAAACAGGATATCGAGATCGCCGGGCTCTTTGCCGCCGTCTTTGCCTGGGGCAACCGCACCACGATCATTGCCAAGGCCAATGAATTAATGGAAAAAATGGGCAACCAACCCCATGCATTCATCTTACATCATGCTGAAAATGACCTGCGGTCCCTGCTTCATTTCAAACACCGCACCTTCAATGCCACTGACCTGCTCTACTTTGTTGCATTTCTTCATCATCATTATACCCATCATTCCTCTCTCGAAGAGGCCTTTCAACCCGCCCTGCTAAAGAACGAACCCACGATCGAGAAAGGACTGGATGCATTTTATCAGAACTTCTTTTCCCTGGAAGACGCCCCTGCCCGTACACGTAAACATATCGCAGCTCCGTCAAAAGGTTCTACCTGTAAACGATTGAACATGTACCTGCGTTGGATGGTGAGAAAAGATAAGATGGGAGTCGATTTTGGGTTATGGAAAAAGATCAGTCCGGCCCAACTCATTTGCCCCATCGATCTGCATGTAGCGCGTGTAGCACGGCAAATGGGATTATTACAAAGAAAACAAACCGACTGGCTGGCAGCCCTGGAATTAACGGAGAGGTTGAGAAGCTTTGATAAAAATGATCCGGTGAAGTATGATTTCGCGTTGTTTGGGTTGGGGGTGTTAGGGGATAGGTAATGGTGTTTAACCGCAAGGGCGCTAAGGCGCGAGGGGACGTCAGGTCTTTGCGCTCCATGGCGCCATCGCGCCTTCGCGGTAAATAATCCGTGTAATCCGTGAAATCTGTGTAATCAAGGTATCTTCTTCTCAAACATCAACTCCTTCACCTTCTCCTTATCCTCCTTCTCCTGTTTCAGATTGAACATGGTTCCAAACACATGATCCCAAATAGTAGAGCTCACCCCAAAACCCTGGTGTTCATTTTTATAATGATGCAGGTGGTGATTCCTCCACAATGGTTTCATCCACTTAAATGGCGGGTTCCACGCATGGATGGCATAGTGCATAGTGCCATACATCAGGTATCCGAAAAGAAAACCGGGAAAGAACATAAAAGTCCAGGAACCCATGATCAGGTACATGATACTAAATATTGTGGTAGAAATGATGATACTGGGAACCGGGGGCATGAACAAACGCTGCCGGTCACGGGGATAGTGATGGTGATTGCCATGCAAGGTATAAACAAACTTGGTAGCTCCAGGTGTCTTTGGTATCCAATGAAAAATAAACCGGTGAGCGAGATACTCAAAAAAGGACCAAAAGAGCACACCACCAAAAAACGTTAGCAGGATGGTGATGGTTGAATATCCATAGCGGGTGGCCGCGAGATAAATGATATAGGTGAGAATAGGGATATACATTCCCCATATCACCAGCGGATTGGCCTTTGTGAGTGCCTCCAGAAAGTCATTCTTAAATAAGCGGGCCTGGCCTTTATTGTGGATCTTTTCGAAATGCATAAAAATGGCTATTTCTTGGGCAAAAATACATCAAATCGAGGATTCACATTAGCTTTGCCGCAATGAAACTCCTTTCCTACCTCCAAGACGGACACGACCATTTAGGTGTATTGATCGACGACAAAGTTTACGATATGGATGTCCTTCATCCCGACCTGCCCAATAGCATGGGTCTGTTTCTCAATTACTGGGAAGACAGTTATCCCATGGCCCAGGCGGCCGAACTCCTGATCCGGGAAGGCCAGCGGATGACCAATAAGGGTATCCCCTTGAATGGGCTTAATTTGTTGGCGCCTGTACCCACCCCTACTTCCTGCAGAGACGGGTATGCTTTTCGGCAACATGTGGCCGCTGCCCGTCGCAACCGGAACGTAGAAATGATTCCGGAATTTGACCAATACCCCATCTTTTATTTTACCAACCATCATAGCATACAGGGACCGGGTGATGTAGTATGCATGCCCGATCATTTTCAAAAACTTGATTTTGAACTGGAATGTGCGATCGTTATCTGTAAACATGGCCGTAATATCCGCGCCGCCGATGCGCGGGAGTATATCGGCGGGTTGATGATCATGAATGATATGAGTGCGCGGACCCTGCAGATGGAAGAAATGAAACTCAATCTCGGCCCGGCTAAAGGAAAAGATTTTTCCACCGTCATCGGCCCCTGGTTGGTGACCCTAGATGAATTGGAAGAATTTTTGGTGCCTGCCAAAGAAAATCATATTGGAGATAATTGGAATTTGAAAATGACCTGCACGGTCAATGGGGTGCAAGTAAGTGAAGGAAATGTGGCCGATATGGATTGGACATTCGCGGAAATTATCGAACGCGCCTCCTATGGCGTGGATCTATATCCGGGTGATGTGATCGGGAGTGGTACGGTGGGCACGGGTTGTTTCCTGGAATTGAATGGCACCGGAAAACTCAATGACCCGAATTATAAGGAGCAGTGGTTACAACCTGGTGACATCGTAGAAATGACCATTTCCGGGCTCGGTAAACTCACGAACCAAATCGTTGCAGAGGAAACGGATTGGAGTATACTTGCAGGAAAAAAATAGATGCTTTACCGCCAGGACACAAAGTCGCTATAGAAAGGATATGATCTTTTACCGCAGAGAACAGGAGAGCGCAGAGTTACGCAGAGATTAGTTATCAATTAAACCTACCTTATGAATAATGATGAATTAAATGGCATTGGTGCCGAAATTTTGGATTCCTGTATTGCCGTACACAAAGAGTTAGGCCCGGGACTCTTAGAGGCAGCCTATACAATTGCGCTAAAGAAAGAGTTAGAAGATAGGGAATACGAAGTGATGACTCAGGTGCCTATAGAGGCATCTTACAAAGGCATTAATTTAGGAAAAGTGTTTGTAATGGATATGATAGTTGATGATGGTGTAATTTTAGAGATAAAATCGGTGGATCAGTTGCATCCTATCCATAAAGCCCAGCTAATAACCTATTTAAAACTAAGTAAAAGGAAATTAGGATATCTAATTAATTTTAATGTATCATTAATGAAAGACGGTTTTCATAGAATTGTTTATAAATTTTAACTCTGCGTAACTCCGCGTCCTCCCGTTCTCTGCGGTTAAGCCAAAACAATGATAATTAGTCTCTCTGAAATAAAACCCGCCGAAAAGCAATACTACCTCCAGCACATCGTCGCGCCGCGCCCAATATGCTTCGCCTCTACCATCAATAAAAAAGGCGAGGTCAACCTCAGTCCTTTTAGTTTTTTTAATCTTTTCTCCTCCAACCCTCCCATTGTCGTGTTTTCCCCGGCTCGCCGGGTACGTGACAATTCCATCAAACACACCCTCGAGAATGTACTCGAAGTGCCTGAAGTAGTCATCAACATGGTGGACTATGACATGGTGCAGCAACAATCCCTTGCCAGTTGTGAATATCCCGCCGGGACCAACGAATTCATCAAAGCAGGGTTTACACAGGAAAAAGCTCATTTCGTCAGCCCGCCCATGGTCAAAGAGAGTAAGGCCAAATTAGAATGTAAAGTAACCGAGATAAAGGCACTGGGTAAAGAAGGCGGGGCAGGCAATCTCGTTATCTGTGAAGTGATCGCCATTCATATCGCGGATGAATTACTGGATGAAAATAAAAAACTCGATCAGCGAAAGATACACCAGGTGGCTCGCTTAGGTGGAAACTGGTATTGCAAAGTGGATGAAAGCAATCTGTTTGAAGTGGAGAAACCCAATACCCAACTTGGTATCGGCGTAGATGCCCTACCGGAAAATATTCGCCTGAGTACAATACTTACCGGAAATGACCTGGGGCAGTTGGCAAATGTGCATGCGTTTCCCGATCCCGATCCGGCTTTTGATGATGAACATGTAAGACATATCGTTCAGTATTACAGTCTCAATCCGGATGAAATGGAGAAAGAACTGCATCAATATGCAAGGAAATTATTAGCGGAGGGGAAGGTAGATAAAGCGTGGCAGGTACTCTTATTATAGTTTAACCACAGAGACACAGAGGCGCAGAGAAAATTTGTTAATAGCTAAATACAAATGAACTTTCTCTGTGTCTCTGTAGTTAATTTATTTTCCAAAAACCTTCTTCAACAATTCCGTTGTACGGGCAGCCGGGTTCTCCCTGATATTCTTTTCCTCTACCGCAATGCGATCAAAGAGGGCTGCAATGGCTTTATCCGCCACATAACCCGCCAGGTCGGGATTCATTTTCTTCAAGGTAGTCGGCAGGCTGTTATATTTAGTCACCACATCACCATAATATTTGGTGGCATTGGTCTTTTGAAGAGATGTATCAATAACAGGTTGAAAAGCCGCTTTTAATTGTAAAGAGGTTTTTTCTTTAAAATAATCGGTGATTGAAGATTTGCTGCTGCTACTCACCAGTTTCAAGGCATCAGTGACGGTCATTTGTTTGATGGCATTGACAAAAATGGGGGTAGCGAAACCAACTGCATCTTCTGCACCACGGTTGATCTGGAGGATGGCATCATCCACCATTTTATTCAGTCCCAGGCCACGTAAGGTCTTCTCCATTTTTTGGGCCTCGGGGGGAAGCAAAACTTTATAGATTTCATTCCCAAAGAACCCATCTTTTTTATTCAGGAAACTGACGGCTGTTGACACCCCCTGGTTCAGGGCTTCCTTGATACCGCCACCGGCTTCATTTTCGGTGACCCCACCACCCCCAATACCAGCAGCCTTCTTGGCCCGGTCGAGAATGGTTTGGCTGGATGCACATCCGGAGGTTAAAAGGGAAAAGGCAAGGAGAAAGGCAAATGGGAATTTAAGTTGGTACGATTTCATTGATTTGGAATTTACTTGTTTAGCTTATTGATCCTTAGTAAAAATATCAAATAATAGTCAAAGCTGGTAGCAAACAGCGCCTCGCCATTAGCTTTTAGCCTTTATTTAATTCAAGAATATCTAATTTTGCCCCCTTATGAACCACCTCTCCGAACAAGAACAGATACGCCGGGAAAAACTGGGCGATCTCCTGGGAATGGGAATCGAACCCTATCCCGCTGCTTTATACCCTGTTAACACCAATTCAGCAGACATAAAAGTGCAATTTACTGACGAAAAGAAAGACGAGTTTTCTCAGGTTTGCGTTGCAGGCCGTGTGATGAGTATCCGGGACATGGGAAAAGCCAATTTTGCCGTTATCCAGGATAGCCATAGCCGGATTCAGGTCTATATCCGCCGGGACGATATCTGCCCCGGTGAGGATAAATCACTCTATGATATTGTATGGAAGAAATGCACGGATATTGGGGACATCATCGGGATCAAAGGATTTGTATTTCGTACAAAAACGGGTGAGATATCGATCCACGCCACTGAATTGACCATGCTTGCCAAGGCATTAAAGCCTTTGCCGATTGTGAAAGAAGCCGAAGGTCAAACCTTTGACGCCGTCACCGACCCCGAGTTCAAGTACCGCCAGCGCTATGCCGACCTGATCATCAACCCTTCCCTGAAGGAGGTGTTCATCAAGCGCACCAAACTGGTGAATGCCATTCGGGAATTCCTGAACGAACAAGGTGCATTGGAAGTGGACACCCCCGTTTTGCAAAGCATACCCGGTGGTGCGGCCGCACGTCCCTTTATCACGCATCACAATGCCCTTGATATTCCCATGTACCTGCGTATCGCGAATGAACTTTACCTCAAAAGATTGATCGTCGCCGGATTTGACTGGGTGTATGAGTTTAGCCGCAACTTTCGCAATGAGGGGATGGACCGTACCCACAACCCCGAATTCACCATCCTGGAATTTTATGTGGCCTATAAAGACTATATCTGGATGATGGAAACCACCGAGAAAATGCTGGAGCGGGTGGCCATTGCGGTAAATGGAACCACCAAAGTGACGGTTGATGGAAAAGAGATCGATTTCAAAGCCCCTTTCAAAAGGATCAGTATGTTCAAAGCCATCGAGGAACATACCGGTTTTGATATCAGTCGCATGAACGAGGAACAGATCCGCAGCATCTGTAAACAACTGCATATTTCCGTTGATAAAACGATGGGCAAGGGCAAGATGATCGATGAAATATTCAGCGAAAAATGTGAACACCACTATATCCAACCCACATTTATCACCGATTACCCGGTGGAAATGAGTCCGCTGACGAAGAAACACCGCGATACCCCCGGTTTGGTGGAACGCTTTGAATTGATGGTGAATGGAAAAGAGATCGCCAACGCTTACAGCGAATTAAATGACCCTTTGGATCAACGTGAACGTTTTGAAGAACAAACCAAACTGATGGAACGGGGGGATGATGAGGCCATGTTCATTGACCACGATTTCCTGAGGGCCCTGGAATATGGTATGCCACCCACATCAGGCATTGGTTTTGGGGTTGACAGGCTTTGTATGCTGATGCTGAACCAGCCTTCGATACAAGACGTATTGTTATTCCCGATGATGAGACCTGAAAATAAAGAATAAGGTTGTTGGGTTTTACCGCCAAGACACAAAGGCACAAAGAAAGTTCTAAGTCTTTGGCGCCACTTTGCGCCTTGGCGTCTTAGCGGTAGAATTCTCTGCAGAGAAAACTAATCCACAAATAAATCCCTATACAACTCCGCCCCCTGCACCACGCTATATTTTTCCAGGTCAGTGATCCCTTCTTCTGCCAGCACCTCCTCATCAATATAACAATGCCCTGTACACTCCGCCGATGACCGGCTAAGAATGATCGCGGCGGCATCTGCCAGTATATCCACGGTACGACTCATATTCGCCAGCATTTCACCTCCCAACAGGTTTCTTACCGCAGCCGTATCGATGGTAGTACGTGGCCATAGGGCATTGGCAGCGATCCGGAACTCCTTAAACTCCTCCGCCCAACCCATGGTCATCAAACTCATATTGTATTTGCTCATGGTATAGGCTATATGCCCACCCAGCCATCTGGGTCGCAGGTTAATGGGAGGGGAAAGCGTCAGGATATGCGGGTTGGTGGACTTCCTCAGGTAGGGAATACAGGCCCGGGTCATCATAAACGTACCCCGGACATTGATATCATGCATCAGGTCAAACCGCTTGGGGTCGGTTTTTTCGGTGGGGGTAAGACTGATCGCACTGGCATTATTGATCAGGATATCAATCACCCCAAACTGGGCCACTGCCTTATCTACCGCCTGTTGGATCTGGTCCTCAAACCGGATATCACACTGCACGGCCAGGGCCTTTCCGCCGGCTTTCTCAATCTCCTCAGCTGCCGAAAAGATCGTACCTCCCAGCTTGGGGTTCTCTTCTACCGACTTGGCCACAATGACAATATTGGCCCCCGAAGCCGCCAGTTTTAACGCCATGGCCTTTCCAATACCCCTGGAGGCACCGGTGATTAAAGCAGTTTTTCCTTGAAACATAGTCTGGTTTTGGGCAAATATAGACCATGATTGATGGATTTGATTTTTTACCGCCAAGACACGATGGCGCAGCTGTGCGAGACCTCTGGTCTCGCACTTTTAGAAAGCCGCCTCTGGCGGCAGTAACAATTTAATATATAGAAAAGGAAAGGTTGTTATTCGAGTCGCCAGAGGCGACAAGATAACCGTGCGAGACCAGAGGTCTCGCACAGCAGAGGTCTCGCACAGCTGCTTCCTGGCGTTACATCGCGGCATTGCGGCCGAAGCCTCGGCCCTTGCGGTAAAAAAAACCGTATTTCCTGAATCGTAGATCTACGAAACCAACGCTCAAAAAATCCTATTCAAATGAAGCGGTTTTGCTCTATTGCAAAAGAAATGTGAAAGCTACATTTGTTCCAGAAGTTGATTGGTCGGCAGAGGTAACATCCAATATCCAAATCCGAAAAGTCCAAAGTTCTTATCCAATATCCAATTAAAACCAACCCGTAAAATCCGTATCAATCAACTTTCTTTTTAAGTCTTTTAGTTTTAGTTTCTATACAGTCCCGTTAGTTCTTTATCCTTGTGAAAAACCGTTTAGGAAATCCGTCCTGAAAAACATCTAGGTTAATGTGTACTGATTCCTAAAAAATTGAGACCCGTCGGATTAGAGCCCCGGCGGGTTTCTTCTTTTATAGACTTCCTTGTAGAGAATTTTACCGCAAAGGCGCAATGGCGCAAAGGAGCGCTAAGATTCCTGGCGCTACATCGCGTCATAGCGCCTTGGCGGTGAACAAACTACTGCCCCGGAAATACCCCTCTCGGGTTTTTGAATGTGATCCGTTTCAGATCTTGTGAAGCTTCAAATCCACCCGTCCCTTTCAGGTGCGTGCCATTTCTGGAGTCAAGCCGCCAGGTGGTATCATTATAAAACAAGGCTTTGGATTGATCCCACCACATTTCAGGGCAATGTAAGGTATCTCCTTCCACATTGAACACGACAACGCTATCACGCAGATAGATGCGGTTGTACGTTTCAATGTACTTCCCATAAAGGGCGTTTAGCTGGGTTTCGATCCGGGTGCTGTCATCATAAAAATCCACGTGAAGGGAGTCGGGGAACTCGGAGTAAATAGTATCGGCCTGGTAGCGATAAAGCAGGGGAGCCACCAGTTTGGCTTTCATCACGCCTTTCTGGCTCAGGTAACTGGTAATGTCTTTTCCCTCTTCCACCATCACCACCTTTCCGGTGAGATCGGCTATCTGCTTTTCATCATTTTCGCAGGAAACCAGGAAAAAAACAGCCAACCCCAGGGCCCAAATTCGATGGCTGACCCGGGTCATACTTGATTAGTTATATTTTCTTTTGGTAAACCAGTTATCACTCAGGGAGAAACCGGCGGAAAGGCGGAACAGGTTTTCCTTTAACAGGTTATCGTTGTTACCGCGCTTGATGTATTCAAAAGACAGGTTGACCACCGTAAATTGAGTGCGGTACCGGCTCGAAGGGTCTTTTAACCCCAGCACCGGCAAACTGATACCACCCGAAATACCAAATACAGGAAGTTTGCCCCCTACCAGGATATTATCATTGCCCACAAACATACCGGCGCGGTAAGAAACATTCTTCCAATAGGAACGGTTGGGGTAAATAGGAGGTAAAATCTGTGCCCCGATGCGAAACTCTTTACTGTCCTGCACCAGATCGGACGTATTGTAAAAACGGTAATCGCTCCATTTGGTCATTACATAATCTACTCCAAACTGGAACCCGCCATCTTCAGGCGTAGGAGAAACTTCATAAATAAAGCCTGCTCCAACAGTGCCGGGGTAGGTTATTTTACCTTTTACATCGTTTTCGGAATACACGCTATCGATCTTCAGGTATCCACTGGTGAGGTCACGCGTAAATGTTTCCCGGAAAAAATCTTTGTTGGCATTCAGGTTCCTTTTCAAATTACCATAGGCACCCAGCCGGAGCACTGTTTTCTCTGCCTTGGTTTTCGCATGTCTGGACAGAATGATCTTTTGCTGAAGACCTCCACTCAGGAAGATCCCTCCAAAAGAGGCCTTTGTTTGAAAATTTCCCCGGGCATAGGTCACGGTATCATTGATCAGGGTCCTTTCAGAAGAATAATCTTTTTTCCCAAATAAATAGCCCAGGTTGGCACCAACACTAAAGTTTTTAATGGCAAAACCGGTCCCAAAAGTGGCCTGGTAAGCACCGCCTTCACCCCGGTATTGGGTAACGGCACTGTCCACCGCCAGTCTCTCTTGTGTTTGCAGGCGGTAACCGATCTTGGACATAGGTCTTAACCCAAAAGCCATACCCCAGTTCTTGCTCAGGGGAATACCCAATTGGAGATAAGAAAAATAAGTATTGGGGGACGTGAATTTATCGGGTCTGTTTGCTTCGCGCAGGGTACGGTTATCAAAATTGATACCGGCATCCAGCACCACACGACCTGAAATGGTTTCACCGGTTTCCAGGATCTTGTTGGTGCGGAAGGCAGAATAAGAGGCAGGGTTGAGAAAATTCACGTATAAGAGGTCTGAATAGGCGGCAGAAACACCCCCCATACCCCGATTGAGAATATTACTCTGAGGGGAAGCATCACCCAGTCCATAGCGCGAATAGGGCGAATTATCCTGGGCAGATAGGGTGGGGAAAAAACAGGCTCCAAACGGTAATAGAACAGCAATCCTCCTAAGCATTGTTAACTTCACTAAGCGCATACAGACCTTTAAAGATTAAATCAGCGTCGGCAAATATCTTACTTTTCAGATGGGAAGCCAAAAACGGTATATCCCCCCCGGTTAAAAGCACGTTAAAGTTGCTGAATTTTTCGCCATAACTCTCTGTAAATCCGTTTATTTCCATCGCCATGGCCATTACCACACCAGTCAAAATATTCGTGCGGGTATCGTAGCCTACCAGGGGTACATTCCAGTCAGCCTTCTCCAGCGGCAGTTTGGCGGTATAATAGTTCAGTGCCTTGAGGCGCATTTCCATGCCTGGGGAAATGGCCCCGCCAATGAATTCCCGGTTCTTATTAATGAAATTATAGGTGATGCAGGTACCCAGACCGATCACCAGGTTGTGCCGCCCCGAATAAAAGTGAACCGCCGCCGCTGCCAGGGCCAGCCGGTCGGCACCAATGGTCTCAGGTTTTCCCACCGGGGTGGTAAAAGGTAGTCTCGACAAATGGTTCAGCCGGTGAAACCGGGTGCGACTGGCAAGCAAGGTTTCTATTTCAGGATTATGGTTGATAACGGAGGAAAGAATAGCCTTGGATGGATTGTATTTGTCAAGTAACGCGTTGATCAATTCCGGGCCGTCATTGTCCATGACCACCACTTCCTTTAGCATGTCTTCATGAAAGACACCCACCTTCATTCGTGTATTTCCAAAATCAAAACAAAGCGTTATTGCCATACAGCTTATTTAGGTTTCTCGCAGCGTTCGCACCGTTAAACGCCGCGGGCGCTGCGAGAAACTGATCATATATCAAACTGAAACCCACTCAGGTTTTTAAAATGCCCATTCATTCGGATTTTCTCCTTCAAATTCTCCATCTCCGCCACCATCGGTATCACTTTGGCCAAATGCCGTTTGAGGTACTCCTGTCGGTGCAACTCATCTGTCAAATTCAATATTTCATATTCCTCTTTCAACGAAAGTCCAATATGATGCGCTACATCGTAGGTCTTCAACTCTTCATCTGATTTGGGGAAATCCTTGTTCACATTCAGCAAGCGATGCAATTCGCGAATGCCCACCATTACCTTCCGCATCAGATCGATATTCCCCTGATCACTATTGTCGGGATAATTGACAATGGCGCCACTGTACAATTTTTCGGGTACTGACTTGATCACTTCCAAAATGCGAAACACCTGAATCCCGCGGGTCTTAATATCCATCTCCCCATTATCATAGGCCTTTGTCAATTCCGTGATCTCCACCAGGGTGCCATAGTCCTGCATATGATTGTCCACCACAGCCGGAATACCAAATGGTTTCTTTTGTTCAAAACATTCACTGATAAGCTGTTTATACCGCGGCTCAAAAATGTGCAGGTTCAGCGGCTCGCCCGGATATACTACAAGGCCAAGGGGGAATATGGGGATGAAGTTGGTCATGCGAAAAGCGAAATTACGAAAGTCGGGAGAGATGGATGTTGGATGACGGATGTTGGATGACAGAGGCTTGCTGTGCGAGACCACTGGTGTCGCACTTCCAGAAAGCCGCCTCTGGCGGCGGTTATAGTTTATAAGAAAAAAAGAAAAAGTTGTAATTCGAGTCGCCAGAGGCGACGGGAGATCCGTGCGAGACCAGAGGTCTCGCACAGCAAGCGTCATTCACCATTCACCATTCACCATTCACTATTCACTATTCACCATTCACGTCTCACGCCTCACCCCTCACGCCTCGCGCCCCTCAATCCACAGCTTATCCACTCTAATTCACACGCTATTCACCTACTAAATCGATTCCCACTTTACCCCATCGTGTATAACCCTTACTGGTAGAGGCTTTCACCCCATTTACCCCCTGTGGAAAAAATAAAAAGATGAAAATTTGATTTATGAGTGGGAAAAAGTGTTATTTTGTGTCAATCTAATAAAAATTGATACAAATTACTGATAATGATAGGTTTTCTCGGCGAATTCGAGGCCACTTTGGACACAAAGGGGCGCTTTCTTCTGCCGGCGGGCTTTAAGAAGCAACTGCCGGAGGGGGCCGAGGATCGGTTTGTGATCAACAGAGGATTTGAAAGATGTTTGAGTTTGTACCCTATTCCCAACTGGGAGCCGCTCTTTACAGAGATCAGCAATATCGACGAGTTCGATGAGGAGGCCCGCCGGTTCCGGCGCTACTTCCTGAACGGAGCCACCTACGTGGAGCCGGATACCGCCGGGCGCCTGCTGATACCCGGCAACCTGAAGGAATATGCCAGCCTGGATAAGAATATCGTCCTGGTGTCGGCCGTAAAAAAGATAGAAATCTGGGATAGTAATAAGTACCACCAGCTCTTTGATTCATTATCTGCGGAAGATTACAGTAACCTGGCGAAGAAGGTGATGGGAAAACCCAAACCGGGAGCCTGATCAAACTATGAAGGAGGGGAACCATATTGACCAACCCTATCATGTGCCGGTCCTGCTCCGGGAAACGATTGATGCCCTAAAAATTCACCCGGACGGAATCTATGTCGATTGCACCTTTGGCGGTGGCGGTCATTCCCGTTACCTGCTGGAGCAATTGGGGCCTGGCGGCAAACTGCTGGTATTTGACCAGGATGAAGCCGCCCGGAAAAATTGCCCCGATGACGACCGGATGATCTTTATCCCTCACAATTTTCGCCACCTCCGCCGCTTTTTAAAATTACATGGTATATCCAGTGTGGATGGGATCATGGCCGACCTGGGGGTAAGCAGCCACCAGTTTGATGAAGCCACCCGGGGTTTTTCTACCCGGTTTGAAGGTGACCTGGATATGCGAATGGATCAGCGGCAGGAGCTTTCAGCGTTTACTGTTGTCAACACCTATTCGGAACAACAACTACACAAGTTGTTTGAACAATACGGAGAAGTGACCAATTCCCGAACACTGGCCAAAACAATCGTCAGCCTCCGTGGAGTCAGCTCACTCCGTACCACCGAAGGATTTAAAACAGCTCTCCGCGGAGTGGTAAAAGGAAATCCCAATAAATATTTCGCTCAGGTATTCCAGGCGCTGCGTATCGAGGTCAATGACGAATTAGGAGCGCTTCGTGAATTACTGGAACAGATACCAGACCTGCTCAAACCCGGAGGACGGGTTGCCATCATCACATTCCACTCATTAGAGGATCGTTTGGTCAAAAACTTTTTCCGCCAGGGAACCTGGGAAGAGGCGGAAGAGAATCCTTTTACTATGCAAACCAGGGTGAACACACTAAAGGTCATTACCAAAAAACCCATCGTGGCCGCACCCGACGAAATCAAGAAAAACTCACGCTCCCGAAGCGCCAAGCTCCGGGTAGCCGAAAAAATATAAATGGCAGACAATAATACCATCACGGAAAAAGAACAAAAGCCAGATTGGAAAAGATGGCTGAACTATCCGTCACTGGTCAAACAACTGCCCTTCTTTCTTTTTCTGACGTTGCTGGCGGTTATCTATATCTATAACGGACACCATGCAGATAAGACGATCCGCAAGATCAGCCAAACCGCAAGGGAAGTAAAAGAACTACAGTACGAGTACAAAAATGTGAAGGCCGAAGTGATGTTTCTCAGTAAACGAAGTGAACTGGTAAAAGCAGCGGAGAAACTGGGATTGAAAGAAGGGGATAACGCCCCGGCTGTACTCGATGACCTGGCCAACTAAAGGCCCCACAAAATGACCATTTGGCCGAAAGGCATTGGAGAACGATAACAACTAAAAAATCTGGCGGAGCATTGGACATCCGGCGCGACATATTATGGAGGGTCTACCTCAGCTTTATAGGCATTGGCTTGCTTAGTATGCTGGTTCTGGGTAGAGCGATCTACATCCAGCGGGTGCAGGGCAGCTACTGGCGAAGCATGAGCGACAGCCTTCACCAACGCATCCAGGAAATTTCACCTGACCGGGGTACAATTTACAGTGAAGACGGACAAATGCTGAGTACCTCTCTTCCCGAGTTTGATATTTACATGGACTTTGCCGCCGATGGACTTCGCGAAAAAGACGGAAAACGCTTCCGCGAGAACCTGGACTCCTTCGCCTATCACATGGCCACCACCTTTGGCGAAAAATCCAAAGCAGCCTATATCACCGAATTAAAGAAGGCATTCAAGGAAAAGAAAAGATATTTTCTACTGAAGAAGAAAATGTCCTTTGAAGAGTATAAGCGTTTTCGCGAGTTCCCCCTTGTACGTCTTGGCCGTAACCGTTCCGGTGTGATCGCTGAGGTCAACAGCAAACGACTGATGCCCTATGGCCTTATGGCCAATCGTACCATTGGACTGGCCAGAAAAAATGCTGACAATGTGGGTTTGGAAAGGACCTACGATTCCCTGCTCAAAGGACAAACCGGAAAAAGGCTGGTGCGGTTTATTGCCGGTGGAGCCGCCGTTCCTGTCGATGGTTATATGATCGAGCCCGAGAATGGGAAAGATATTGTAACCACATTGGATGTACAGATACAGGACATTGCCCAAACGGCCCTGATGCGCAAGATGACCGAGAGTGGAGCACAGTACGGTACCTGTATCGTCATGGAAACAAAAACCGGAAAGATCAAAGCCATCGCCAACCTGGGTCGCCAACCCGATGGAAATTACTGGGAGGATTATAATTATGCCCTGCGGAATACAGAGCCGGGCTCTACCATTAAATTAGCCACCTTACTTGCGACACTAAGTGAAGGAACAGTGCGCCCTAACGATCTTGTAGAAGTTGGGACGGCAGGACATGCTATGGTAGGCAATGTTCGCGACGTACCGGATGCAGAACGTTCCCCAAAACCGATTCTTACCGTAAAAGAATGTTTTGCACATAGTTCCAATGTAGGTATGGGTAAACTGGCCTTTAAAACTTTTGGTTCGAACCCCATCAAATTCAAAGACTATCTCACAAAATATCACCTCGATCAACGCACTGGAATCGATCTGATAGGGGAAGAAAAACCACGTCATGCTGTGTTGAAGAAGAATAGAGAAGGATTGATTGATCTTGTTACCATGAGCTTTGGGTATGCGATAAGGGTAAGCCCCCTTCAAACCCTCACATTTTACAATGCCATTGCCAACAATGGTAAGATGATGAAACCCTATCTCGTCAACCGTATCCTGCAGAATGGTATCCCGGTAAAAGAATTTCAACCGGAAGTGCTGGAAGAAAGGATCGCGGATGAAGAAGTGATCCGCACGGCCAAAGAGTCCATGGAAATGGTGATCACCGAAGGAACAGGACGGCCCGCTTTTGAAGGAATTAATTTTCCCGTCGCTGGAAAAACAGGAACAGCGCATGTGGCCGATGGAAAGATCAAATATCAGGATATGATCTACCAGGCCTCATTTGTCGGTTATTTTCCGGCCAATGATCCTCAATACACCTGTATCGTGGTCATCCGTACCCAACCTCATGCGGTTTATCACTATGGTGGGCAACTGGCCGCACCGGTATTCCGCGAGATCGCGACCAAACTGTATAACCAGCAGGTGGAGAAAAAAACAGGACAGCGGATCACATTTACCAGCGACAGCAGTCACTATATGTATGCCGGAAATGGACAGGCGATCCGTAAAATATATGCCGATCTGGGTATGTCTTATCGGGATTCGTCCAACAGTAAAAATTGGTCAAGGGTAAGTCCGGAAAAAGGACAAGCCATAGTCCGGGAAATTCCCCAGGCACCGGCTCAATTACCCGATCTGACCGGTATGGGATTGAAGGATGCGCTTTTACTGCTGGAATCAAAAGGGGTGACCGTACAGGTAAGTGGAAAAGGGAAAGTGAAACAGCAGTCATTACCCGCTGGTACGACCCTGACAAAAGGAATGGTGATTCAATTGACTTTAGGATAAATATTTCGAGTTGGTCAGTGTACAGGACATATTATATAAAGTGGCGATCCGCACAGTAGTTGGGAAAACCGCTACTTCGGTAAAGGATATCCAACTTGATTCAAGAAAAGTAACAGCGAGTTCTTTGTTTGTGGCGGTAAAAGGAGCAGCAACCGATGGACATAGTTTCATGGCCAAAGCAGAAGAGGCCGGAGCCTCGGTCATTGTTTGCGAAACCTTACCGGTTAGTCTGAACCCGGATATTTTATATGTCCAGGTCAACAACAGCGCTGAAGCAGCGGGGATCATGGCCCATAATTTTTATGGACAACCTTCCTCAAAGCTAAAGCTGGTAGGAGTAACCGGGACAAATGGAAAGACAACCATCGCCACCTTATTATATAAGCTCTTTGTATCACTGGGTTACAACTGTGGGTTGATCAGCACGGTAGAGAACCGCATTAACGGGGAAGTGATTCCTGCTACGCATACCACACCGGATGCGGTCAGTCTGAATGCCCTGTTGCGGAGAATGGTGGATGAGGGATGCACACATGTTTTCATGGAGAACAGTTCGCATGCCATTCACCAGCACCGGAGTACGGCCCTTCATTTTACCGGGGCCCTGTTCAGCAACATCACACATGATCACCTGGATTATCATAAAACCTTCGATGAATATATCCGGGTGAAGAAGGCCTTTTTTGATGGATTGTCTGCCGATGCTTTTGCCATCAGCAATCTGGATGATAAAAGAGGGCCGGTGATGTTGCAAAATACCGTGGCCAGGAAATATCTCTACAGCCTTAAGACCATGGCTGATTTTAAAGGGAAGATCCTGGAGAACGGGTTGACCGGGTTGATGATGACGGTGAATGAACAGGAGGTCCATTTTCGGTTGATTGGGGAGTTCAATGCCTATAACCTGATGGCGGTGTATGGAGCAGCCATTTGCCTTGGGGAAGAGAAACATGATGTGTTGCGCAATCTTTCCCTGCTCACGGGTGCCGAAGGAAGGTTTGACTATCTCGTCTCCCGCAAAGAAAGGATCATGGCGATCGTGGATTATGCCCATACACCGGATGCCTTGCTGAATGTATTGGCGACGATCAAAAAACTCCGAAAGGGGAATGAGCAAGTGATCACTGTGGTAGGATGTGGAGGAGACAGGGACAAGACCAAAAGACCCGTGATGGCGGAAGTAGCTGCTGAACACAGTGACAAACTGATCCTGACCAGCGATAACCCCCGGTCCGAAGAACCTGATACGATCATCAAGGATATGGAAGCCGGATTAGGGAGTGCAGGAAAAAGAAGAACGATCTCAATTACTGACCGGCGTGAAGCGATCAAGACAGCAGTGAGTTTGGCAGGCCCGGAGGACATTATACTTATCGCAGGCAAGGGACATGAGAAATACCAGGAGATAAAAGGAGTGAGACATCATTTCGACGACAAGGAGGTAGTGCAGGAGATGTTTGCATTACTGGAAAAATAAAAGTAAACCGACAAACCAGGCCAACATGTTATATCATTTGTTTCAGTGGTTCGAGCAACAGGATATCCACCTTCCGGGTAGCCGACTGTTCCTTTTTACCACGTCTCGGGTGTTGTTGGCCCTTCTCCTATCACTCGTGGTTACCATGATCTATGGTAAACGACTGATCAATTTTTTGAAAAGAAAGCAGGTGGGGGAAACAGTCCGCGACCTGGGATTGGCCGGAGAGCAAAGTAAAAAAGGGACGCCCACGATGGGAGGTTTCATCATCATCCTGGGGATCATATTACCCACGATCCTGTTGGCCAATCTCAATTCGGTTTACATCATCGTGATGTTAATCGCTACGATCTGGTTGGGTGCGATCGGTTTTGTAGATGATTATTTGAAATTAAGGGCCAAACGCCTGGCACAGCAACAAGGCGTGAATTATAAAAAGGGAGACAAAGATGGGCTGGCGGGTTGGTTTAAAATATTGGGACAGGTTGGATTGGGGATCACCGTTGGGGCTGTACTCATCTTTAACAGCGAAGTAAAGATCTGGCGTGAATACCAGGGTGCATTTAATCCCAATAACCCGGACATGGAAGTAAGGACGGTGGATGGTAAGGAAAAAGTTTTTGTGGTCACTAAAGAACCGATCACCACCATTCCCTTTGTTCGTTCCCATGAGTTCAACTATACCAAACTTCTTCCCGAAGGGATCAGGGATTATGCCTGGGTATTGTATATCCTGATCGTGATCTTCATCATCACCGCTGTATCCAATGGTGCCAATATCACGGATGGATTGGATGGCTTGGCCTCGGGTACCTCCGCGCTGATCGGGGTTTGTTTGGGCATATTCGCTTATGCCAGTGGTAATTTTTATTTCGCGGACTATCTGAACATCATGTATATCCCAGGACTGGAGGAATTATCCATATTCATTGCCGCCATGATCGGGGCCAGTATTGGGTTTATGTGGTACAATGCCTATCCCGCCCAGGTTTTCATGGGAGATACGGGAAGCCTGACACTGGGTGGATTGATCGCCGCCATTGCCATCATTGTACATAAAGAATTGCTGATCCCGATCTTTTGCGGGGTGTTCCTGGTGGAGAATTTGAGTGTGATGTTGCAGGTTGGGTATTTCAAGTACACCAGGAAAAAGTATGGGGAGGGAAGACGGATCTTTTTGATGAGTCCGCTCCACCACCATTACCAAAAGAAAGGCTATCACGAGGCCAAGATCGTGACTCGTTTCTGGATCGTAACGCTGTTGTGTGTGGCTTTTGCCATCGCGACACTTAAAATACGGTAAGATACTGAAGCCACCGTGGTTTCATCTGTGAAAAACCTATCGGATTCATGATGATTGTGTGGTACAGTTTAAAACCAATACTTCTGAAGAACCCCACCCGTACGTATTTCTCATAGCGGACGGCCTGACAGCAGGCCCGCTACGAGAAAAGAAGGCAGCGCCGAAAAATAAGAGCAGGCACTGCAAGAAATGGAAGAAGCATGCGTGAGCGTTTCGTCATACTGGGAGGAGGAGAAAGCGGCATCGGGGCTGCGTTGCTGGCAAAGCAGCAAGGCTATGATGTTTTTCTTTCCGATCAGGGTTCTTTGAAAGAGGGTTGGAAACAGGAATTGATCAACGAAGGCATACCCTTTGAAGAGGGCGGACATACTTCCTCGATCGTCCTGGCGGCCGATGAGATCATGAAGAGTCCGGGTATTCCCGAAAAGAATGAGATGGTAAAAGCCATCCGCCAAAAAGGGATACCGGTCATCAGCGAGATCGAACTGGCCTACCGGTTCAAAGGAAATAGCCGGATCATCGCTATCACCGGGAGCAATGGAAAAACCACCACCACCGCGCTGATCTATCATATCTGCAAAACCGCAGGGCTTGATTGCGCACTGGTGGGAAATATTGGATTCTCCTTTGCCCGGCAGGTAGCCACCGACCCCAAACCCTTGTATGTAGCAGAGATCAGCAGTTTTCAGTTGGATGATATCCACCACTTCAAACCTGATGTGGCGATTCTCACCAATATCACCGAAGACCATCTGGACCGCTATGAATACAAGTTCGAGAACTATATCCGCAGCAAATTCCGGATCGTGATGAACCAGGATAGCAGTGACCATTTCATTTACTGCGCGGATGACGAAGTGACCATGCAGTATATAGACCAATTTAAAATACTCTCTAACCCATTACCAATTAGTATGAGAAAAGAACTGGCCAACGGAGCATTTATCAAAGACGGGGACGTGTATGTTAGAACAGGACATGAACACATTTCAATGAGTGTGTACGACTTTGCCCTTAAAGGGAAACATAATCAATACAATACTATGGCCGCATGTGTAGCCGGAGCCACCATGGATATCCGGAAGGAGAAGATCAGGGAGGCTGTCCAAACTTTTCAAAGCCTGGAGCACCGCATGGAGCCGGTATCGACTGTAAGAGGGGTAGAGTTTATCAACGACAGCAAGGCAACCAATGTCAACAGCACCTGGTATGCCCTGGAAAGCATGAACAAACCTACGGTCATCATCCTGGGTGGTGTGGACAAGGGAAATGATTATTCCCTTATCGAAGACCTGGTAAAGGAAAAAGTGAAAGGCATTGTTTGTCTCGGTACAGATAATACCAAGATCCACGAAGCATTTAAAAATATCGGGTGCCCTATTGTCAACACCGGCAGCGCTGCCGAAGCTGTACTGGCTGCCTTTCAATTGGCCACCAAAGGCGATGTGGTCCTGTTAAGCCCGGCTTGCGCCAGTTTTGACCTGTTCAAAAACTACGAAGACCGCGGCAATCAGTTCAAACAGGCCGTTCGCGAATTGTAAGTAAAGAGTAAAAAGAAAATGACAGAACCGGTACAAATAGAAAATCCCCTGCGGCGCTTTAGCGCCCGCACCAAAGGCGACAAGGTCATATGGGCCCTGGTTGTCTTACTGGTGTTGGTGTCTTTGCTGGTGGTGTATAGCGCTACCGGCTCCCTGGCCTATAAAATGTACCAGGGAAATACCGAGATCTACCTGTTCAAACAGATCATGTTCATCATCATGGGGATCGCGGTGATCTATTTTGCCCATAAGGTCAATTATACGATCTATTCAAAAGTGGCGCAGATCCTTTTCCTTCTTTCCATACCCTTATTGGTCTATACCCTCTTCTTTGGTGTTCGGATGAATGAAGGAAGCCGTTGGATCCGGCTGCCGATCATCAACATGACCATGCAAACCTCCGACCTGGCCAAACTCGCCCTGTTCATGTATCTCGCGCGTTTGCTCAGCCGGAAACAACAGGTGATCAAGGATCTGAAGAAAGGGTATCTCCATCTGATCACACCGGTGGCCGTCATTTGTATGCTCATTGCACCAGCCAATCTTTCAACTGCTTTGCTGCTGGGAGCCAGTTGTATGCTGCTGCTCTTTATCGGCCGGGCAAATACAAAACATTTGCTTGTCACGGTTGGCATTGTGATGATCCCGCTCGTTCTCCTCATTGGCGCAGCCATGATCAAGCATCATTCGAATGATGGACAGGAAGCAGAAGTAAGAAAAGGAAGTTCCGGGGGTTTGTTTGCCCGGGTAGATACCTGGATCAGTCGGGTGGAAGGCTTTATGTATGGTGGGGGAAAGGAAGCCGCCAATGAAGATGCTTACCAGGTTAATCAGGCCAAGATCGCGATCGCCAAAGGCGGTTTGCTGGGTGTCGGGCCCGGAAACAGTACCCAACGAAATTTTTTGCCACAGGCCTATAATGATTTTATCTATCCCATCATCATTGAAGAATATGGGTTGGCCGGTGGTGCATTTATCTTATTTATTTATCTCGTTTTCTTATATCGAAGCATACGCATTTTTAAACGTTGTCCCTATGCCTTTGGCGCCTTTCTCGCCCTGGGATTGAGTTTTACCCTCGTCATTCAGGCGGTGGTGAATATGGCAGTAAGTGTCAACCTGTTTCCGGTAACAGGGGTAACACTTCCTTTGGTGAGTATGGGAGGCAGCAGTTTTCTCTTTACCTGCTTGTCGATCGGGATCATTCTGAGTGTGGCCAGCAATGTGGAGAAGCTCGAAGGAAAGAATGCGCAGGCGGAAACTGTTGAAGCATGACCAAAAGGGTGATCATAGCCGGGGGTGGTACAGGCGGACATATTTTTCCCGCCATCGCCATTGCCCATGCCCTGAAAAAACTGGACCCTACGATCGAGATACTGTTTGTCGGGGCCAAAGGGAAAATGGAAATGGAGAAAGTACCCCAGGCAGGATTTGATATCATCGGATTGGATATTGCCGGGTTCAACCGAAGTTCTTTGATAAAAAACATTGGATTGCCTTTTAAACTCCTGAAGAGTTTATGGCAGGCCAGATCGATCCTGGTCGGATTTCTTCCCAATGCGGTCGTAGGGGTAGGTGGTTACGCCAGTTTCCCGATGCTGCGGCAGGCACAACGGAAGAAGATACCAACGCTGATCCAGGAACAGAATTCGCATGCCGGGAAATCAAATACCATCCTGGGACGGAAGGCAAACCGGATCTGTGTGGCCTATGAAGGCATGGATAAATTCTTTCCCGTCGATCGGATACTTCTAACCGGTAACCCGGTAAGGGCCACCATCAGTGGTTCCACCTGTAGCCGCGAAGAAGGGGCCGCCTTTTTCAAACTTGACCCATCAAAGAAGATCCTGTTGGTGGTGGGAGGAAGTCTGGGCGCCCGTTCGATCAATGAAGCCATGGAAAGCGGATTAGATACCCTGCTTGAAGCAGGTATTCAGGTCATCTGGCAAACCGGAAAACCTTTTCTGGAAAGGGCCAGTGCCAAGGCAGCCGGGAAGCAAGGCGTTTGGGTAAATGATTTTATCACCCAGATGGAATTGGGTTACGCGGCGGCAGATGCGGTGATATCAAGGGCAGGAGCCATGGCGATCGCGGAATTGTGTGTATTGAAAAAGCCCGTGCTCTTTGTGCCTTTCCCCTTTGCGGCAGAGGATCATCAAACGGTCAATGCCCAAAGCCTGGTAAAAAAGAATGCGGCCTGGATGGTGAAAGACAGCGAAGCCAGAGAGAAGGTCGTTCCAATGATGCTGGACTTATTAAACGATGCGGCAAAAAGAATGGAACTGGTGAAGAATATTTCCGCCCTGGGAATAACAGATGCCGATGAGCGGATAGCCAAAGAAGTATTGGCACTGATGAAAAACAAATGAACAACGAGTCTCAACATACTGTCCTTATGAATACCCCCTTTCGGGGGAAACAGGTTTATTTCATTGGTATTGGTGGTATCGGGATGAGTGCATTGGCCCGTTACTTCCATACCCAGGGAGCGCTGGTGAGTGGATATGATAAGACCTCAACACCACTTACAAAGGAGTTGGAGGCATCGGGGATCGGAGTCCATTACACCGAGGATCTGGCCAGGGTTCCCAAAAATGCGGAATTGGTGGTGTACACACCGGCCATTCCCAAAGAGCATCAAGAGCTGGTTTATTTCCAGCAGGAAGGATATAACGTAGTAAAACGCAGCGATGTGCTGCAGATGATATCCAACAGTTCTTTTAATATCTGTATTGCCGGTACCCATGGCAAAACGACCATTACCACCATGATCGCGCATCTCTTGCGCGATTCTGGCTATGGCTGCAACGCCTTTTTAGGCGGGATCTCTGTTAACTATGGCACCAATTTCTGGAGCCATGAACGGAATGTATGTGTGATCGAAGCGGATGAGTATGATCGAAGTTTTTTGAAATTAAGTCCGGATATCGCGGTGATCACAGCGATGGATGCCGATCACCTCGATATCTACGGCACAGCAGAGGAAATGGAAAAGGCGTTTATCGAATTTACCGGAAAGGTGAAACCCTCCGGTAAACTGGTGAGCAAGTTCGGGTTGAAAAGGGGAAAAGACCTGTTGACCCCCGACCGGACCACTTACAGCCTCCAGAATGAAAGTGCCGATGTGTATGCCGCCAATATTCGCATGAAAAGTGGCAGCTACACTTTCGATGTGATGATGAAAGACAATATGCTGGATGATGTGGTGTTGCATATGGGTGGAATGCACAATGTGGAGAATATCACCGCGGCAATCGCGGTGGCCAGTTCTTTGGGGATCGAAAATGAGAAGATCAAATCGGCCGTGGCCAATTTCCGGGGCGTTAAGCGACGCTTTGAGTATATCATCAAAACCGAAAACCAGGTTTTCATCGATGATTATGCGCATCACCCGGAAGAACTCAGGGCATTGATCACCGGAGCAAAGTCATTGTTTGCCGGTAAAACCTGTACGGTCATTTTCCAACCGCACCTGTTCACCCGCACGAGGGATCATGCGGATGGATTTGCCGAAGTGCTGGACCTGGCAGACCGGGTGGTTTTGCTCCCGATCTATCCCGCGCGGGAATTACCGATCGATGGAGTAAACAGTGAAATGATCCTGGACAGAATGAAGAACCCAAACAAGGAGCTCGTGAAGAAAGAAGAGTTGATAAGCTGGGCACAACAGTACGCCAAAACCTGGAACAAGGAATTGGGAAATGTGCTGGTTACCGCAGGAGCAGGGGATATTGATGGGGAGCTTGCAGGAATAAAAGAAATATTGAATAAAAGCTAAAAGCTATTGGCTATAAGCCAAGAAAACCGTGAATACAAAAAGAACGATACGAAAACTATTCATCACAGCCATCTGGCTCCTGGTCGGCGGAGGGCTTGTTTCCTTGTTGCTCGCGGCCAATAGCAATAAGAAGAGACAGGTATGTCGTGATTATTCGATTGTCGTAAAGAGTAAAGGAGAAAAATCGGTGATCGCTGACAACGAGGTGTTGCAATGGTTACGATCCGTGGCCAAAGGAAATATCCGGGAGCAGCCGGTTAAGGAACTTGATTTGCATACGATGGAGCTTTTGGTGGAGAAGAATGCCTGGGTAAAAGATGCCGAGTTGTGGTTTGATAACCGAAATGTATTGCATGTTGTTGTGGAAGAACGTTCGCCCCTGGCCAGGGTATTTACCACCAGCTCAGGTTCATATTATCTCGATGAGGAATTACACCGATTGCCTTTGAAGAAGGGATGGATGATCGAGTTGCCTGTATTCACTGGCTTCCCCGATCGCAATAAATGGACGAAAAGGGACAGCCTGTTAGGAAAGGAGATCATCCATTTGTCCGAATACATCTCCCAGGATGAATTCTGGAAGGCACAAATCGAACAGGTGGATATGGATTCCCGTGGTCAATTTGACCTGGTAACCCTGGTGGGCAATAATATCATCCGACTGGGAAAGGCTGAAGACCTGGAATCGAAATTTAACCGGCTTGATCTTTTTTATAAAAAAGTATTAAGCAAAACCGGCTTTGAAAAATACGCGGCTATCGATGTACGCTTCAAAGGCCAAATCGTTGGACAAAAAAAAGCTAACAACTAAACACAGCATATCATGAACACCGAACAACCCATTATCGTCGGACTTGACATTGGCACTACCAAGATCGCTGTCATTGCCGGGAGAAAGAACGAGTTTGGCAAACTCGAGATCCTTGGCTTTGGCCGGGCGAACAGCAATGGTGTAAAACATGGACAGGTCCTGAACATTGATGAAACCATCAAAGCCATCCGTTCAGCACTTGAGAACTGCATGGCCTCAAACCCCGATCTCGACATCAATGAAGTGTATGTCGGCATCGCCGGTCACCACATCAAAAGTTTGCAAACACGTGGTGACATCGTTCGTCAAACGACAGAGGAAGAGATCACTCAACGGGAGATCGATCAACTGGTGGCTGACCAGTACAAGACCTATATCCCGGCTGGTGACCAGATCATTGATGTGATCCCGCAGGAATTTACCGTGGACAATTTCCAAAATATCCCCAACCCCATTGGATATGGCGGTGTAAAAGTGGGAGCCAATTTCCACATCATTACGGGCGATAAAAACGCCATCCGGAATATCAACCGGAGCGTTGAGAAATCAGACCTGATCACCAAAGATCTTGTGTTGCAACCCCTGGCTTCTGCAGCAGCGGTTATGGGACAGGAAGACATGGAAGCCGGTGTAGCCATTGTGGATATCGGTGGTGGTACTACCGATCTGGCTGTATTCTACGAGGGTATCCTTAAACATACGGCTGTTATTCCCTTTGCCGGTGAAAATATCACCAATGATATCAAAACAGGTTTGGGTGTACTCAAAACCCAGGCCGAGCAAATGAAAGTGCAATTTGGTTCCGCGCTGGCCAATGAAGCCAAGGCCAATGCCTATATCACCATACCTGGTTTGCGTGGTATGCCCGCCAAGGAGATCAGTGTAAAGAACCTGGCCAATATCATCCAGGCCCGTATGAGTGAGATCATGGATTTTGTGACCTATCACCTCAAGCAGGTTGGCTTGGATAACAAAGCCCTCAATGGCGGTGTCATTCTAACGGGTGGAGGCTCTCAATTGAAACACCTGATCCAGTTGACTGAGTATGTGACCGGTCTTAATGCCCGTATCGGTTTCCCCAATGAGCACCTGGCTTCCGGTCATATTGAAGACCTGGCTAAACCAACCTATTCAACCTGTATCGGTCTTATCCTGAAAGGATATGATGACTACGAGCATAACCGCAAAGACTTCGAAAAGGATTTCAAGAAAGTGGAAGTCCCCGAAGGATTGAAGAAAGCCCTTCAGGCCGAAGAGGAAGTATTGGTTGAAGAAGAAGTGAACGCCGACAAAATGCGCAGCCGCCGTGGATTGAGCAATTTCTGGGGTATGTTCAAAGACCGGATTATTGATTTGTTCAAAGAAGAGGAAGATTCGCATTTATAGAAGGTCCGAAGACGGAGGTCTGAAGACGGAGGTCCGAAGAATTGACCTCGGACCTCGGACCCCGGACTTCCGACCTTGGACCCCGGACCAAATCCAAATAATAGTTAATTCAAAATCTACAATAAATGATTCATTTCGATCTCCCCAAAGAGCAGTCCTCCATCATCAAAGTGATCGGTGTAGGCGGTGGTGGAAGCAATGCAGTCAATCACATGCATAACCAGTGTATTGATGGGGTAAATTTTATCATTTGTAATACCGATGCGCAAGCCATTGCCAGCAGTACGGTGCCCAATAAAGTGCAATTAGGACCGCATTTGACACAGGGCCTTGGGGCCGGTGCCAATCCCGAGATCGGTCGCCAGGCTACCGAAGAATCGCTGGAAGAGATCAAGCGCATCCTCGAAGTAAATACCAAGATGGCCTTTATCACCGCCGGTATGGGTGGTGGTACCGGGACCGGTGGCGCTCCGATCATTTCCAAGATCTGTAAAGACCTGGGTATTTTGACCGTGGGCATCGTGACCACTCCCTTTGCTTACGAAGGAAAGAAAAGACAACAGCAAGCCGAAGAAGGGATCCGGATGCTGAAACAGTATGTAGACACCCTGCTGGTGATCAGCAACGATAAACTGCGTCACCAATTCGGTAACCTCAAGATGCGTGAAGCATTTGCCAAAGCGGATAACGTCCTCGCTACAGCGGCAAAATGCATTACCGATGTGATCACCACCACCGGCCAGATCAACGTGGACTTTGCCGATGTATGTACCGTGATGAAGAACGGAGGTGTAGCCATCCTCGGCAGTGCCATGGCGGAAGGTGAGAACCGTGCCCAGCACGCCATCGAGGAAGCCCTCAACTCCCCACTCCTGAATGACAATGATATCCGGGGTGCCAAGTGGATCCTGATCAATATCAATAGTGCAGAAGGAGAACATGAATTCACCATGGATGAGGTAGAGATCATTCAGAACTATCTCCTTAGCCAGGCGGGTGAAGGAACCGATGTCATCCTTGGTATGGGATATGATAGCAGTTTGGGTAGCCATATCGGCATCACTCTGATCGCTACCGGATTTGAGCATAAAGATCCATTTGACCGGAAGGAAGTAAAGAAAGAAGAGAAGAAGGAAGAGAAAATCGTGATGGTACTTGGTCAACCCAAAGAAGAAAAGAAACCGGAAGAGACACCGGTGGTGAAGATGGAAACACGCAAAGAAGATCCAATGGCTCCAAAGCTGGTGGTAGAGGATAAACCTGTGCCGGTGACCAGTATTGACTGGACAGATGATGTGGTTCGCATAGAGGAGACTACACCAGAAGTGATCATTGACGAACGTGCGCCGGTCGTTTATTGGGAGTTAAATGAAGACAAAAAAGAAGATAGTAGTATTACGAGGGAAACTACTGTTGAAAAGTATGTGCTGGCTTCTGCCGATGAGCATTTAAATTCGGCCTCCCGATCCGCATCCTCTGCAAATCCCCAACAACAAGCATCATCTGTTAATCAGGATAAAATAAGTACTACACCCACTCCAACGTCTGCAGCGGCGGGTGGGTATCTGGCCAGACCCTCCAATATTTATGCAGAGTCCAGGACAGAGGTCTTTACCTCAATACCTTCTGCAGAAGAACCGGTTTCGCCTTTGCCAGCTGACAAAAAGGACGAGGAAGAAATCCTTGACCTTCAACTGGTAGAGCGGGATGACATTCCTGCGGCGGATATACCGTTAGCCCATCAGACTCAACCACCTTTGAGTCATGCGGTTGAGGATCCTGTTTTACAGGACGAAGCCGATGAACAAAAACGTAGGGCGGCAGAGCGGTTGCTCAAATTGCGCAACCTCTCGTTCAACGTGAACAATGCCGATCCAAATAACGAGTTTGAAACCGTGCCGGCTTATATCCGCCGCAATATGGAATTGTACCAAAACAGCAATTCCGTAGAAAATTTCTACTCCAACTACGAAGTCAAAACCGACGACAACAACAATTCCCGCATCAGTACGATCAATACATTTTTGGACGGCAAGAAGCCGGACTAACCTCTATTCGTTCCAATGAAGCCGCCTCAAAGGCTGTGTTTTTAGTTGTTCCCCCTGGCATTTTTGCCGGGGGTTTCTTTTACAGATATTCCGTCGCGATGCGACGGTACTTAAGCATACAAAATAAGGGCAGCCGTTGCGCTCGTTGCTTATGCTAGCGTTCGCCGCGAGAAATAACCATAAATCCAAACAAATAGTTGAAACTTTGGTTATTGACAGGTGATCATGAATAAAAGAATACTGATTACGGGTGGGACTGGTTTAGTCGGGAAGGCCCTGACCAAGGCCTTGCTGTCCAAAGGATATGCCGTCACCATTTTGACAAGGGAAAAGAGAGTCTTTGATCCCAACCAGAACCCCGCCTTTGCCCATTGGGATTTGAAGCAAAAGTATATTGATCCATTGGCCATCCAATCCGCCGATCATATCATTCACCTGGCTGGTGCAGGCGTCGCCGATAAAAGATGGACAAAAGAAAGAAAACAGGAGATACGCGATAGCCGGGTTCAGTCAGGTGAGCTGCTGGTAAAATCATTACAATCTATTCCCAATAAGGTACAGTCGGTGGTGAGTGCTTCAGCTATTGGCTGGTATGGCCCGGATCCCCGATCTGAATTTTCCGGTTTTGTTGAGTCAGATCCCCCCGACTATAGCTTTTTGGGTAATACTTGCAAAGAATGGGAAGCGGCAATTGATCCTGTCAGCCAATCGGGGAAGCGGCTGGTTAAAATTCGCATTGGTATTGTTTTGGCGAAAGAGGGGGGAGCCTTTCCTGAGTTTGCCCGCTCTTTTCGGTTTGGGGTAAAAGCCATCCTTGGTTCAGGCAGGCAAATCATCAGTTGGATCCATATCAACGATCTGGTCAATATTTTTATCCGGGCCATTGAAACCGATTCCATGACCGGTGTTTATAATGGAGTAGCTCCAAATCCTGTTTCAAACAAGCAAATGATGAAGGCAATAGGCAAGACAAAGGGCAAGTTTTTCCTGCCGATGGTAGTCCCTGCTTTTGCCTTAAAAATATTATTGGGAGAAATGAGTGTGGAGGTTTTAAAAAGCACGACGGTTAAGCCGAAACGTATATTGAATGAGGGGTATGAATTTCAGTTTTCGACCATTGAAGAGGCAGTTGTAGCATTGCTGGCATTACCGCTAAGGCGCGAGGGCGCAAAGGAGCGCTAAGACATCCTGGTGCCTTCGCGTCCTTGCGGTTAAACTTAAGCCTTATGTGCCCAATGAAAAACATTTGTAAACTCCCCCAATACCCCCACTCCATTTTCAAACCTTAGCTTCGGCAAACGCAGCGCCTCAATATCCGATATCCGTACCCGGCGATGGATCGGATGCATGGTGCCCCCTTTTTCTCCGGCCGGTTTCTCCGGCTCATATTGAAATGGCGGATCTACAAGTGTGCCGCGGGGATACATGATTCCCGGTGTGCCCATTCCCCGGATATCGAGGTCATCCGGGTGTTCCAAACCAATGGTATGGCCATATTCATGTGCCGCCGTGGTAGAACCTCTGTACAGGTTATCTTTTTTGAAATAACCGGTGTTACATCCAATACTGTCAACAAAGGAAATATGAAAGGAGGAGTATTCTTCGATGCGAAAGAAATTATTGCGGGGATCGAGGTTTTGGAGTACCTCCATTTCCTGAATATCAGGCTTGAATTCAGCCGTAATGAGAAACCGAACCGAATAATATTTTCCTGCCAAACGAACCTGGGCTTTAGGTTCATTCCAAAGGTCTTCGATCTCTTCGCGGATGTAATGGGTGGTTTCCGGGTCGGCGGCATTACCATAGGTAATAATATGCGACCGGATAAGGAGTTGCGCGTTGGTATTTATAATTTCTACAGTACCCAATTTGATTTTTCCTGGCGCCCCTCTCGACCTTGCGTCATAGCGGTCAGATTTTACCGCAAAGTCGCAAGGACGCGAGGGACGCAATGAAATTAGTTGCGGATAGGTTTTCCGCTTTTAAGGACACTTTGAATACGCTCCAGGGTTTTCTTTTCTCCGCAAAGGGAAAGAAAAGCCTCCCTTTCCAGGTCCAATAAATATTGTTCAGAGACCATACTGGCTTCGCTCAGATCACCACCACACATCACAAAGGCTAATTTTTTAGCCACCACTACATCATGATCGGTGGCATAGTTCCCCCGCCACATGCCATTGATACCGGCATACAGGGCACCAAGGGCCGAGCGTCCAAGCACTTTTACATCTTTGCGTTGTACAGGTGCTACGTATCCGCTTTCAGCAATTTCAAGGACTGATTTTTTTGCTTCGGCCACCCGTCGTCCCTGGTTGAGGACAATCTCATCATGCCCTTTACGATAGATGCCCAGGTCAAATGCTTCGTGGGCGGAAGTAGCCACTTTCGCCGTAGCAATGGAGAGGAATCTGTTTTTTAACGTGATCGTCTCTGGTTCATCTTCATGCATTTCATCTGAAGCACGCAGCACAAATTCTTTGGTTCCACCACCACCGGGTATCAATCCCACACCCAGTTCTACCAGTCCGGTATAGGTTTCTGCAGCCGGACAACATTTATCCGCGTGCAGGTTCAATTCGCATCCACCACCCAGCGTCAATCCATGGGGAGCTGTCACCACCGGGATACCGGAGTACCGTACCCGCATCATGGTTTGTTGAAACATGCGTATCGCGAGATCGAGTTCATCATATTCCTGGTCAATGGCGAGCATAAAGATCATACCCACATTGGCGCCGGCACTAAAATTGGGTCCTTCATTAGCGATCACGAGGCCCTTGAAATCCTTCTCCGCTTTTTCTATTCCTGCCTGGATACCACTCAATACATCTCCGCCAATACTTCCCATCTTGGTGTTCCACTGCAGGCCAAGCACATCATCGCCAAGGTCATAAAGTTTGCAGCTACCATTTTTCCATACCAATTTATCGGCCCGGTTGCTCATCACCATAAAGGCTTCACCACCCGGTAATGGTTTATAGGATTTGGAAGCAGGGTCATAAGCCAATTTCTGTCCCTTTTCTACCTTATAAAATTGGGTATGTCCGGCGGCGAGCATATCTGTCACCCAGGCGGCAACACTAAACCCGGCTTTGTTCATGGCTTCCGCGGTACGCGCCACACCCAGGGTATCCCAACTTTCAAAGGCCCCGATCTCCCAGCCAAAACCCGCCATCATGGCGTCGTCTACGCGGTACAGTTCATCACTGATCTCGGGAATGCGGTGGGAGATATAGGAAAATAGATGATAATGGAATAAGCGATAAAATTCCCCGGCCTTATCGGTTCCGGCTACCAGCATCTTCAACCGTTGGTGAAGGTCATCCACCGGTTTGGCTGTTTCAAGTGTGGCAAATTTTGATTTGACCCTTGGGGCATATTCAAATGTGCTTAGGTTCAGGGTCTGAATATCACTCTTGCCATCAGGCGTTTTTACCTTTTTAAAAAATCCTTGTCCCGATTTGTCACCCAGCCATTTATTCTCTACTAATTTATTCAGCCAGGTGGGTATGGTAAAAATGGCGCGAGCCTCATCTTGCGGACAATTTTCTGCCACTCCGTTGGCTACTTTCACCAGGGTATCTATCCCTACCACATCCGCCGTGCGGAAAGTGGCTGACTTTGGTCGACCCACAATAGGGCCGGTGAGGGCGTCTACCTCATCCACCGTCAACCCCAATTGCTCCATGACTTTCATAATGGCCATCATCCCAAATACGCCAATGCGGTTGGCGATAAAGGCAGGCGTGTCCTTGCACAGGACGGTGGTTTTCCCCAAAAAAAGATCCCCATAATGCATCAGAAATTCCACAATGGCTGGATCGGTATGCGGGGTAGGAATTATCTCAAGCAGACGCAGGTACCTCGGTGGGTTGAAAAAGTGGGTACCACAAAAATGTTTTTTGAAATCCTCACTTCTTCCCTCTGTCATCATGTGAATCGGGATACCCGAGGTATTGGAAGTGATGAGGGTGCCGGGTTTCCGATATTTTTCTACCTGCTCAAATACCTGCTGTTTGATGTCCAATCGCTCCACTACCACCTCAATGATCCAGTCACAGGCACCGATCTCTTTCATGTTGTCATCAAAATTGCCGGTACTGATTTTCTTGGCCACATCCTTGTGATAAACAGGAGAGGGGTTGGATTTAATGGCAGCCGTGAGGGAGTCATTCACGATCTTGTTTCTAACCTTGGCGTCTTTACTTTCCTTGGCATCAGCGGGTACAATATCCAATAATAAAACCTGTACGCCGATCCCGGCAAAATGACAAGCAATACGGCTACCCATGACACCACTGCCTAAAACAGCTACCTTCTTAATGATGCGGTTCATATATAAATATTTTCGAAATAAAAATAGTTAGTTATGCAACTATTTAGTTCGAAGATAGGAAAGAAAGATGATTTTACCGCCATGCCGCAAAGACACAAGGGACGCCAAAGTTTCTTAGCGTCCCTTGTGCCCTCGCGCCTTCGCGGTAAAATATTATTATCCCTTTTTCTTCCCAATCTGGAAAGCCCGCATAATATTAAATCCGAATTGTATTTCCCCTTTGCCCCATTGCCCTGTCGTTTCCGTAAGGAAGGACCGTTCATTCATTCCCAGGGCGTTGCTAAAATGAAGTTGAAAAACGTGGCCACCGGTTTCAATATCAAATCCGATGGAGAGGGGGTCCCGGGTACCGTCGGCCTTATTGGGGTTAACGCGATACAGGTAGTCCGCAGTGAGCGAAACGCGGTTGCTAAGCCGTATACGTCCACCTACACCAACGGCTATCAGGTCACTTGGATCAGCAAAATCAGGTACCAGGTTTCTATGGAGCACGGTAGGCATCACTTGCAGGGTGATGGCTTCGGATAGTTTGCTGCCAATGATGATCTGTCCATAATAGGCCAGCCGGGAGGTAAAGAAGTTTTTCCGCGTGGTATCGGCCCATTTCAGCGAATTGAGGGTACCTCCAGCCACAGCTACAATGGAAAAGGGGAGGCCTCCGTTTTTGGATTGATGTACCAGGCGATATTTAAGAAATCCGTCAAACTCCTTTTTGTTCGTACTCCGGCCAACGCCGATCATGAAGTTTTTGGTGATCCCAAAATCAAGTCCCATACGCATGGTCGCATTGTCAAGACCAAACATTTCATATGCGCCTTTATCAATGGAGCCAAAGCGGTGGAGGATCCTGAAATCCATTACGCCCGGCCGGATCAGTTCCATACTCTGGCTCATGATCACCCGCGAGGATTTAAACGCATAATCTACATGTTCTTTTTTGGGTTTGTCGTCACCCACCAGGCTCAGCAGATCCTCATCCTGGCCATAACTGGACAAGGAGGTTAGTGTAAATAGGATACCAAACAGTTGGAGGCGTATGGAAGGCATATGGATAGTTTATTCTATGGAATTAAAAAGGATATTATTTCAAGGGCTCAAGGGCACAGTCCACCTTGATATTGACTGTATTGGAAATCTTGTCACTCACTACAGAGGGAATACTCACCTTAAAGTCGGATAAGAGAATCTGAAAGGTGGCCAGCATATTGACCTTTCCGCCTTTTACACTCACTTTTCCGGTGGTTTCTACATCCCTGGTTTCTCCATGCATGGTAAGCTTGCCTTTTACTTTGGCCGTATATTCTCCATCCTTGGCATAATTGATATCGCTGTTATTGGAAACCATTCCTTTGAATTCCGCCTTTGGGAACTTATGGCTTTCGACATAATTCTCATTGAAGTGCTCTTGCATCAAAGCCCTTTTAAATTCAAAACCTTTCATTTGTACAGCAAATTGCATGTTGCCTGTTTTGCCATCCACCACGCAGGTAGTACTGCTGTTGGTAGCTTCGATCTTTTCCAGCGGTGATTTGGTACATTCAAAAAATATGGAACCCGTTTTGGTAAAATATTTATCCTGGGCCAGCAGTTGGATCGTACTGAAAGCGACTATGGCCAGGGTGATGATGATCTTTTTCATGATTGTTGTTTTGTGGTTAAAAAGTTTGTCTAATTCGTAATGAGAACACAGCGGGCAAGAAATACATCGGAACCCAGTAACTCGTCACTGTTAAACCCGGTGACCACTCCTCTTACCCGGGCTGAAGCCCCAGCACTCAAGGCTGCAAGGTCGTTTACATGGGTTGAGTCAATGGCGCATTGAACGGAAGACATATCCTCCGCGGAAGCCTGCAGCACCAGGGTCATTTTGCCGCGTTCATCTTTATTGATGGACTTCACCGTGCCGGTGACATCAATAATATACTCTTCCTTAGGAAGGTACTTTTGATTGGCGGCGCTCTCATTGCTGGTAAATTCCTGCACCAGTTTTCCGGCCTCAATGGTCAGCGCGGGTTTTACTTTTGTGAGGTCTTTGTTTCCCTTTGTATAAATCTTATACCCGTAGTAGGCACCCGCTGCAATGAGCAAGCCAACAAAAGAGAAAAGGATGGTTCTTTTTTTCATGGTGGTATATTTTAGTTGTTTGGTGCACCGGCATCCACCCAGGCTTTGATCTTCTGGAGGGTGCAGGCATTTACTTTGTTACCTCCCTGGGGCATTGGGCTGAACCCTCCACTGTAATTCATGGACCCATACAGGCTCCCATTCAGCGCGGAGGTCCTGACAGCGGCATAGGTGTCAAGCGCAATATTACCTGAGGCAAAGGAGGCACTATGACAACTCACACACTGGGACTGCATCAGCGGAGCGACCGTATTTGAATAGGTCACCCCCGTTGTATCACAGGCCGTATTGTTCATTTGATAGAGCTCTGCTTCAATGTCATAATAACAACCTGCCATGGTCATCATTCCCAGTATTCCGAGTAGGACGATCGACTTTTTTCCGATTTTCATGTTGTGGTTTTTCTATAATTCTTTATTCATTAATTATTTGGGGCACCTGCATCAATCCATTTTTTAAACTGTGTTAGTTGACAGGTACTTAATCCTGTACCGGCTGGGGGCATGGGTGAGAAACCTGGATCTTTATGAATCGAACCCCAGAGCTTACCATTGTCTGCGGCAGCTTTCACCCCATTATAGGTACTCAGGTCAATACCACCACCAGCCGCGGATCCTATATGGCATCCCTGGCATTGAGCGGTGATCAAAGGTTTGACTGCACCGGAATAGGTAAACAGGTTTGAATCACAGGCACTGGCACAAGAATTATTCTTCGCCCCTTGCTGGATCCATTTGGTGATCAGGTTGATCTGGTCCTGTGGCATTTTCGGATCGGGGGGCGGTGGCATACGGTTACCAAGGTTGTTGGTAACAATAACACTCAGTAGTTCGCTTCCTCCCGGATTGTTGGGCTTTACGATCTTCATGATACCCGCATAAGTGGTCAGGTTAAGCCCTTCTACATGCGAAATGGCATCATGGCAACCACTTTTGGCACAATTGGATACAATTAAAGGAAGGATTTGCTGTTGGAAATAGACGGAATCAGGGCTACAGGGTTGGGTTCCGCCACCGGTTGTTCCACCACCAGTGTTTCCACCATCTCCTGGATTAGGGTCGGGGATCTCATGTTTGCAGGCCCATAGGGTTAAAAGCATAGCAAAGCCTGCAACGAGAGAACGCGAGAGGTTCTTCATGCGCATAATAATTGGTTGTTTAGGTTAAAAGAGCTCTTTGGTGGATAGAGAAATTCTTCCAAATAGCAGCTTGGGTTAGTAGTTGGTATCCGCCGATATATTGTATGTAACCATTAATCGGATATTTTTTTCTGCTTTTTACATTGACAATAATTAAGCCAATATAAGGGCACAAAAAAGCCCCGGATGTCTTTTAATCCAGAGCGCTATTTTCATCGCGAAGGCGCAAAGACGCAAGGGACGCTATTGTATTTTTTAGCGTCCCTTGCGTCCTCGTGCCCTTGCGGTAAAATATTAAGAAACCCCGGCCCCCGGCTCCACCTTATTCTCTGTATGCAGAAAATGCAATTTGCCGGCCTTGTCTTCCGCCATCAGGATCATTCCCTGACTTTCGATACCGCGCATTTTTCGGGGGGCGAGGTTGGCTACTACGGTTACCTGTTTGCCAACAATTTCTTCGGGAGTAAAATGCATGGCTATTCCGGATACGATGGTGCGGGTCTCGGTACCCATATCCACCTGAAGTTTTAACAATTTATCTGCTTTCTCCACCTTTTCGGCGGCGATGATGGTGCCGATACGCAGGTCCAGTTTGGCAAAATCATCATACTGGATCTCGGTTTTGGCAGCAGGGGCCACCGTTTCTTTTTTCTCTTCCACTTTTTTTGCTTGAATGGTTTGTGCAGGGGGAGGGGTGGAATGGGCCTTTAGCTTTTCGACCTGGGCCTTGATCTCTTCGTCTTCTATCTTCCGGAACAAAAGTTCAGGCGCCCGCAGGGTATACCCCACGCTTAATAATTTAACAGACCCGGCGTTTTTCCAATCCAGCATCTTGTCCACCACTTTCATCATGTGGAGCATGCGGGATGCAGTATTGGGCAGGAATGGATTGATAAGTATGGCGAGATTGGCTGTTAACTGAAGGCAATAATGCAGGCAATTATCGATCAGTAATTGTTGATCGGGGTTTTCACTGATCGTCTTGGCCAAGATCCAGGGTTCTTTCTTCTGCATATATTGATTCCCCTTTCGGCTCAGATCGATCACTTCAAAAAGTGCTTCACGGAATTTATATTGTTCTAATAATCCTTCTACCCGTTCCTTTGTAGCCAGGATGTCTTTTTCCAGCTCTTTATCCAAGTCGTCCGCCTTTTCTGCATGGTAGCGGGGAACTTTACCGCCACAGAGTTTGTGCATCAATACCCAGGTGCGGTTGACAAAATTACCATAGATGCTCACCAGCTCACTGTTCACGGCATCCTGAAACCCTTTCCAGGTAAATTCGCTATCCTTGGTCTCCGGTGCGATCTGCGTGAGGTAATACCGGAGCATATCCACACACTGTCCGCCCCCGTTTTCTTTTTTTACAAAATCCTGGATAAAATCACGCATATCGAGTTTCCAGTTGCGACTGGTACTCATTTTATCCCCTTCCAGGTTAAGAAATTCATTGGCCGGGACATTATCCGGTAAAATATTCCCATGCAATTGAAGCATGATGGGGAATATGATGCAATGGAAAACAATATTGTCTTTTCCGATAAAGTGCACCAGCTTGGTATCCTTATCATACCAATAGGGTTTCCAATCTTTTTCATTGTCAATGGCCCATTGTTTGGTAGCGCTGATATAGCCGATCGGCGCATCAAACCATACATAGAGCACTTTACCTTCCACCGCAGCTGGTGTTGCTTCGGTTCCTGGCGAAACGGGTACGCGGATACCCCAATCAAGGTCGCGGGTTACCGCCCGTGATTGCAACCCCCCATCGATCCAGCTTTTACACTGGCCGGTAACGGTTCCTCTCCAGTCGTCCTTATGTTCTTCAATAATCCATTGGCGCAAGAATTGTTCATGCTTTCCCAGCGGGAGATACCAATGTGTCGTTTTTTTCTTGATCGGCGGCTGGCCGCTAAGCGTACTTACCGGATTGATCAACTCATCGGGGCTCAGGGTGCTGCCACAATTTTCGCATTGATCACCATAGGCCCGGTCGCTGCCACAAACAGGACAGGTACCCTTAATATAGCGGTCAGCCAAAAAGGTCTTGGCCGATTCATCAAAGTATTGTTCGGTCTCTTTGGTTTCCAGTTCCCCTCTTTCGTTCAGGTATTGGAAAAACTCCTGAGCGGTTTCATGGTGGAGTGGGTCACTGGTCCGGTGATAGATGTCAAAAGAAATGCCCAGATCGGCAAAATCTTCCTTCATCGCCTCATGGTACTTGTCAATAATGGCGCGGGGCGTAGTGCCTTCCTTCATGGCCTGGATGGGAATGGCCGTACCATGTTCATCACTGCCACATACAAAAACGACGTCTCTTTTTTGTGCCCGCAGGTAGCGGACATAGATATCGGCCGGAATATAGGCCCCCGCCAGATGACCTATGTGTTTCAATCCATTGGCATAGGGCAGGGCAGAGGTGATCAGGTATCTTTTTGGAGTGTTCATTTGCGTGGCAAAAATACGGGATTCACGTCTCACGCCTCACTTCTTGCGCTGCGCAAACATCCACTTCAAATATTCCGGCTCGGCAAAAGCATTATCCCAGCTATTGTGATTCACACCAGGGTATTCGGAGTATTTAACGGTTGCCTTGAGTGACTTCAGTCTTTCTACCATATCACGGGAGAGTTTGACGTCCACCACGCCATCAGCTGCGCCATGGAAGACCCAGAAGGGTATCTTTGCCTGTTTTTTTGAATAGCTATTGGGATTACCACCACCACAAATAGGCAGAGCGGCGGCATAGAGATCTGGATTGCGATAAACGGATTCAAATGTGCCCATACCACCCATTGAAAGCCCGGTAATATAAACCCGTTTGTCATCGACTGATCCTTCTTTGATCAGCGAGCGTACCAAGGCATTGGCCGCGGCCTGGGGCCATACCGGAGCGGAAGAATAGGCAAATTCAAAAGTTATGGGTTGTTTATTACGATCAACATTTACAGTACCCCAAAAAGATTCCTCAGGACATTGAGGGAATACAACGATCGCCGGGAAGTTCCTTCTGTTTTCTGCATTCAGAAAAAGCCGGCTGCCATGAATCAATTGTTTCTCATTGTCCTTTCCTCGTTCACCTGCTCCATGCAAGAAAAGGATCATCGGGTATTTCTTCTTTGGATCATAATTTTCGGGATAAAGAATGCGATAGGGAAGTACCTGTCCTTCGGCAAACCTGAACTCTTTACGTTCATAGGCCACCAGGGCGGGGTCAAACTCTTTTTTCTTCATATAGCCCATCTGGTCCATCCAGTCGCCTAAGCGCTCGATCCACTGATCAGAAGGCATATTCTGTTTCCGCATACCAAATCCGTGACCACCTTTGGCATACATATGTATCTCAGCGGTGTTTCCGGCTTTTAACCAGCGGTTATAAAGATCTACGCTATGCGGGGCCAGTCCAAGACCATCGTCACTGGCAGCTACTACAAACATAGGAGGTGCACCTTTATTCACTTCGCCCTGCATGCCATCCGGGAAATAGGGATATACAGGTACAATAAAATCGGGGCGGTTCCATTCATTATTCCCAAATGCGGCGGAAGTGGTTACAGTTCCTCCGGCGGAGAAACCAATAATACCGATCCGGTCCTTGTACACGCCAAATGCGGCTGCATGTTGACGAACATAGGCGATGGCTGCTTTTCCATCAGCAATAGAGAGCGGGATCACTTTTCCCGTTTCTTCTTCAAATTCTTTCTTACCCATTTTGGCGGCCACTTCTTCCGTGGGATCATTTCCCATAGTCCGAGCCAACCTGTATTTTAATACAAAACAGGTTACGCCTTTTTTGGCCAGCCATTTCGCTACATCATAACCTTCACTATTGATGGAGAGGGCATAAAAGGCACCACCTGGACATATAATGGCTGCAGTACCATTGGCCTTGCCTTTTTCCGGACTAAATACCGTAAGGGTGGGACTGGTTACATTATACACCACCTTGGTCTGCCACCTATTGTTGTCATTCTCGGCCTCTGTCCAATTCCAGGTCTCCGAGCCCGGGGCGGGTCCGTCGTATAACTTGATCACTTGGTCCTGGGCGATGCTGGAGAGTGCTCCTGCAAAGAGGAGAAGGAGAAGACATAAGCGTTTCATATGGAAAACTTTTGGTGAAGGTAGTCGTTTTCAAAATTCATTTCTTACTATGAAGTTCCTTGATCGGAACCTGCGGGGCCATTACTTTGTGGCATTTTTGGACAATGATGGTCTTTTCCAACTGGAAGGTTGAAGTAGAACGGATAATTTCGGAGGAGCTTCCCATTTTCACGGTATAGGTTCCTCCCTCTGCCACCCACGCGGCAGCATCGGTATGATAGGAAGCAAGTTCTTCCGGCGTCAGGGTCAAAGTGATCACCTGTTTCTCTCCGGGTTTTAATAAACGGGTCTTGGCAAACCCCTTCAGTTCCATCGCTGGTTTTTCCAAAACACCCGAAGGGACACTGAGGTAGAGTTGTACCACTTCCTTACCAGCCAATTTACCTGTATTGGTCACTTCTACCGTGGCAGTGATCCTGCCGGAGAAATTTTTGGCACTCAGTTTAACAGGCGACCATTGAAATTGGGTATAGGACAATCCATGACCAAAGGCATATGCCGGTTTCACCTTAAAACTGGTGAAATAGCGATACCCTACATAGATTCCTTCTTCATACACTACTTCCGAAGGGAAACCAAGCGGAAAACCGGCGGGGCTCATCACGATCTCATCTGAAAGGTTGCGGCCTGGGAAATTCCTGGAGGATGGAAGGTCGTCATAGTTCGCCGGGAAGGTGGTGGTCAAGTGCCCGGAGGGGTTTACCTTTCCGGAAACCAGGTCCGCTACGGCATTGCCTGATTCCTGGCCACCTTGCCAGGCCAGCAAAATGGCATCAACCTTGCCATGCCAGGGACTTACATCAATCACGCCACCAGTATTGATGATCACTACCACTTTTTACCCTTTGGCATGAAAAGCCGTTGAGACCCGGTCGATCAATTCCAATTCGGCGGAAGAAAGAAAATAATCGTTTTCTTTTTTCCGGTCCTGAAACTCGCCTGCATTTCTCCCGATCGTGATAAACGCGATGCTGTTTTTTTCTACGGCCAATTTCAGGGCTTGTTCGGAAGGATCCATTTCCGCAATGGGGGGCTGTAATTCAAAAAAGAATCGCTTGGGGGGTAGTTTTGCTTTTTCTTCCTTGATGAATTTATCATACAGAGACATCAGCGACGCATCGATACTGTATCCTGCATTTTTCAGGCCTTCTACCAGGGATACGGTATAGGCTTCGTTCACATCACCCGAACCGGTACCCCCCGAAATAAAATCATAGGAGGTATTGCCAAAAGCGGCGATGGTTTTATTTCCACCAAGGGGTAATGACGTGCCTTCATTTTTCAAAAGTACCATGCCTTCTGCTGCTGCAGCCCGCGCAACCAGGGCATGTGCCTTGAGATCAGGCTTATTGGAGAAGGGATAATTTTGATAGGTGATCGATCCCAGCAACACCGTTAGTATGCGCTCCACATTCAGATCCAATACCTTCTCCTCCAATTTTCCTTCTTTTACGGCGGCCAGAATGGCTTTTGTCTGATCCGGGGTGCCTGGCATCAGGATTTCATTCCCGGCTTTCATTTGCGCCACCGGATCTGTCCCGCCAAACCAGTCGGTCATCACAAAACCTTTAAATCCCCATTCCTGACGAAGGATCGTCGTCAACAAAGCAGGGTCTTCAGAGGTGTAAACGCCATTGATCTTATTATAGGAACTCATCACCGTCCAGGGCTGTGATTTTTTTACCGCGATTTCAAATCCACGGAGATAGATCTCACGCAAGGTTCTTTCACTCAGGATGGTATTGATCAGATTTCGGTTGGTCTCCTGGTTATTACCGGCAAAATGTTTGATGGACGTGCCGACTCCATTTGATTCAATGCCATTCACCATGGCAGCAGTAATATGTCCTGCAACAAACGGATCTTCGGAATAATATTCAAAATTGCGTCCACCCAGTGGATTGCGATGGATATTCAATGCCGGCGCCAGGATAACATCCACACCATACTCTTTTGCTTCCTTTCCCATGGCTACACCAACTTGTTGAACAAGCTCCGTATCCCAGGTAGAGGCCAGCAAAGTGCCTACGGGAAAGGCCGTGGCGAAATAGGTTTTTCCTTGTTCATTATCACGTGTGGGATTGATTCTTAATCCGGCGGGTCCATCTGCCAACACCGCATTGGGAATACCCAAACGGGGAATGGAGAATGTAGTACCTGCTGCACCGGCCACCTTATCCAGTGTTTGGCCTACTACCGGGGCACCGGTATTGATGAGTCCGGGTATATTCATACCCATGCCCACAACAAACTGTGCTTTTTCTTCCAATGTCATTTTCGACACCAGTTCTCGCGCTTTGGCGGAATGATTCTGGGCCATGGCGGAGAATAGAATAAATATAAAGGTGAAGGAAAGAAGGAATTGTTTCATATAGCAAATTATTTGTAGCCCAAAGGTCTGTCTACCCTTTCACGCAGCCATTTGATAATTATCAATAAATTCAGCGGTGTGCGCGGATGCGGCTTAGGGTTTCGGGTGTGATTCCCAGAAAGGAAGCGATATAGGTGAGTGGGACACGGCGGAGTAATTCGGGTTATGTCTCTAACAAGCGGTCGTAACGCTGCTGGGCCGTTTCAAATTGTATGGAATCCATCCGATATTGGGAAAGGATCAACGAAAGGGTCATCATTTTCCGGAAAAGTGTCTCCACCTCATGAAATCGCGCAGCCATTCCCGTAAGATCATCATAGTGTATGCCCATGATCTCGGAGGCTTCAAGTGTTTGTATTTGTAAGCGGCTTGGCGTGCGTTCAAAGAAACTCAGGATCGAAAGACAAAACGTACCATCCATGGCGATCCATTCCGTGATCTCTTTTCCATTCTTGAAATAGAAAATGCGGAGTATGCCTTTTTTAACAAAATAAATATGATCGCAAACCGCATTTTCACTCACCATAAAATGATCACGGGGTACCGACCAGCTTGACCAGGCCTTTAGGAATTCTCCCCGGGTTTCTTCCGACAAGGGAGAAATATTGTTTATGGCGATATCCAGGTTTGTCAAGGTCAAGGGAATTTTTTATTTCTCGCAGCGTACGCAAAGGTAGAATACTCGCAGCGATCGCTGCCTCTTTGCGGGCGCAACGAGAAACCTAAAAACGAAGTTCCTCTATTGTTAAGTAATAAAATTTTCTTGTTTCCAAAATGATCTAACACGAAAGATAAAAAACTTTGTAACTTTTCCCCTGAATTCCACCCATGGATCGAAAAAAATTCCTGACAGGTTCAGCCGCCTTGCTGTCCTTCCCACTTTCTTCTTTTTCTGCCTCCCAGGAGCCGGAAGAGGATCTGCCGCCTGTTATTCCCCATTATCTCAGGCCTGGAGACCTGATCGGTATTACTGCCCCGGCAGGTTTTATGATGGAAGAGGAGATACGTCCTGCTATGCAACAAATTGAAAGCTGGGGGTATAAGATTCGGTTAGGTACAACGATCGGGAAAAAGGACTTCACCTTTGCGGGGACTGACAAAGAAAGGGCAGCCGATTTTCAACAGATGCTGGATGACCCTAAGGTCAAAGCGATCCTTTGTGCCAGAGGAGGATATGGTGCGGTTCGCATCATTGACCAATTGAAATGGGACACTTTTAAAAAACATCCGAAATGGATCATCGGCTTTAGTGATGTCACCGTTTTTCATTCCCATATCAACCGTAACCTGGGTTTTGCTACTATTCATTCAAAAATGACGAATAGTTTTCCAGAGGATTGGAGCAAAGCCGAGCCGATACAGATAGATACCATTCTTTCCATTCAAAAGGCCCTGGGTGGGGAGCAAATGGAATACAATGCCGGTCCCAATGCATCCAATCGCTATGGTAAGGCCGAAGGAGTATTGGTGGGTGGAAACCTGAAGACGATTGAAAGCCTGGCCGGCAGCCGGTCTGATCTGCGTACAACCGGAAAAATATTATTTGTAGAAGATACCGGCGAATACCTGTACAGCATTGACCGTATGTTCTGGAACCTGAAACGGAGCAATAAATTGTCTGGTTTAAAAGGACTGATCATTGGCGGGTTCAAGATCAAAAAAGATGAAGGGGGAGATGAGTTTGGAAAAACACTGGAAGAGATCGTCATGGAAAAAGTAAAAGAGTATGCCTATCCGGTTTGTTTTGATTTTCCGGTGGGGCATCAGAAAAATAACTTTGCGATCAAATGCGGCGTAACGCACCGGTTGGATGTATCTGGTGAGGGAACAAGAGTGGAGGAGGTTAGGAAGGTTTGAATGGGTTTACCGCAAGGACGCTAAGTCGCCAGGTTGCGCCACTATGGCGTCCCATTGCGCCTTAGCGCCCTGGCGGTAAAATTAATTCCCCAGCCCGATGACTTTCCCATCCACCACATCAATACTCAACGCCGCAGGTTCTGCATTCAAACCCGGCATACGCACCATTTCACCACAAACAGCTACAATAAATCCGGCGCCGGCATTCACCATCAACTCATCAATACTGATCGTAAATCCTTCATACGTATGAATATCTTCCGGTGTATCGGTAAACGAATACTGTGTTTTGGCAATACAAACAGGCAGGTGGGCATACCCCGATTTTTCAATCCGCTTTAATTGCTGTCTTGCTTTTTTATCCAGGTAAATATCTTTTCCTCCATAGATACGCTGTACCACTTTTATCAATTTGGTTTCCACCGCATCACTCAGCGCATAGGTATGTTGTACCGGGGCAGAAGGTTCCTCGGTCAGGGAAACGATCATTTGCGCGGCTTCAATGGAACCCTCAGGGCCTTTGGCGTAGCCTTCAGTAAATGTAAAGGGGACCTGAAATTTCCGGCATCCTTCCCGTATGATCTCGATCTCTTCCTCGGTATCGGAGGCAAAGCGGTTGAGTACGACCAATACTTTTTGTCCAAAGCTGCGCAGGATATGAATATGGCGTTCCAGGTTACGGAGGCCTTTTTTTACCGCATCGGGATCAGGGGTAGACAGGCTCTTTGGAGAAACTTCTCCATGCAATTTGAGTGATTGACCAGTGACAACCAATACACTTAAGGCAGGGTGGAGTCCGGCATTCCGGCATTTGATGTTAAAGAATTTTTCGGCGCCAAGGTCGCTTCCAAATCCGGCTTCGGTGAGGACATAATCTCCTAATTGAAGGGCTGTGCGGGTAGCCAAAATGGAATTACATCCATGGGCGATATTGGCAAATGGCCCGCCATGCACCAGCGCCGGTGTACCCGATTGCGTTTGAACCAGGTTGGGGAGTGTCGCATCTTTCATCAGGGCGGTGATGGCGCCACCAACGGCAATGTCGCGGGTGGTAAGCGGAGTATCGCCTGCGGTGAAGCCAAGCAGGATATCATTGATCCTTTTTTTCAGGTCATCCAGATCGGAGGATAAACAAAGAATCGCCATCAATTCCGATGCTGGCGTGATATCAAAACCTGTTTCTGAAGGCAGGCCGTTCTTTCCTCCGTGGAGCCCGGTGATGATAAACCGGAGAGAACGGTCATTTACATCCAGCACACGACGCCAATAGGTTTCCTTGAGTTCGCGCGCGGTACCTTGCTGATGAAAATTGTAGTTATCCAATAAAGCAGCCAGCATATTATTGGCCGCTGATACAGCATGAAAATCACCGGTGAAGTGAAGATTGATCTCATCCGATGGATAGAGTTGTGAATGCCCTGCGCCTGTTCCTACCCCTTTCATCCCAAAGCAGGGACCCAGCGATGGTTCTCGTAACGCGAGGATGGCTTTTTTACCGATATGGTTCAATCCATCGGCAAGACTGATCGATGTGGTGGTCTTCCCATTCCCGGCCTTGGTTGGGGTGATCGAGGTAACAAGGATCAATTTACCGGCTGGTGCCAGGTCTTTTGGTAGTGGATTTACCTTGGCCTTGTATCGTCCATAGCTGGTGTATTGTTCCTCCTGAAGCCCAAGCTCCCTGGCAAGGTCTTGAATGGGTTGGATAGCTCCTTTCATATGGCAGTAAATAAATTCGTACAAATCTATCCGTTATTGACCCGGGTGCGCTTGATTTCAGAAATGAAGGTTTATGATAACGATCATATTCTTACCTTGCAATTCAACGAAAAAGGCAATTTCCATGATCAAATATCCCCCTTACCTTCAAAAAGGCGACACGATCGGAATTCTCTGCCCGGCTGGGTATATGGCCGCCGAACGCGTAGCCGAATGTATCCGGGTACTCACGGAAGAATGGGGTTACCAGGTAAAAGTGGGAAAGACGGTTGGCGGAGACTCTGCCACCTATTTTTCCGGAACGGATGAAGAACGTTTGAATGACCTGCAGCAAATGCTTGACGATGATTCCATCAAGGCCATTCTTTGCGCCCGGGGTGGATATGGTATGGGAAGGATCATTGACCAACTCCATTTCAAACAATTTAAAAAGAACCCCAAATGGATCATCGGGTTTAGTGATATCACGGTCCTGCATGCACACCTTTATTCCAATCACTATATCGCCACGATCCATGGCCCTATGGCCAATGCATTTAATGAAGGAGGATACATCAATGACTATGTACAATCCCTTCGATCGGTTTTGCATGGAGAAAAGATCCGGTATCAATGCGAACCGCATGACCTGAACCGAAAAGGGGAGGGGATCGGTGAATTAGTAGGTGGAAACCTGGCCTTGTTGGCCCATGTGATTGGAACAGAGTCTGACCTCAAAACCCGTGGGCGAATTCTTTTTCTGGAAGATGTGGGTGAGTATCTCTACAATATTGACCGGATGATGTACCAGTTAAAACGCAGCGGGAAACTTTCAAAACTGGCCGGGCTCATCATTGGTGGATTCACAGATAATAAAGATACCGAAAGACCTTTAGGCAAAACAGCCTACGAGATCATCGAAGAACATGTGCGTGAATACGATTACCCCGTTTGTTATGGCTTCCCAGTAAGCCATGAAAAAGAAAACTACGCCCTTAAGGTGGGTGTAGGTTACAAACTTCGTGTCACCAAATCGCGGGTCTTCCTCGAAGAATAATCGTTGTGCCCTTCGTGCCCCCTTTGTGTCCTTTGTGCCTCCTTTGTGTCCTTCGTGTCCTCCTACGCAAGACGGGCGTAGGAGGACACGAAGGACACAAAGGGGGCACGAAGGACACAATGAAATCAATTAGTTTTGTAGGCTAATAGATAAACTCTATACAAATGACTTTCACACAACTGGAGTATGTCCTCGCCGTCTTTCGCCACCGTCATTTTGCTGCCGCCGCTGCCGATTGTTTTGTAACCCAGCCAACACTGAGTATGCAGATTCACAAACTCGAGGTCGACCTGGGTATCAAGATATTTGACCGGAGTAAACAGCCTGTCATTCCCACCGAACTCGGTATGGAATTTATCAATCATGCTTTACGTATCATAGAGGAACGCGACGGACTCATGGAAATGGTCAACCACCGCAAGGGGGTCGTGGCCGGAGAATTAAAGATCGGTATCATTCCCACCCTGGCACCCTACCTGCTGCCTTTGTTTGTCAAAGAATTCACCACCAAGTATCCTGAGGTTAGGTTGGTAGTAAATGAAATGATGACGGATATCATTGTGCAACGCCTTCGGGAAGGAAAGATCGATGCAGGAATTCTGGTGACACCACTTATGGAGCAGGGCATACGGGAGGATCTCTTGTTCTATGAAGAATTGGTGGTGTATGTGTCAAAGAACAACCAGGCCTTTGAAAAGCAATACGTACTCGCCAAAGATATTGACCCCAATAAACTTTGGTTATTGGAGGAAGGGCATTGCTTCCGCTCGCAGATCATGAACCTGTGTGAATTGCAAAAGGCCAGTAAACTTGGCCATCATTTTGAGTATGAAGCGGGAAGTATTGAAACCCTTCGCCGCATGGTAGAGATCAATGACGGGATCACCATATTGCCCGAGCTTTCTACCATTGATTTGCCGGCCCGGCAACGACAATTGATCCGGCAGTTTCGTAAGCCCGTTCCCATGCGCCAGGTTAGTTTGGTTGTTCACCGGGATTTTATCAAGAAAAAATTATTGGATATCCTCAAGCGGGAGATCATTGCCGCCGTTCCTGAGAAAGTAAAGCGGAATAGCGCGAAGAATGTGGTGCCGGTGGGAGTTTAAGCGTTTTTCTCACAGTCCCGAAGCTTCGGGACCGCGAGCGCTATTTTCTATCCAGCGCATTTCCCAAAGCTACCACTGCAGCTTCAAATTTAAAAAGGTCATTGTGCTTCCCTCCTGGAATCGTAACAAGTGTATCCCCTGGTTTTAAGAACGCTTTTAGCCGAGCGGAATTGGAATAGGTCACCACCCGGTCTTTTGTGCCGTGCAGGATAGTAATCGGGGCCTTGATCCTTGCCAGGTATTCGTGGGTAGGAATCTTGTAGTGCAGTAAGGAATGGATCGGGTAAATAGGTAGATAATGTTTTACCACGGAAGGAAAATCATAGTAAGGTGTTTCCAGGATCAATTGTTGACAGGTATTCCGCGATGCCAGATAGGCCGCGATACCGGTTCCCATGCTTTTTCCATAAACAATGATCTGTTGGGTGGGGAAACGGCTCAAGGCAAACCGGTAAAGCACTTCTGCCCATTGATACAATGTTTGTTCGCTCAGCTTGCCTATGCTTTTTCCATAACCCGGATAATCGATCATCCATACCTCATATCCTTCCTTCGTAAAGTAAGGGGCATAATTCGCGTACCAGCTTATGTTTTTCTTGTTTCCATGAAAATAGAGCACCACACCCCGGGTTGATGTATCGGTGCTGGTGAACTGGACAATGTTCATTGATGATTTTTCATTGATCGGAATATCGATCTCTTTGTGCGGTTGGGTGAAACCGTATTTATGATTTTTTTTCAGGCTCACCGGATGAAATAGGATACGGTCCTGCAGGAGGTATAATAAGGCTCCGCCAACAACATAAATAAAAACGGCAATGCGGAGGTATTTGAGGATTCTTTTCCAATTCCATCTCATGCTGCAAAGGTAGGCGTTTGGTATTTGTATGATTTCTCGGTATACTCACAAAAAGGCAGCGGGCACTTCGATTCAAGGATCTTAGTGCCCGCTGCGAAAAATCTATATTTTAGAACCTGTTGAAATAATTCCTCAATTGGTTATTGGCCTTGGCCTGAATGTCGTTCAATACGCAATTGATCATTTCACGGTCAGAAGGTGGGTTTTCAGGACGTATGCGGATCAATTTGCGGTCATTTTCACTCAGGGCACGCTCATCACCGGTATAGGTGGTGAATTCAGTGGCCCAGTCATACCCACCCGCTACCTGATCAGACCAGATCCGCCGGCCATCTCCATCACGGACGGTGATGAACAGGCTTCCATCAGCGGAAAGGGTTCTGCGGTGCTGGGTGATGACCGCTTTCACTTTCGCATATTCTTTTACGACAGAGTCAGGGCGATAAACTGTTTCCTTCACTACGATATCTTTACTTACTTCACGTCTTTCCTCCCGGTCACGCATCCGGCCTGATTGCAAGGTATTCAACCTTAGTTCCACAACCTGATCAGGTACGATATTCAAACCACGTGCTTCTGCCCGGCTATAGAATTTTACAAAAAGGTTCGAGCTATTGTATTTCAGGTTCCGGAGGATCTGATCATCCAGGTCATATCGTTCGGCCATATTGTACGAGCTGAACCGGAAACCATTCAGGCCATCATCCATTGGCAAGACCACTACCCGGGTAAGGGCATTTTCATAGGCTTCCTCTTTGGCTTCCAGGATTTCAAGGTCTCCCCGGCGATAACCCAGGGCCTTTTCCAGGTCAAAGTAGGCATCCCTGAAACTTTCCTTGGTTCCCATATCCATCCGGCGATAGGCGCGGTTACGATAGGCGTCTGCGGTTTTATCGGCATAGGCCACCAGGTAGGAGGAGTAGTCCGTAGGCTCCACCACATTCATCACTCCGGGGGAATGATAGATGGCATCGTATAAGCGTTGCAGACTTGCATATTCCCGATAGATCGCCTCGTATTTCATTTCACTTTGTCCGGCTGACAAAGATTGAATACGGCTTTCGTGGTCATTTACGGCAAAGCGATAAGCGTTCTGGATAACACCGACCAGTTCCGCATCACCCGGCTTTTTCTGCAATTTTTTAGCTGCCAGTTCCACGGCCTCATCATAATTGCCTTGTTGGTACATTTTCGATGCACTCTTGCAGCCCACCAGGGCCACCATCATCGAAATAATTAAGAAGTAGGGGTAAAATTTATGTTTCATAAGCCCTCCGTTTTTAGTGTGACGGCAAAAGGAGGGCCGGGTTACGTCGACGTGCGTTAAGTAAAAGCTAAAGGCCTCACGCCTCTCGTCATTCCTTCAAAATATCCCGCACAAACCCGTGGTACTCGTCAAAAAACGGCAGGTTATTATGTCCGCCACCTTCAATGCGGATCAGGGTGATCTTTCGGGGGTTTGTTTTCTGCAGGTTTTCGCTATGTCGAATCGGGATCAGCCAGTCACGGGTGCCATGGATGATATAGGTATGGCATTTCACTGCTTTGATCCATCGGTCCGTTCGCAGGTGAAAACGGAGTACATAACGAACAGGCAAAAAGGGGAGAAACCGTTGAACCACTTTTTTAAAACTATAATAAGGGGCATCCAGGATCAGAAAGCGGGGGTTATTATCGGAGGCCAGTTTAGTGGCAAATCCACTACCCATGCTCCGGCCATAGATGATCAGGTGGGTTTCCGCATATTTTGACAACAGATCATTGTAAACAAATTGCATGTCGTTGAGCATGTCCTTTTCACTTCGTTTACCGGTACTTTTTCCAAATCCACGATAGTCAACCAGTACCACATCATAATTATAGCGGTAAAAATCACTCGCATATTTGGCCCAACCCTTGATGCTTCGGGTATTGCCATGAAAATACAGAAGTAAACCCAATGGTTTTTCCCGGTAAAAATGGAGGGCGTTTATACTTACTCCCTGGGACGGTTCAAAGAAATATTCCCGAAATGGAATATCATATTTGAATTCAAAATCCTTTCGCAGCTTCTCCGGTTTGAAAATGAATTTCTCCTGGAGAAAATAAGCCAGGATCGAGAGGGCAATGAGGCCGATGAGGATGTATAGGAAGAGGGGAGGCAAGGTAGTTGTTGGTTGTTAGATGTTGGATGTTGGATGTTGGATGTTGGATGTTGGATGTTGGATGTAAGTAATAGGCTTTAAGGTAAGAAATTAGTAATTGGATACCAAAACCAACAACCAACATCTAACATCCAACATCCGTCATCACTGCTATTCCTCCACCCTCGTCAACTTCATACTCGCCACCGGCGCGACGATCAGGGGGAATTTTTCGATGGTTACATTTGAGGGGTCGAGACCAAAGCCGCGTTCTTCCGAAAGGCTGATTTCTTTCAGTCCGAAGTAGATCTTCATTATGATACGCTCAAAGAAGGGGAGTTCATTGTCCTGGCTCAGGAATTTCTCCATAACGATAAACTGGAAGTCACCGGTTACATTGTTCTTTTCCAGGCTTTCATACCGGCTGTTGATGTTCACTTCTTTATTGGCCACCAGGTCTTCTACCACTTTCCGGAACATGAGGTTGATCCGGGGTTCCATCCGGAATCCCAGGCGGAAATCGACCCGGATGATATCGTTGGGGATGATATGATCCACCTTGTATTCACAGGTATAGGGGTCATCCATCGTATCTACGTGCACAAACCAATAGATATCGGCCCGTTTGGGTTTCTTATTCAGGATCGAGTAAATGATCTTGTGTTCGATCTCCTTGGGGTTATTGGCACTGGTGAGGTAAACCAGGTGGGTGGCATATTTGGGGATCGATTTATCATTGCTCAGTTCCTGGATCTTGGGGATATAATGCTCCAGTCGTACAAATTCCACATACCGGTTTTTGATCTTGCGCGAGCGGTACCAGACATACATAATGAGAAACATCAACCCACCCAGAATAAGGGTGAAATAACCACCATGGGCAAATTTGTCTAACAAAGCGATCAGGAACAGGATCTCCACCAGGGTATAGATCGCCAGGAACATATAGATGAAAAGAGGTTTTACCCTTTTTGCGACCATGTAGTTTGAAAATAGGATCGTAGTCATGATCATGGTTACAATGATGGCAAGACCATAAGCCGCTTCCATTTTTTCGGAGGACTGGAAATAAAGTACCACAGCCAAACAGCCGGCAAACATCATGATATTGATGCCTGGAATAAAGAGCTGGCCTTTCTCTTCCGATGGATAGCGGATCTTCAATTTAGGCCAAAGATTCAATCGCATGGCTTCACTGATCAGGGTGAAGGCTCCCGAGATCATGGCCTGGCTGGCAATGATGGCCGCCGAGGTCGCGATGATCACCCCCGCGATGATGAACCATTGTGGCATAAGGTCATAAAAAGGATTGATGGCTGCAGTCGCCTTGGTATGACCAATATGATTATGTAGTAAATAAGCTCCCTGGCCAAAATAGTTGAGTAAAAGGCATGATTTGACAAAGATCCAGGAGATCCGGATATTTCCCCGACCACAGTGGCCCAGGTCACTATAAAGGGCCTCCGCCCCGGTGGTACATAGGAAAACGGCCCCCAGGATCCAGATGGCTTTAGGGTAAGTTGTAACAAATTCTACGGCATAGTGGGGGCTGATCGCCTTAAAGATACCCGGGTCATCCATGATATGAACGGATCCTAAAATGGCCAGCATGGAAAACCAGATGGTCATCACCGGGCCAAACATCGATCCAATAGAAGCTGTTCCGAATTGTTGCATGAAAAAGAACAGGAACAGGATACCGATCACGATGTATAAAATGATATGGCTTCCTTTTTCAATACCTAAAGCAGGAATCTTTTCCAACCCTTCTACTGCCGAAGTAATGGAGATGGGTGGCGTAATGATTCCGTCCGCCAATAAGGAAGCTCCTCCGATCATGGCGGGAATGACCAACCATTTACGCTGTCTTCTGACCAATGCATACAAGGCAAAGGTTCCTCCTTCCCCCCGGTTGTCGGCCTTCAGCACCATCCAAACATACTTTACGGTGGTTTGGAGGGTAAGGGTCCAGATCACGCAGGACAAACTACCTATAATAAGGTCTTCCGAAACGACCCGATCACCAATGATGGAACTAAATACATACAAGGGTGATGTACCAATATCCCCATAAATGATTCCCAGGGCAATGATCAATCCGGCGGCGGTTACCTTGTTCGTCGAAACTTTCACGTGTCAGTTTTGTTGTAAGAAAACAGTGGGTACCGTTTTCTGAAATTTTACCTGCAAAGGTATAAGGAAAAAAACGGGACAGGCAACCCCCAAACCCAACTTATTCGTCAAGGAATACGAACAAGGGTTCGTGTAAATCAGGTTTTCCCGGCATCTTACCCCAAAACGACCTGCTGAACTTTAGTAAATACCCAACAACCGGTTTACCGGGCTATTCGTAACTTTAACCAAGAAATGGAACGAAATGCTTAACTATAGAAAAACATCCCTGCTCCTCCTTACCCTTTTTAGCCTGATTGGCGTCTCCCAGGCCCAGAAGATCGTCTATTCAGAACCTGACCGGGATGATGGACGGAGGATCGATTTCGAGATCATTGGAAAGATCAACGGCAATTTTCTGGTGTACAAAAGTGTTCGCAGTGAATCCTTTATATGCGTTTATGATAACGACATGAAGATGGTGAGAAAGGTTAAACACGACTATATGCCCGACCAGCGCCTGATCAATGTGGATTTCTTTCCCTACACCGATTTCACCTACATGATCTACCAGTATCAGCGCCGGGGAATCATTCATTGTATGGGGGTCAAAATAGACGGGAACGGTAAAAAGATGGAAGAAGCCGTGGAACTTGATACCACCCATATCGGGATAACCACGAACAATAAGATATATACCTCCCTCTCCAGCGAGGATAAAAGCAAGATCATCATCTTTAAGATCAACAGCAAGAACAAAGAAAGGTATGTGGTGACCACCAAGCTGTTTGACAACAAACTCAACTTTCTCCGCCGTGACCAATTGGTCATGCCCATGGATGAAAGAAATGATTACCTCGGAGAATTCCTGCTGGACAATGAAGGAAACCTGGTCTTTACCAAATACTATCGAAACTCCAATGATAATATAAGCAGCGCCTATATAGTCACAAAAGATGCCTATGCGGATTCCTTCCGGTATATCCCGATTGAATTCAAGGAGATTTTGTTGGATGAACTCCGCATCAAAGTGGATAATTTTAGCAAGCGGTATTTTGTCAACTCTTTTTATGTAAAACAGAAAAGAGGAAACATCGAAGGGATGTATTTCTTTGTGTGGGATAAGACCCAGCAGGGAGCCATGCTGAACAGCTCACTTGAGTTTTCAGAAGACCTCCGCCGCGAAGCCCGCGACAATGGTAGTTTCCGTACCGCCTTCAACGATTTCTTTATCCGGTCCATCATCACCAAGGCCGATGGTGGATTTATTGTTACTTCTGAGTCGTATTATACGACCTCCCGCAGCGGCCTCTGGAACCGCTGGGATTATATGTATGGTTCGCCTTTCTTTTCGCCGATGGACTATTACAATTATTCACCCTATTACAGTAACTGGTACTGGCGCTCGCGCAACAATACGGGTAATGTCCGCTATCATGCAGAAAATATTGTCCTTCTTTCCTTTGATAAACAAGGACAATTGGAGTGGAACAACGTGATCAAAAAGGAACAGTTTGATGATGAGTCCGATGACCGGGTTTCCTACCAGGTCATGAATACCGGTGGCAGCCTGCATTTTATCTTTAATATACCCGAGAAACGTAACCTCCTGCTGAGTGATTTTGCTCTTGAACCCGGTGGTAAAATCAACCGTAATCCTACGTTGAAGAACCTGGATAAAGGCTATGAATTCATGACCAAATACGGAAAGCAGGTGAGTGCCCGGCAGATGATTATTCCTTGTATATACCGCAATAACTATATTTGTTTCGCCAAACTGGAGTACAATTAATTTAACCCATAGCGGTGATCGGTATATTTAAACAGAAAACACCTGTCAATATCCTCATTTTGTTCGTAGCGGGCGTTTTGCTCAAGCTATCTACATTCACTCATCCGCATGCCCCCCTTGTAACGGAAGACGATACTTTTCTTTACCATCAACTGGTTGAATGGCTTCGTTCCCATGCCTCGCCCGGAGTAGTGGCGGCATTGGCTTATGGACTGATCTTCCTCCAAGCCATGATCGTCAATCGGTTTGTATCGGATTACCGGATGGTCCAGAAAAGTACCTATCTCCCGGCCATGTCCTATCTGTTGGTCAGCTCCCTGCTGCCGGAATGGAACTGGTTTTCCGCCCCGCTGATCATCAATACCCTCCTTTTGCTGATCTTCTTTGCCTTATTCAGGTTATATAACCAACAGCATATTCGGGGTATGGTCTTTAATATCGGCCTGATCCTGGGATTGAGTTCTTTTTTCCTTTCCTCTTCCTTTCTGTTCATAATATGGGTATTACCCGCTCTGTTTGTCATGAAACCCATCCGTATTCAGGAGTGGATCATCTGTGTGATGGGCCTGCTTACACCCTATTATTTCTACGCGGCCTGGCTCCTGATCACGGGTGAATGGGGCTGGCATAAAATAGTACCTCCATTATCCATTCAGATTCCGGTGCTTGAACCTTCTTATTGGCTGCCCGGTGCGGCCTTGCTGATGCTGATCCCCTTTCTGGTGGGCGGCTATTTTATTCAGGTTAACCTGCGCCGGATGCTGATTCAGGTGCGGAAGAATTGGAGTCTGGTTTTGATCTATTTACTCGTCTCGCTCTTTGTGCCTTTTCTTTCCAAGGCCGAATACTTCGAAAACTTTGTAGTGATCGTCATTCCATTCGCGATCTTCCATAGTTGTGCTTATTTCTATCCCAAAGCCCGGTTTTTCCCACTCTTCCTTTTCTGGGCCACCGTGGCGTTTGTTGTGGCGCGGGAGTATTTGGTGTGAGGAGGAATGTTGGTTGTTGGATGTCGGATGTCGGATGACAGAGGACGGATGGCGGAGGCTTGCTGTGTGAGACCTCTGGTCTCGCACTTCCAGAAAGCCGCCTCTGGCGGCGGTTATAGTTTATAAATAAAAAAGAAAAGATTGTTATTCGAGTCGCCAGAGGCGACATTCTAATCGTGCGAGACCAGAGGTCTCGCACAGCAAACCTCCGCTATTCGCCCGCTGTCTGCCAACATCCAACATCCATCATCCAACCCCCAACCCCCACCCCCGACCTGCGAAAAAACCTTATTTTTGCCTCATGAAATTCGGAGTTGTTGTTTTCCCCGGGTCCAATTGCGACCGCGACATGCACGATGCCCTTGCCCATGAAATGGGACAGGAAGTGATAATGCTCTGGCACAAGGACAAGGACCTGAGTATGTTCACCACCGAGGATTGTATCGTTCTGCCGGGTGGGTTTTCGTATGGCGATTACCTCCGTTGTGGGGCCATTGCCCGTTTTAGCCCCCTGATGCAACAAGTCATTGAATTTGCCAACCGGGGTGGAAAGGTATTTGGTGTATGCAATGGTTTTCAGATCCTGTGTGAATCACATTTGCTGCCTGGCGCCCTGCTGCGGAATGAACACCAGAAATTTGTTTGTAAAAATGTTTTCCTGAAAGATGGCGATAGCCATATTTATAAGATACCCGTGGCCCATGGCGAAGGACGCTACTATGCGGATGAAAAAACCCTCGATGCCCTGGAAGCCAATAACCAGGTGATCTTCAGGTATTGCAATGAGGAGGGGGAGATAACCCCGGCGGCAAACCCCAACGGGGCTGCCAGAAATATCGCCGGAATCTGTAATGCCAGCCGCAACGTATTTGGTATGATGCCCCACCCGGAAAGGGCGGCATCACCGATTCTGGGCAATACGGATGGGCGAAAAATCCTTAAAGATTTACTAATGTCCGGGCAATTAGCCCCCCAAACAGCCTGATCGTCCGTCATTAACAGAGTATTGTCACTTTTGTTACCAAATAGCCGGATTTGAAGGTTATTTTTGTCCAGGATATTCCACCGGTCTTTAAGTACCGACCTGTATAAAAAATGTGTATGAAATCGATCCTGTACATACTTCTTTTTTCTGTTGCTGCCTGCTCCGTAAAGGCGCAGAACCCGGTCAACTGGACCTATTCAGCCAAGAAGACCGCAGATAATACGTTTGAGGTTAAGTTGACCGCAACGATCGACGCCGGATGGCACCTTTATTCCCAAACCCAACCCGCCGATGCGATCGCCATCCCCACAGAGATCATTTTCACCAAAAACCCGCTCCTGAGTTTTGAAGGCAAGATCAAAGAGGTAGGAAACCTGGAGAAGTATCACGATAAGACACTGGATGTTTCCGCGAATCAATACTCCAAGAAGGTCGAATTTGTACAGGTGGTAAAAGTAAAAGGCAAGGGCCGTACCAATGCCAGTGGTACCATCGAATTTCAGACCTGTACGGATGAGCGTTGCCTTCCTGCCAAGAAGATCAATTTCAGTGTTACACTGAATTGAACCGTATACTACACTTCCTGATCTTATTCATCACCCATTGTAACCACCTTGGGCCTTATTGTAAAATAAATCAACCATTATGCGTAGAAGAGCTCTACCTGTACTGATCATTTTATTGTTCACCCTGTTGGGACAAACCAACCTCGCGGCTCAGGCTCCTGATACCCTGGTATCCTGGAAGGTGGAAAGTAAAAAAATCGGAGAGGGGAAATTTGAATTGACCTTTACCACCCCCGGCTCTGCCGGTTGGCAATTGTTTAGTCCGGATCAGGTGATCTCAGACATCAAAATGGCGGAACTTGTTTTTCCGGATTCCAGTATTCTGTTGGAAGGGATGATTCAACCCCTCAATGCGCCTCAGAGTATCAACAGTCCCATTTTTGGCGCCGTGAAAGTGCAAGAAGGGCCGGCCGAATGGAAGGCTTTGGTGAGCATTCCGGGTTCCATTCCGGCAACCTTACAAGGAAGCCTTCAATTCTATTATGGAAAAGGGGAGGAGTTTGTAACCGCCCGGCCATTTACCTTCCAGGTTGCCCTTGAAGGCGGGGTGTCAAAGGAATTTGCCCTCAACGTCGCATCGATCGATATCCATGACCCGGTGAGTGATTGCGGAGATGACGGTACCAAGAATAAAAGCCTGCTCACGATTTTTTTGTTGGGTTTAGTAGGTGGATTGATCGCGTTGCTGACCCCCTGTGTATTTCCGATGATCCCGGTGACGGTCACCTTTTTTACCAAAAAATCGCAAGACCGGAAACAAGGTATCGCCAATGCAGTCATGTATGGTCTGTTTATTTTTCTGATCTATGTATTGATCACCGTGCCCTTCCACCTGGCAGGGAATACCAATCCGGAGATATTCAATAATATTTCGACCAATGTGTGGCTGAACCTGGTCTTCTTTGCCGTGTTCGTTGTCTTTGCCCTTTCCTTTTTTGGCCTGTTTGAGATCGGGCTGCCGGCCAGTTTCGCCAACAAAGCCGACTCAAAATCCGGCTTGGGCAATATTGCCGGGATCTTTTTTATGGCCACCACGCTGGCCATCGTATCTTTTTCGTGTACAGGTCCCATCCTGGGGACATTGTTGGTTGGGGTGGCGAATCAGGGCGCCTGGCCGCTTACGGTAGGTGCTGCCGGGTTTGGTCTGGCACTTGGACTTCCGTTTGCATTATTCGCGCTCTTTCCCAACTGGCTTCAGTCCCTCCCTCGCTCGGGTGGTTGGATGACGGATGTGAAAGTTGTGCTCGGGTTTGTGGAATTGGCCCTGGCCATTAAATTCCTGTCCAATGCCGACCTGGTACAACAATGGGGGATCATCAAACGCGAAATTTTTATCGGCTCCTGGGCCCTGATCAGCCTGTTGATAGTGCTCTATCTGTTGGGCATCTTGAAGATCGGGCATTCCGGCCCCGTTAAGAAATTTGGGATCACCCGGATTGCATTTATTGCCCTTTTCTCGGCCTTTACGCTTTACCTCATTCCCGGTGTTACCAATACAAAATATGCCAACCTGAAATGGATCAGCGGATTCCCACCACCGCTTTGTTACAGCATTTATAAAGAACCGGTCAACTGTGTCACTGGATTTAAACCCCTGGAGAACGAATACGAATTGGCCCTTGAAAAAGCCAGACAAGAGAAAAAACCCATCTTGATTGATTTCACCGGCTGGGCTTGTGTGAATTGCCGGAAAATGGAAGAAAGTATCTGGACCGACCCCAAAGTGCAGGAATTGATGCGCGAGGAATTTGTGGTGGTTTCTCTGTACGTGGATGAGCGACGTAAGTTGCCCTTGAATGAACAAATGGTATATAAAGACAGCAGTGGAAAGGAGAAACCGATTATTACGGTAGGGGATAAGTGGGCCACCTTTCAAACGGTTAATTTCGGGGCGACCTCACAACCTCAGTATGCCGTCCTCTCAGCCGATCAGATCGCGCTTACCCGGACAAAATTCTATACCCCTGATCCCCGGGAGTTTGAAGAATGGCTGAAATGCGGGATAGAGGCCAGCAAGAAGAAATAAAACTGGAGATATCACCGCAAAGACGCTAAGACGCAAAAGATCGCCAGATTTACCTGGCGATCTTTTGCGTCTTAGCGTCTTTGCGGTTAAAAGATTAGAGGGCGATTTGCTTCTGCATCATCATTTTCCTCAAATTGATCAGACCATAACGCATCCGTCCCAAGGCGGTATTGATGCTGCAATTGGTCATAGAGGCGATTTCTTTGAAGCTCATATCGGCATAGTGCCGGAGAATGATCACTTCGCGCTGATCTTCCGGAAGACGGTCAAGCATTTCACGCACACGGTCGTGGCTTTGGCGCTTCATCATTTTGGTTTCGGCGCTGTCTTCGGAAAAATTCAACACTTCAAAAATGTCTTTGTCTTCTCCGTTCTTGATGGTCGGGGTGCGTTTCACCTTGCGGAAATGGTCTACACAAAGGTTGTGTGCGATCCGCATGGCCCAGGGCAGGAATTTACCTTCTTCGGTATACCGGCCGCCGCGCATGGTGTCAATGATACGGATGAATACGTCCTGGAAAATATCTTCGGCAAGATATTTGTCTTTTACCAGGAACAGAATGGATGTGTACAGCTTGTCCTTGTGGCGCAGGACAAGTGCTTCCAATGCATCTAATTGTCCATCAACGAATAGATGGATCAATTCATGGTCAGTTTTCTGAGAATAAGCTTTCATAAACTCCTCGGTTTTTTGGTGGATGGATATTGTTTTGGTTTTACTTATTGGATTTTTGGGACTAGTACGGGTAGATTTCAGGAGTCGATAGGCGGGTTGTTTTTTTTGGTTGCTGGATTATTGTTTGGTCGCTTGTTTACTTTTTATTGTGCTTGTGAATATAAAAGTAAGGCAATTTATTATTCACCCCAACGGTTATACAAGTATACTCCCCTTTTTTCAAAAGGAAATGTTAATGCTATGTGTTGATTTGTAAGGACAAAGCGTACTTTTGTAACCTTCCATGCCTACTCCGTTATCGAAAATATCCGAGAAAAAAAGAGGGAAAGTACCCGCCTCCGATGCCATTTTTATCAAGGGCGCGAGGGTCCATAATCTTAAGAATGTGGACGTTGCATTCCCCCGAAACCACCTCATTGTGGTCACCGGAGTTTCCGGTTCGGGAAAGTCCAGCCTCACTATAGATACCCTCTATGCAGAGGGCCAGCGACGCTACGCCGAAAGCCTCAGCGCTTATGCCCGGCAGTTCCTCAACCGGATGAATAAACCGGATGTCGACTATATCAAGGGTCTCTGCCCGGCCATCGCCATCGAACAGAAAGTCATTACGCGAACACCCCGTAGTACAGTTGGGAGTATGACGGAATTGTACGACTACCTCCGGTTACTTTACGCTCGTATCGGGCACACCATTTCTCCGGTATCCGGAAGAGAGGTAAAAAAGGATGATGTGACGGATGTACTGCGTAGCATCAGCACGCTGAAAGAAGGTTCCAAGGTATTTATACTGACCTCATTCAAGTTGCACCGCCACCGCGATATCCGCGAAGAGCTGTCCATCCTGGCCCAAAAAGGTTTTTCCCGGATCTATACCCGCGACAAGGAAACCGGGGCTTCGGGGGTGGTAAGCCGGATAGAAGAATGGGGAGAGAAATCAGACAAAGAATTAAAAGCCCACTTTTCAGGCCGATTGGCCTATGTGCTGGTGGATCGTATCGTCGTCAAGGATTTTGATGATGATGATCGCCACCGACTGGCAGATTCCATTGGCACCGCCTTTTATGAGGGAGAAGGGGATGTATATATTGAAGTGGATGGGGAGAGCCTCCTCCATTTCAATAACCGCTACGAAATGGATGGGATGCAGTTCGAAGAACCTGTACCCAACCTATTTTCGTTTAATAACCCCTTTGGCGCCTGTCCCACCTGCGAGGGCTTTAGCCAGGTCCTGGGTATTGATGCCGACCTCGTGATACCCGACCGACGCTTAAGTGTGTATGACGGCGCTGTGGCCCCCTGGAAGGGGGAGAAGCTGGGTTGGTGGCGCGAACAATTCATCAAAGCCGCCAAAAAGATCGATTTCCCGGTACACAAACCCATTGCCGACCTGACCAAGGCCCAGCACCAAATGCTTTGGGAAGGAGAAAAGCCGGCACTGGGGATCAATGATTTTTTCAAAGAAGTAGAACAAAACCTGTACAAGGTTCAATACCGTGTTTTATTGAGTCGGTACCGCGGCCGCACCGAATGTCCGGATTGTAAGGGCTATCGCCTGCGTCCCGAAGCCTTGTATGTGAAAGTGGGTGGATTGCATATTGGCGAATTGAACGCGCTCCCGGTCCGGGATCTGAAAACCGGGTTTGCAAAACTGGATGAACAACTTTCCGACTATGACAAACAGGTGGCTAAACGCATACTCATTGAGATCCATCATCGGTTGGATACACTCCTGAAAGTTGGTCTTGGTTACCTGACCCTTAACCGCCTGGCCAATTCACTCAGCGGTGGGGAAAGCCAGCGGATCCAACTGACCACCAGCCTCGGAAGTAACCTGACCAATTCACTTTATATATTGGATGAGCCCTCGATCGGACTTCACCCCCGTGATACAGCCAACCTGATTGCTGTATTAAAAGAATTGCGTGACCTCGATAATACGGTGGTGGTCGTTGAACACGACGAAATGATGATGCGCGAGGCTGATCATATCATTGACATGGGCCCCCTTGCTTCGCACCTGGGTGGGGAAGTGGTGGCCGAGGGGAATTATGATGTACTCGTGGCCAATCCAAAAAGTTTGACCGGACAGTACCTGAAAGGTGAGCTTCGCATCGACCCACCAAAAACCCTCCGGAAATGGAACCGCTCCATCACCGTAGAAGGGGCAAGGCAACATAACCTGAAAGATATCACTGTTGAATTTCCGCTCAACCTGCTCTGTGTGGTATGCGGGGTCAGTGGGAGTGGAAAAACCACATTGGTTAAACAAATACTTTACCCCGGACTTAAAAAAATCAAAGGGGAGATGGGGGACAAGGTCGGATTTCACCGCGCTATTACCGGAGATATTGAGAGTATCACCCAGATCGAAATGATCGACCAAAACCCGATCGGGAAATCCTCGCGAAGTAATCCGGTTACATATATCAAAGCCTATGATGAGATCCGCGATCTCTATTCAAGACAACCACTCAGCAAAATGCGCGGGTTTCAACCCAAACATTTTTCATTCAATGTGGATGGCGGACGTTGCGATATCTGTAAAGGTGAGGGAGAACAAGTCGTGGAAATGCAGTTCCTGGCGGATGTTCACCTGGTTTGTGAATCCTGTGGCGGAAAACGATTCAAAGAAGAAGTACTGGAAGTACAATACCGGGGAAAGAGCATCCACGATGTATTAGAGATGAGTGTGGATGAAGCCATCCTGTTCTTTAAGGAAGAACCCAAATTGGCACAGGCCATTCAGCCCTTGAGCAATGTGGGGTTGGGATATGTAAAACTTGGTCAATCATCCGGCACACTTTCCGGTGGTGAGGCACAACGGGTCAAGCTGGCCTCCTTCCTGGGGAAAGGCAAGGGAGGTGGAAAGATCCTTTTCATCTTTGATGAACCTACTACGGGTCTGCACTTTCATGACATCAAAAAATTATTGACATCCTTCAATGCCCTCATTGAACAGGGGCATAGCATACTGGTGATTGAACACAACACGGATGTGATACGCAGTGCTGACTGGGTGATTGAGCTTGGTCCGGAAGCCGGAGACGGTGGGGGAGAATTGGTCTTTGCCGGTAAGCCGAATGACATGAAGAAGGAGAAGAAGAGTTTGACGGGGAAATACCTCTAAGCATTTTACCGCCAGGTCGCTAAGTCGCTATGAAACGCTTAGAAATCATTGCGTCACTTTGCGTCTTCGTGTCTTGGCGGTGAAATCCTATCTCAACCTATCCAAACTCTCCACCAATTTTTCATCCTTCCAAATACCCCTTGCTGCCAATACAAACAAAACCGGTATTGCAAAAACAACCAGGGCCGTCAGGGAAGGAACGGAGCCGCCCAATTTGCGCATAGCGGTAAAGTTCAGAACGACCAATACGATCGCTAAAACAGTCCCTACGATCGACATCCGCAATTGTTGTTTTCTCTTTTTATAAAAGAAGATCGTGGAGAGTGCCAGGAAGATGGTGGCACCAGTTAAGACAACCAGGAAAAGATTACTACCTCCGTTCACATATGTCACCCCACCACTCATGGTATCTGTGCTCTGATTTGTTGCTTCATAAAAAGGAAGCTGATAGCTCAGCACGCCAAGAACAGCTGCCAGCAGGAGCCATACCGATTGAATGCGTTGTATCATGGTGGGTGTATTTTTTAATCAGTAATTAATAATCAATAATTATTAATTATTAGCCCAGTTCCGGATAAAGCGGAAACTCTTTCATGAATTCCTTTACTTCTTCTTTCACGCCCAGGATCAGTGATTCATCTTCTGTGTTCATCAAAACCTTATCGATCAGGGCGACCACTGTTTCCATATGGGTTTCTTTTAATCCGCGTGTAGTGATCGCAGGAACACCAACACGGATACCCGATGTAACAAACGGTGATTTATCATCAAAAGGTACCGCATTTTTATTCAGCGTGATATGGGCTTTATCCAGGGTTTCCTGTGCTTTTTTCCCGGTCAGGCTCTTAGTTCTCAGGTCGATCAGCATCAGGTGGTTATCAGTTCCATCGCTGATGAGGTTATATCCGCGGCTGACAAAGGCTTTGGCCATAGCTTGTGCATTGGCGATGACTTGTTGTCCATAAGCTTTGAAACCATCGGAAAGGATCTCTCCAAAGGCAACGGCTTTGGCGGCGATCACGTGTTCGAGAGGTCCACCCTGTGTACCCGGGAAAACGGCGAGGTCCAGCAATTGGCTCATGGTCCTCAGATTACCTTTAGGGTCTTTTACGCCCCAGGTATTTTCAAAATCATGTCGCAAAGCGATGATTCCACCGCGGGGACCACGCAGGGTCTTGTGGGTGGTGGACGTCACAATATGGCAATGATCAAAGGGGTCATTCAGTAAACCACTGGCGATCAGTCCGGCTGGATGCGCAATATCTGCCAATACCACAGCACCGATCGAGTCGGCGATGGCGCGAATGCGTTTATAATCCCAGTCACGACTGTAGGCAGAAGCTCCACAAATCATCATTTTGGGTTTTTCCTTGGTGGCAATGGCTTCCATTTGGTCATAATCCACCAATCCGTCTTTGGTTACGCCATAGTGAAGGGCGTGATAGGTCTTGCCACTAAAATTCGCCGGACTGCCATGGGTCAGGTGACCACCCATACTCAGGTCAAGTCCCAATACTTTATCACCCGGTTTTAATACAGCCAGAAATACCGCACCGTTGGCCTGGGCACCACTATGCGGTTGCACATTGGCCCAACTGGCGTTAAAGATCTTTTTCAATCGGTCAATGGCCAGGGTTTCGATCTGGTCTACGATCTCACAACCACCATAGTATCTTTTGCCCGGGTAACCCTCGGCATATTTGTTGGTAGGTACGGTTCCCATCGCCTGCATGACCTGCAGGGAGGTAAAGTTCTCGGATGCGATGAGTTCAATGCCATGACGCTGGCGATCCAGCTCTTTGTTGATCAGATCAAAAACCTGTGTATCTTTTTGCATATTTTGAAATTCTGTATAATCGGTGAAATCAGTGTATTCCGCGAAATCATTTTTCTCGGGAGGCACAAAATTAAGGCCTAACCCCCTCAATCGTATAAGTTTTTGTTGTTTGTTTTTTCGTTACTTTCGGGTGCTTTTCGCTTAATAAAAACCAATGAAGGCAATCATACCAGTAGCCGGAGCCGGTACCAAGCTTCGTCCCCATACATATACTCAACCTAAGGCGCTCATTCCCCTGGCCGGAAAAACGGTGCTAAGCATCATTATCGACCAGTTGAAAGACGCCGGGATCAATGAATTCATCTTTATTGTAGGATATCTGGGGGATAAGATCCAGGATTATGTGACAGAGCATTATCCGGATATCAAGGCCTCCTATGTCTATCAAACCGACCGGCAGGGGATCGGTCATGCTGTAACCCTGGCTAAAAAATTAGTGGGCTCGGATGAAGTGTTCGTCGTGTTGGGTGATTCTATTTGTGAGTATGATGTCAGGGAAGTACTCAATTCACCTCATTCCATGTTGGGTGTAAAAAAAGTGGATGATCCCCGCGAATTCGGGGTGGCTGAAATGGATGAAGAAGGATTTATCGAACATGTGGTCGAAAAACCACAGATCCCTAAATCCAATATGGCGCTGGTGGGCGTGTATAAGATCCGGGAAAGTGAACAGATGTTTCAATGCCTCGATGATAATATCAATCAGGGATTAAAGAATCGCGGCGAATTCAGTCTGACCGATGCATTGGATTGCATGATACGTCGTGGTGTACAGTTCAAATCTTTTCGCGTTGAGAATTGGTTTGATTGTGGCAAAAAAGAAACCCTGCTCGAATCGAACGCTACCTTGTTGAAGAAATTTGCCGGACAGGTGGAAACGGATTATAAATCCGAGAACGCCGTGATCATACAACCTGTCAGCATTGGAGAAGGTTGTATCATTAAGAACTCCATTGTTGGACCGAATGTAAGTATCGGGGAGAATACGACCGTTGATTCCTCGATCATCCGCAATTCCATTATCGGATCCTTTTCCAACCTCATTGATATCGTACTGGATAGTTCCCTCATCGGAAGTGATACAGGTATTTGTGGAGAAACCAGGACTTTGAATATTGGGGACAATACTGATATTGATCTGGGGTAGACTATAAAGTTTGTTTCTCGCAGCGAACGCCACGGTTTTTACGGACGCAGCGGCATTATTCCTTGCGAACTAAGTTCATTCGTTGCGCGCTTAACCTTCTTTGCGTCCGCCGCGTGAAACCTAATCATTTTTTTATGGAAACTCGCGTAACCCAACTTTTCGGAATCAGGTATCCGCTCATTCAGGCCGGCATGGTTTGGACAAGTGGCTGGCGACTGGCTTCTGCCGTCAGCAATGCCGGGGGATTGGGAATCATCGGCAGTGGTTCCATGTACCCGGATGTCTTTCGCGAACACCTCCAAAAATGCAAAGCAGCTACCGATAAACCCTTTGGGGTGAATATCCCGCTTATGTATGCCGATCTGGAGAAGCAGGTGGATATCCTGATCGAAGAAGGCGTGAAGATCGTATTCACCAGTGCGGGAAACCCGGCGGTATTAACCCCGCGACTTAAAGAACATGGCATAACCGTAGTACATGTGGTAAGCAGTACCCGATTTGCCATGAAAGCGGAGCAAGCGGGTTGTGATGCAGTGGTTGCTGAAGGATTTGAGGCCGGTGGACATAACGGCCGGGAAGAGACCACCACCCTGGTATTGGTACCCTCCGTGGTAAATAGCGTAAAGATCCCCGTTATAGCCGCCGGAGGAATCGCCACCGGGAGACAGATGTTGGCGGCCATGGTCCTGGGAGCTGAAGGGGTACAGGTAGGCAGCCGTTTTGTGGCCAGTGAGGAAGCATCCGCCCATATTCATTTCAAAAATAAGGTAATTCATAGCCAGGAAGGGGATACCCAATTGATGATGAAGAAATTAACCCCCGTTCGATTATTACGAAATAATTTTTTTGATCAAGTGTTAGCTGCTGAACAAAGAGGCGCTACGCATGAAGAATTAAAAAATATATTAGGACGTGCCCGCGCGAAAAAGGGAATGTTTGAGGGTGATATGGAGGAAGGCGAACTGGAAATAGGACAGGTAAGCGCCTTGATACGCGAAATTTTACCTGCCGAAACCATCGTAAAAAATATGGTAAAAGAGTTTGAAGAAGCTTTGAAACATCCGATAAAAATGCTATAATTTTGATGCTGTGTCGGATGAACTGCGTGTAGACCATTAACAACGAAAACCTTTACACATGAAATCATTTCGATTCTTAGCAGTTGCCATAGCCATGCTGACTGCAGTAGGTGCAAATGCCGGCACATCTCCTTCCCCATGCAAAAACGAAACACCCAATAAAAAAGTCAACGAGATCAATGGAAGCGTGATCCAAACCGGATCCAAAAAACCATTGGGCGAAGTGAGCATCACTGCCTACGTCAGCTCCAAAAAAGAAAAAGTGATCATCACCGATTGCAATGGCAATTATGCATTTGATGACCTCAAGCCCGGTGTGTACAAATTTGTTTTTGAGAAAGAAGGTTACAAGAAAGTAGCCAAAGAAAATATTACCATCAAAACCGATGAGGCTTTTCTGTTGAATGTGGAAATGGTGTTGACCAGCGAGACCAAACTATTTCCATCGATCTTTCACTTTATGGACAATGACGATTGAGAAATTTGATATATAAAATAATAAATAAGAAATAAGGAAGTCATTGGACTTCCTTATTTCTTATTCCCCCTTTCTTATTCCTTCTTTTCTACTTATATCCTCACCTTCCGCTCTCCACTCTGCATATCAAACTCATCCGCCTCTTTCTTTATTTTAAACTCCTTGTGGTTGTTTAAATAATTTTCAAACTTCTTGTAGGTGGCTTCAGATTGTTTTTGTCCATTGATGAACAGCTCACCTTTTTTATGCTCGATCGTATAGTCCTTGTCTTTGTCGATCAACCCCGCCTTGTCCAGATCATCTAAAAATGACTTGGTTTCTTTTAATGATTCTTTGGCCTTGTCCAATTCTTTCTCAGCCTTTTTCAATTCTGCTTCAATTTGGGGTTTGATATCTTTCAATTCCACTCTCACCTTGGCCAACTCTTTTTCCATATTCTTAAAATCGATCTCCTTTACTTTCTCGAGCTCGGCACGGGCCTTTTCCATCTCCTTTTCCACGCGTTTCATTTCCTCCTTGAATTCGGCACGATCACTCCATTCCATCTTTTCCATATTCTCCTTTAGTTCTTTCTGGATCTTCTCCATATCAATGCTCTTCAGGCTTTTTTCTATTTCCATCTTGATCTTTTGCGCATCAATGTCCCGAAGTCCGATCTCCAGATCCTTTTGCATACGGGCCATATCTACCTCAATGGTTCGGGACAATTCCACCCGGGCTCTTTCTACTTCTTCAATCGCCTCCTCTATATTTTTAACCTTCTCCCGCTTTCTCGGCTTATCGGGTGTGGTATCATTTACAAAACGGTCACCACCAAAATGGGATTGAGGTTGTTTGTCCGTCCAGGAAATAAATGCCAGCGAACCTGCCAGCAGGCCCCCGGCCAGCAGCAAAATACCTGTTGATTTCTTTGTTGACATACAATTGGTTTTATTAGTTATACGATTAGTTTCGTATAAAAATACGATTTATTTCGTATTATGGTCAACCAGATTCTTTATTAACAAATATTTTACCGCGGAGGAGGGATGTTGGATGTTGGATGTTGGAGGACGGAGGACAGAGGACAGATGACAGATGACAGATGACGGATGTCCGATGACCGATGACAGAGAAGGGAAGTTGGAGGACGATTGGCGGAGGACAGATGACGGGTAAAAGTGTTTATATAATTGTCCATTTTTTTTGCCCCGGAGGGGCATCCCACCTGTAGCCCCGAATTATTTGTATTTTCCAAAGGCTCCGGAGGAGCCTCCTAGAAAAAATAGGGTTTAAAATTTTTAATATTAATTCGACCCGAAATCAAAAATTGAATGAAAAATGGGTGACCTCTCCGGATTCTTGGGATAATACTGTGGCATTGGGGCAACAGATAGGAGGCTCCTCTGGAGCCTTTGGAAAATACAAATAATTCGGGGCTACAGGTGGGATGCCCCTCCGGGGCAAAGAAAATGTCAGTTGGAGAAGCACCTTCACCCGTCATCTGTCATCTGTCCTCAGTCATCCAACATCCAACATCCGACATCCAACATCCGACATCCGCCATCTGATCCCCTACTTCCTAATCCACTTCAGCATTTCCTTCCAGGTCACCTTCTTGCCATACAGCAGGATACCCGTACGGTAGATCTTTCCTGCCAACCAGGTGGTAGACAAAAACCCACCGATAAGCAGGGCCATGCTGATGATCAATTGCATCCAGGTAACCCCGTCGGGGATGCCATGGGCTACACGGGCCATCATAACAATGGGGGAAGTGAGCGGGAACATACTGCCAAAGATGGCGAGCCCGCTATTGGGTTCGTTAACTGTTTTCATCATGATGACGATCGCGAAGATGATCGGCATGGTGATGGGTAATAATAAACTTTGTGCATCCTGAGGATCTTCATTCACCGCACTACCAACAGCGGCAAACAAGGAAGAGTAAAGTAGATAGCCGCCCAGGAAATAGAATAAGAAACAGGCAAAGATGAGTCCGAAGTTTACCTGGCGAAGGCCCTCAAAAAGTCCGGCCATGCCACCACTTTGCTGCGCAGCCTGACCTGCCTGCGCCATTTGAGGCGACTGCATGGCACCTGCCTGCATTTGTTCCGCAAATCCGGGGAAAATCAGGGGAAGCAACATTTGCAATACCACAATTAATACCCCCCAGATCAGGAACTGTACCAATCCAACACCGCCAATACCGATGATTTTGCCCATCATCAATTGAAAAGGTTTTACACTGCTTATGATCACTTCGGAAATACGGCTGACCTTCTCTTCCATTACCCCACGCATGACCATGGAGCCGTAAACAAATAGGATGATATATATAAGAAAACCAGCAGCAAATCCCACTACGTAGGCTACTCCGGCGCGGGTTTTACTTTCTTCCTCTCCTTTACTGCTGATGAATTTTACAGCAGTATTTTTTTGCAAACTGTCCAACTGAACGCGGGTGATGTTATAGGACAATAATCTTTTTTCTTCTATCACTTTGCTGAACCGGTCTTCGACCTCGTTTATGGTACTGATACCGGCCTTCTTTCCAGCCACTACCCGAATGGTATCCTTTCCGCCGGGGTCGCTTAGGGCCGGGATGAACACATACCCGTCAAATTCTTTTTTATCCAAACGGGCTTTCAAGCCTGTTTCGGTTTCATTGTTGAGAAAAATGAATTCCACATCATCCCCTTTTTTCTGCAGGGATTGGTCAAAGGACCCGGTCTTATCGGTCACCGCAATGGTATAGTTATCCGATCCCTTTACCGAGAAATAAATGATCAGGGCATAGAAACCAAAGATCAGCAAGGGGAGCAGGATGGTGCTCAGTAAAAAGGTTTTCTTTTGCACCCTCGTGAGAAATTCTCTTCTTGAAACGATCCATATCTTGTTCATAGTTGAATGCTTTTGGGGAGGTTAAACAGCCGCTGTTTCAAATTGCCGGGTAGTGGGCGTTCCTTCTACCAATTTGATGAATATATCATTCAAAGAGGGAAGGATCTCATTAAAGGCGATCACCGGGTTATTGTTTTGTATAAAATATTGAAGGGCGCTATTGGGACCCTGGCCTTCTTTTAGTTTGATCACATAATTCAGGTCACTGGTCCCAACGATGTCAAACGGTGCATTGTCGCCCAGGGTAGGGATATGTTCAAATCCCACCCGGAAGAGGTGTTCTTTAAAATTCTGTTTGACCGCCTGCACTGTACCATCCAGGATTTTTTGTCCTTTATTTACTAATACGATCTGGTCACAGATCTCTTCTACCTGTTCCATCCGGTGGGTACTAAAGATCACGGTGGAACCGCGTTTGGCGAGATTGAAAATTTCGTCTTTGATGAGGTTGCTGTTCACCGGGTCGAGACCGCTAAAGGGCTCATCGAGGATGATCAGTTTGGGTTCGTGAAGAACGGTGGTAACGAATTGTAGTTTTTGACTCATCCCTTTGGACAGGTCTTCTACTTTTTTATTCCACCAGCTTTGCATTTCAAAACGCACAAACCATTCTTTGATCTTGGCCATGGCCACCGCTTTGTCAAGCCCTTTTAATTGGGCAAGGTAGAGGGCCTGGTCACCGATCTTCATTTTTTTATACAAACCCCTTTCTTCCGGCATATAGCCGATATGAATGATGTCATTCACCGGGTCAAAGGGTCTTCCATCAAAAAGGATCTGTCCGTCATCGGGATAGAAGATGCCGGTGATCATCCGCAGCAGGGTGGTCTTACCGGCCCCATTGGGTCCAAGCAGACCAAAGATGGTCCCCTTTTCAATGGAAAAGCTGATGTCATCTACCGCTTTTTGGGTAGCGTAATACTTTTTAAGGTGTTTCAGTTCAAGCAGGGCCATAATTATATTGTATTAGATCCGGTGATGTTTCATTTGTCTGATGAGAGGCAAAAATATTACAGTGAATCGGGAACTGGGCTAAAAATATGGGCGGCCACCCTTTCACCATCCATGGCCGCGCTTACGATCCCGCCGGCATATCCGGCACCTTCCCCACAGGGATATAGGTTTTCCAGTTGTGGGTGGCGAAGGGACTGTGGATCACGGGGTATCCTTACCGGGGAGGAGGTACGCGATTCCGTGGCCACCAGAACCGCCTCGGAACTATAATAGCCCTTCATTTTCTTCCCAAATGCCAAAAAACCCTCTTTTAAGGTCTTTGCGACAAAACCAGGAAGTACCTCTCGAAGATCAATACTCTTTAACCCTGGTAGGTAGGAACAATCGGGCAGGGTGGTGGAGGTCTTGCCGGAGCAGAAATCGGTCATTCGCTGGGCCGGGGCCACAAATAGGCCTCCACCTGCCTGAAAGCATTTCCGCTCCACATATTGTTGAAAATACATACGCCCCAGGGCTGTTTTGAGGACCGAAGGGGGCAATTCCATGGTCTTTTCAAAATCGGCAGGGGGCAGGGTGTCATTTTCCCGAATCTCCACCACAATGCCACTATTGGCGTAGGGGTTGTTTCGTTTGGACGGTGACCAACCATTGACCACCAATTCACCCTGACTGGTAGCCGCGGGGGCTATGATCCCGCCCGGGCACATACAAAAGGAGAATACACCCCTTTCTTCCACCTGCTGTACGAGGCTGTAGGAGGCCGGGGGCAGGTAGGGACCCCGGTCAACCGGGCAGTGGTACTGGATCTGGTCGACTATTTCCTGCGGGTGTTCGGCCCTTACCCCAAGGGCAAAGGGTTTGGCTTCGATCAGTATATTTTCCCGGTGAAACAGTTCAAAAATATCCCGGGCAGAATGGCCTGTAGCCAGGATAAAAGCATCTCCGTCAATGGTATCCCCATCGGCGGTTTTGACCGACTCGATCCGGTTGCCCTTTCGGTTGAAACCGGTCACCTGTTTCTCAAAATGGTATTCGCCTCCATGGCCCGTGATCGCTTCCCGGATGGCGGTGATGATACCGGGCAGTTTGTTGGTACCAATATGCGGGTGGGCCTCAAAAAGAATATGTTCGTCTGCTCCAAAATGGTGCAGGAGCTGTAAGATCCGGTTTATGTCCCCTCGCTTTGAGCTTCGGGTATACAGTTTACCATCACTATAGGTACCGGCTCCGCCTTCGCCAAAGCAATAGTTGCTGTTTGGGTCTACGATCCCTTCCTTATTTAGCCGGGCAAGATCACGCCTACGGGCCCGTACATCCTTGCCTCGTTCGAGTACTATGGGTTTGATCCCTTTTTCAAGCAGGTAGAGAGCGGCAAACAACCCAGCCGGGCCGGCGCCAATGATGACCACTTTTTTCTGGGCGCGGGTTACATCCTGAAAGACAAAATCGGGTATTGGTCGCTGAACATATGGTTCATCGATAAAGGCCAGTAGGGACAACTGAAACCTTGGTAGTCTTCCACGGGCATCCAGTGATCGTTTGAGAATAGTAAATCCGGTGATGTCTTTTGCCGGGCGGCCAGTATGCGCAGCAATGGCCGAACGTATTACGGCCTCATTGGCCGCCTCCTGTGGGAGGAGCTGTATCGTGAGATTTATTTGCATGGGTCAGGTGTCTATCCTGAAATCCGTCAATATCTATATAATCAAAAAATCCGTGTAATCTCTATAATCCACGAAATCCGTGAATTCTGTATAATTCGTGCAATCCTTTCAATTCGTCTAATTCGTGTCTCAAAGTTTGACCCCCACCGAAAACTGCATACCCTGATTAAAAGCCTTTGTTCCTGTATAGAATTCCACATCGGTCAATCCGTGCAGGTATTTGGCACCAATCAATACCTTTTTATTGGGCCAGAATTCAACACCACCATGAAGGGCGATATCGCTATTGCGAACGGTGGAGGTAACATCTGTTTTTGTATCCAGGCGTAAATTGGTAGCCTGCAGTATCCAGCTTAATTGAACACCACCGGCCAATTTGAATTTGGGGGCGAATTCATATTTCAGGGAAACAGGAACGGACAGGTAATTCAGGCGAAGGTTATTCTCTCCATTGATGGTAGAGATATTTTTTCCACCCATGGAGGAGTAGAGTGCCTCGGGTTGGAAATACATTTTGTCGGCGATCTTCATTTCCACAAAGAATCCGAATACGAAGCCGGTCTTCCAGTCAGCGCTGATGGTGCTCTCTTCCAAACCGGTATTGTGAAAATGGGAATAGTTCAAACCTGTCTTCATACCCAGACGGGCAACATTACGGGATTTCTTCTGTTGGGCGCCGGCAGTTCCGGCCATGATTGTCAATACAAAAAAGGCAAATAAAACTTTTCTCATAGCAGTAATTTACCCCCCTAAAGTAAGGATTAATTCAGTATTTGCGGAAAGAAAATTTTTTTAGGGAAGATGCTCAAAATCACGGGGGAAAGGGCAAAATAATTCTACCTTACCACCAGGATTTTGGGGATGGAAGGATTTGGGGATTGCGGGATATTGAATTTATTATATCAATTATGCGCGTGAGGAAACTGATCTTTTTTGGCTTAATAAGCCTACTTTTTTCCTGTGGCCCTGTGTTAAGGCCGACAGGGGTGGTGTACGAGGATTATCCCATCGCAGGCAGCCTTCCACGCGATAGTGCGTTGGTGAAATTGATGCAGCCTTACCGGGACAGTGTGGCCAGTACCATGGAGGAGGTGATCGGGCAGGTGAGTGATCGTTTACTTAAGCAACAGCCTGATTGCGGTCTGGGGAATTTCATGGCGGATGCCTTGCGTGAGATGGGTAGTAAAAAGTATGGCGTGAACATTGACCTGGCATTTGTGAATTATGGGGGTATTCGGCTGAATGAGTTGACCCCGGGACCAATGACCAGAGGGAAGGTTTTTGAGCTGATGCCTTTTGATAATATATTATTACTGCAAAAGGTGGATGGGAAGACCCTGAAATCCTTTTTTGACCTGATTGCTTCCCGGAATGGGTGGCCACTTTCCGGAGGCAGCTTTGGTATTCGGGATGGTCGGGCGGTAGATATAAAGATAGGCGGCAAGCAACTGGATGAGTCGGCCACCTATATCGTTGCCAATAGTGATTTTGTGATCAATGGGGGAGATAATGTGGTCATGTTCAAATCGATACCTGTTCAAAACAATGGATACCTGATGAGGGAGGCGATCATGGACCATGTTCGGGGACTGACGGCAAAGGGCCAGTCAATTCAATCACCTGAAACCCGTGTTTATCATGCTCGATAGACGTTCCTTTTTACAGCATACAATGTTGGCATCCGGTGCCGCCCTGGTTCCTGCCCGACTGGAGGAATGGACCGCCATAAAGAAGTTGACTATTTTGCATACCAATGATACCCATAGCCGAATCGACCCTTTTCCTATGGATGGAAGTCGAAACCAGGGACAAGGCGGGGTGGCGGCAAGGGCAGCTTTGATAGACAAGTTGAGAAAGGAGGAAGAAGATTTGCTCTTACTGGATGCGGGGGATATATTTCAAGGCACCCCTTATTTTAATTTATACAAAGGCGAACCCGAGATACGGTGTATGAGTGCCATGGGGTATGATGCCGCCACGATCGGTAATCATGATTTTGATGGTGGATTGGAGAACCTGGCCAACAAACTGACCTTCGCGTCTTTCCCCATTATTATCTGTAACTACGACTTTTCCGGAACCCCCATGGAACATAAATATGTTCCATATAAAGTATTTAATAAAGGAAAATTAAGGATAGGCATCACCGGGGTAGGTATTCAACTGCATGGGTTGGTACCGGAAAACCTGTATGGCGCCACCCAGTATCTTTCACCAATAGAAAAGGCCAACGAAACGGCCACTTATTTACGTAAAGAAAAGAACTGCGACATGGTCATCTGTTTGTCGCATTTAGGGTATAAGTACAAAGACAATACGGTCAGTGATGTGGTACTGGCCGGGGAATCGGAAGAGATAGACCTGATTATTGGCGGACATACCCATACCTTCATGGATAAACCAGAGACAATTAGCAATAAAAAAGGGAAGCCGGTGCTGGTAAACCAGGTCGGTTGGGCGGGTCTCCAATTGGGCAGGCTCGACTTTGAATTTTCCAAATTTTCGAGGAAAAACTTGATTAATTCTACTCCTATCCCGGTTACGAAAAAAACAAAGGAATAAAAATTTTTTTTTAGGAAAGATTTATAGATATTCGTCCCCCTGTCAAACTTTTTTAAGTCCATTTCCCTATGATTTAACCCCACACATTGATCCTTGAAAATTATTAACCCGATATATAAACTGCTGACCAAATAATGGAGAAAAATGCTGAAAAAGTCTGGACCAATTGCCTGAAGATAATAAAGGACATCGTTGAATGGCAGCATTTTAAAACCTGGTTTGAACCCATCCAACCGGTTTCGCTGAAAAAAAATATCCTTGTCATACAGGTTCCAAGCCAATTCTTCTTTGAATATTTGGAAGAACATTATGTAAATTTATTGGCGAAGACTTTGAAGCGGGAGTTGGGAAAGGAAGCCAGACTGGAATACCGTATCATGGTAGACAGCGGTAACAAGACCCACAAACCAGTGACAGTTGATGTACCGGGTAACGGATACAAGATGTATCCGGAAAACGAAATGGATTTTCCTTTGATTATAAATAACCCAGTTAAGAACCCCTTTGTCATTCCTGGTCTGAAGAAGATGCAGATTGACCCACAGTTAAACCCCGTTTATCTGTTTGACGCGTTTATTGAGGGTGACTGTAACCGGGTGGCACGTCGTGCAGGAAAGACCGTAGCCGAAAAACCAGGCGCCAATTCTTTCAATCCCCTGGTGATCTATGGCGGTGTTGGATTAGGAAAGACCCACCTGGCACAAGCCATCGGAAATGAAGTAAAAAAATTGCATCCCAATAAAGTGGTCCTTTATGTGAGCTCGGAGAAGTTCATCAACCAGTTCATGGACCATAGCCGCAATAATGCGATCAATGATTTCATCCATTTTTATCAGCTCATTGATGTGTTGATCCTGGATGATGTACAATTCTTTGCCAAGGCTGAAAAATCACAGGATGCTTTCTTTGCCATTTTCAACCATTTGCACCAATCGGGCAAACAACTGGTACTCACATCCGATAAACCGCCTAAGGACCTCGAAGGGGTTCAGGAGCGTTTGTTGAGCCGTTTCCGCTGGGGTTTGAGTGCCGATCTGCAAATGCCTGATTATGAAACCCGGATCGAGATCCTGGAAAGAAAAATGAAGAATGATGGACTTGACATGCCAAAAGAAGTGGTCAAGTACATTGCCTATAATATTAATAATAACGTCAGGGAACTGGAAGGGGCATTGATCTCCTTATTGGCACAATCTTCGCTTAATCGTAGGGAAATAGACCTAGACCTCGCGAAAAAAGTGCTAAGAAATTTTGTCAAATCATCCAGTAAAGAAATTACGATCGATACCATTCAGAAAATGGTATGCGAGTATTTCGATGTGTCGTATGATAAGCTGTTGCAGAAGACCCGCAAACGCGAAATTGTACAGGCTCGTCAGATCACGATGTATCTGGCCAAGGCCTTTACCAAGAATTCACTCAAAACCATTGGCGAACATTTTGGCGGACGCGATCATACCACAGTGATTCACTCCTGCCAAACCGTTAAAGACCTGATGGATACCGACAGTGTTTTCCGCGAAAACGTACTGGAACTGCAACAGAAAGTGCAATTAGCCGCCATGTGATACCTGTAAAGGATAAAAGTTTGACGGGTCCGCCTACGGCGGACCTGTTTTTTTGGGATTTGTTAGTATAAGTGTTTATTTTTGCCACCCTTATTTCATTCAGGTGAGGTGGATGAGTGGCTGAAATCAACGGTTTGCTAAACCGTCGTACGGCCTTAAAGCCGTACCGAGGGTTCGAATCCCTCCCTCACCGCTTTCGACCACCGAGGCTTAAGCGAAGGTGGTCTTTTCGGGAAGTAGCGCAGGCCGGTAGCGCACCTGGTTTGGGACCAGGGGGTCGCAGGTTCGAATCCTGTCTTCCCGACTAAAGAGCGACTCTGAGTAGAGTCGCTCTTTTTCTTGGTGCCCTTCGTGCCTCCTTTGTGTCCTCTTACGCCAGACTTGCGTAGGAGGACACGAAGGACACAAAGGGTCCACGAAGAACACAAAGGGGACACAAAGATTAATACCCGTTTACCACCCTTTTTATCCCGTTTTTAAACAAGACCGTGTTGAAATTGAGTAGTAAGCCAAAGCGAAGATTAAGACATCGTAGGTAGGTCAGGGTCTGGGCCAGATGCAAAGGGATTATAGCTTCCACACTCTTAACCTCAATGATCACTGTTTTTTCAATTATTAGATCAGCCCTGTACCCACATTCCATTTTTATTTCTTCAAAGATCAGGGGTATTGGTTTTTCTGTTTCAACGAACAACCCTCTTTTCTTTAATCTATAAGCAAGACAGGAGTGGTAAACATTCTCCAGCATGCCCGGGCCAATTGATTTATGTATGTAGATCGATTCGTCAAGAACGATCTTTATGATTTCTTCTGTATCCATTTATTGACCATTTAATGATCGGTCAAAATAGGACTTTACCCTAATAAAACTTTGTGTCCTTCGTGCACCCTTTGTGTCCTTCGTGTCCTCCTACGCAAGTCTGGCGTAGGAGGACACGAAGGACACAAAGGGTGCACGAAGGACACGAAGAAATAAGGAGGATTTCTAAGAGTAATGGGTTGTTGTAAAAAGAGAGCAACCAAGTATAAACACCATACGATATCCCCGGCCTAAACTACCAATATCTCCTCGCGAATTGAATAAAATACTCCCAGTTCGGACCGGTGGTATGCCCACCTTCATGTTGCCGCCAGGCAACTTCTCCATTCAATAAACCTGTTTTCTCCTCGGGAAATTGATCGGTTCCAAGACCTTTCTTACCCAACAACTCGTACACTGGTGATGCATGTACTCCTCCGAGGAACATACCCTTTGCATCCACCCATCGGCCTTCCACATTAGGCGATCCGGAACTGATAAATACAGGTCGTGGTGCACATAAGGCTACAAGCTGATGCGCATCTACCGGCAGGTCATTGGGGGTGAGGGGACCTGCATAGCGAATGAAGTTTCCGGCAAACCAATGATATTCTGCTGAGGAAGCCAGGTTCTCTACCTGCTCCCCATAGACACGTCTTAAAATTTTGGTACCACCCGCACCGGAAGAACCAATAAAGCCAATACTGATCCGCGGTTCATAGGCCATCGTTACAATAGCCGCTTTTCCATATCGGGAAAGCCCTTCGATCCCCACCCGCCTGGCATCTACACGGGGATCCGTTTCCAGATAATCAATGGCACGACTGGCACCCCAGGCCCAGGCGCGTAAGGTGCCCCATTGATCGGGACTTCTGAATTGACCCTTATTACACAAGCCGATGATGCCTTCCGTTAAACCAGCACCATTGTCCGCCTGAAAACTGGTGGGAACCAGAATACCAAAACCCCATCCTTGTTCCAGTAGTTGTTCCTGCCATGATTTTTGAACAGGTGTACCAGGGGGAGGAGGGGGTGGCCTGAAGCCTGGAGGAAAAATAAATCCAAATTCGATCATGACCGGTACCGGCTTTTCCGTTTGCTTTGGTGTTACCAGTGAAAACTGAATGTCAACCGTGAGGGATGGATAGGTTGAATTGTCTACATGTCCCACCAGTTCTTTTACTTCGGCCGTGATCCCGCCAAACATTGAATCATGCTTACTCTTTATTTCCCATCGTACAGAAGGTGTGTTAGCCGGAACGCAGCCATAAATTTCTTTATCAAAGGCAGCCACAATTTCCGGACGCCTTTTCTTCCACCAGGTCGCCGCTTGATCCACGCGTTTACCATTGTTTAATCGCAAGGGATCCGGTAAGGAAGTATATGGCGATGCTTTGGATTCATCGATATTCGCTGCATTGGGTGCCGATGGATTGCCGGATGGCCCGGGGCGGGTAGAGGATATCCCAAGTTTTCCGGTCATATCCCGGTAATCCTTTTGTGTTTGTGCCTGCGTCACCTTCATGGCCTTATCACGGGTCTGCCAGGAACGAATATGTTTTGCCATATCCACCATAGGCGCGACATAGATATCCTTCTCATGGTCTTTTAAATACTGCAGGAATTGACGATGGTCGGGCAGGCTAACGTCCAACCCATTTCCACCGCCAACGCCATGAAACAGGATAACCAACATGGAATTGGTGCGCATGGCCTCTTCCACCCAGGCAATCATTTGTTCAGCCTTGTGGTGATTGACCATATAACAATCGGCATTGTATAAATCAATGTCCTGGATCTTGTGCATTTCTGACCTAACCCCACGGGCCGCGACAAAATCTCTTTTTAGTGGTTCCATGAAAAAGCTGTCCTGCACTTTCATGTCACCACAAGTAAAGGCAAAGGTTCTTTCCACTTTTCCATCCATCGCCTGAAGAAAGAGATTGGTCATGCGTATCTCATCCTCTATTTGTTTGACCGTATACGTGGAGAGATCATATTCCCTGGGAACCCATTCTCTCCCGGGACCACCTGCACAGGGATGATACAGGGTGTGGTTGCCCAGCTCATGCCCTTTTGTAGCCATGGCGCGCCATTCTTCCATACGGGTTTGAACGGAAGGAGAGAAGGCGGTAACATAGAAGGTGGCTTTTAATCCCAATGAATCGAGTACTGGCAAGGCATTGTCAAGGTGCTGGTCAATGGCATCGTCATAGGTGATGACGACCGCGCATTTCTTTCCCTGCCAGGGTTGATTGAACTGGGCATGGAGCGTTATGTTGCCAAGAAATAATCCAACCAATAAGAGTTGATAATTCTTCATTTGAGTGGGTGTTGTGGTTTCTCGCCGTTCGCAGCGAGAAACCAAATTTATTGAATCGCCAATACAACAACCGACCCGGCTGGCAAAGTGACCTTTAATTGATTATTGTTCAGTACCGCCCCGGTAAAAGCAACAGGTTTTACTTTCTCCAATTCCGTAAAGCTGTTATGATCCTGCATTTTTTCTGAATCCAGAATACGACCTGTCACATTCTTTGCACTGATGGAACCAAGGCCGATCTCGATGGTTTGGGCCTGGTTGGGGTCCATATTGACCAGGGAGATATGGGTAACACCCGCACTATTGCGAGAGGCAGATGCAGAGATCGATTTGATGCTCTTTTCTTTCCAGCGGTATTCATTGCTGATAACCTGAATAGGGATCATGGTCGCATCCTGATGCACATTGTACATCTCCATCACGTGATAGGTAGGTGTGAGGAGTATTTTTTCCTTGTCGGTCAGTATCACCGCCTGTAACACATTGATCAATTGGGCGATATTGGCCATTCTGACACGGTCACAATGGTTTTGAAAGATATTCAGGCTCAATCCGGCGATCATCGCATCGCGCATGGAATTTTGTTGGTAAAGGAAAGCAGGGTTCGTACCGGGTTCCACATCATACCAGCCACCCCATTCGTCCACTATAAGGGCTACTTTCTTCTGCGGGTCATATTTATCCATCACCTCTTTGTTCTTGGTAACAATTCTTTCCATGCGCCAGGCCTGCTCCATCGTTCTGAAATACTCTTCCTCTGAAAATTGTGTGGCGGATCCTTTTTTTGTCCATTCAATAACTGAGTAGTGATGGATGGAAAGTCCTTCGATACGACGCAGTGGCACTTCACGCATCACAGTTTCTGTCCAGGCATAATCCTCCGAACCAGGACCCACAGCAATACGGAATAATCCTTCGCTGTTGGCATAACTGGTCATCAGCGTAGCATATTTCTTATACTCATTTACATAATAGTCTGCCGTCATGGCTCCGCCGCAATCCCAGGATTCATTTCCCACTCCCCAGTATTTTACATTCCAGGGTTTGTCGCGTCCATTGGCCTTCCGCCAATCAGTAATCTGGCTCACGCCATTGGGATGATTTACATAATGCACCCATTCCACCGCCTCTTGAACCGTACCGCTACCCATATTGATCGCGAGATAGGGTTCGGCGCCGAGTTTTTCACAGAGATCAAGGAATTCATGGGTACCAAAGCTATTGTCTTCCCGCACACCTCCCCAGGATGTATTCTCAATCGCTCTTCGTTTATCTTTTGGTCCCACCCCTTCTTTCCAATGATAGGTGTCGGCAAAACAACCTCCCGGCCAACGAAGGACAGGCACTTTCAATTTTTTGAGCGCGTCCACTACATCCAACCGGACACCATTTTGTTGTGGGATCTTTTTTTCCTGATCGCCTACATATAAGCCGCCATAGATACAACGGCCAAGGTGTTCTGCAAAATGGCCATAAATATTTCGGTTGATAATGTCCTTTGCTTTTTCGGGTTCAAGCTGAACACGATTCTGGGCAAAGGTGGTCAGGCCAAAAATGGCAAAGAGGGAGAGCAGTGTAATTTTCATGTTATCTGTTTTAAAATAATCGATTGTTTTTTTATATTTTCTCGCAACGTTCGCAGTGAGAATGCGGCGAGCGCTATGTGCTATTATCTCAGTCCCGGTCGGTACGAAACGGCGAAGCGGGTAACCCTTCCTTGTTCATCAGGTTGGGATTGACCGGATTATCGGCCCAGGCATACCGCACATATTTGGGGTTTTTCACTTCATCCTGCCAAACCACGACTTTATTTCCTTCCAGTCGGGTCCGTGCCCAAACAAATTTTTTATCCTCGCCCGCAATCGCAAATTCGGCAGGGGCTTCTCCATCTCTGGTGATCAGGCCCGAACCAATATGGGTAAAATGAATGGTGATCTTATCTGATCCCACATCTATTTTTTCCACCATCGGCCCTGAATGAACCAATTCTTTTTCACCATAGGCTTCATACAAGGCCCATAGTGCCAGTCTTTCCCCAACATCTTTTTTATTATCGGGATGTATATCATTCCATTCGCCCAGGTCAATGGCCACCGCCATGCCTGTACGGTCTATGGTCAAGGTATTTAATTGCGACTCTCTTAACCGTGCCCAATTGCTTTCCGTGGGCAGGTAGCTGTAATCCATAAAACCTGGCAATTGAACATAGAAAAAAGGAAGTGTACCCAGGTTCCATTTTTTTCGCCAATCTTCGATCAGCGCTTTCATCAGGGCCTCATATTCCGCGGGTCTTCCTGCATTGCTCTCACCCTGGTACCAGCAGATCCCTTTGATCGTGTAGGGTATCACAGGGGCTACCATGGCGTTATATAAGGCAGAAGGTTGGTTGGGTGCGTTTACGGGTGGTTGTACCCTTGGGCCGTTAAAAGGCCGAAAAGCCACACCCACTTTATAATCCCAATCACCCATCAGGGAAACGGTGTCCATTCCTGAGAAAATACAATAGGGTTTATCGGGAACAAATCCTCCTTTGCCTCCATTGTTGGTTACCCGGATCACAAATAGGTTTTTTCCCTCCTTTAATAATCCTTCTGGTACGGTATATCTTCTTTGGGGATATTGATAAGTGGTCCGACCCACTGATTTGCCATTGATGAATAATTCATCGGCATCCACGATCCTTCCGAGGAAGACACGTGCCGGCTTTCCCGCCATTGACCGGGGAATATCGATCTCCTTTCTGTACCAAACGATACCGTTCAGGTCCTTAACCCCCTGATCTTCCCAAAAACCGGGAATATGTATACGGTGCCAACCGCGGGGTGTATAGGCCGGGTCAGACCAGTTTGGTTTTGCTTCCATACCCAGGTCCACTGGCGGGGCAGGACGAGGAAGGGCCGCATTGCTTCGAATCAACGAATTGACATATTGAGTGTCTTTGTTCTTTTGGATCTGGGCAATAAGCGAAGAGAAATCCTGTAAGCCTTCTTCGCTGGTCCAGGCCTCAATGGGGGTACCGCCTACACTTGAATTAATGATACCAATGGGAATCTTGTATTTGTCATGGATCTTTTTGGCAAAGAAATAGGCCACAGCCGAAAAGGGTCGGATATCTTCCCCTACGGCAGATTTCCAATACACCGCCGGCAGTTCGGTTCGCGGGCCATTCAGGTCAGCAAGTGTGGGTATCCAGCATTGTCTTATTTGCGGATGATTGGCTTCGGCGATCACACGGGCATAGGTAACATCATGAATGTTTAATTGATGCACCATGTTTGATTGTCCCGAACAAAACCAAACATCACCAAAGAGTATGTCTTTTAATTCGATCCTGTTTTTTCCTTTCAGTGCCATGGTATAAGGGCCGCCAGCAGGGGTGGGAGCGAGAAAGACCTCCCAATTTCCATTGGATTGGGCACGGGTGGTATAGGTACGCCCATTCATTTTTACTTCCACTTTTTCTTTCGGAGAAGCCCAGCCCCAGATCCTGACCTTTGTATCCCGTTGAAGGATCATGCTGTCGCGCACAAGGGCAGGCAATCGCAGTTGGGAACACAATGGCTGCAAGGTCACTACCAGGAGTGACAGGAAGAACATTTTTTTCATTACCAACGAGTATGGTTCATTTATAAATATCGTCTTTATTGTTTATCTCAAAATGGTGAAACCGCGCTTTGTTGGTGGACGGTACTCCATTTGATGTAGTATAAAGCGCATAGAGACAACCCACAAACCCGCCAGCCGTTTTGGTGCTTAACTCCCTGGCATCTACTTTATCCTTGAGGATCGTCCATTTTTTCTTTGAAGGGCCATAGGAAAAGGTATAATAATCTCCTTTCGCTTCGATCCGAAGGAAGGTTGGTTTGTTTTTTTGTCGTGAATTATGAGCGGATGCAATCAGCTCTTTGCCTTTCCAAAGTTCCACCATATCCATGCCTCCCTTATTGGTCAGGGCCAGGAAATAATTGACCTTATCATTCTGGAATAGCAACAAGCCCGCTTTTTCATTTTCCGATTTGGTACTGAAGAAAACGGAGGTGATGGCTTCCCCTTTGAGATGGGGTTGATGAAAGCCGATAAAGGAAGGGTTGGCCTTGTCTTCACAGGTCTCGGGTCGGGTATTCAGGATAAGATGACCTGGATAATCAGTTAGGCTATACCAGGTGCTTCGCGGTGTACGCAGAAAGCGGTAGCGCATATTCAATACCGGGTTATCAAACCCATCCTTAAAATGATAATTGCCATTGAAGGCCTCGCTCTTTTTATCTTTTATTCCGGCAATCGGGTATTGATATTTCACGGTTTCTCCACCCAGGTCAAACACGGGCCAGCCCGTTTCCCAACTTACAGGAGCGATAAAGGTTTCGCGGCCTGTATTGTAGTGGTCGCCATCATAAGGTCGACAACCGAGAAATACACCCCACCATTTTCCATCGGGTCCTTCTACCAGATCGGCATGACCGGTGGTAGTGATAGGATCTTTACGGGTGGGATCCAGATGACGTTGGGTGAGGATTGGATTTTTTTCATAGGTAACAAATGGTCCTTCGGGCGATTTACTGCGAAACACCACTTCGGAGTGATTGTATCCGGTTCCCCCTTCGGCACAAATGAGAAAATACCAATCGTCTTTTTTCAGGATATGCGGTCCTTCGATCCAAACAGGTTTCTTGGCCATATCTGTTCCGCCATTGATGAGAATTCGTTCTTCACCGATGACCTGAAGTTTGACCGGATCAAAGGCGTATTGCCGGATGGTACGGTGGCCATTATGCAAGGATATATTGTCAGGAGGAATGCTATTATAAACGATCCAGGCCTTGTCTCCTTCAAAGAAAAGTGCCGGATCGATCCCATTGACCTGAGGAAGTTTGACCGGCAGGCTCCAGGGACCTTTGGGGTCTTTGGCTGTGATCACAAAATTGCCCAGGCTTCCTACCTCGGTGCAAACGATATAAAAGGTACCATTATGAAAACTGATCGCCGGTGCATAGAGTCCTCCGGAAATGCGGGCATTGTCCAGATTCAATTGTTCGGGTCTGTCAAGCGCATAACCGATCTGCTTCCAATTGACCAGGTCCTTGCTATGAAACAAAGGCAAACCCGGAAAATAGGCGAAAGAGGAATTGACAATATAATAGTCTTCCCCGGCCCGGCATATACTTGGATCGGGATAGAAACCAGCCAGGATGGGGTTTTGAACGTATTGAGCCTGGGTCAGCAGACCTTGCGCCATCAACAGGATGGCAAGGACGATTCTTTTCATTTGTGTTTAATTATTATGGCGGATGTCATTCTTTTTTTTAGAAACCACGGAGTGACTTGGATGATTTCTCCCCCACTTCCACTACGGCTTTGAAAGCCGGTTTGGGTTGCCCCTTTCTGTCAAATAATAGCGGGTGATTGGTTCTGCCTCTTACCGGCCAGCCATTCAACCAGCTTTGTCCATCATGTACTCCCCAAAAAGTGACCCGTTCTATTTTATCCCGATGTTTCATGAATAGTTGAAAAAGCTGCGCATAGTCTTTGGCCAATTGTTGTTGTACACTATCCGGTAAGCCATTGACATAGGGATTGAGTGATGGATCCTGCTGCATACGCTGGCTTACATCGGCACCCTGAAAATTGCGGGGAAGTACTTCAATGTCGAGTTCAGTAAAAGATACTTTAATACCCAAGGCAGCGTATTCGAGGATACTTTCTTCAATGTCTTTAAAAGGCACCCGGCCTACATGCCAATGGCCTTGTATGCCAACGCCATCAATACGGACACCAGCGGCCTGAATTTTTTTGATGATCGTGATACATCCCGCACGTTTTGCCGGTTGTTCATTGTTGTAATCATTATACAATAGGGCAGAGCGGGGAGAAGCGGCCTGAGCCAGGCGGAAGGCTTCGGTTACAAAATCGGGGCCCAGCTTTTGAAGAAACAGCGAATTGCGCATGGTTCCATCTTCATTCAATGCTTCATTCACCACATCCCAGCTTAACAGTTTGCCATCATAGCGCGAAGCCACCGTTTTGATATGCTCGGTGAAGAAGGTGCGGAAGGAATCCACACTTTGGATTCGGCGGGCAAAGACCGGCATTTGGCTATGCCAGATAAGGGTATGACCATTGATGCCAATGCCGTGTTTGTTTCCATATTCAACGATCTTATCGGAAAGGGTGAAGTCATATTTATCCCATTGGGGATGGATCACTTCCGCTTTCATGATATTCTCCGGGGTAACGACATTGAACTGCTGTGGGATGAGGTTGACCGAGATCGAATCTTTTTCTTCGATCTGCCAACTATTTAGTGCAGCGCCGATTTTAAAATCATCCTTGTAAATATCTTTTAGTGAAGGGAGTAGGTTGCCGGCTGCATTCTTTTTGGAAGAGGAACAAGCCATCAATCCGGTTAGGATCAACAGGCAGCATGCAACGAAAAGGGAATTATTTTTCATTCGCGTATTATTTTATTGTGGATTTGTGGTTTCAGGAGGACCCAAAAAACTTGGTTGGAGTTTGCCGAGATCAAGGACCAGTTTTTGCAGTACTACGCCTGGGTCTACACGCCAGATACGGATCTTGTGTTTTCCGGGTTGGGATAAAAAATGACGGCTGGAACGGATTATGATGCTTTCGCCCACCCATTTGTTCCAGATACCACGGTCGCTGGTTTTATCTTCTTTATTTAGACTGATGATCTGCGGCGTTTCTCCATCGATGGAAACCGCATAGCGGGTGCCTGTTTCCATATGGTGAAAATTAAGTACAGGTGTGAAGTAGGCATAGAGGGTAACGGAATCCTTGCCCACTGTATAGATATCATATTCCAGACAAGGGGAACCTTGTCCCGGAATGGATGCGGGTGCGGTGGCCGGAAAAGCAGTGACTGCATTTCCGGTTCTTCCATGATCAGGGAGCTTTACCCATTTGATCTCTTTGGTTTCAATGGCACGGCTATAGTTTGTCGCTTCGATGGAGATGCCAATCTGTTTGTCTTCGTGGAATACCGGTCCTTTATTGCCTTTCCAAGATACAGGTTTGGCTGCACGAGGCGTATAGGCAATATGCAAAATGGAGTCTTCCGACAGCAGCGGCACTGCCGGCATTTTTTGTACAGGCGGTTGCTGCCAATAGGTGTACCCGATATGGGTCTGGCTCATCATGTGGTTCCATTTCCCATTTCCCAATTCATGGTATTGGCGGGTGATGAGGGAGTCGTTCAAATAGTATTCTTTCACCTTGGCAGCATAGCCATTTGTTTCCGGCAGTTTTTGCGCATAGGCCTTCTTATACAAGGCATGATAATAATACATTTCATAGAGGTTTGAGCAGGCCAACACCGGATGGAGTACCAATTGAAAATAGGCATCATGGTATTCGGCCGGTAATTTGGCGGCAATGGATTTGGCACGCTCGCGCAGATCGGTATATTCTTTTACCACACGGGGCCATTCCTCGTAGTTAAAACTATAGGTGTCTGCATCCAGCAACTCCGGTTTACGGCGCCCATTGTATTTAGCATAAAGGGATAGGATCTGCGCGATCTCGGTAGCATGTGTTTTTCCAAACTGATCGGCTGCCCATTTTTTAGTGAAAGCCTGAATATCGGTCGCCTGAATTTTTTCCGGGTTCCAGGCATAGGTCAGAAAGAAAGAGATCGGCAATTCCATCGGTTTGATATCACCCACATTCACGATCCATATTTGACGCACATCATATTCCCAGGCCAGGTTCATCTGTTGCCATATTTTCGGGAGTGGGTTTGTATTCACCCATTTGTAGTTCCGGGGGCCACCAACATAATCAAAGTGGTAATAGATCCCATAGCCACCTGTGCGGGGTTTGTCATCGCGTTTGGGAAGTTTGCGCAGGTTACCCCAGTTATCATCACATAAAAGTAAGGTCACATCATCCGGTACCCGCATGCCCTTATCATAATAATCCTGAACTTCTTTATACAAGGCCCAAAGTTGGGGCGTCATGGAAGCGGGTTGGCCGGTAACATCGGCAATGATCTCGCGTTGGTCTTTGACGATTCTTTCCAGTAAGGAGGTGGCGGTTTCGCGGGACATCGGCATATCTCCATCGCCGCGCATGCCTACACTCACGATCTTCTCGTTGGTGGCCCTTTTCATGCCCTCGCGCCAGAAGGATTTTAACAAAACCTCATTGCTGTCATAGTTCCACTTGCCTTTGCCATATCGTCTCCATTCATCATGGGCCCGCATTAATGGCTCATGGTGGGAAGTGCCTATGACGATCCCGTATTTTTCGGCAGAATGGATATTGAGTGAATCATCATCATAAAAGGCATTGCCCCACATGGCCGGCCAGATATAATTTCCTTTCAGGCGAAGGATCAATTCAAACACCTTTTCGTAAAAGCGATGATTGAATCCGCCGAATTTTTCCCTTGACCAGTTCGACAGGGCTGGCGCTTCATCATTGATAAATATGCCACGGTATTTAACCCGGGGAAAATCGGTCAACAGGAAATTTTTCCTGATCCGCAATTCAGGTAGTTTTTTCACCGGTACATCGGCCCACCATTGCCAGGGAGAAACACCGATCTGGGCAGAGAATTCGGCCACACCATAGGCCACACCACGACGATCACTGCCAATGATCAGGATAAGTTGATTGATACCAGGAACAGGTTTATCGATGGTCTGAATGCGAAATACTTCCCAACTTTCTTTTTTAAACCAGTTGGACCTATCCATCTTGGGCAGGACCTTGGATAATAAGGAAGAGTTGGCAGTGCCTACCAGGATCAGGGTTTCTGCTTTTTTAGGAAGGGCATTGGCGATTAACGGCGTATTTCCGGTTACCGCCTGAATGTCCTTTTGCAGCCAATTGGCCACCAGCGATACCAGTGGCGCTTCGTCTGAAGCCGACACGATCGTAGATGAGCCAAGGTTGAAGGAAGGGATTGCTTTATCGGTGGCCAGCATATTCTGCGTACTCGCCAGATAAGGGCTCAACATGAGCAGGAGGGTGAAATATTTTTTCATTGGCTCCCGGGTTATGGGTGATTCAAGAAGGAAAAATAAACCTTGTTTTAGGCTTTAAATTGCAATCGGTTGCCTAAAGATCGTGAAAAATAGTATCCCACAAAGGGATTTTTTTGGGTTATGTGTCGGGTCTCTTTGGGGTAATTGCGTGTGTATATATATAAATAATGAAGGCATAATGGGAGTAGAATAAGCAATGAAAAATGAAGAAGCGAAGGTTGTATTCAGCACAAACCTTTCCAATGAAGAACCGATCAGCCCTCTTGGATTTGGGCTATGATTCGCCCTGGGGTTGAGTCCTGTGCCTTTGTGGTGGATCATGGCTAATAAGACATCCGGGTGGGCATTGAACAACCAGGAATAGTAACCGGCCAGTATGACCCCACTCATTTTGCTGGAAATAAAATAGTTAGCCATCGATTTAGCCTAAAGACCGTTTGTGGGTGAAAATGGGCGGAGGAAAAAAAATTATTGCAATCGGTTGCATTTTCAATTTAATCCTCTATTTTCGTTAGCGATTGCTAAAAACTACTTCGCTCAACTGCTAAATGACTGTTGTATGGCCCATAGCCATATGAAAAATAAAAATCTACTGATGTCCTCTTTTCACCGGGGGATATTCAAGCAAGCCATCAATTCACCTCCTCTATATTCGGATGTTAACGGGTCAATTACCCAGGAAACCTGGTATGCCGATGGTTAAATCCATGGTCGACCCCAATGAAATCTTCCATTCTTCACTTGCTAATACAATCAAATAACATGAAACACGAACTTGCTTATGAAAGAACGCGGTACTACGCAGTCTGGAAGAGACTGAGTTTATTTGCCTTCTTTATTGCTGCTGCTCTGATGACATTTGCTCAGGGTAGAGTGGTGGGTAAAGTACAGAATGAAACGGGTGGCCCGGTTTCCGGCGCTTCCGTTTCAGTAAAGGGTACGAATACCGGAACCACAACTGACAATTCAGGAAATTTTTCCATTAACGCTAACCCAGGCACGGTGCTGGTCATTTCTTATGTGGGTTATCTCACCCAGGAAGTGAATGTAACCGGTGCTGAGCTCTCTGTACAACTGGCAGTCGATGCCCGTAGTATGGGTGAAGTGATCGTAGTGGGTTACGGCTCCCAGCGGAGACGGGATGTTACCGGTGCGGTGATTTCCGTCAACGAGGCCACACTGAAAGAAGTGCCGGCCCCCAACGTACTAAATCAGTTAAAAGGCCGTGCAGCCGGGGTATCCATTGTAAGTAATGGAGCCACACCTGGTTCACAAGCCTAGATCCGGATCCGGGGTAACAGGACCCTGACCACTTCACAAGGCTCCGCCGATGCACTCGACGGCCCACTGGTGGTGGTAGATGGTATCCCCTACGGTGGTCTGAATGACTTGAACCCGGATGACATTGCCAACATCGAGATCCTGAAAGACGCCTCCGCCACAGCCATCTTTGGTTCTCGTGGTGCGGGTGGTGTTTTGTTGGTGACTACGAAAAGAGGAAAGGTCGGTAGACCGGTTATTTCCTATGATGGATATTATGGTGTTACCAATATCATGTCCAAGTACAAAGTATTTAACGGAGAAGAATACGCTCAGTTCAAAGAAGATGGTGCTGCCTACAACCGTACAGGTTGGCCTGGAAGCCAATTCACTTCTTCTTACCTCCTGACCCAATTGGAAAAAGATGCGCTGGCCGCCGGTGTAAGTACCGACTGGCAGGATCTTATTTACAAAACAGGGCATATGCAAAGTCATCAACTGAGTTTGCAGGGTGGTACTGAAATGACCCAGTTTGGAATGGGTGCCGGTTTCTTCCGTGAAGAAGGTATCATCCCTAACCAACGCTTCGACCGCTTCAATCTGCGCGCAACCCTCGATCAAAAGATCAGCAACCGCGTGAAGATCGGATTGAATACCATGAATACATTGACCTATACCAATAACCCCGGTGGTGGTGGTATTCCTGGTGGTTTGGCCCGGTTGACTCCTTTGGCCAGTCCTTATAATGCCGATGGAACGGTTAACCTGAATCCTGCTTTTGGATCCATTGATGCGGCCGCTGTGAGCCCACTGACGCTGATCACGAAATCGGATGCCATTCTTTCCCGCAGCCGATCCATTCGCAGCTTCAACAGTTTGTATGCGGAAGTGAAACTGATTGATGGCCTGCGCTATCGCTTTAATGCAGGTTTGAACTTCAGCCAATCGGCTTTCAACGGTTATTCTGGTCCTAACACCTATGTCAATACCGCTGTTGTGCAGTCTTCTTCCAACGCCACTGTATCTAATACGGAGTTTTGGAACTACAACCTGCAACACCTCTTGTATTATAATAAGACCATTGCCGACAAACATAAGATCGGTTTCACCGGTTTGTTTGAGGTCACCAAAGACCATTCACAAGGAAGCAATTTCACCATTACCGGTGTACCTGCTGACTATATTGGAAATGCGAACTTTGGTTTGGCCAGCGGAACACCCGTTGCCAATCCCGGTAACCAATCATTCTCTGAACAAGGGCTGGTTTCCTATATGGGTCGTATCAATTATGGATACGATGACAAATACCTGTTGACCCTGACCATGAGAAGAGATGGTTCTTCCACCTTGTCTCCCGGTAACCAATACTTCAACTATCCCGCTGTTGGTTTGGGATGGAATGTGATTGATGAGAAATTTATGGAAAAACTGGATTTTGTTTCCAACCTGAAACTGCGTGGTGGCTGGGGTATCTCCGGTAACCGTAACGTAGGACCTTATTCTACCCTGGGTGCCCTCTCTGCCGGGTATTATAATTTTGGAACATCCACTGCCGGTCAGGCCCTGGCCTATACCGTAACCAGTCTTCCCGCTACCGATCTCGGATGGCAATCCACTTCGCAGATCGATATTGGTTTGGAATTTGGCTTCCTGGATAATCGGATCACCGGTTCGATTGACTACTACCATCAAAAAACCAAAGACATCCTTCTTTCTGTTCCCCTTCCTCCATCCAATGGAGCCGGTTCGACCTTAAAGAACCTGGGTAGAACAGAAGGTAAAGGGGTGGAAGTAGCTTTAACCGTTGAACCCATTCGCAATCCTAAAGGATTCAACTGGAGCGCGGATATCACCTACTTCTTCAACCGTGAAAAAATCACTCAGTTGACCACACCAACCGAAATGCAGAATATCGCTGCAGGCTGGTTTGTCGGACAACCGCTGACTGTGATCTATGACTATAATAAATTAGGCATCTGGCAACTGGATGATTCCATCAAAGGAACCATTGCTGCTCAATTGGCCCCGACTCAGTATCCTGGCCAGATCCGGGTAGAAGATGTAAACGGTGATAATCGTATTACGCCTGCCGACCGGAAGATCCTTGGAAACTTCCAACCCAAATGGGAAGGTGGTTTGACCAACCGTTTCTCTTATGGTGATTTTGATCTTTCCGTGGTTGTTTACGCCAGAATGGGGATGAAAGTATTGGTTCCTTACCTGACCGCTGATGGTGGTGGTAACGGTTATCCTTTCTTCATGCAAACCCGCGTGAACCAACTCAAGGTTGATTATTGGACCCGGAACAACCCGACCAATGCCTTCCCTGCACCCGATGCCGGTACTGACCGCTTCCTTTATGGTTCTACCCTCGGTTATCAGGATGGTTCCTTTATCAAATGCCGGAGCATCAACTTTGGATATCGTGTACCTGCCCGTCTGTTGAAAAAAACAGGTATCAGTTATGCACGTGTTTACGTAAATGCGACCAACCCATTCATCATCTACTCTCCTTTTGTGAGAGATGGTTATGGACCTGATCCCGAAGGAAATGGTTATGGTGGTTCTGTAACGCCTACTGGCGCGGGTGATGTAAGTACCCCAACCAGACAGGTGAGTGTGAACCTGAACAACCCTCCGGTTCGTCAATTCACATTTGGTGTAAATCTTAAATTCTAAACTATTCAATCGTTCGATATGAAATACATAAAATATGCAATAGCGATCGCTGCGATAGTTGTTTCCGGCACCGGCTGTAAGAAGCTCCTGGAGGAAAAACCCCAGGCGCAGGTAGTTCCTTCTTTTTTCAATAGCCCTGCAGGGGTATTGGGAGGAATCGCCGGTGTGTACAATGACTTGCGTGGCCAGTGGGGTACAGAAGGCTTTACCAATGAAATGCAGGCTGGTACGGATGAATTCATCCTCGGCGCGAGTGGTAGTGCCCCCATCTCTACCTACAATGGTTTAAATGCCAGTAATTTTGGTGCTGCCTGGGGCGTTGCCTTTCAGGATATAAATACACTCAACGGGGTGTTGCAATATGGTCAAACCATTGACCTGCCGGATGCCACCCGGAAACAATACCTGGCGCAAGCCAAGTTCCTCCGCGGGTTCTGGTATTTCTACCTGGTGCAAACATATGGTGATGTACCGCTGCACACCGAGTTTATCACTGTTCCTTCACAAGCTGCTTCCCGCCAACCTTTGTCCCAGATCTATGATCTGATCCTCCAGGATCTGACAGAAGCGGCGGCTGATCTTCCCGACAGACCAACAGCGCCCTTCCTCGGTAAAGCGGCTACCAAACCCGTGGCCCAGTTTCTGTTGGCCAAAGCCTATCTCACCCGTGGATGGCTGACCAATAACCAGGCTGACTTTGTACAGGCACATACCCTTTGTGCAGCCATCATTGCCAACAAAGCCACTTATGGTCTTGACCTCTGGCAGGATTTTGGTGATGCCTTTGTGCCCGCCAATGATTATGGTAAGGAAACCATGTTCGTTAGTGACCATAGCATGGATCCTAAATACGGTTATTATACCGTAGGTGGTGGCGCCAGTGGTGGTGCTGCACAAAACCTTTCTCCCTGGTTCACCAATTTCAACTATCCCAACTGGGGAATCAACTCGTATAAGAACGCCGCCAACGTACTCGTGAATAGTGGAACAACCACCATGATCCGCGATTCTTATTATGGACGCCCTTATATCCGGATGCGCCCCAACAGTTATTTCTGGCCAACCGGACCCAATGCCGGTAAGAATTATTTCCTTGATCGTGCATTTACACAACGGAACAATGATTCCCGCTTCCAGAATTCTTTCTATACCGTTTACATTGCCAATAAAGCCACATCAAATACCGTTGCTGCGGCCAACAATAGCCGTGGTATCGCTTATACACTGGCCGTTGGTGATACTGCCATCTGGCTGCCTGATTTTGAAGTAACAGGTGCCCCGCAATTTGATGGTACACGTCCCTTCAAAGGAACGATCGCTCCACCCAGTCTCTGGTCGAATACGATCTTCCCCGCTTTGAAAAAATTCATGGATCCCAGCCGTGGTTCCAACTTCAACGACCCCTCTACACGTCCCTGTGTATTGTATCGTTTTTCTGAAGTTTACCTCGTTGCTGCGGAAGCCTATTTCAAAGCCGGCGATGCAACCAATGCAGCCGCTATGTTGAATGTTATCCGTCAACGTGCCGCTTTCCGTAAAACCAATACACCGGCACAAAATGCCGCTGCTGAAGCCGCAATGACCATTACCGCGGGTGATGTAACCGTTGATTTTATATTGGATGAGCGTAGCCGCGAATTGTTTGGCGAATGGCAAAGATGGCATGACCTGGTTCGTACCCAATCATTGGTACGTCGTATCCAGGAATGGAATCCTGAAGCAGGTCCCAATATCCAAAGCTTCCATGTGCTGCGCCCGATTCCGCAAAGCCAGATCGACCGGGTAACCGAAGGCCCTGCCTTCCCCCAAAACCCTGGTTATTGATCTTACTATGAGATTTCTACTGGAGTAATATGTGGGGCAGGTCATAGACCTGCCCCCTTTTTTATGGTTAATTGAACATTTTGATACTGAATTATCCTATATTGATTTCCTCATGAACCACGGTTATGTCATTGGCGTAGACTATGGCACCGATTCGGTGCGCGCCGTTATCCTCGATACGGCAAATGGAACGGAATTGACCTCCTCCGTTTATTATTATCCACGTTGGAAAAAAGGCGCTTATTGCGATCCGGCCAAAAACCAGTTTCGCCAACACCCCTTGGACTATATAGAAGGATTGGAGAATACCATCCGGGAATGTCTGACGAAAGCAGGGGACAAGATCCAAAAAAATATTAAAGGCATTTCGGTCGATACCACGGGTTCAACCCCGGTGGTCACCGATAAGAATGGGGTACCTCTGGCACTGTTGCCCGGTTTTGAAGAGAACCCCAATGCCATGTTTGTTTTGTGGAAGGACCATACCTCCGTACGCGAAGCAGCTACGATCAATGAAGTGGCTGCTACGTTGCCGGTGAACTACCTCCAATATGTGGGTGGAATCTATTCCTCCGAATGGTTCTGGGCCAAATGGCTTCACTTACTAAGACAGGATGATGCCATTCGCCAACATGGATATTCTTTGGTGGAGCATTGTGACTGGATTCCTTTTCTGCTCACCGGGGGAAAAGATATCCGGGAAATGAAACGAAGCGTTTGCGCCGCCGGACATAAGGCCCTTTGGTCACCCGACTGGAATGGCCTTCCCCCCAATGAATTTTTTGTGGCGATCGATCCTTTATTGGATGGTTGCCGTGACCGCTTATATGAAAATACATTTGCCTCCGATCAACAAGCCGGTACGCTGAGTAAAGAGTGGGCCACCCGATTGGGTCTGTCCACGGACGTGATCGTGGGTGTCGGCGCCTTTGATGCGCATATGGGTGCTGTGGGCGGACAGATCGAACCCTATTACCTCAGTCGCGTAATGGGTACCTCGACTTGTGATATGCTGGTGGCTCCCGCTGCTGAAGTAAAAGATGTTTTGGTAAAAGGTATTTGCGGACAGGTAACAGGTTCCATCATACCCGGTATGATTGGGATGGAAGCCGGGCAATCCGCCTTTGGTGACCTCTATGCCTGGTTTAGCAAATTGGTCAACCGACCCATTGACGAACTAAGTGAAGAAGCAGCGAAGCTTCCCTTATCAGACGATGATGTGCTGGCGCTTGACTGGATCAATGGGAGAAGGACACCCGATGCCAACCAGGAATTAAAAGCCGCGATCACCGGGTTAAACCTCGGTACATCGGCCGCGGATATTTTTCGGGCCTTGGTAGAAGCCAGTTGTTTTGGCGCACGCGCCATCATCGAAAGGTTTCAATCCGAATCGGTGCCGGTAAAAGGGTTGATCGGATTGGGAGGCGTGGCGAAAAAATCGCCCTATGTGATGCAACTCCTGGCGAATATAACGGGGATGCCTATCCGCATTCACCAAAGCGAACAGACCTGTGCCGCCGGTGCCGGTATGTTTGCCGCTGTGGCGGCGGGTATCTATCCCACGGTTGATAAGGCGATGGAAAAAATGGGTCGCGGTTTTGAAAAGACCTATATGCCCGACCTGTCACTGACGGAACATTATGCTAAAAGATATGCCCGGTATAAATCACTGGGTGAGTTTACCGTAGGCACTAAAGGCACCTCACAAAAATCAGGTTATCGCCTGCTGCGTGAACAGGCTTTTGAAGCCAACCTGCAATTGCCTGCCGCCGGATTGGTAGTCGCCACTTTTGGAAATGTCAGCGCCGCCGATCAAAGGGCCGGCGTATTCGCCATCAAACCCAGTGGGGTGCCGTATGAAGCATTAAGTCCGGAAAAAATGGTGATCGTGGATTTTGATGGAAAGACGGTAGAAGGAAAACTTCGTCCTTCCTCCGATACCCTGACCCATGCGGTTTTGTATAAACACTGGCCGGAGATAGCGGGTATTTGTCATACCCATTCCACCTATGCCACGGCCTGGGCCCAATCCCTCAAAGACATACCCTTGTTCGGAACCACCCATGCCGATCACTGCACAGCCCCGATACCTTGTGCCGCTCCCATGCGGGATGCCTTGATCCAGGGAAACTATGAACAGGCTACGGGATTTCAGATCATGGAATGTTTGCAGGAGCGTGGATTGAATTATCTGGATATGGCCATGATCCTCGTTGGCAATCATGCCCCGTTTACCTGGGGAAAGGATGCTGCGCAAGCCGTTTATTACAGCATTGTATTGGAGCAGATCGCGAAGATGGCCCTGCTCACATTACAAGCAAATCCCGGAGCACAACCCATGAAGGAAGCACTCATTAAAAAACACTTTGAACGAAAACATGGCAAGGATGCCTATTACGGACAATAAAAAATTGCCTACATGAAAAAAACGATCTACACCATGCTTGTTATTTCCCTGGCCGCCTGTTCTTCTCCCGAAAAGGAGACAAAACCAATTACCGAAAAGGAGTTTGGTCAATATGAAGGAAAGAAAGTCACCGAGTACACCCTGGTCAATGCCTCCGGTATGGAGCTTAGTGTGATCAACTATGGGGGTGCCATCACCCACCTGAAAGTTCCGGATAAGGCAGGGAAGGTCGAAGAAGTGGTCACCGGTTTTTCCAATCTCGATGGCTACACACAAAAAGGCAATCCTTTTTTTGGCGCCTTGATCGGGCGATATGGCAACCGGATCGGTGGAGCAAAGTTTTCCCTGAATGGCAAGGAGTATCAACTCGCCCCCAATAATAATGGTAACTCCCTTCATGGCGGAGTCAAAGGATATGATAAAGTATACTGGGAGATTGAAAAAGTTCCCGGTGACAGCAGTTTGAAACTCACTTATCTCAGTCGCGATGGGGAAGAAGGGTATCCCGGTAACCTCTCCATTGAAGTGGTATACACCTTAACGCATGATAACGCATTGCGGATCGATTACAAAGCAACCACAGATGCGGAGACACCGCTCAACCTGACCCAGCATGCGTATTTCAACCTGTCGGGTGAAAAGGATTCCACGATCCTGGATCATGAATTGCAAATTCTGGCCGATAATTATACCCCGGTGGATGCCAACCTCATTCCCTTGGGAACGGTTGAACCCGTACCTGCGGCCATGGATTTCCGTCAGCAAAAAAAGATCGGCCGGGATATTGATTCGGTCGTCGGTGGATATGATCACAATTGGGTCCTGAATAAAACAGGGAATACACTCGAAAAAGCAGGTTATCTCTTTCATGCGGCCAGTGGCAGAGGCATGGAGGTATGGACCACCGAACCTGGATTGCAATTCTATTCGGGTAATTTTCTGGATGGGACTTTGACAAATACCCGCAACAATATCAAGTATGGCAAACACGGAGCGCTTTGTCTCGAAACACAACATTTTCCCAATAGCCCCAATGTGCCTGGATTTCCCTCTACCTTATTGAAACCCGGCGAAACCTATACCCAAACGACCATTTATAAATTTATTTCTGCAAAATGAGTAAAGCATTCAACCCACTCGAGCTCTGGTTCATCACCGGTAGCCAGCATTTATATGGAGAAGAGACATTGAAGAAAGTAGCGGAACATTCCCAGGCCATGGTGGATTTCTGGAATAAGTCGGAGCAGGTGCCCGTGAAGATCGTGTATCAACCGGTGATCAAATCACCCGAAGAGGCGTATCAGGTATGCCTCGCGGCCAATGCCAAAGAGAATTGTATTGGTGTAATGAGCTGGATGCATACTTTTTCTCCCGCCAAAATGTGGATCAATGGATTAAAGATCCTTCACAAACCCTTATTGCATTTGCATACCCAGTTCAACCGCGAGATTCCCTGGGGTGATATTGATATGGACTTTATGAACCTGAACCAATCGGCCCATGGCGATCGTGAGTTTGGCTTCATGATGAGCCGGATGCGCAAAGACCGTAAGGTCGTGGTTGGTTTCTGGCAAGACCAGGCGGTATTGACACAGATCGATACCTGGGTAAGGGCAGCTGCCGGTTGGCATGACTGGCAGGGCGCGCGGTTTGTCCGCTTTGGTGACAACATGCGCTATGTAGCCGTTACCGATGGAGATAAAGTGGAGGCAGAACTGCAATTAGGTTATTCTGTCAATACAAATGGGGTGGGTGATCTCGTTGCCGTTGTCAATGAAGTGACCGATAAAGAAGTGGATGAGCTTTGCAGTGTATATGAAAAAGAATACAAACTTGGCGAAGACCTGAAAAAAGGCGGGGCACGTCATGCCTCCATTCGCGAAGCGGCTAAGATCGAGATCGGTCTCCGTCGTTTTCTGGTAAAAGGTGGATTCAAAGGGTTCACCACTACGTTTGAAGACTTACACGGTCTCAGTCAACTGCCCGGTCTGGCCGTTCAACGCCTGATGAAAGAGGGTTATGGCTTTGCAGCGGAAGGCGATTGGAAAACCGCGGCCCTGGTGCGCGCCATGAAATTTATGGCTACCGGACTGGAAGGTGGTAATTCATTTATGGAAGATTATACCTATCATTTCCCCAAAGGCTCCGATCAACAATTGGTTTTGGGCGCGCATATGTTGGAGATATGTCCCTCCATTTCAGAAGGGACCCCTTCCCTCGAAGTGCATCCGCTGGGTATTGGTGGAAAAGCCGATCCCGCCCGATTGGTATTTCATGCCGGTGGAGGTGCCGCACTCAATGCTTCAATGGTGGATATGGGCAACCGGTTCCGGTTACTCGTCAATGAAGTAAGGGCGGTAGCACCCATTCATGGCTTACCCAAATTACCCGTAGCCCGCGTATTGTGGGAACCCAAGCCCGATATGGCCACGGGTTGTGCCGCCTGGATATTGGCAGGAGGCGCGCACCATACTTGTTTTAGTCAGAACTTAACTTCCGCACATCTTGAAGACCTGGCGCTGATCAGTGGGGTGGAATTCCTGTTGATTGATCAGGGGACAACGATACGGCAGTTGAGGAATGAGTTGAGGTGGAATGATGTGGCTTTTGCGTGATGTTTTACCGCGAAGACACAATGACGCCAAGGGACGCCAAGGAATCCTCGCGCCCCTCTGCGCCTTCGTGTCTTCGCGGTAAAATCACCAACGACCTCCATCCACCCCCACAAAATCCCCCGCCACCCCAATCACTTTCTTAAACCCCGAAAAATCTTCCGGCTTATGCAAGGTGGTAAGTACAAACGAATGCATACCCGCTGCTTCGGCGGCTTCCACTCCGCGGGGGGAGTCTTCAAAGACCAGGCAATCCGCTGGCGCCACACCCAACGCATGGGCGCATTTTAACCAGGTTTCAGGATGGGGTTTGCTGTGCTCCACATCATCGGCGCTGACCAATACCTTGAAATAGTGACGCAGGTTGAGCCGGTCCAATACAAAATCAATATTGAACATGATGGCGGCCGATCCAATGGCCATGGGTATTCCCTGCTGATAGGATTTTTCCAGGAAATCAGCCAGGCCCGGGAGAAGCACCGGGGTATAAAGTGATTGGTATTCCTTTTCTTTTTCCAGGCTCATCTGATCTTTCTCCGCATAGGTAAAACGACCGGGGAATGTTCGTTCCAGCAATTCATGGTTCTTGCCATAGCACTGTTCTTTCATCTCTTCCAGTGTGATATTGGCCCCCAACCCATTCAGGATCCGGTGCCAGGCACGGATATGGTAGTCCATATCATCGATCATGGTCCCATTGAGGTCAAAAAGAAAGGCGTTGAATTTCATGGTGCAATGTTAGGCAAGCCTGATGAAAGTGAAAGCAGGCTTTGGAATAAATCAATCGCGTAACCCAATAATTTCCCTAAGTTTGGTCACTTAAAACTAACGGCCATGCTGCAAATGGATTGGATCATTGTACTGCTCTATTTTGTGCTTGTTTCTTTGTATGGATATTGGATCTATCGTAAGAAAAAGGCGGTTGAGACCAGTTCGGCCGATTTCTTTCTGGCCGAAGGCTCGCTGACCTGGTGGGCCATCGGGGCATCCCTGATCGCCTCGAATATCTCGGCCGAGCAAATGACCGGTATGAGCGGGTCGGCCTTTTCGTTGGGACTGGCCATTTCCTCCTATGAGTGGATGGCGGCTCTGACCCTGATCGTGGTGGCGGTCTTCTTTATGCCCGTCTACCTCAAGAACAAGATCTTTACCATGCCGCAGTTTCTCAACCAGCGGTACAATGGCCGCGTGGCCATGATCATGGCCGTGTTCTGGTTATTATTATATATCGTGGTCAACCTGCTTTCCATCCTCTACCTGGGTGCGGTCGCCATCTCCGGCATCAGTGGCTGGGATTTTACGCTCTGCGTTTTCCTCCTCGCCCTATTTTCGGTATTCATTGCCCTGGGCGGTATGAAAGTGGTGGGCTATACCTCGGCCATTCAGGTTTTCTTTCTGGTAGTGAGTGGATTTATCGCGCTCTATATCACGATGGACCTGATCGGTGGGGAAGAAGGCCTGGGCAAAGGATTTGGCATCCTTCGTTCCGAGGCCTCGGATCATTTTCACATGATCTTTTCCAAGGACAGTCCTTATTATGCCGATCTCCCCGGTATGAGTGTGTTGATCGGAGGTATGTGGATCGCCAACCTGAACTATTGGGGATGTAACCAGTATATCACCCAACGTGCACTCGGGGCCAGTCTCCCCACAGCCCGCAAAGGGATCCTCTTTGCCGCCTTCCTGAAAATGCTGATGCCGATTATTATTGTGGTGCCCGGTATCGCCATTTATCATATGTATCAAAATAACATGATCGATCATTCCCTGATCGATATCACCAAGAACGGACAAGTGGTGGCCGATTCGAATAAAACCTATTCAGCGCTGTTGAACCTGCTCCCTGTGGGTGTGAAGGGTGTGACCGTAGCCGCCTTTGCCGCCACCGTGATCGCCTCCCTCGCCGCCAAGGTAAACAGCATCAGCACCATTTTCACCCTGGATATTTATAAAAAAGTTTATGAGAAAGATGCGTCGGAGAAGAAACTGGTCTATGTAGGTAAACTCGCGATCATCCTTTCTTCGATCATTGGTATTTTGCTGACCCTCGGATTGGGCGATGTACTGATGGGTGAGGGAAAACAGGGATTCCAATACATTCAGGAGTACACCGGATTTGTTTCACCGGGTATCTTCGCCATGTTCCTGCTTGGATTTTTCTGGAAAAAAGCAACCTCCAACGCGGCGCTGTTTGCCACCATCGGCGGGTTTATTTTCTCGGTGATCCTGAAATTCCTCCCGGGCATGATCGATCTGGAACCCCTTCATGCCATCGGGTTTGCCGTGGCAAATAAGGAAGGCATTTTTGAAATACCCTTCCTTGACCGCATGGCGATCGTTTTCGTGCTTTGCGTGATCGGCATGATCGTGATCAGCCGGTATGAAAATAAGAAGGGCGTGAAACCACAGGGACTGGAGATCGATGCGAGCATGTTTAAGACCTCTACCGGCTTTGCGGTTGGGGCCTTGATTATAATTGGGTTGTTGATTGCGTTGTATACGGTGTTCTGGTAGTTAATTATTAGCACGAATTGGGAGGAATAATATTAGCACGAATTGGGACGAATGAACACGAATGACACGAATTATTTAAAAAAGAATTTGGGCACGAAGGGCACGAAGGGCACAAAGGACACAAAGAACACAAAGGACACAAAGAACACAAAGAACACGAAGGATTAGAGATATGAAAAAGTATAATAAAAACAACTTGGTGGAAGAGGGGCTGGAGCAACGGTTTGCGGTGGGTCCGGTGGAGACAAGGGGTATGGATACACAGGGCTTGCGGGAGCATTTCCTGGTGAGTGACCTGATGGTAAAAGGGGAAATAAAGCTCGTGTACACGCATTATGACCGGATGATGATCGGGGGAGTGGTGCCAACAACAAAGCCCATCCTGTTGGGTAACCCGCGTGAACTCAGAGCGGAGTATTTTTTAGAACGGCGTGAGATGGGTATCATCAATGTGGGTGGCAAAGCTGTTGTAGTAGCCGATGGAAAGAAATTTAATGTAGATAAACTATCCTGTCTCTACCTGGGAAAGGGCACAAAGAAAGTAAGCTTTGCTTCTGCCAATGCCAAAAATCCGGCCGTCTTGTACCTGCTTTCTGCACCAGCCCATGCAAACTATCCCAATACACTTTTTTCCAAAGACCAGGCATCGCCTGTCGAATTGGGTGCAGTGGAAACGGCGAACAGACGCACCGTGTACAAGTATATTCATCTGGAGGGTATAAAAAGTTGTCAACTGGTGATGGGGTTGACCACGCTGGCTGCGGGAAGTGTGTGGAACTCCATACCCCCACATACGCATACACGCAGGATGGAAGTATATTTTTATTTTGACCTGCCTGCCGAACATCGGATCATGCACTTCATGGGAAGTCCCGATGAAACAAGACATATCATCATGGCCAATCAGGAAGCCGTGATCTCTCCACCCTGGAGCACGCACTACGGATGTGGCACTACGAATTATGGATTTATATGGGGTATGGCCGGGGAGAACCTGGTGTATACCGATATGGATCCTGCACCGGTTGCCGAATTGCGTTGATTGATTATTTCCTTCTCATCACGCAATACATTGAATTGATGTATCAATCCAATCAATTCATGTATTTTAAATAAACGGCTTTACTTATCATGGTAATTTGTACCATGATTTCCTCAATCTATTTTGACAATGCAGCCACCACCCCTCTCGCACCAGAGGTATTGGAAGCCATGTTGCCCTATTGGGAAGATCATTTTGGCAATCCATCTTCCAATCATACGCGTGGACGTGAAGCCAGAAAGGCTGTAGAAAAAGCGCGACGAACCATTGCGGGTCATTTTTCTGTCAGCCCGGGCTCGGTGATCTTTACCAGTGGAGGAACAGAAAGTAATAATATGGCCATTCATACCGCTGTGCATGGCTGGGGTTGTAAACGCATCATCACCTCGCGTATTGAGCATCATTCTGTATTAAGAGCCGTTGAATTTCAGGCAAGGGTTAACGGGGTCCATGTTTCTTTTGTGGATATACTACCCGATGGACATATTGATCTGGACCATTTGCAGCAATTACTTGAAGAAACAGAAGAAAAATGCCTGGTCACCTTGATGCACGCCAATAATGAAACAGGAAACATCACCGATATCCGTGCCGTAGGCAGTTTATGCCGTGAACAAGGGGCTTATTTTCACAGCGATTGTGTACAGACCATCGGGCATTTTCCCATCGATGCCTCGCAACTGCCGGTTGATCTTCTGTCCGGTTCCGGACACAAATTTCATGGACCGAAAGGCATAGGTGTCCTGATTGCGCGCAAACCTGACACCCTGGTACCCCTTCATTATGGCGGTAACCAGGAAAGAGGAGCAAGAGCAGGAACTGAAAATGTAGCCGGTATCGTCGGTTTTGCCACCGCACTCGAAAGGGCCATTGAACAATTTGTACCCGATGCCGCGCATATATGCATGATAAAAAAATGTATGATGTCCGAACTGGAAGCCCGGGTGGAAGGCTTGCTCTTTAACGGCGATCCCAGAGGAGCCAGCCTCTACACCATATTAAATGCCTCCTTCCCTGAGCGACCCGAAGCCGAGCCACTGCTCCCTTTTTTAGACCAGGCCAATATTGAAGTGGCCGGGGGTAGCGCCTGTAGCGGTGGACATTCCCATGTCATGGAGGTACTGGGCCGCCAGGACCGGATCAATATCCGATTCTCCTTCTCTAAAAATAATACACTTCGCGAAGCCATTCAGGTGACCGAACGAATCGCCGAATGGGCCGAAGCACCAATCGCATTATAAGTTTTTGTCTCACACTTCTCTTAGAGACAAGCATAAGCAGACGGGGGATGTTTCTACATCCCCTTTTTCGTGTATGTATTTTACTCATTGGTGTAGTTGTAGGTTTTTTCAGTTATTCACGCTATATCTTCGAGCTTTCTCATGTTAAGTTTCAAAATAAGTGCGGGGTCTGTTTTTACAGACCCCTTTTTCATGCTCCCTGCCTAATTTTGTGCTATGTCAGAACAGAACGCCCATCATTCCTTTGCCGATCGCCTTTCCCGGGTATTAGAAAAAAGAAAGGAAAAAGACCAGCTTCGCCACTTACAGGTACTGGAAGGAATCGACTTCTGTTCCAATGACTACCTGGGTTTTGCCCGATCAGAAACACTAAAGAAAAAATGGAAAGAGGCCATGGCGGCCAGTGATGACCGACTTGGCTCCACAGGCTCGCGCTCTATCTCGGGACATTGCGAACAAGCCGCCAGGATCGAAGAGGAGCTGGCTCATTTTCACGGGACAGAAAGCGGATTAATTTTTAATTCCGGTTATGATGCCAATGTGGGTTTGTTCTCCTCCCTGCCGGTCAGGGGCGATCATCTGGTAACCGATGAACTGATCCACGCCAGCATCATTGATGGTTGCCGGCTTAGCTATGCCACCCGTCACCGCTTTAAACATAATGATGTCAATGACCTGGAGCAGGTCTTACAAACGATTCAAAAAAATCGTGCACCCGGCGCCCAGGTCTTTGTCGTGGTCGAATCCATTTATTCAATGGATGGGGATCAGGCACCGCTGACCGATATCCTTTCTTGTTGTGACAAGTACCAGGCATTGGTCATTGTCGATGAGGCCCATGCTACGGGTATTATGGGTCCGCAGGGCCGGGGACTTGTATCCGCCGAAGGATTAGAAGACCGCGTCTGGGCCCGGGTACATACATTTGGAAAAGCGCTAGGTTGTCATGGGGCCATTGTGGTGGGACCTAAACTGCTCAAAGAGTATTTACTAAACCATGCACGCTCATTTATTTTTACAACAGCACTGCCTCCCCATGCGCTAACGGGAATACAGCTTGCCTACGAAGCACTCCAGGCACCTGAATTTTCTTATGCCCCTCTTAGCAAACTCATTCAGCATTTTAAACAAACCATTCAGGCACCCGAAGGTTGTTGGTTATTGCCCAGTGATTCACCCATTCAAAGCCTGATCATTCCAGGTAGCCAGCAGGCCGCCAGGGCAGGGGCTGCATTAGTAAAGGCTGGATTTGCGGTGAAAGCCATTCAACACCCCTCCGTGGCCGAAGGCAAAGAACGGTTACGGATCAGTTTGCACCTGCACAACACAACCACCGAGGTGGATCAATTGGCAGCTGCCTTGCATCAATTTTCATAAACCTATATCGGCCTTTCGTCTACTTTTCTCCTGCATCAGTGTAATGTTTGGAATAGAGAATTTCATTTAGAGTACTTTATAAGTAAAATGAAATTTATACTAACTGCATGACTAAAATACGGGTAATGATCGCTGATGGATATGCGGCCCTGCGGCAGGCCTGGACGGCTATATTAAATGAATCCGAGGATATTGAAGTGATCGGGGATGCGGCCAATTTAGCGGCGGCGCACACGATGGCTGGTGAGCTTGATCCCGATGTGATCGTGATCGATGTGAATATACCCGGGATTGAGGGGGTAGATAATATCATTGCCATGTCACGCGAATTTGGTCGCTCCCGGATCATCCTGCTCACCGGCTTTTTTAATATCGTGATCATACGCAAGGTCATGAAGGCCGGAATACCCGGGTATTTGACCAAGTTTGCCAACCTGGAAGAGTTTAAGACCGCCATTCGCGAAGTGGGGAATGGACGTGTGTACCTGGAGGAAAGTCTGCGTGACCGGCTGGTCTATGCCGAGATGCTTGATCAGAAAGACCCGGTGGAATTGCTGACCAACCGCGAGATGCAGGTGATCAGTATGGTCCGGGAGGGATTGAATACCCGCGAGATCGCGGCCTCATTGGGTTTGTCCTTTAAGACGATCGAAGTGCACCGGCATAATATCTACTGCAAGCTGAAGGTAAAGAACCGCGCCGATCTGTTGAATTTCTTTTACCAGCGTGGACTCTAAGTAAGTGTTTCCTATCAATCGTGTACTTTCTACACTCATTAGTGTATTTCCTGTAAAACAGGTATATATCTCTGTTATATTTAAGGTATGAACCCTGGCGGAGTATTTATCATGGTCGGTGACCGGTATGTACGGATCTTGCTTCCGCGGGTACTTTATTTCCAGGCCGAGGGTGATCTGGTGCGGATGGTGTCGATGGATACGGAGATGGAGTGCCGGGCTTCGCTGGAGAGTATCCGCCGGATCTTGCCGGTGGGTGATTTTTGCCAGGTACACCCATTGTTTATTGTCTCCACCAATAAGATCATCGACTTTGATGAATATTCGGTAAGCCTCCCCGGTATTTCCATTCCGGTTGACCGAAGTTTCCGGAAACAGTTTTATTCCCGCTGTCTGTTTTTCTCCGATATACTCGGCAAGCCCGGTCCCAATTCATTTTATATTGACTGGGACGGCGAATTGCATACTCATTGAGCTATTTGGCTCGCTCGTGTACCATATCAACCAGTTGGTGTATTTAGAAAATTTCGTTTGGCAAAGCCATTTAAATTGTGTCTGCATCAGTTCGTATTTGTTTTCTCATGATCAATAAGTGTGGTTTATTCGGAAGGGATTTTTATCCCTTCTTCTTTTTAGTATTCAGTTCATCCAGATAACCAACATTTCTACCGGGGAGGGTTTTTACTTTCCCCTTTTTCTTTTTTGACTGATTTTTGGGACCCCGCCCATCAAAATGTACAGCCTACACAACAGAAAAATTTCCCATTTGAGAAAAAAATAAGGAAATCGACTAGTCCTTTTTTTCTTCTCATTCGTCTTTATACATAGACTTAATCTTGTTTTGCTATGGAATTAAGATCCTTGTGCCCGGAACAGAAGACTGCGGTACAGCAGTCCAGTTTTTTTATACGGTCCAACGGAAAGTTTATCCGCGTGGCATTTGCAGACATTATGTATGTCTTCAGCCGGCAGAATTATGTCCAGGTGGTAACGGTGGATAAAAGCTATGTCATCCTCAATACCATGAAGCAGATGGAGTCGGCCCTGCCCGAAGGGCAGTTTTGTCGCATCCATCGCTCATTCATCGTATCGGTTGATCATATAACATCATTTGATAATGACCGGGTTTTCCTGGGAGAAAAGGAATTTCCCATCCGGGAACAGTACCGCGCCATTCTCCACCCGAAGCTGAATATATTATTCAATGAGATCCGCTCAGGCAAAAACCGCCAGAACGATAAGATCGATGTCATTGCCGAATTACCCGACAACTTTGACGAGTAATCCCACTCATTATCTCAATCATGTACCTGTATAGTCATTTCATGTAAATCCCAAAAATCCTGCCCTATCCTGGTCTAACTTGGTAATGTGTTAAGCAGATTATTTGATTATAAAAGCAATGAACGGGGCCTGTTTCTACAGGCCCTTCACTTTCCTACTCAGGAAATTATCGGAATAGCCGGGAGTTTGTTTTTACTCACTCCCTTTTCTTTGTTTAGTTTCTCGCTGCGTTCGCTGCGCTTCGTTGCGAACGCAGCGAGAAACTGATTATCAACCTTAATGCTTCATTTGTGTACTTATAATTCTTATCAATGTATTTGAATAAATGAACATCACTTAAGTATATACCTTGCTGAAGATTAATAAAAATACCTCAAAAGTTTTTCACCGGGGTGGGTGTCTACTCAGCCCCTTCCGAGCAAAAGGGAGCAGAACCCTTTCTCATAGCAGTAACAGCCGGTACTTTACCGGAGTTAGTTTTTGGTAATAGGGGGGGTGTTCTCACTTCCCCTTATTTAATTCCGCTACTATGCCGATCACCTTTGACCATATCACCAAAAAGTCCTGTGTATTCCGCATGCGGGTACATTCCCCCATACAAGTGCTTCACCGCATGATGCAGGTCTTTACCGAAAGGGGCATCCTCCTCGAAAGCCTGCATGTACAGTCAGATCCCGCCAATACCCAATCCTCCCTCATCCTTGTTTGCTGCCAGATGGAAAAAGACCGCATCTATCGCACCTTGCTGGTGTTGCGCCGAATTCATGGCGTTGTCGACGCCGAAAAAATGGAAGGTAAATAGCGTCCCTCGTGCCCTCGCGTCTTTGCGGTAAAATTAACCGCGAAGGCGCAAGGACGCCAGGGACGCGAGGGAAATTGGGAACTTCAATGCAGCCTTTCAGGATTTAAGTGAGTCTCATCTAAGTAGTTTATCTTAGTATTACATTTTCAATTTATTTGTTGAGACAAAACCCCATCCGTTTTGGTGCTGACCCAAAATAACGATTTGCTTTTCCGCGAACTGGCCAATAACGATGAACAGGCCTTCCGGGAATTGTACGAACACTACAAGGCCCCTTTCTATGCAGCCGCTTACCGCCTCATGCGGTCTGAGCAGTTGGCCGAAGAAGCGGTGCAGGAAACCTTCCTGGCCTTATGGGTCAAACGTCAGCAGGTGGCCGAGAGCCGTAATCCCCACAATTACCTGCTCTCGATGCTCCACAACCAGATCTACTCTCAGTTTCGTAAAATAGCCTTAGACCGCAAGACCCTTGACCGTTGGGTCAGCGATCACCCCGACCAATCAACCAATCCTGTTGAAGATTTCCTCCTGGCCAAGGAGAACCGGGAAATCATCCATTCCTTTCTTTTACAATTACCGCCCCAACAGGAAAAAGTGTACCGGCTCAGCAAGCTCGAAGGGTTGAGTCGCGAAGAAGTGGCGGCCCGGCTAAACATCTCCCCCAATACCGTCAAGAATCATTTGATGGCCGCCAGTGAATTTTTACGTACCCACTTTGGTAAAGGGTTGTCTGCGATTGTTTGGATCCTGATCCGGGAAGAGTTCCGTCTTTAGGATGGAGTATAGAGACGCAGATTTTTTTTTCACCGCAGAGAACATGAGAACGCGGAGTTACGCAGAGATTTTACCGCTAAGCCGCTATGGCGCAAAAGGATCGCTAAGAGTTAAAAGCTAAAAACTTTCTCTGCGTAACTCTGCGTTCTCTTGTTCTCTGCGGTGAATCCTGTTCTCTGCGGTGAAAAAATCTTATCCCAACTAGTACATTCCGCCCCCGCCAACCATCCACTATTATCTAACGATCAATTTTTTCCATGGCCCCAGACCCGCAACGCATCTATTATCTCCTTCAAACCTGGACCTCCCGGACAGCTACCCCCGACGAGGAAAAGGAACTCATGTCCCTGGTGGAGTCGGGTGAAGGCCAGACAGAATTAGCGGCCCATATTCAACAATTGGTTGATTACTATAAAGATGATCCCGAACTGCCGGTGGTGGACTGGGAGCAATTATACCAACGCATATTGGCAGCCCGGCCGGCCGAACCCGTGGTCAGAAGAATGTATTGGACACGGTGGTTTTCGGCGGCGGTTATTGTGGGGTTGTTGGTGGTGGGGTGGTGGTTTTTGGTCCGGGGACCGGGTGGTAAGTCCGGGGTCGGGGGTCCGGGGTCTGAGGTTGTGGCGGATGTGGAAGCGCCTGTCACCAACCGTGCTACAATCATCCTGGCTGACGGACGAACAGTATATCTCGATAGTGCGGAAAATGGAAAACTTGTAGATATCAATGGTGTGCAAGTGGTAAAAACAGCAGACGGAACAATACTCTATCAATACTCCGGACCCTCGTCCTCGGACCCCCGACCCCCGACTTCCGACCCCGGACCAGTATTCAACACCCTCACCAATCCCCGCGGCTCCAAGGTCATCAACCTTACGCTCTCCGACGGAACGCGTATTTGGCTCAATGCCGGTTCTTCCTTGCGCTACCCCGCGTCCTTCGCGGCCTCGCGGTTAAGTAGAAATGTAGAGATCTCCGGCGAAGCCTACTTTGAAGTAGCCCCTGATAAAACAAAACCCTTTTATGTAACTAAGGGTGATATGGAGGTAATGGTGTTGGGCACACACTTTAATGTAAATGCCTATGATGACGAATCAGATATCCGGGTGACATTGCTCGAAGGCCGGGTTAAAGTTTCTCGCAGCGCTCGCAACGAGGCAAAGGACGCTGCGGCCTCAAAAGAATCGCCGCGTACGCCGCGAGAAATTGTATTAGCTCCCGGCCAGCAAGCCCTCCTCACCACTCACGCCTCACGCCTCACGCTCAACGCCTCCCCCGACCTGGAAGAAACCCTCGCCTGGAAGAACGGCCGTTTCATTTTCACCAATGCCAGTATAGAAACCATTATGAACCAGGTAGCCAACTGGTATGATGTGGAAGTGGTATATGAAGGCAAGATCACCAAGACCTTCAGAGGCGGGATGCCACGTACCCTAAGTGCGGCCAGTGTGTTCCGGATATTGGAGGAGACCGGAGGGGTGCATTTTGAAATAAAAGGAAAGCAGGTCATTGTACGACCTTAAAAATAAAAAACCAGGAATGCGGTAACATCCCTGGTCATTTAGATCGAGAATAAGTAGCGACACTCATTTAACAACCTAAACCTACCTGTCGGTAGACAGGCTATTGCGAAGCTATGCAATTAATTCATTTTTCCCGTGCCGGTAGCTGTAGGCCGGGGTCAACCCTAATTGTCCGGGTTATGAAGATCACAGCCGTCATCCTCTTAGCTGCCTGTCTCTCGGCTTCTGCCACCGGCAAGGCCCAGAAGGTCAGTCTTACACTCCGCGATGCGCCCCTTGAAAAAGCGCTCAAGGAGATCAAGCGCCAAACCGGGCTTGATCTGCTCTATACCGTGGATGTGCTCCAACATGCGCGTCCCGTTACCATTGAGCTCCGCAATGCCGATCTCCGCCAGGCCCTTGACCAGTGTTTTAAGGAGCAACCACTCACCTATACCATTGTGGAGAACGTGATCGTGGTAAAGCTCAGGCCGGTTACCTCGGCAGAGGGCGTGGGGGAAGAGATTGTTGCTGTGCCTATTGATGTCAAAGGCCGTGTGGTGGATACCGCAGGCAATCCCGTGGCCGGGGCGAGTGTAACGGTAAAGGGAGACAGGACCAAAGGAACGACGACAGATGAGAACGGGTATTTTGAGTTGAAGGGAGTGGAGGAGAATGCAACGCTGGTGGTGAGTGGGGTGAATATTGAGAGGTATGAGGTGAGAGTAAATGGCCGAACAGGCTTGCCAGAGATAAGAGTAAGTCCAAAGATTATTGAAGGAGAAGCCGTTGTAGTTCAGGGAAGCACTGGGTTTCAAGTAATTGATAAAAAACACCCGGGCAGCTTCGACGTAATTAGTAATGATCTAATTAACCGGCGAGTAAGTGTTGATATATTAAGCTGTATTGAAAACTTAACACCTGGTGTGTCTTTCAGAAATCCTAACGATGGATTATTGATAAGAGGTAGGAACAGTATTTTCTCAAATGTATCACCCTTAATAGTTGTTGACAATTTTCCTTATGACGGTGATTTGAATAATATCAATCCAAATAATGTAGAAAGTATTACCATCCTAAAGGATGCTGCTGCAGCTGCTATTTGGGGAGCTCGTGCAGGCAATGGTGTAATCGTTATCACTACAAAACGAGGGAAAACATAAAAGCTGCAGGTAGATTTTAATACGAATGTAACTATTCTGGGAAAACCAGATTTAAATAGCATGCCGATTATTTCAAGTGCTGATTATATAGAACTGGAGCAATTTTTATTTGATAAAGGATTTTACAACGGACAAATTTTAAATACAGTTTTAAAAGCTCCGCTTACGCCGGTTGTAGAGATTCTTGTAAAAAAGAGGAATGGAACTATAACACCTGAAGAAGCTGCATCGCAAATAAATGCATTAAAAAACATTGATGCACGAAATGACCTCAATAAATATTTCTATCGTACAAGCATCATACAACAGAATTCAATTAATGTAAGTGGGAGCACTTCACACATTAATTACTTTATGTCGGCAGGTTGGGATAAATCTCTTTCTAATTTAAAGGACCAATCCACCAACAGAATAACATTGAACTCAAAAAACACTTTTCGTATTGCGCAAAATCTTAGTGCAGATATTGGATTCAACTATGCACAAACATCGTCAGAAGCTGGTAATAATCCAGGCTTTTTAGTTAATAGCGGAGCCGGAAGAAACTTATACCCCTATGCTGATCTTGTTGACGACAATGGCAAGCCACTTGTGCTGGTTAAAAATTTCAGAAATATCTATACTGATACTGCAGGCGGCGGCAACATATTAAACTGGAAATACAGACCACTTGAGGATATTGATAAAACCGAAAACCAGTCAAAGGGTAGGGATTATCTGTTGACTGCTGGTATAAGGTATACTATCAATAATCATTTTGCTTTCGATCTAAAATACCAGTATGAAAATTCAGTTGTAACCTCGAGTACGCTTAACAAAGAAGAATCATTCTTTACAAGAAATCTAGTCAACAGCTTTTATCAACCGGGTGGAGCAAATCCTTTTCCAATTCCAATCGGTGCAATACTGGATCAATCAAATAGTGAAATCATTTCACACCAGGGAAGAGCGCAGCTTAACTATAACCAAACATTTAAAGGCAAACATATAGTTACATCATTTGCAGGATGGGAAATAAAAGACTTAACCACTCATTCTTCCAGCAACCGTGTATATGGATATTCTTTATCAGGCAGTACGGTAATACCTAATATTGACTACGTCACAAAATTTACTCAATTCAATAACCAATTTGCAACTGCCGGCATACCAGCATCTCAAGACATAAATAAAACTGTTGATCGCTTTCTTTCTTATTATGCAAATTCAATGTACACATATGATGAAAGATTTGTTGTGACAGCAAGTGCAAGAAACGATGCGGCAAATTTATTTGGTGTAAAAACGAATCAAAAAGGAGTTCCTTTATGGGCAGTTGGTGGCGGATGGAACATAAGTAAAGAGAAATTTTACAAAATGCGTTCATGGTTACCTAATCTAAATCTGCGAGCAACTTATGGGTATAACGGAAATTTTTCACGAGCTACTTCTGCTTTTACTACAATCGAGCTAAATACTGCGTTTACAAATCCTATTCCTTCTGCCAGGGTTGTAAACCCGCCAAACGAAAACTTGCGCTGGGAGCGACAACGAATTTTTAATGTGGGTATTGATTTTGCACTGAAGAAGAACAGGATAGCAGGATCTTTTGAATACTATTGGAAAAGCATTAAGGACCTAATGGGCATAGCACCTGCAGATCCGACGCTCGGCGTATACCTGGGCTCTTCACCTAACCAATTTTTTGGAAATTTAGCATCTATGAAAGGGAATGGATTTGAAATTGATCTTAAAACAATTAATATTGATAGCAAGAATTTTAAATGGCTTACGTCCCTTACAGTCAGCAGGGCTACGAGCCGGGTAACGGAATATCTTCTACCCATTTCAACCAATAGCAGTGTCTACCTTTCCGAAAATTCAATTACTCCTATTATCGGGTATCCGATTTATTCAGTGTTTAGTTATCAATGGGCGGGCTTAGATGCAAATGGCAACCCTCAAGGAGTTATTAACCGTTCGCCCACTACGGATTATAATTCTATAATTAATAACACCCTTTTGGACAGCCTTGTATTTAACGGGCCTGTACAGCCTGAATAATTTGGTGCTATACTTAACACACTTGAATGGAAGGGAGTATCACTTTCTTTTAATATCAGTTTTAAAGCGGGATATTATTACAGAAAGCCTTCTGTTTCCTATAGCGGATTATTTACAATCTGGACAGGCCATAGTGATTATGGACAGCGATGGCAAAAGCCAGGTGATGAAAATATTACCAATATACCATCTTTAACTTTCCCGCTTGCAGCAGGCAGGGATCAATTTTTTAACTTAAGTGAAACCCTTATAGAAAGAGGGGATCATATAAGGCTAGAAGATATAAGGCTCCAATATAAATTAAATACCAGTAGCCGAAAAATCCCTATTCAATCACTAAGGTTTTATGCATACCTAAGTAATCTGGGTTTATTATGGGCTGCGAATAAGCAAGACAATGATCCTTACTTCCTTTCATTTCCAAAACCCGGTAAAAGTCTTGCTTTAGGTATTAATATCTTATTCAAATAAAATATCAAAAATGAAAATTAAAATATTAATCATATTTGCTCTTGCTCTTTTATTCTTTATTTCATGCAAGAAGAGTGAATTTTTAAATGCAAAACCAAACGAAAAACAAGTAGTTCCAGAAACTTTAAGGCATTTTCAGGCAATACTAGATAATGATCAGTATATGAATGGGACAAGTTTTGAAGGTTTGGTACCAGGCTTTGGAGAAGTATCGTCCGACAATTACTACATAGCACCTGAGTTTACGATCTATTTAGATGTGCAATATTTGAATTTATATAAATGGTTGGACGACATTTACACTGGTGAGGGACCTTTTTTCGATTGGGATTATGCTTACCGTTCTGTGTTCTATGCAAATGTAGTGCTTGATGGGTTGAAGAAAATTGATCCCACTACCGTGCTAGTTGAGGATTATAATAGAGTTAAGGGTAGCGCTTTATTCTATAGAGCACATATCTTTTACCAACTGGCTCAAGTTTTTGGCCAACCATTTAAAGAAGCCACTGCGAATAATGATTTGGGAATTCCACTTCGTCTTGTATCCGACGTTGCTGAACCTATTACAAGGTCAACGGTTCAAGCGACTTATGATAGAATCCTGAGCGACCTGAAGGAATCGATAAGCTTATTGCCTGATCAAAGCCTTTACAAAACCAGACCTTCTAAATCAGCAGTGTATGGTTTATTAGCCCGCATTTACCAAACATTAAATCTTACTGACAGCAGTATTAATTATGCAAACAGCTACCTGCAACTGAAGAGTACGCTTTTAAATTTCAACAGTTTGGATGTCAACATGCCTAATCCAATTCCGATGGTAAATGATGAAACAGCGTTCTATTGTGACCTTGGAAAATCAAGCGGTGGATTATTATTACCATTTTTTGCCAGGGTCGATAGCAATTTGTATAACTCTTATGATGGGAATGACCTAAGGGAAACCATGTTCTTTGCAGACGCTATGGCTGTATTTGGCACACCTGGTTACTATTTTAGGGGGAGCTATTCCGGAAAAGAAGACTTGTTTGCAGGCATTGCTACGGATGAAATCATGTTAATTAGATCAGAAGCATATGCCCGCAAAGGAGAGATTGCCAATGCAATGAATGATCTGAATGCATTACTTGAAAAGAGATTTACTACAGGAACTTTTATACCACTCACTGCTGGAACCTCTCAGGAAGCTTTAACTATCATTTTAAGAGAACGCAGAAAGGAACTGCTGTTCCGTGGTCTACGATGGACCGACTTAAGAAGACTTAACGCTGAAGGAGCCGGTATAACCATTACGAGAAAATTAGATGGAAATACTTTTTCATTGCTTCCTGACAGCAAACATTATACTTTTCTAATTCCCCCTTCGGTGATTAATTATAATCCAAGTATGCCGCAAACTCCAAGATAGCTAACTAACAATTTACTGTAATTGTGCTGGTGCCATTAAAGTATACACCAGGTGGTGAATTAATGACTAAAAAAAACTCATATTAATGATAACAAAGAATTTTTTTTTATCGGTTCTATGTATAATATATTCTGCAACTCTCTTTGCACAAGATGCAGAGATACGGCCATTAAATGTGGGTGACAAAATTCCTAATTTAAAATTCGAGAAAATTTTAAATTACCCCGTTCAATCAGTCGCAATTGATGATTTTAAGGGAAAACTTTTAATACTTGATTTTTGGGCAACGACTTGTGCTATATGTATAAAACAATTCCCACGGCTTGACTCGATCCAAAAGAAATTTGGTGACAAGATCATGATACTCCCAGTTGGTTTTGATGGAACCATGAAGGGCAGTATTGAGAAATTAGTAACGAAGTGGAAAGGGACAAAACGGGAAATGAGTTTGCCAACAACAGTGCAGGCCCAAGAGGACTCCATGTTAATGAAACTATTCCCTTTTAGCAGTGTTCCCCTTGAGATATGGATAAATGAGGATGGAGTCGTAATAGGTATTACTAATCATCAGGCAGTAACTGAAAGCAATATCGAAGATATTCTTAATAAAAAAATGACCAGTTTTCCGCAACGGGTACTTAGTTTTCCGATAAATGTCAATGTGCCGTTTCTACTGAAACGCCAGGCCAATCAATTGTTGTATGGTTCCGCATTCTCGGGGTATATCGATTCATTATATAGTGATATGACATTTGGTTACCAACTTGATTCATCCTACTATCGCTTTTTTGATGTAAACAGAACATTTTTCGACTACTACTTAAAAATATACGGCAGACAACTACCTGAGTTATATAGTCAGGGAAATAAAAGAATTATAATAGAATCCCAAGCAGAGTTTCTCTATAAAGATTGGGCAGATTATCAAGACGCTGATAATTGGGGGATGGAAGAATTTGTAAATAGACACCAATTCTGTTATGAAGCGATATTTCCAAAAAGCTTTTCTCTGGATAGAATTTATAAATATATGGCCGTTGATATGGACCGTTTTTTTAGTGTAACTAGTTCGATAGAAAAACGAAAAATAAAATGCCTTTACCTAAAAAAAATACCGGGTAAACACAGCAAAAATACGGGAACGCCTCTCCCAGGCACTACCGTTATTTCATCCTCATTGCTGACTGAAGCAATGAACGATTATCCTCGGGCACCAGTAATACTTGACAATACTTCCGGCAAAGAAGCAATAACCATTTCGCTGCCTCCCAAATGGGATTACAAGACCTTAAAAAAGATGTTGAATCAAGTGGGGTTTGACCTAGTCGACGGTGATCAGTTGCTATCGGTACTTGTTATAAAAATGAAATAATCCATTTTACTAAAGTTTAATTTATTGTATGAAAATTATTCTCAGCATAATTTTATTAATCAGTATTCAACAGGCTTCCTTTGCCCAATTAAAAAAAACTGATACAACAAAGGCGAGTGTGCTGGCATTCAAAGACCTTATCCAACCCTCTGTAGTAGCAGATTCAGGGCTTATCAATATTTACAAACAATCCGATAAATTTTATTGGGAAATTCCCAACTCTATATTTGATAAGGATATCTTGATTGTAAGCAGAATTTCCAAAGGAGCAGCCAACAGCAAAAATTTTATGATAGGCTATGCTGGTGATGAGATAAACAACCTAGTAATAAGATTTAGCAAAGGACCTAAAGGCAACATATTTGTAAGAAGGATCGCTGTTGCGGAACGTGAGACCGATACAATAAGTTCCCTATACTATGCAATAGCCAACTCAAACCTGCAGCCGATTGTAGCTGTATTTAATATCAAAGCATTCTCTGAAAACAGAAAAGCATCTGTGATTGATGTAACAGATTACCTGAATGATGATAATGATATCTTTTTTTTTAACCCTGGTTATAAGTCCATGCTCGGGTTAACTGGTATCCAGGCTGACAAGTCTTATGTGGTGGATGTAAAATCATTTGCAAATAATATTGAAATCAGGACAGTTAAGACCTATTCTAAAACGCAAAATATTACCGGTATAAACGGTGGGTTGTTACCAATTGGAAGCAGTGGCACATCAACACTTGAATTAAACACTTTTGTGATCCTGTTACCTGAGCAAATCATGCAGAGCCGATTTTATGATGACAGAGTGGGTTTTTTTTCACTTTCATTTATAGATTATGACTTGAACCCACAGGGGGTTAAAAAAATAAATCTAATAAAACGTTGGAGACTTGAACCGAAAGAAAAAGATAAGGAAAAATACTATCAGGGCGAACTTGTAGAACCAAAGAAGCCAATTGTGTTTTATATTGACCCCAATACACCCCCTAAGTGGGTACCCTATTTAATGCAGGGTGTAAACGACTGGCAAGTAGCATTTGAACAAGCGGGTTTTAAGAATGCCATCTTTGCGAAAGAAGCACCATCGAAGGACGAAGATTCGACATGGAGCATTGAAGATTCGAAATACTCTGCTATTGTATATAAACCCTCAACCGTAGAAAATGCCAGCGGACCGGTTATTGTAGACCCGAGAAGTGGGGAGATACTTGAAAGTCATATTAACTGGTATCATAACATGCTGAATCCCCTTCATTACTGGTATTTGCTTCAGGCCTCGCAAGTAGATTCTACAGCAAGGGCTATGGTATTTCCCGATTCGCTTATGGGAAAGCTGATTCGCTCTGTTGTTTCCCATGAAGTAGGTCATGCATTGGGTCTGCAACATAATTTTGGATCGAGTTCGACTATTCCAGTCGACAGCTTGAGAAGCAAAACATGGGTGACTAAATATGGCCATACACCTTCCATTATGGATTATGCCCGGCTTAATTATGTTGCACAACCCGAAGACTCCCTCGAACTTTCTACGCTTTTGCCTAGGATTGGCGTTTATGATAAATGGGCGATTGAATGGGGATACAAGCTATATTCGCAATATTCATCGGCTAGTTCGGAAAGAGACTTTCTGAATCAATTGGTAATAAAAAAATTATCAAATAACAAGCGACTATGGTTTGGTGCTGATTCCAGCCCCAATGACCCCCGCTGTCAATCTGAAGATCTTGGTGATGATGCGATGAAAGCGAATACATATGCTATTAAAAATTTAAAATGGATATTGCCACACTTAAGAGAGTGGACCAAACAACCCAATGAAGGATATGAAAACTTCGAAAGCCTTTACCGCCAATTATTAAATCACTATTACAGATATGCTGGACATGTGGCTAAGTATATTGGCGGAACTTATGAAACTTCAAAACGAGTTGAAGAGCCGGGAAGTGTATTTGAAACTGTACCAAGGGAAAAGCAAAAGAAAGCAATTGAATTCCTTAATGAAAATCTTTTTAAAACTCCTTGGTGGATCATTGACTCCTCAGTTCTTAACTATATACCTATGTCGCCTATTGATATTTTAAGCATAGTTCAAATGAAGTATCTTGAAGACCTAACCTCCAGCATAACATTTATAAAACTTATTCGAGCTGAAGCTATTGGTGGAAAGAAGGTTTATCAGCTTAAAGAATATTTTAAAGATTTGCATAATTGTTTTTGGGAGGAATTGAAAACAAATAGGCCTATCGATTTATTCAGACGAAACCTGCAGAAAGTATATGTGGAAAAATTTATAAAATTTATTGAGAAGGAGCCGATGGATGATAAGACTGCCATGGTGGTCAGTGCCAGTTCCAAGTTGAACGACATAAACAGCTTGGTCAAAATTGAGTTGAAACTACTTAAAAATGAGCTTGGAAAAGCTGTTATTATGTATAAGGATTTGATGACAAAGTACCATTTGCAGGATTGTTTAGAAAGAATTGAGGATGCCTTGAAACTAGATTAATGGGGACTTTCAAATTTTAAGTAAGCCCCCGAGCAACTAAGGGTCTCTATATATGGTAGTAGAGACTACCTTCGATATCTTTTAAATATCTTACTCGTGACTGATATACTAGTAAATCCCGCATGGAGGCGGGACAAGTTATGGAACAGCAACAAGCAATGTCTAACATTCGGGCAGTGGTTCGGCGTAGTAAAGATGTAACAGTGACAAATAAATAGTCACACTCATAACCGCTGTTTCTTCACACCCTTAAAAGTCTGTTTTACCGGGAGTATCTTACCCTCTTTGTCAAAATACATCCTGTCGATACAGGTGGCTCTGTTGTTGGCGGCTGTTTCGTTCAAAGGGCGGCGGTGATAAACGATATACCAGCTGTCTTTTTTAGCATTGTGTATGATGGAATGGTGTCCGGAGCCACGGGCCACTAATGAGTCCTGTTCCAGGATCCGCCCGATCCGCTGATAGGGTCCAAACGGATTGTCCGCCATCGCATAGGCCACACTGTAATCGGGACCGGTCCACCCGCCCTCACTCCACATGAAGTAGTATTTATTATTTCGGACAAACATAAAAGGCCCTTCCACATATCCGCCTGGAGTTATTTCTTTGAAGACAATGCCCGCAGAATCAGGCACAAATCCGGTGAACGTATCGTTGAGTTGGGCGATATTACAATGTCCCCAGCCTCCGTAAATTATATAGTATTTGCCATCCTGATCCTTAAAAACAAATTGATCGATCGGCTGTGCCCCGTTATAGAACTGACTGATGAGGGGTTTGCCAAGATGGTCCTTATAAGGGCCTTCCGGATTGTCTGCCACCGCCACCCCGATGCCTCCATATTCCTGGTTGTTCTGGATATCATTGGCGGCAAAGAAGAAATAGTATTTGTCGTTTTTCCTCACCACGGCCGGTGCCCACATGGCCCGTTTGGCCCAGCGTATCATACTGGTGTCCAGTATATGCTCATTCTTTTTCCAATGGATAAGGTCAGTCGAGGAAAACGCGTCAAAGAAGACCTGCTTATGGTATTTGTCAGAATACGTGGGATAGATCCAGTATTGATTATCGAAAACAACTGCTTCCGGATCGGCGTACCAGCCTTTCAACACCGGATTTCCCGCATGGTTTTTCTGCGCATTGACTGCCTGCAATAATAAAGAGAATAACAAAATCAGACTGCCTGTATATTTCATAGCGAATTTTGTAATAAATGTATCGCATTTGTATTGAAAATATACTTCGCTTTTTGAATGGATAGTTTCCCAGATCGAAGAGTTTTAGGACACAAAGAACACAAAGGGTGCACGAAGGACACGAAGTAATTTATACTGGCGTCCCTTAGCGTCTTAGCGTCCTGGCGGTGGAGCCAACCGCGAGGGCGCGAGGGCGCCAGGGGGCGCGAAGAATTTATTAGTATTTAATCCAAGCTGCCTTTATGGGGAGTATAAGGATTAGTTTCCCAGATCGAAGAGATTTAGGACACAAAGAACACAAAGGGTGCACGAAGGACACAAAGTGATTTATCCTGGCGCCCCTTTGCGCCTTAGCGTCCTGGCGGTGGAGCTTAACCGCGAAGGCGCGAGGACGCCAGGGGGCGCAACGGAGTTCTTGATGAAAGTGACTAAAGGATGACTATCATTCAGGCGTTTTTAAAAAAGTTGAAACCTGTCTTTCTGGCTTCGTACACCAATATTTCGGATGCTATAGGTAAAGGTTAACAGAAAATACCGGTTCAGGATATTGACCTCCTGATCGATGATCTGATTGCCTGTGGCGAACCGGGTGAGGTTATTGTTCCGGTTCAAGAGGTCGTAGACTCCGAATTTGACCATTCCTTTTTTCTCCTTCAGGAATTGCAGACTTACGCCCGCATTCCATAGCAGGTTGTCCTTCGGTAGGCCGGATGATACGGTGTTGGAGTACCTGTATTCAATATTGTTTTCCCAGATGATATCCTTTGGCCACCGAATGGTAAGATCGGATTGGATATAGTGCTGACCCGCGTTGAGGTTGGTGAAGAATTTGTCGGTATAGCTTGTGCTGGTACCCAGGAACCGGTATTCGGGACGGAATTCAAGGATATTTTTCCAATTGAGGGTCATGCTGAAACCAGGCTCCCATTGAAAGGCGGATACCTTACTTTCCACCTCGTTCATCAAAATGGATTGACGGGTGTACCGTACCGTTGCCCGCGCCTGCAGCGATACCTGAAATGACTGATTTTTTTTGAAATCTTTGCTGATGCCCGTACCGACCCTGAACTCCTGGGTCCCATCCCGATTGACCGGCACCAGGGTCTGGGTGCCATCGGAACTAAACCTGCGGTCGAATACAATGTCTCCATTGGTGAAATTGGCGTTTAGGTAGAGGTTGTAATCCATCGTGCGGTCTTTTGACACCATGAATTTATTCAGGCTGAGGTTGGTCGTTTTGGCGGGTTGCAGGTTGGGATTACCAAACCTTACCTGGAAGGGACTGGAACTGTCTTTTACCGCCAGAAGCTGGGAGAGAGGAGGAAGATTGATGCTCTTGCCCAACCGGAAGTTTAAGCCCTTGTAAGCCATTTGCAGATTGGGGAGGAGGTTAAAGAGATGTTCCTGTTTGGCGGCCTTCCCCAAAGCTGTGGTGGTATAGTTTTGATACTGACCGGTAAAACCAAAGGTCAGGCTTAATTTCTTTGTCATATACTGCAGGACCATCCCCGGGGCTGCCAAGATCCGGTCTCTTTTCAGGGAGTTGCTTTGGGAAGAGTCTTTTATCGAATAAGCTTGCTTCATGGGGTCGAGACCCAGGACATTGGCTTCCTGTTGGTCCTGGTTGAATTCAAGACGGGTCTGGTATTTTAAAGTCCAGTTCTTTCCTAACGGCTCGGCAAACTGTGCCAGGGCAATGATGGACAGATTGGGAAAGCGGGATTGACGCAATTGGTAAAGCGAATCAAAGTAGGTGAGGGGTTGAAAGTATTGGTTCACCGATTCGGTGGTGAAGTCCTGGTTGCTTTTTTGCCAATTGAGCCAATGATTGAGTTGAAACATGCGACCTGTTTTTGACCGACTTTTCCGGGTAAAGAAAAGTTCATGGTTGTAATTTGCCTCTAAGGCTTTGTTGAGCAAGCGGGCCCTGCCTTCGGTCAGGTCTCCGGCTGCCTGATTGGAAATATCGATATGGGAATTGATATTTTCCTGGAGGAAATTGGTTCGTAAACCGGCTTTGAATTGAAGGAGATGGAAATCATCGGGCTTCAAGTTCATACCGGCATTCAGGTTGTGGGTGAGGTTTCGTTTTTTATTGGAGGAATTGATCAGACTGGTGACGACCGTATCCCCATAAAAATCCCTTTTGTTTATGCGCTCATTGATCTGGGCGCTTGTTTCACCAATGAAATATTGGGAGAAGAAGGACCTTTTTTTATTGGGTGCATGGTTCAGGTTAAACCCGATACCAGAGGAACGGGCTATGCCGGGTTCCATTCCACCAAAGGAAATACCGTTGATGGCAAATCCTCCACCGGCTGCGCGGGTGCCGATGGACAGGCTGTTAAAACCACTACGGTCAAAACCTCCGATACCGGAAATATCGTGAATGCTAAATCCGCTTCTCCCAATATTGTTGCTGAACCCAACCAGGCTTAATTGCATCGTGTCGCGGTAAACATTGAAAATACCTCCGGCCTCGTAGCGGTCCTTGGTCCCACCGCCTGCATAGGTGCGGCCAAACCATCCTTTCTTGATCCCTTTCTTTAACGTCAGGTTGATCACTTTGCCCATATCATTGGGGTTGAAGTCAATGTTTCGGTCGGCGGCTTCCTTGTCATCCGTAAGTTGCACTTTGTCGATCACACTGGCCGGAAGGTTGCGGGTCGCCATCTTGGGGTCATCTCCAAAAAAGGCCTTGCCATCCACCAGTATCTTGTTCACTCGTTTTCCGTTGGCCGTAATATTGCCTGCTTTGTCCACCTGTACACCCGGGAGTCTTTTTAGCAGATCCTCTACAAGGGCAGCGGGTAAGGTCTTAAAGGAAGAGGCATTGAACTCAATGGTATCCTTTCGCACGGATACCGGTGGTCTTTCGGCTCTTACCATGATCTCCTCGAGTGATTTGGCAGAGGTAGCCAGGGCGAAGCTGCCCAGGTCAAGTGTTTTATCCTCTGTCATCGTGAACTCAAGTCTTTTTACCGCATATCCGGAAAAGCTAATGATCATCCGGCAGGGAATATTCAACGGTATGCCGGATACTTTAAAGATGCCATCTTCATTGGCCAGGCGGTAATTGATCAGTGAAGTGTCGGAGGCCGCAAATACGCTCACGGTGGCCAATGCCAAGGGACTACCCGTAGCGGAATCAATTACTTTGCCGGTGATTGTTGCCTGACTGAAAACGGTTGTAGTGAATGTGGCAGCGAGACAAATAAACAGAAGGCGAAGGGAAGAAGTTGTCATACAAGAACGATTTACTGAACTATATATTTAGTTCAATTAGGTAAAAAAATAGTTGGTTAAGGGTGTTTTGTATAAACTGTTTTTTGATCCCCATACAGGATGAATCCCGTGATCCCTTTTTTTCCGCGTTGAAAGCTCAGTTGGAATTGATCCATTTCCTTTATGAAGAATTCATCTCTTTGCAGAAAGGCCAGGTGTCTGTTTTCGCCGTGTAGGTTGGTGACAAGTCCTTCCGGTGTCAGGCTAATGATAAATGTTTCGCCATCGGCGATATAGGTGCCTGCGTATTGTTGGAGCGAATCGGCAGGCAGTTTACCCTCGACAGGTCTGTACCTTTTTTGTGCCAATAGCCAGGTATAAAGCTCTTCCGTGTTATAGGCGCTGTCCCAACTATTGTGATTGGCGTTTGGGTACATGGTCATACGGGCTTTCGGGTTGTACTTTTTGAGTGCATTCACCATGGCTTCGCCTTTGGCTGGAGGCACGACATCATCTTTGGCACCATGGAAGGCCCAGACAGGCATGTTTCTTAATTTCCAGATCTCGCTCGTATCTCCCGATGCACATACGGGTGCAATGGCGGCAAAGAGCCGGGGTTGTTTCAGGGCCAGCTTCCAGGTGGCTTCACCTCCAAGACTAAGTCCGGTAAGGTATATTCTGTCCGGATCGATCTTTAATTTTTGATGCAATCCCGCGAGGAAACGCAGGAGTACATCGGGTTCCCAACCAAACCAGATGGTGGCAAGTGGCGAGACCGTGATGAAAGGGAATTTTTTCCCTTGCTCGATCAGTTTCGGCAATCCGTTTACTTTGACTTGTTCCAGGTCTTCCCCACATTCTCCTCCACCGTGAAGGAATATCACGAGTGGCCATTTTTTCAGACTATCCTTTTCATATCCTTCGGGAAGGGATAACAGGTATTGCATGTCGAAACGCATCGTTTCAGCCGTCTGTGCTTGGGCAATGGTTATCCGGCTACCTAAAAGGAAGCAGACAAGGAGGGAGGCGGTTAATGGAAAGGGGATCTTTTTCATAATTATTTATTTGCGTCCAGGCAATAGGCTGCCCCATGAAATGTTACCATTTCGATTTGAACCGGGCCTGGAAAATGTTGGAATATGTTTTTTGATCCTACTGCGCGATAAGCGTACGTGTACCGTTGTTGGTTAGAATATAGGTTTGCTCCGACTTTTTATCATTGACCTGAATCTGGTATTGATCTTTATTTTGCACATTGGGTTTTACTACAATCTGTGCTTTGTCCGATGCAGGTGTATTTGGATTCAATGTGGGTTCCTGAAAAGCGCTTTCTTCCACCTGTTTAAATGCTGTCTGGACTGATTTCAGGTTGTCTGAATTTTGTTTACATGCAGCGATCAGGAAAATGGTAACGAACAGGGGCAGGGAGATCCATTTGAACAGATAAGCGCCGGTTCTTGTTTTTGCAATCATTTTTATTCTTCTTTTTATCGATGAATCATTGAATCCCTGGGCCGGGGAAATATTTTGCCCAATGCCAAAGGAAGTTAAGAGCATGGCTGAAAAAGCGGACACATCTCCTTCCTCAATACTGGCTTCGTCGGCCAGAAACTCATGCACGACGGTCAACTCTTTTTGTAGTAACCAATAAAATGGGTTGATCCAAATAAAACAAAGCACCATTTGCATGAGTAGTTTATCCACAGAGTGCATTTGACGTATATGTGCCAATTCATGTTGAAGCATTCGCCGGGAAGACTCTTCCTCCAACGGAAGGGAGCGTCTCCAGAAGAGGTTGTTCAAAAAGGAGAAGGGGGCTTGCACCAGGTTTGTATGGATTAAATTAACTCCTCCAAAGGGCTCCACCGGATTGGTTTTTCTCACCTTGAGTATCCAGGCTATTCTCAAGAAGGAGGTGGTGATAAGCGGGAGTGCGATGAATATATAAATAACAATAAGATAGAAGTTTAATGTAGTTGATGTTTTCGCGGCCTGATCAATTGGGGATACAATGGCCTGGGAGATCGTGGGAATGTAAACAGAATTGGTTTCTGTGACAGGTAAGTTTATCTGAATCAACGGAAGGATTAAACTAAGCAACAAGGTGCCGAGCAAATAAAACCGGTTGAATTGGTTCATTTTCCGGTTGCGCAGAAAGAACCAGTAATAGGTCATCAACAGCCCGCTGATAATAATGGATTTGGCTATATAATAAAGGATCGTTTCCATTTACTTCTTTTTTAAATTTTTTAATAAGGCTTCCAGGTCGGTGACCGAAAGCTTTTCTTCTTCCACTAAAAAGGAGACCACATTGGAGAAAGACCCGTTGAAATAGCCTTTCGCTAATTTGGTCAGGCTGGCTTTGGAGTATTCTTCCATTTTGATGAGGGGTATATAGCGGTGATATCTTCCTTCGGGTTGCACCGTGACAAAGCCTTTTGTGATAAGGGTCTTGAGAATGGTGGCCACGGTGTTCTTATGTGGTTGTGGTTTGGGCATGGATTCAACAATTTCCATCAGCAATCCGTTGCCAATTTTCCAAACGGATTTCATCACTTGTTCTTCTGCTTTGGTTAATACCTTCATCCGAACTATAAATTTAGTTCAAAGTAAAACTATAAATTTAGTTTGTCAAAATATTTCTTGCTTTATTTCTGTTTATTTAGGTTAAATAAGGTTAACGAAAGGGCAGGAATCTCGGTAGGTTTAGCCTTGTAGTTTAAGAGAATAACTTGTACAGTCTACCAGATTGGGGAGTTTTAGGACACAAAGGACACAAAGGGTGCACGAAGGACACGAAGTAATTTTTCCTGGCGTTCCTTAGCGTCTTAGCGTCCTGGCGGTGGAGCTTAACCGCGAGGACGCTAGGGCGCCAGGGGGCGCGAAGCCATCTTATTCCTTATTTCAAATTCCTTATTTCTAATTTTCTCCACCCCCATATACATATAACCGCTGTCAACAACCCAACGCCCATTCCTCCCAACACATCACTTACAAAATGCTGTCCGAGGTAGACGCGTGAATAACCCACAGCAAAGGCCAGCAGGGGGAGAATCCAGCCCCAGTATTTTGGTTTGACCAGGTAGGCGATGAGCAGGGCCATGGTAAAGGCCTGACCGGTATGTCCGGAGGGGAAGCTTCGGATGCGGTTGATCTTGATGCCTTCGACAAAATGAAGGGAGAGACCGGCATCCTGCAGCGAGGCAGGTCGCAGGGCATGGGGCCAGATGACCTGTTTAAAAATATGGGTAAAGGCCGTGGAAAGCAGAATGGCTACAATAACGGTGAGTGTGAATCGTCTGTTAAATATCAGGCAGTAAATACCAAAGGGCACCCACATCACCCCATCACCGAGATAGGTGATATAGGTGAAAAGAGTGTCCAGTCCTGGGGAATTTCGCTCGTTGACCCACATAAAGGAGCCGTTCTTCCCCTGCCAGAGGAGGAAACCAAGGGTTAGCGCCGCCAGTCCAACAGTGACCCGGATCGCCAATCGGTAAGGAATATTTGATTTATTTTGCATCGGGAAAACGAAAGATAAGACGCCGGGCGTTCAAAAAAAAGCAGATGAAACACTATATCGTAACAGGAGGGGCAGGGTTTATTGGGAACCATCTTATCCGGCAACTGCTGGCCACCGAACAGGTGCGGATCACCTGTATTGATGATTTTGATCCCTTCTATTCCCCCGATATCAAACAACTGAATATCCAGGATTTCCGGGCCAAACCCGGGTTCCGCCTGCTTTCCATGGACCTCTCGAAAGTCAGTGGACATGAGCTGGCGGGACTGATCAATGAACCGGTGGATGCGATCATACACCTTGCGGCCAAGGCCGGTGTACGTCCCAGTATTGAAAACCCGCTGGCCTATCAACAATCGAATGTGATCGGGCTGCAGAATATCCTGGACTTTGCCCGGGAACGAAAAATAAAACAGTTTGTCTTTGCCTCCTCAAGCAGTGTGTATGGGGTGAATGATCATTTTCCCTGGAAAGAGGAAGAACAATTGCTCCCGATCAGCCCCTATGCCATGACCAAGCTGGCAGGGGAACAACTGGGACATGTGTACAGCAAACTATTTGGGATCCGTTTTCTCGCCCTGCGGTTCTTTACGGTATATGGCCCCGCGCAACGTCCCGATCTGGCGATCCATAAATTCACCAAGGCCATCCTGGCCGGCAAACGCATTACGATGTATGGAGATGGAAGCACCAGCCGGGATTATACCTATGTAAAGGATATTGTTTCGGGGATCATGGCGGCCATCCATTATGAGAAAACCGATTTCGAGATCGTGAACATCGGGAATAACTATTCCATCTCCTTAAAAGACCTCGTATCAGCCATTGAAGAGGTGCTGGGGAAAAAGGCCATCATTGAGCAAATGCCCGAACAACCGGGCGATGTGCCAAAGACCTATGCTGATATATCCAAGGCGAAGAAATTATTCGGCTACGATCCAAAGACACCGTTAAAGGAGGGGTTGGAGGCTTTTCGGGAGTGGTTTTTGGGGAATGAGAAGATGTTGAATTAGTTCACCGCAGAGAACAAGAGAACACGGAGTTACGCAGAGAAAGTTATTAGCTCTTAGCGAACCTTTTGCGGCCGAGGCTTCGGCCTTAGCGACTTAGCGGTAAAATCTCTGCGTAACTCCGTGTTCTCTTGTTCTCTGCGGTGAACTACACTATCCTTTAAAAACACTCCGCACCGTATACGTCTTCTTATCCTGCGACTCGAAGTAGGTACGCACACTAATTTCCGCAATGATACCAATCGTGATCAGTTGTATCCCTCCAATTAGCAGGATCAATCCCAATATCAACAATGGTTTACCACCGATATTCTGCCCCATTATTTTGAGAATGAGCAGGTATAAATTGATCAATATACCCAATCCAAAACTGATGAATCCCATGGTGCCAAACAGGTGCATGGGTTTTTGAATGTACTTCCGGAAAAAGACCATCAGGATCAGGTCACTCATGACCTTGAAGGTGCGGTTGATGCCATATTTACTTTTTCCAAATTGCCGGGCATGGTGTTTTACATCTACCTGAGTGATGCGGGCACCTTGCAATTTGGCGAGGACGGGGATAAAGCGGTGGAGTTCGCCATAGAGGCCGAGGTCTTCGGCTATTTCACGTTTGAATATCTTGAGGGTACAACCATAGTCTTTGATATAGACATTGGTCATGCGCCGGATCAGGGCATTGGCGATCTTGCTGGGGATCTTGCGGAGGAACATACCATCCTTGCGGTTCTTTCGGTTGCCGGCCACCACATCCCAGTCTTCTTTCTTTAGCAGGTCCAGCATACCGGGAATATCGGTGGGGTCGTTTTGCAGATCACCATCGAGCAGGGCCACATATTTTCCGGTGGAATGATCGATACCGGCGGTCATGGCTGTGCTTTGGCCATAGTTCTTACGCAGTTCGACCAAGACCGTACGGTCATCGGCGTGTTTTTTGATCTCCTCGCGGGTTTTGTCGGAGGATCCATCGTCCACATAGACCACTTCATAATCCATCCCTCCCAGGGCATTGCGAATGGCTTCCTGTAGCGGGGCGATGTTCTCCTCCTCGTTCATGACAGTGATGACGACGGACAGTTCTCTCATGGAGTAATTTTTTGCAAAAATAGGGCAGTAAGGCCTAACTCCTTGCGTTCCTTCGTGCCCTCGCGTCATGGCGGTTAACTTTACCGCTAAGACGCCATGACGCAAGGCTACGCTACCTGTTAGACGAGTCCGGCGAGTTCAAGGCTCTTCCTTTTCAGCTTCCGCACCTCCATATCTTCCACAATCGGATCGGGGGTGAGGATAAACGAGGTATTGTTCTCTTTCCACCAGGTACTGTTCTTTAATTCACTAAAGGGCAGGATACCCACCAGGTATTTTCGTTGTTCCTGTGAATGCCATTCCTCGATCTGTTCGAATTTTTCTTTGGGAATGTACTTGATGTCCTCAAAGGAAACATAGACGTGCAGATAAAAATCATCGGTCAGCACATTGGGCTGTTGATAAAGTTTCTTGTATTCGTAGTGGTAATCATAGCGCAGCGCGGAGATATCACTCAATACCGCCGATGCCGTAGGGAAACTGCCGGCGCCTTTTCCATAAAAGAATTGTTTATCCGCAAACCCACTTTCGATGACTACGCCATTGTATTCATTTTTTACAAAGGCCAGTTGGTCATCCTGGGTCACAAATTGGGGAAGTACAAAGGCGGCTACTTTTCCATTTTTGAGTTTACGCGCCTGGGCCACCAATTTGATGGCATATTGTTTTTCGGTGGCGACGACTGCATCACTGAGTTGGATATTCTGGATGCCGGAGAAGACCAGGTCCCTGGGTGAAGCCGTGATACCATAGGCATGATTGAGCAGGATGATCCATTTGTGCAACGCATCGTATCCTTCCACATCCAGTTTGGGATCGGCTTCGGCAAATCCCAATTGCTGGGCGAGCATAAGCGCTTCCTGAAACTCCAGTTTATCTTCAAAGATCTTGGTCAGTATAAAATTCGTAGAGCCATTGACAATGGCCTTGATGCCATGCAGGAGGTCATTGTCATAATACTCTTCCAGGTTACGGATAACGGGGATCGAAGCACAGGCGGCTGCTTCATACAGCAGGGAGAGACCGGTGCTTTTTTGCAGGGTGAGGAGTTCGGGATAATGCTCAGCCAGCATTTTCTTGCTCGCGCTTACTACTTCTTTTCCATTCTTTAACGCGGTGGTGACGATGTGAAAGGCGGGTTCGGTTTCGTTGATCACTTCAACGATGACATTGATCTCGGGATCAAAGAGAAGTTCATCTTTGTCTGTGGTAAAAAGTTTGGCTGGCGCGATCCGTTTCTTCGAAGCGTCTTTGATACAGATCTTTTTGATCCTTGCTTTCAAGGAGGGGGTTTGTTGCAACACGCGGTAGAGGCCTTCGCCGACTACACCAAATCCAAAAAGACCGATTGTGAGTTGTTTGTGCGATTCCATTTTTATGATTCTTATTATTTTAAATTCTTGTTTTTAATAATTAATAATCAATAATCCTTTACTGTTCACTGGCAAGAAACTCCCTGATTAATTTCTCCAATTTTTCATATTCCAATAAAAACCCGTCATGCCCATAAAAAGAGTCGATACAGGCAAAGCTTGCGCCGGGAATATGCCGGGCTATGGTTTCCTGTTCGGTCGGAGGGAAGAGTATATCACTGCTGATCCCTACGCTCAGGGTTCGGGCTTTGATGGAGCCGAGTGCTTCTGAAATACTACCTCGTCCACGGGCGAGGTCATGCGCATCCATTCCCTGGCTTAGCCGGTAATAGCTAAAGGCATTGAATCGCTTACCCAGTTTTTCGCCCTGGTAACGCTGGTAACTTTCTGCCGCTTCACCACCATAGGGGTGTGGGGCAGGCCAGGGTGCTTTTTTATCCCTGGGTTGGGTGATATTATAGGCTTCGTAATGCCGGTAGCTCAGCAGGGCCAGGCTACGGGCCACTTTCATGCCTTCGATACCGGCTTCATTGAAGGACTCTTTCCAGGTCGGATCATTTTCAATACACATGCGTTGGCTGGCATTGAAGGCGATACCCCAGGGGGAGTGCTGGGCATTGGTGGCAATGGGAATGATATGCTCAAATCGTTCGGGTTCTTCAATCGCCCATTCGAGCAATTGTTGACCACCCATGCTGCCTCCCAGTCCCAAATGAATTTTTCCGATCCCCAGGGCCTTACACAAGGGCTGATAGGCTCGGATCATGTCCCGGGTGGTGAATAAGGGGAAGCCATGATACCATGGCTTCCCGCTTTGTGGATTCTTTTCCAGGGGGCCGATACTGCCATAGCAGCTCCCTGGCATGTTTACGCAGATTATATAGTGGTTTTTCGGGTCTAATAATTTTCCTTCACCCACCAATCCGGGCCACCATTCGGCCGGATCGCTATTGGCGGTCAGGGCATGGAAGACCCAGACCACATTGCTTTGGGTGCTGTTCATTTTTCCCAGGGTGGTATAGGCCAGGTGGTAGCCAGACAGGGTCTGGCCACTTTCGAGCATGAACGGTTGTTCGTAATGGAATAGTTGTGTTGACATATTTGCTACTGTCTTCAACACTTACTTATCCGTATAGGCAAAAAAAAACGCTCACCTGAAGTCAGATGAGCGCTACTTTAATATGTTCGGTATTAAAAAAGGCTGTGGATCTGACTTATCTGTCCCGATTGTCCATCGGGCTGGAGTTGGCACCTTATCACGCGGGTTACGCGTGGCAGGTTGTCAAGGCTTCTTTGGGCCATATCCCTCAGCCTTTCTTGATAAGTAGTGATAAAGAACTGGTGCAAATATAGTGACTTTTTAGAAAAAAAGAACGCAATGATGAAGGACTATTGTCTGGCCGTTGTCATTACATCCTGCTTGGATCCGTTATAGGTCCAGGCTTCTGGTTTTTTGTCTTTCTTATTTGCTGGTTTTTCTGGTGTCGTAGTTTGTTCAAAGACGATACCCGGGTTGGCAAATTCAAAAGGCTTGCCGATACAGATATGCAAGGCATTTACATCCGGGGTAAAGATGAGCGTGCCTTCGGGGATATCGGTGCCGGATTCAGACTTTTGTGCCGGGATCTTATAGACGGCAGGCGAACGCATGAGCATGGCCTTGATATTTCCCTGGGGAAGTCCGGAGACAATGATCCAGCTTTTGCTGGTTTCATCCAGGCGGATATTCACCACCGACGGGTCAGAGGCGGAAACATAATTACCGATGACGGGAAAAACCTTTTCCAGCGTTAAAGGTTTGGGCATTTCCTTGTGCTGATATTTGGCGCTGATCTCTGAAACGGTAGAGTTGGAGCGCAACATGGTATCAGGCACTTTCGGATTCACGGTATCCGGCTGTTTAGGCTTCACCGTATCGGGTTCAGTTTGCGCGTTTAACACGGGCAGGCAAAACAGTAGTAATGCTACTGCCAGTAACATGGGTCTTTTCATAAGTCTCTATTTTTTTATGATTGAAATATGGGTACTCGGTGGTATAGGGTTAAAAATGGTGCCAGAGTCGGGAAATGTGGAAAAGTAGCTGGCAGGGAGGGATGTTGGATGTTGGTTGTTGGATGTTGGATGACCGATGACGGTGTTTATATAATTGACCTTTTCTTTGCCCCGGAGGGGCACCCCATCTGTAGCCCCAAATAATGTGTATTTCCCAAAGGCTCCGGAGGAGCCTCCGAGAAAAATAGGATTTAAAATTTTAATATTAATTCAACCCGAAATCAAAAATTGAATGAAAAATGGGCGATCCTCCGAATCTTGTGATTATACTGTGACATTGCGGCAACAGATAGGAGGCTCCGGAGGAGCCTTTGGGAAATACACATTATTTGGGGCTACAGATGGGGTGCCCCTCCGGGGCAAAGAAAAGGTCAATTATATAAACCCGTCATCTGTCATCCAAGAAAACCCAACATCCAACATCCAACATCCAACATCCGTCATCCAACATCCTTTGTATCTTCGTGCACCATGAGCAAAACAGAAGACTCCATAGAGATACTCGGTGCGCGGGTACATAATTTACAGAACATTGACATTTCATTGCCCAAGAATAAAATGGTGGTGATAACGGGTATCAGTGGCAGTGGAAAATCTTCGCTCGCTTTTGATACCATTTATGCCGAGGGTCAACGCCGCTACATGGAAACCTTTGGCTCTTATGCGCGTCAGTTCATCGGTGATATGGAGCGTCCGGATGTAGATAAGATCACCGGATTGTCGCCGGTTATTTCAATCGAACAAAAAACAACGAACAAAAATCCACGTTCCACCGTAGGAACGGTGACAGAGATCTATGATTTCATGCGCTTGCTCTTTGCGCGGGTGGGAGAGGCCTGGTCCTACAACACCGGAAAGAAAATGGTGAAATGGTCGGAAGAAGAGATTGTCGATAACATTTACAAAAAATACAAAGGCGCCAAGATCCATTTATTGGCTCCCCTGGTCAGAGGCCGAAAGGGGCATTACCGGGAATTGTTTGAGGACATGCGGAAGAAAGGGTTTTTAAAAGTGCGCGTTGATGGGGAAGTAAAAGACCTGGTGGCCAAGATGCAAGTGGACCGCTATAAGATCCATGATATTGAATTGGTGGTGGATCGTTTGCAGGTAACTGCTGACCTGCGTTCACGAATGAGTCAGAGTGTTTCACAAACCCTTCGCCTCGGGAAGGACCTGATGTTTTTATTGGTCAATGATTCGAGTAAAACGGTGCAGTACTCCAAACAATTGATGTGTGAGGATACGGGGATCAGTTACGAAGAACCTTCACCCAATTCCTTTTCTTTTAACTCACCCTATGGGGCTTGTCCTACCTGTCGTGGATTGGGAACGATGTTCACGGTCAATATGGAGACCATCATTCCGGATGATTCGGTGAGCATTAGCGATGGCGGTATTGCTCCGCTTGGGGAGGAAAGAGAAGCACATGTATTCAGACAGGTACAGGAGATCGCGAAAAAGAACAAGATATCGCTGACCAAGCCCATCAGCGAACTCGATAAAAAATCCCTGAATATCCTGCTGTATGGAAATGTGGAAGGGGTGGAAGAAGAAATCGAGGAAGAAAATTTTAAGTATGACCCCACCGCTCCCTTTGAAGGGATCGTACACATGTTGAAAAGATGGTTTAATAACGGGTATAGCGAAAGCCTGCGCGAGTGGGCGGAATCCTATATGGAGTTAAAACCTTGTGAGTCCTGTCAGGGTGACCGGCTTCGCAAGGAAAGTCTCTGGTTCAAAGTGGATGGCAGGAATATCGCTGAATTGAGCCAGATGAACCTGGATAAACTTGCCGTTTGGTTCAAGGACATTGAGAAAAGACTGGATGATAAACAAAAGGTCATTGGGAAAGATATCCTCAAAGAAATTCGGGAGCGCTTGCAGTTCATGCTCGATGTGGGGTTGACCTATCTCACCATCAATCGCCCATCAAAGACATTAAGCGGTGGTGAATCGCAACGTATCCGGTTGGCGACACAGATCGGTTCCCAACTACAGGGGATCACCTATATCCTGGACGAGCCTTCGATCGGATTACATCAGCGCGACAACCATCGCCTGATCCAGGCCCTGCAAAACCTGCGGGATATTGGGAATAATGTATTGGTAGTAGAACATGATAAGGACATAATGCTGGCGGCGGATTACCTCGTGGATATTGGTCCCAAGGCGGGCTACCACGGAGGCCGGATCGTGGCCAAGGGCACACCCAAAGAGATATTACAAGGAGATACCCTGACAGCGGGTTATCTCAATGGGCATTTGAAGATACCGGTGCCAACCGAAAGAAGAAAGGGAAGTGGAAAAACCGTTGAACTAAAAGGGGTGACCGGCAATAACCTCAAGAAGGTGGATGTGAAGTTTCCGCTGGGGCAGTTTATTGTGGTGACCGGGGTAAGTGGAAGTGGAAAATCGACCCTTGTTAATGAGACCCTCTATCCCATTTTATCCAAGCATGCCTATAATTCCCGCATGACACCGATGCCGTATAAGTCGGTGAAGGGATTGGAACATATTGACAAGGTCATTGAAATCGACCAGTCACCTATTGGACGAACACCTCGGAGTAATCCCGCGACCTATTGCGGATTCTTTACCGATATCCGTACGCTTTTTGCCGCGGTGCCTGAGGCCAAGATACGTGGGTATAATGCAGGACGTTTTTCCTTCAATGTAAAAAGCGGTCGTTGTGATGTTTGTGAAGGAGGTGGCATGCGGGTGATTGAAATGAATTTCTTACCTGATGTTTATGTGCATTGTGAAAAATGCAATGGCAAGCGCTATAACCGCGAGACCCTCGAGATCCGTTATAAGGGAAAGTCCATTGCCGATGTATTGGCGATGACAGTGGAGGAAGCGGTGGAGTTCTTTCAGCAGGTTCCCTATATCTACCGGAAGATAAAAGTATTGGATGAAGTGGGGCTGGGGTATATCACCCTTGGACAATCGGCGGTGACCCTGAGTGGGGGAGAGGCCCAGCGGGTTAAGCTGGCCACTGAATTATCCAAACGCGATACGGGGAAAACATTTTACATCCTGGATGAGCCCACGACCGGTCTTCACTTTCAGGATGTGCAGCACCTGTTGGATGTATTGAATAAATTAGTTGACCGGGGTAATACGGTTCTGGTCATTGAGCACAATATGGATGTGATCAAGGTCGGGGATCATATCATTGACATCGGCCCCGAGGGTGGGGATGGGGGAGGCCGGGTGTTGTTTGAGGGCACCCCGGAAGAGTTGATTAAGTGTAAGGAGAGCTTTACGGGGAAGTATTTGAAGGCGGAGTTGTGATTTACCGCCAAGGCGCTAAGGCACGAGGGAGCGCAAGGACATTTGGCGCAACCTGGCGTCCTGGCGTCTTTGTGGTTAAATACCCACAAGACTGCAGAATCTCACCCTTTATCTTTCTTATTTCTTATAATAAAAGAAGGGGCGACCGGATATTATTCCGTCGCCCCTTAATATTGTCCAATAAGGTGACATGGAGTATTTAATAAAATCTTCTACTTTTTGAGAGTACCAATAGAGAACGGATTAGGTTTTAGTCAACCAGGGTATTGAATTTTATTAAGCTCGATGGCCTTATTGGAACTGCGTTTATACAGTTGTATGTAAAGAACTTTTTTACTATTTGATCTCGAGGTTGCCCTTTTCGGACATTTCATCCCCGTCGAACACTTCGTACACATAGGTACCGCGTGGCAGTTCCCCGATCCGGAGGTGCTCTCCGGGATTGAGGCGGTGATTGGCCAGCATGGTGCCATCCAGGGCAAATACATAGAAATCGACCGGGCCTTCATTCACATCCTTGGAGATGACGTGCATGGTACGTTTTACGATATCCGGATAGATCCGGATGGCCCTTGATTTTTTACCAGCCCTTTTCTTTACGATACGATCTTTACCGCCGATCGAAGGATCGTTGGCAGACTCTTTACCGGTAAAGGAGGTCAGGGTGATGGTATTGAGTAGCACGGCTCCGGTCAGCAAACCGCCTACCAATTTTGGAAAAGGCTTATGCGTTTTCATGGGTTCGGGATTACGGGATCGGGCTTAGAAATACTTCGGACAACGCATCTGTCTGCGCGCACGGCTGTTTGGCGAGTTATCGCCATTGATCCGCCATCCAAAGCGCAACACGGTCGTAAAGAACGCGTCGTTTTCCTTGGGGTCGCCACGCTGGTATCCGATGAATGGACGTGTGGTTGGTTCATACAACGGAGTACGGTAGTGCAGTTGACGGGCCCAGGTAGCTTGCTCAGGGGTCAGGTATTGATCGAAGTAGATCGGGTCGATATAGGAAGTACTTACGTCATCCACATAGTCCGTAAAGGTCTTGCGGTGAAGGATCTCCAATCCCACATACAGGCTTTCTTTGACGTAATACTTGAAACCAAATCCCATTGGGACCTCCAATTGGGTCAGGCTGTATTCTTTTTTCTCGGGATATTCTGCCATTCCCTGTCCTTCCAGGCGAAGCGGTTTCAGGTCAACCAGTGTTTTCTGGCCGTTGCCACCGATATAATAACCTTTGGGGTTGAAATGGAAGGCACCGATACCGATCAAACCATAAGGCCTGAGCTTACCCTGTAAGCCATCGTATTGCTCCAGGAATACGGTAGGATATAACTCCAATGCCGCATACGCTTCGGTGATATTCGATTTAAAGTAAAGGTTTCTCCTTAGACGGGAGATCTCACGTCCACCTTTGTTATCAATTTCCGCATCATCGCCCTCGACCACCATGTGGTTCAGCGAAACGCGAAAACCGATCCATTCGGCCGGATAGAGGTTCAGATAAATGCCCTTCGACAGTTTGGTCAGCGGGATGTTGATGTCTTTGATAAAGGGTTGACCGATACCTCTCTGTCCGCCCAGATCGCCCAGGAAGAAAGAGGGACCAATGCCCAGGCCTACTTCCACCTTCCCGTTCTGAAGGGTAATGGCCTGTCCCTGTGTCTTTTGTGTGAAGAGAAAGAGCACGGTGGCAAATGCCATCGTACGCACAATTGGTACAATTGTTTTCATAAGAGACCAGATTTCGTTTCTCAAATATTGGATTACTGTTGACTAAAAGAGAAATTCTCATTTCTCCATCTATTTACGAACAAAGATTAACAATATTGCTCGTAGTGCCTTGGTTTTTCCACTTGGTAAATCTACTTAGGAGTTTCAGACAGCGTCATTTCGATGTGTTCTATGCCGTCTTCAAGGTAGATTTCATCGGTCTGTTGAAAACCGAGTTCGGTGTAGAATTTCTTGAGATATAATTGCGCGCCGATCCGGATGGGGAATCCGGGGAATAAATTTTTTGCTTCACCGATAGAGCGTTCCATCAGTTCTTTGCCCAATCCCGTTCCTCTTGATTTGGGGGAGCTCACCACCCTTCCAATGGAAGCAAAACCGGGATAAGCCAGATCGGGTGGGACCAAACGGGTATAGGCAGCCAGATAACCAGGTTCCCAGGCCATTAAATGATGACAATACCCATCCTTGCCATCGGCATCCTGAAATACACAGTTTTGCTCCACCACAAATACTTCATTGCGTAATTGCAGGATGGCGTAGAGTTCACGCGGGGTTAGCTGGTCAAAGGGTTTTAGTATCCAATTCATGTTATCGTCTTGAGACCTGTGGTATCACCGGCAGACTTTCATGCCCGGCCTCATCCACGGACTGTATGGCAAAGAAATAATTGTCTTTGGAATATGGGATCGAAGCGGATGTAGCCGTCGTAAAGATCTTTTTCTCCCAAACCGGGCTGCTTGTTTCCCGAATGAGGATATAATAACCAGCGTTACGCCCTGTGAGCGGTGCCTTCCAATTCAGTTCGGTGAAATTGGTCAGCCTCCGCACTTCGATCTTTACCTCTTCGGGCCGGGCGGGTGCCAGGGCCAGGTTGGCCAGGTTGGCAAGATTGAGCGCGGTGGTCTTCCGCAGGTATTCAAAATCCATAAATTCTTCGAGGTCGCCATATTGGATGCCATTTTCCTTGCGCACATCCTGGTGCTGGTGATAGAAATTCTCATTCATTTCACAGACACGGATAGCCGTAAACCCGCGGTTGACAAAAGCCGTGTGGTCACCACCCCGGAGAAAGCGATCGTTTCGGTAAATAAGGGATACGGTTAAATGGTCCACATATCTTTCTCCCACTTCTTTCATGTAACGGGCCAGTTGACGCGAGGCTCCGTCATTCTCTAATCCCAGGCTGCGGATATTGGTAGCGGATTTCTCTGTTTCATAAGCAGGTAATCCTTCACTAAAGATTCTTACGCGGGTATTATTAATGATATTCGTTTCATTGCTATTATTACTCCCCATGATATCATTGTTCAACACCGCTTCAATTGGCCAGTTTTCTTTCTTTGCTTTTTCGGCCATAAAATGTGCCCCCAATAATCCTTGTTCTTCTCCACTAAAAGCCACAAAGAGAATAGTGGCAGGAAATGCATGTTTACTTAAAATCCGCGCACACTCGATCACGGCGGCGGTGCCACTGCCATCGTCATTGGCACCGGGGGCATCTCCTGTGCGGTCCATGACGCTGGTTCGCATATTGTCCAGGTGACCACTGATGATAAATATCCTTTTGTCATTGGGATCGGTTCCTTTGAGCGTGCCCACCACATTGCCCAATAAGAGGAGTGCATCCACGCGTCGTCCATCGGGTTGCAGGGTGGTGGTATCAATAATTGCGGTCAACCGGCCACCAGATTGTTTAGCAAATTCATTGAATTTGGCCAATACCCAATTACGGGCGGCGCCAATGCCGCGTTTGGGATCGGTTTGAGTACTCAGCGTATTGCGGGTACCAAAACCTACCATCGTATGAATATAGGATCGAAGTGAATCGGCATTGACTTCCGTTACCCATTTTTCAATTAGCGGGTCTTTGTGGATGATGGTTTGCGCCGAGGCGGAAACGGTACCTAGCAATAGTAAAATGGGGAGAAGTCTCATGGCAGATGTTTGTCTTGTAAATTTAGGGTTTTTATCCCTTGTGCTGTGCGGCTGCTGTGCGAGACTGGCTGTGCGAGACCTCCGGTCTCGCACTATTCTCTTGTCGCCTCTGGCGACTCGAATAAAATACTTTTTTGAAAATATAAATAGATCGTGTCGCCAGAGGCGACGTGACAAACGTGCGAGACCGGAGGTCTCGCACAGCAGCCGCACAGCTTTAGTACCCATACTTCTTCTTCCACAGATCCCTCAAATGCTTGCGCATTTCTTCTTCTCTGGCGTTGGCGCCGGGTTGATAGAAGGATGTGCCCGCGATTTCGGGTGGCAGGTATTCCTGCGGCGAGAAATTCTTTTCATAATTGTGTGAGTATTCATATCCCTTGCCATAGCCTTCACTTTTCATCAGATTGGTGGGGGCATTGCGGATATGCAAGGGAACGGGCAGGTCGCCTTTTTGCTTGACGATACTACTGGCGCTTGCGATGGCCAGGGTGGCCGCATTGCTTTTGGCACTGGAGGCCAGATAGATCGCGCATTGGGAAAGAATGAGATTGGATTCGGGATAACCGATCTTGTTTACCGCGTCAAATGTGGCGTTGGCCAGCACGAGGGCGGTGGGGTTGGCGTTGCCGATGTCCTCAGCCGCTGAAATGAGCATGCGGCGGGCGATGAATTTGACATCTTCCCCGGCTTCGATCATACGCGCCAGCCAATAGACGGCCGCATTGGGATCGCTGCCGCGAATGGACTTGATAAAGGCAGAAATGATATCATAGTGTTGCTCGCCTGACTTATCATAGCGGGCAATACGTTGCTGCGCGATCTTTGTCACCAGGTCATCGCTGAGTTCGGAACCAGGGGGTAGAGTCTCTGCGCAGAGTTCAAGCAGATTAAGCAGTTTGCGTCCATCTCCTCCGGAAATAGTAAAGAGAGCATTGGTTTCGCGAATGTCGAGGGCACGGTTCCGCAGGCATTCATCTTTTTCTATTGCCTGTTTCACCAATTGCTGGAGGTGTCTTTCCTCCAACGCTTTTAATATATATACCTGACAACGGCTGAGCAAGGCGGCATTGACTTCAAAGGAAGGGTTTTCCGTCGTGGCACCAATGAGGGTGATGGTGCCTTTTTCTACTGCTCCAAGTAAGGCATCCTGTTGCCCCTTATTAAACCGGTGGATCTCGTCGATAAAAAGAATGGCCCCGGGGCGGGTGCGTGCCTGTTCGATCACATCGCGGACATCTTTAACGCCGGCGGCGATGGCACTGAGTGTAAAAAAAGGAACCTGTAAGGTATGGGCAATAATATTGGCGATGGTGGTTTTACCGGTACCTGGCGGCCCCCAGAGGATAATGGAGGGGACCTTATTGATCTCTATGGCATTTTGCAATATACTTCCCTTGCCGGTCAGGTGTTCCTGGCCTATGAGGTCCTGAAGTTTTTCAGGGCGTATTCGTTCGGCAAGAGGAATGGATGTAATCACAATTAAAGATACATTAAGGCTTTCACCCAATGGCTAATAGCTATTAGCTTTTAGCTGTTAGCTTCAGGAAAAGCTCATCCAATTGTTTTTGATCTATGGTGGCAGGGGCATCCAGCATCACATCACGTCCGGAGTTGTTCTTGGGGAAGGCGATAAAATCACGGATGCTTTCGCTGCCTCCTAAGATCGCACAGAGCCGGTCAAATCCAAAGGCGATTCCACCATGGGGTGGTGCGCCATATTCAAAGGCTCCCAGCAGAAATCCAAACTTGTGTTGTTGTTCTTCCTTATCCATGCCCAGGGCGGCAAACATTTTTTCCTGCAATTCCCGTTGGAAGATCCGGATGGAGCCACCGCCGATCTCATTTCCATTCAATACCATATCGTAGGCATTGGCTTTGATGGCCGCATAGGGATGCTCCAGGTATTTGGAGGCATCGGCAATACGCGGATCATTTCCGATCATGGTAGGGATATCGGAGGGCTTGGGGGAGGTAAAGGGGTGGTGACGGGCGACCCAGCGGTTTCCTTCCTCATCGTATTCAAAGAGGGGGAAATCGAGTACCCAGAGTAATTTGAATTCATCTTTTCGACGCAGTCCCAGCCGCTCACCCATTTCGAGACGAAGTTCACTGATGGCTTTGCGGGTCCTTTCTTCCGCGCCGGCAAGGATCAATACCAGGTCACCGGCTTTTGCACCAGCGGCATCGGCGATCGCTTTTAATTTTTCTTCATTATAGAATTTATCGACACTGCTTTTATAGGTGCCGTCGGTATTACATTTAATAAAGACCAATCCCTTCATCCCGATCTGCGGGCGTTTTACCCATTCGGTCAGTTCATCGGTTTGCTTGCGGGTGTATTCGCTGCAGCCGGGAGCAGCAATGGCGACCACGGTTTCAGCGCCATCAAAGACCTGAAAATTCGCGCCATCGATCAGCGAAGAGATCGATGTCTTGGTTTGATAGGTATGGGCCGGGAATTTCAGGTTGCAGACCTTCATCCCGAAACGAATATCGGGTTTATCATTGCCATAGGTCCACATGGCTTCTTCCCAGGTAGTGCGTTCTACTTTTTCCGTATAGGCGATCCCTTTTACTTCGAGGAAGATGGATTTCACCATGCCTTCGAACATGTTCAAAATATCCTCCTGCTCTACAAAGGCCATTTCGCAGTCGATCTGTGTGAATTCAGGCTGGCGGTCAGCACGAAGGTCTTCATCGCGAAAACATTTCACGATCTGGTAGTAACGGTCATATCCACTCACCATCAGCAACTGCTTAAAGGTTTGGGGACTTTGTGGCAGGGCATAGAACTGATTCGGGTTCATACGCGAGGGAACCACGAAGTCACGCGCTCCTTCGGGCGTGCTTTTGATCAGGAAGGGAGTTTCAATATCCATGAACCCTTGCTGGTGCAGGTAATTACGGGCGGCGCGGTTAACGGAATAACGCAGTTCCAGGTTTCTCTTTACCGCACCGCGGCGAAGATCAAGGTAACGGTATTTCATCCGCAGGTCATCTCCTCCATCTGTATCATCCTGGATGGTGAAGGGGGGAACAGCGGACTTATTCAATATGGTAAAGGCGGTCAGCACGATCTCGATATCGCCGGTAGGGATGGCGGGGTTCTTGTTGGAACGTTCACTGACCTTTCCGGTGGCTTGTAACACAAATTCACGGCCAAGCGGGTTAGCATCCAGTTGGGCTTGCAGTTCTTCACCCAATAATAACTGGGTGATACCATAGCGATCGCGGAGATCCACAAAGGTGATCGCGCCAAATTTGCGTATGGTCTGGACCCAACCGGCCAGGGTCACTTCTTTGCCGGCATCAGCAAGCCGGAGTTCGCCACAGGTATGCGTTCTGAACATAGGGGAAATATTAATGAAAATCGCGCAAATATACGGACAAATTAGCGAAGGGGCTATTACCTAAGCAATTGGAAAACAGGCTTTGGGTTCGAAAATAGAAATATTACTGCGTAAAACTTGCAAAGGCGGGGGGCGTTATCTACTTTTAGCTCTCCGAACCCGACTCATGAAAACTGTATTGCGAAAACTTAAACGGTTGTTCACACCGGACAGGTCTGTACCTGTAGCGCCCAAACCGGTGGTTCCAGTTCCCCTCGAATTGGTGTCGGAATTTGTATACAACAACTACTCCTTTATTATTGGTGGATATATCAACTATTTCAACGAGCTGGATGAGCCGATGAAGCGCCGCTTTGTTGACCGGGTACACCATTACCGGATGTCGAAGACCTTTCATTATGTAGGATTGGAAGAGCGGGAGGAGATCCCCGTCCTGGTCAGCGCCTCGGCGGTCCAGGTCACTTTTGGGTTAGACAATTTCCTGATGGACAGTTTCAAGGATATCCATGTACTGGCCGATGCCTATCAGGTGGATAGTGATAAAGAACTCTATATCGGTCATGTGGCACCGGAAGGGATCTATCTGTCCTGGAAACATTTTCTTTACGGCTATGCCGTTAGCAACGACAATATCAATGTAGCCTTGCATGAAATGAGTCATGCACTGCTGTATAATAACTTCTTTGCACCTTATGGAGAGGATAAAGAGTTTCGGTTGAATTATGAGAAATTCTCAACGACAACCGGACCGATCATTGCCGATGTCATCACTCGTCGCCGGAGTTACCTGCGGAGTTATGCCTATAGCAATATCCATGAGTTTTGGGCCGTGAGTGTGGAAGCTTTTTTTGAAAGCCCCGAGGGATTGAAGATGAACATGCCTCAGTTGTATGAAGCCCTTTGCAAAGTATTGAACCAGGATCCAATATCCCGAAATAAAATCATAAACTAAAATTCCGGGAACTATGTTAACAATCGCCGCCATTTATCTCTTCAGAAAACATGTGCTGAAGAAGGAAAGTAATTTACGTTTTTCACTGCCGTTGATCGGCTCGGTTTCTATTTGAATAGTGAATAGTGAATGGTGAATAGTGAATGACCATTCACCATTCACTATTCACCATTCACTTTCCACCTCCCTCACATCGTCACATAATGCTTCTCTCGCATTTCGCGGGGACGTACCAGCGCATAATAATAGGCCAGTATAGCTGCTCCGATCAGGAAAGGGATCAGGGCCAGGTGTTTTCCTTCGAAATGCCGCCATACAGGTATTTCATCAAAGCCAAAGAATTCGCTGATCATCCAGTAGCTGTTCGCTGAGATCCAAAAAGCGATGGCGAGGTTATGCGCCAACTCCGATTTGATCTGCCGGGTGCGCCAGCCTATATAGATCGCCACAGCCAAAGTAGGCCCGATCATTAATACTCCCAATACTTTCCAGATCATACACCAGGAAATATCTTTCAGTAGCCAAAAAACGATATGGAGGTTTTCGAGGCGTCGGTATTTGGCGGGGATGGCGTATTGTTGGTTGGGCATGGGAGGGGAGTTGTATGTTTTGGGTTCTAAGTTATAGGTTTTTAGAAAACCTGGCGTTCCATAGCGCCCTCGCATCTTAGCGGTCAAATTCACCGCTAAGACGCGAGGGCGCTATGGAACGCCAGGGGTTATATTTGCAAGATGGTAGTGGATTATTTGATCATTGGACAGGGTATTGCCGGGACATGGCTGAGTTATTTTTTGTCCAAAACAGATAAGACCTTTCTGGTGATCGATCAGGCTGACCCGGCGAGTTCTTCCCGGGTAGCGGCTGGCCTGATCAATCCGGTGACCGGTCGCCGGGTGGTCAAGACCTGGATGATCGATGAGCTCCTTCCCTTTGCTGAAAAGCAATACGATCAATTGGGGGCTGAGCTGGGAATAAAAGCCATTTCCCGTAAGGCCATCATCGATTTTTTTTCCGCCCCGGATATCAAGATCGCTTTCGAATCACGGTTAGAGAAAGGTGAAGACTATATCGCTAAAGGGCCCGATGACCTGCTGGCTGATATTTTTCATCCAGGTTTTGGGTGCGGGATCGTGGATCCGGCTTATACCGTTCATCTGGACCTGCTATTACCTGCCTGGCAAAAACGATTGGAAGAAAAAGGACAACTAAGAAACGAGCGATTTGAAGAAAACGAATTGGTCGTCAGTGAAGACTCGGTCACCTACCGGGATATGGTGGCCCATCGGATCATTTATTGTGATGGGGCTGCAGCCGCTCAATCCCGTTTTTTTTCCCGCCTGCCATTTGCCATGCACAAAGGCGAAGCCCTGATCCTTGAGATACCCGATCTGCCCAAAGAAAATATTTATAAAAAAGGATTGACGCTGGTGCCTTTGTCAGGCGAAAACCTTTTCTGGTTAGGATCGAATTATATCTGGGATTTTGAGGATGCGCTTCCCACCGAAGGGTATCGGACAGAGGCCATCCAAAAATTGAATAACTGGCTCAAGCTACCCTATAAAGTCCTTGACCATAAAGCCGCGGTTCGACCAGCCACCATTGAGCGACGTCCCTTTATAGGCCTGCATCCCTTGTATCCCGTCGTCGGTATTTTTAATGGCATGGGGACAAAAGGCTGTTCACTCACTCCTTATTTCGGGGATCAATTCGTACGGCATTTAGTAAAGGGAAATGAATTGTTGCCCTTGGTGGATGTGGGGAGGTTTGCGAGGGTGTTGCGGGGAGGATGACGGATGAGGGATGTTGGATGTTGGATGTTGGATGACGGATGACGGATGACAGATGACGGTGTTTCTATGTTTGACCATTTCTTTGCCCCGGAGGGGCACCCCACCTGTAGCCTCAATATCACAGTATCATCCCAAGACCCCGGAGGGGTCGCCCATTTTTCAATTAAATTTTGGTATTGGGTCGAATTTAAATTTGAATATTGATACGATATTATTTCTAGGAGGCTCCTCCGGAGCCTTTGGAAAATACAATTTATTCGGGGCTACAGGTGGGGTGCCCCTCCGGGGCAAAGAAATGGTCAAACATAGAAACACCGTCATCTGTCATCCGTCATCTGACCTCCGTCATCCGTCATCTGTCATCTGTCATCTGTCATCCGTCATCCAACAACCAACATCCCTCATCCCTCATCCCTCACCCCTCACTCCACCACCACCCTAACCCCCTCGCTATGCGATGTAAACTCCGGCGCATACATACACTGAATCGTTGTTACCCCATTGCTGAATTCACCTTTGTGTGTGACAAAAAGTTCGTACTCGAAAACATAGGTTCCTTTTTGTAAATAATGAAAGAAGAAATTCGTGCTCGCATCACGGGTGCTTTCGTAGTAGCCCAGTCCATCCTGCCAGCGATAGCCACTCAACACATTCACAGGCTCCAGGGAACTGGCGCGCATATCTTTCATGTGCACATATTCCATATCACGGTCTACCCGCAATTCTATTCGCACGGTGATGCGGTCACCTACATTGGCTACATCCCCTTCATTGATGGGATGTAATACAGGTCCGCGTTCCCCATTCTTTTTAATGAATAATTTCTTGTTGAGTTTGAGTGGTGTTTCCGCAGAGGTGATCTTATCCAGGTCCTCAAAATACTGCCAGTAAACAGCTCCCCAGGAGGGCGAGCCACCTGACTTAGCTGTTGATGTATTTTTTACCTGTACCTTGATATCTCCCATAGCAGGTTCTACCTGACGCCCTTCGATGGTCTTTTTGATATAACTGGTTCCGGCTTCCGCGCCCGTACCGGAGGTAACAAAGACCGGACCCAGATCGATCTGTACCTCTTGTCCCTGGCTCAGCCAGTCTTCCCCACGAAGCAATAAACTATAACAGGCTTCTGCCGTGGCCTTGGTGGTGGACCAATGATTGGTTTTTTTGTTTTTCAGCAACCAGGTCTTTAGCTCATTGACCGTGGTCTGATTGTTTCCGATCTCAGAGAATGTTTCGATCAACAAGGCCTGTGTTTCCACAGGGGCCTGGTACCAGAACCAACCGGAAGAAAGTTTCCAATAGCGACCGAGTTCGGGATTATTGATCGAGGTTTCTTTTAAGGATTTAATGACTGCAGCCGGGGTCTTGGTATCCTTGGTCCGATGGAGGGCCAGCGCGATCATGCCTTGCGCATATTTTCCCTGTTTGGTCCAGAATTTCTGGGCCTGTGTCCGGTAATAGGTATAAGCGGCTTGCGATGCAGCCGGTATTTTCTTCTCGGGGAAGAAACTCCGGAGGTAGAGGTATTGCACCTGTGTCTGGCCAATTTGATTCAGGGCGAGATTGACTTTTCGCTTTTTCAATTGGTCATGGTCCTCTTTTATTTTTTTATCGAGATAGGGAAGGGCCTTATCCAGTATATTCTCCAGGGTTTTCTTTTGCGTAACAGAAGCCGCATTCAGTTTTAGCAGATGGCCGATACCGGTGACAATGTATTGGGTAATATACCGGTCATCGGGCCCACCTTGAAACCATACAAAGGCCCCGCTTGCGTTTTGCATCCGGGTTAGTTTTTCCAGACTGGTATTCGCTTCATCGCTGAGACGATAGAGATCAAAAAGCAACGCGATCTTTTTCTTTTGTTCTGATTCATTGCGGGCATCAAGCACCCAGGGGGTTTCTTCCAGCAGAATGGACTTCAGTTCTTCATTCTTTTGCAGGTTGCTTAACAAAGCGGCGGTATCTTTTCCTTTCCAGGATTCAAATACGGCTTTGATCCGCGGAGAACTGTTGGCGATCAATCCGGCCAGTGCATTGGCATAATACCGGTTCCAGGTCTGCTCGGCACATTCATAGGGATACTCCATTAAGTAGGGCAGGCTTTGCACGGCATACCAAACGGGATTGGAGGTATATTCTACAGTAAGGCTATGATGTTGCAAGGTCTCCGAGCCACCTGCGTTCAATAGTTTATCAAATTTGAAGGTCTTGGTACCCGTATCCCGCAGGTGCAGCGGAAGGGTCTCGGTTACCAGCATACGGTTAGTCAATACCGGTAGGGAGGCTTCTTCGCCATCGCTATAGGCACCTTGTGCCAGGGTATTTGTGGCTGTGGAACTGGCCACGATGCGCCAGGTCAGTGCCCGGTCAAACAGAAAAGGAACTTCGATGGGGAATTTAACCGCTACGCTTTGTCCGGCAGGTACGGTGAAGTACTGATTGGGAAACATATTCTGAAACCAGCCATCCACTGATTGGTTATTGGTGGCATCAAACAACAGCAGTTGGGCCTGTCCCGTGATCTCTTCTTCTGTCATGTTCACGATCTTTCCACTGAATTCCATCTTATCTCCTTCACGTAAGAATCGTGGAGGGTTGGGTTGAACCATCAGGGGTTTCTGGGTGATGAGTAGTTTGCCTGACTGATTAAAAGCCAGATCTTTGGTATACGCCAGGGTTTGGAGTTTCCAGGTGGTCAGGGCTTCTGGTGTCGTGAAGGAGAATTCGATATTTCCTTCGCTATCTGTTCTCAGGTCGGGGAAGAAGAAGGCCGTTTCCTGGAGGTTCTTGCGTATGGAGGGTGGCGGGATATCTTTTGGATTTTGCGCAAAGGATATTGTATCAGATACTCCATCTGCATCTAAATTATAGTAGCCATCGGAAAGAAGAATGCCGGGGGCTTTGCCTGCAATTGCGCCTGTCATATCCCTTTTCACAATCCTATCGGCACTAACTTTTATTACACTAGATGTTAAAGACTTACGTTTCCCGTAAACTTGCAAGCCCAATAGTTCGTCATAACTTTTTTGCAGATATTTTTCATCCTCATCCTTTTCCCATCTCTCCGCATTTTCCAGTTTGAAGTTTGCACCCGGATCCCAGCTTCTGGTGGCGAATAAATAGGGCCAGATATAGGGACGGTTCCAATCGTGATCAACGATCTGGTCGAGCGAGGCATCATACATACTCGCAAGCATTTCAGCAGCGACCATTTCGCTCTTGTTCCCTTTTATCCTGACCGACCATTTTTCATCTGAACCGGGAAGTGTTTTATCACGGAAGGTTTTGAACTCTACCTGCAGGTCCTTATTATTCCACGGTACCTCTATGCGATCCTGGAATTGGTAAAAGCGATTGTCGCGTACCATGAAGGCAGTGATACCAAACCCGCCCCGGTCTTCTTCGGTGGCGATGACAGGGAAAGAGGTTTTGCCGGTCTGTAAAGTTTGTTGGGTGGTGGTGACCTGTAATCCAAACCGATCTTGTTTTTGTCCCTTTTTTGCCTCCCGGTATTCTTCTTTTACTAAAAACACATTGGGTGCCGAAGTGCCTATCTGAATCGAGGTTGTTTCGCCGGGTTCAATCGATTCACTACGACGTGTCCACAGGTATTGGGGCCTGAGAAGCTGGCTGGCTTGTTCATCCACGATCTCGATATACCGGATGTCCTTGGCTTCTTCGCCCTTTTCACTTTTGGCGGTAACCATTATTTCGTAATAGCCAGCAGGCAGACGCGCACCTGTAAGCGGAAATTCTCCTTTTGTACGGGCACTGTCTTTGGCGGTATAAACGATCTTTTCTTTTTCCCAATTTTCCCAGTCATCTTCGCCAGCATAAATATCATGGGGGAAACGTCGGATGTATTCTTCTTTCGACAGGATCTGCGATTCCGGTCTTTCCCAGAACCGGGAACGCAACAAACGTTGCTCGATCTTCAGCGCGGAAATGCCCACTTCTATTTGCGCGGGTTCAAATTCCCCGTTCATGTTTTGGGTAAGAATGGTCAGGCTTTTCAGACTGTCCAGGCTAACCTGGCCAGGAATTGCGGTGGACAACACCAACCCTTTGTATCCGGCGGAAACCGTTGTTTCTCCTGTCCGGGTTTCTCCATTGATATCGACTACATCCGCATACACGGTGTAATCAAATACAGGCTCCAATTTTTTGTCCAGGCTTTTATCGGGTATAGCTGCAAAATCGATATGGAATTTTCCTGCCGCATCGGTGGTGGTCTCTCCGTTAACGATCTCTTGTGACGGAGAGGAAGGCTGCCACCAGCGTTTGAACAGCCAGGGATAAATAAAGCGAGCCTCGCGCACCACCCGGTATTTTACTTTGGCGCCATCAATGGCATTACCGGCATAGGCCTGGGCCGATCCGGTAACCGCTATAGTGTCACCGACCCGGTAAGCACCTTTTATTTTTTCATATTCCACAAAGAATTTGGGCCGCTTGTATTCTTCTACAGAAAATGAGTAGAAACCATGTCCATCTGCATCCTGTAAAGTGAATTGCCCCATCAATCCTGTAGATGGCAGACGGAAGGAACCGGATACAGAACCATATTCATTGGAAGTAAGTTCCAGGCTGTCTACAATATCGGAGTTCACATTACGCAGGATGTATTTGCCTTTGTGCCGTGTAAGGGGAATGAATTTCTTTTCGGCATCGGGGATGATACCAATGGCTTTGAAATAAACAGTTTGCCCCGGGCGATAAATGGCCCGGTCAGTGAAGAAAAAGTATTGGCGGTTATCAATCGGCGCTTCGTTTTCGGTATTGTTTCTTGACCAGTAATAATCACTCATCCATTCATCGAGGAACAAGGATTCTTTTTGGTAGGTGATCGCCAGTTTATAAGGACTATTGCGATCCGATTCATTCATGATATCAGATAGCTCGACGTATCCATGTTGGTTTGTCTCGAAACTCTTATACCATTCTTCCTTGTATTCTGCTTCTTTCTGGTTATAGATCCGTTTCCAGGCATCTATTTTCGCTCCGGCCAGTGGCTGACCCGTTTCGCGGTGGAGTACATAGATTTCTTTGCCATTCCGAACAAAGCTGATGGGAGATACAAAAAAATGACGGGCGGAAAGCGTGGCTGTATTGATGTCAAAATCTTTTGTTGTAGAGGTGATCAGTAAATATTCGCCGGAGCCAATGCCTTCCACGGGAATTTCAGTAGTATGTTGGAGATGATCAGCGGGCAGTGGGAGCGCTTGTTCCCAACTCTTGAAGAAAGGTACTTCGAGCAAATACTGCCAGTTCTCTTTTTCATACAGGTCTTCCATTTTCTTCTTCATTTCCTTTTCTACCTGTACAAGACGCAAATAGATAACAGGTGTGTTGCGGTAGCTGAGAAAGACGCGGAAGGCCTGGTTAGGTAGATTCACTTTTTCCATCTGAAAAAAGGTCTCGGTTTTCAGGATATTCAACCGGAGATTGTGTGCATTGACCCAACCCTCTGAGCTGTCTTTGGAAGCCAGTATCTGGTTACAGATCTCCAGGGCCTTTACTCTTTCCCAACGATGGGTGGTATCCTTTAGGGGTTCATAGTCATTGGCCAGTTGATAATGATGATCGGCCAGGAGGTACCAGGCTTGGGCTGCGGCAGGCAGGGAACCGTATTGTTTCGCAATATGATTCACCGCAAGTAAATGCAATTCCTCTTTATCAGGATGGGTGGAATTTTCCTTGACAAAATCCAATCGCTTCAGATCGGCGTCGATCAACGCATCGGGTTTTACATCTTTTAAATGAAACCGGATCAGTTCCTGATAGATCTGCAGGGCCTGACGACGAAGGGAGAGTGTATCCCTCGTATCAAATTTTCGAGTGATGAAATCTGCGGCAGGATCAAAGGCCGAAGCGGCATTGATCTCAAAGGCATCAGCCGGACGGTCGAGGTCGCTCTCATCACTTTCAAAATAGGCCAGGGCATGGTGGGCGAGCAGGTCATATAAGGTAGGGCGAAGGTGACGGGTATTCCCTTTTTCTAAAATTGCATTGTAAGGTTTGAGATCAGTTTTTTGTAATAATACTTTATCAGCCAGGGAGGATTTGAAATGCGTGCTGATCTTTTTATGAAAATCGGCGATCGTCCAGGTTAAGGGATCATCCTTTTTAAAGCTGATTGTTTCGGTACGGTTATAGATCTGCCAACGGATATCACGGAAGATCGACCAATACTGTGCGCCGATCAGATTATGGAGAATGGCTTTGGCCGCAGGGCTGGCGGTCGCGATCTCTTTTTCGAGGTCTTTAATAGATAAGAGCGGGTTCTCTTCTCTTGTTTCTCCCTGAACGGCGGTATAATAGATCAGGGCCTTGATGACCTGGGCCTCCTGTTTTTCCTTTTTGGCCAGGGCCAATAATTTTTTCAATTCGGTGACTGCACTTTGGGGCAGACCGTTTTCAATATGCGTATCGATCTTCTTCCATTCTTTGTCGTAGGTCTTGATGGGTGTTTGGGAAAACATAGGTAAGGTGATTAGTAAGAAGAGAAGTCCAAAGATGGAATATTTCACAGAAGGTTGCATAAGGCTCATTTAATTGTATACAAGGTAAATAATCTGTTTCTATAAGGATGCTAAACCCTTAAGAATTTCATAAAGCCCGGGCGTTTTAACGGTTATTAACGTAGAATCTGGCATGATGGCATGCGTTTGGCATCTTATAGGTAAGAACACAATTATTCACCTTAAAAAAAGAAAGCCATGAAAAAAATCTACACAACACTTTTTACTCTCCTGATCGGTGTCGCCGTATTTGCGGCAGACATGCGATTCACCGGAAAACTGACCATTCGCTCGCTTGACAATGATGACATCAAGGTGATGGTGGATGGCAAACGTTTTGATCCTGCCTTCAACAGCCTGAAGCTGGAGAACCTTCGCCCTGGAATCCACAAGATCAAAGTCTTTAAAGCAAAGGACCGCTTCTTTAGCGGATTTGGCCGGAAAAAATATGAAGTGGTCTATAATGCCACCATTCATGTACGTCCCGGTACGCATATCCTGGTGACAATCGACCGTTTCAACCGCTCCAAAGTGGAGACAAGAACTGTCTTTAACAAAGGCCGTGGTTTTGACAATGACCGTGACCGCCGGTTCAAGGATTGGGATGACAATGGCCATTTCTACGATTTCGAGCGCGATGGAAAGCAAGGTAGACATGAGGAGGAGTGGGATGAAGCGCCGCGGAAAAACCGATTCTAGTTCCTGACTTACCGCAAAGACGCTATGACACAAAGAAGCGCAAGGATTTCCTTGCGCTTCTTTGTGTCATAGCGTCTTTGCGGTGAAATTATTTCTTATTTATTACTGCGGCCATTGTCTTCCCAATATCCGCCGGGCTTTGTGCCACATGAATGCCGCACTCCGCCATGATCTTCATTTTTGCGGCAGCGGTATCATCCGCGCCACCGATGATGGCACCGGCATGACCCATCCGACGACCGGGAGGAGCGGTTTGTCCGGCGATAAATCCGACTACCGGTTTTTTATTTCCAGCTTGTTTGATCCAATTCGCAGCTTCTGCTTCCATACCCCCGCCGATCTCACCGATCATGACGATACCATCGGTGTCGGGATCGTTCATAAAGAGTTCAACGGCTTCGCGGGTAGTGGTTCCAATGATCGGGTCGCCACCGATACCTACGGCAGTGGATATTCCCAGTCCGGCTTTCGCTACCTGATCAGCAGCTTCGTAGGTGAGGGTACCCGATTTGGAGACGATACCGATACGTCCGGCTTTGAATACAAAGCCAGGCATGATGCCCACTTTACATTCACCGGCGGTGATCACCCCGGGACAGTTGGGGCCTACGAGGCGGGTATTTTTTCCGAGTAAAAAGTTCTTCACTTTCACCATATCCTGGGTGGGGATTCCTTCGGTGATACAGACCACGAGTTCGATCCCTGCTTCGGCCGATTCCATGATGGCATCGGCGGCAAAAGCCGGTGGAACAAATATGATGCTGACATTGGCACCGGTCTGCTTCACACAATCTGCTACGGTATTGAATACGGGTTTATCCAGGTGCGTGGTCCCACCTTTGCCGGGGGTTACACCACCAACTACGTTCGTGCCATACTCGATCATTTGGGTAGCGTGGAAACTTCCTTCCGATCCGGTGAAACCCTGGACAAGAATCCGGGAATTTTTATTTACAAGAATACTCATGGTGCGGGATGATTAAAAGTCGGGCAAATGTACTGCATTATGCCTTTTCTGCCACCTTTAACCGAAAGTAAAAATAACTGCCCTGGCCAAGTTGTGACCGGACCCCGATCTCTCCGCCCATGGCCTCGGTGAGGTCTTTGCTGATGGCCAATCCCAAGCCGGTGCCTTTGACGGCATTTTTGCCGGGAACCTTGTAATAACGATCAAACAGGCGGCCCTGGAAGCCTTCTTCAATACCCGATCCATGGTCAGTTACGCCGATCTCAACCCGGTCACCATCCCGACGGCAACTGATCAGAATATGTTCATCCGGCGGGGAATATTTGATGGCATTGGTCAAAAAATTGTTGAGTACCCACCCCGCTTTTTCCTTATCGGCCTTTACCAGGGGCAGATCTTCTGCCAGGGAAACATCTACCCGGATATTCTTTTGGTTGGCCGTATTCAAGATGGCCATACGGGCTTCCTCGATCATTTCGGCGGGTGAGATCGGGGAAATAGTGAGTTCGATCTTTCCGCTTTCTACCTGGCTCAGGTCAAGCAATTCGCTTAATATCCGAAGGATCCGGCGGTTGTCCTCTTTTAGATTGGCCACAAGCTGCAACTGTTCGGCATTGAGCGGACCGGTACGATCATCCTCCAATAATTTGAGCGTGAAATCGGAAGAGGCCAACGGTGTTTTGAGTTCATGCGAGATCGTGGCCATGAATTGGGTCTTGGCCGTATCCAATTCTTTAAACGGGGTGATGTTCTTTAGAATGATGATCAATCCGGGTTTTTTGCCTTCCTGGGGTAGTTCGACCATTTCCCGGGTGAAGAAATTCTCCTTTCCTTCTACAACGATCTTGAAGGGCAGACTGGGTTGTTCCTGGAGGAGAAAGCGGAAAAGGTCATTTTTTTCCCGCACTTCCTGTTGCATTTTTCCTACGATATCCGTTTCCAGTATTCCCAATAAATGAAGGGCCTGCTGGTTGGCAAAAAGTACCAGCCCTTTCTCATCGATCCCGATGCTGGCATCTTTCAGGGAATTGATCACCGCTTCGGCTCTTTGTTTTTCAAATAATATCCGTGACAGGTTGCTGTGTTCATATTGATCCAATCGTTCGGCCATCAGGTTGAAGGCATTGGCCAGCTCTCCAAATTCATCCTTTCGTTCCAGATGGATGCGTTTATGGTATTTCTTTTCGGCGATGGCCTTGATGCCTTCCGTAAGAGAAGCGATGGGGGAGGCGACCAGAGAAGGGAAATTGAATAAGAATGTAAATCCTGCCAGCAGACAGAAGGTAAGTATAACAGTGATCGTGGTACGGGCGTTGGCCGCTTCTTTTTGTGCCGTTTGATTTTTGCGATCAATGGCTTGCAGGTTTGATTGCATGATGCGGGTGATCTGTTCCCGTATAGGCTGCAGAAGGCTGTCAATTCCTTTCCTGGAACGAAACTCGGTGAATAAAGATCGCAGCGCAAGCGTGGCCTTCCCTTCGCCGGGTTCTGTGATATTCTCTTCCTGCAGATGAAGTTGATTTTCGAATCGCTGAAAGGCGTTTGAAGAATCCATCTTGACCTGGTCAAGAGATAGGATCATTTCCCGGGAATAGTCTAAGGTTTCATAATTGTCCTGTACAATGTTTTGTGAATTGGTGGCCAGGCGGTCAAGGTAAAAATAGGAGGAGGCTCCTACCAGGATCATCAGGGCAAACAGAAAAACCCCCCCAGGCTGACCTTTGTTTTTAATTTAGTTGGCATCAGGAAAGAATGATGATATCCACCTCATTTTTTGACAAGGCTTTTAATAGTTTGCGAAACACGCCTGTTTCCCATATTACCCGAAACAAATTTAGGTGAGGTTTGCCGATACAAACGGTGGTGATCTGTTTTTCTTCCACGACCCGGAGTATGGCCCCGGCCACATCTTCATCTTTCATCTGTAGTACAACCGCACCAAGTTCCGTTGCATTCTTGAAATTATTGATGAGGTGGCGCTGAGCGGCAAGGGGGATTTTCTCGGTAGACTCTCTGGATGTTTGCACATACAACACCCACCACTGGCTGTTATAATAGGAAGCCAGACGGGCTGTTTTGCGAATAATGTTTTGGGCCATTTCCTGGTTGGATGAGATACAGGCCAGAAAATGTTCGTGTCTCCAGGGCCTTTCCCGGGCAGATACTTCGTGATCCACTTTTCGTTCTACCTGTCCGGCGACTTCTTTAAGCGCCAGTTCCCTTAGCTGAAGGATCTTCTCGGGTTTAAAGAAGTTTTGAAGGGCGAGCTGTACTTTGGAGTGGTCATAGATTTTTCCCTCCTTCAACCGGGTGATAAGTTCATCTGCCGTGAGATCAATATTCACCACTTCATCAGCGATCTGGAGAATTTTATCGGGTACCCTTTCTTTTACTTCCACCCCCGTGATCTCTTTTACATCTTCATTGATGCTTTCAATATGTTGAATGTTGACAGCGGTGATGACATCAATACCGGCTTCGAGAATATCCAGCACATCCAGCCAGCGTTTTTCATTCCGGCTTCCCGGTATATTGGTATGGGCGAGTTCATCCACGATCACCACGGTAGGGTGTAAGAGAAGAATGGCCTGGACATCCAATTCGTCCAACTCTTTTCCCTTATAGAAGGCTTTTCGTCGGGGTATGACAGGAAGGCCCGCGGTTAATGCTTCGGTCTCTTTTCTTCCATGGGTTTCGATATAACCGATCTTGATATTGACCCCATTGCGCAAGAGGCTGTGTGCCTCCTGAAGCATGCGGTAACTTTTTCCCACACCGGCGCTCATGCCAATATAGATCTTGAGCTTGCCCTTGGCTTCTTTTTTCAGCTTATCCATCCATATGTCAGCTTCCTGATCGGGCATGGTTATTAGAATGAGATCGCCATAGAGGCGGTTAAAAAAGTTTCTGATTTAACAGCTTGGTTGTCCTTGGTGAATTGGGGTTCTTTCCCCTGGAAATGCCGCAATTCAAGTCGCACCAGCATATTGTCTGACGGCTTATGATCTACATTGAAGGATAACCCTGTTGTCTTGAACCCACCTGGCTGTGTACTGGAAATAATTACCCCGTTCTCATCGGCATAGTATTCATATCGTCCCGCAATGCCCCATTGGTCATTCAATGAATATTTCAGAATTCCCACGGGAGCGAACCAGGTATTTACCCCGGTTCCGTTCATTGTTTTCTCTTCGGTGCCGATGTCCAATCCAAGGATAAGGCTCCAATTTTCAGCAAGATTTGTTTGGGCATACAGGTTATGAAAGGTACGGAACAAACGGGCGGAATCGGGTTTATCTGCGCCAAAGAAACTGCTATAGTTGATGACCGTATTTTCGGTTGGTTTGAATTGGATCTGAGCGCCGGTGCTGATCATTGAATTTCCAGCTACCCGTTGAATACGTTGCCAGCCATTGAGTGCGAGTGCCGACAGCGTCCATTTTTTATTGGGAGAAAGATAGGTGAGCTTGGTGCCGGCTTCATAGTAGGGTGAGTTATCGGCCAGGATGCTTCTGGTTAAGGTCCAGCAATCCTTGCTGATGGCACTCTCAAATCCGATATGCGAAGCAAAGATTCCGGCATCAAGCCAGAGCTCGCTTTTTTTGCTAAGCTTAACACCGGCATTGGCTTCATAAACATTCTTGAGTACACCCGGTTCTGCGGCATAGTTTGCATTCATGTAGGTGCCGGCAGCCAAGACCAGGTTGGCCCTTACCCGATCAGCAGAATAGGCCGCTTTAACAAAGCCCAGGTTCAGGTTGAATTCATTGTGCCGGTTATGGCTATACACAAAACCAGGCCGGTTGTTGTCTCCGGGTTTGTTAAAAGAGTATTGATAATAGGTTTCCAGATAAGCGCTGAATGTCAACGCTGGAGTTTGCGTTTCTTTATTTTCAGTTTGTGCTTGTCCATTCAGGAAAAGAAAAACAAACACAAGGGAGATCATTGTTTTCATAAAAGTATGCTTGAGAAAATTTTGTTTACAATTCATCCAAGACGATATTAAGTTTTAATACATGGACGGCATCAGGCCCAAACGGAATTCTCTCGGTGTTCTTTTCCACCAGTTCCCGGAGGATTGACTCGGGTAGCTTGCGGGCAGCGGCTACTCTTTTCACCTGGATATATGCAGCAGCAGGAGAAATATGGGGATCCAACCCACTGCCACTGGCCGTTACCAGATCGGAGGGAATATCCTTTCGATCGATCCCGGGGTTGTGGACCAAAAAGCTATCGATTCGCTCTTCCACCAATTTCAGATAGTCAGGATTGGATGGTCCTTTATTACTCCCGGCAGATCCTGCTGCATTGTAATCCACCGCAGAAGGCCGCCCCCAAAAGTATCGGTCTTCGGTAAATTTTTGTCCGATACGTTCATATCCCACCACTTTTCCTTTGAACTCAAGGGTTTCTCCTTTACCACCATTGGGTGTCGCTTTTCCAGCGAGGGCAACCACGAGCGGGTATATTAGTGCACAGAGAATGATCAGTCCAAGTGAAAGTTTTAAGGCAATCAGTACATTCTTTTTCATGTTCTTTTTTTTACATAAACAATCCTAATAAAAGATCTATGGCTTTGATCCCAATGAAAGGGACGATGACGCCACCCAATCCATAGATCAGCAGGTTTCTTCGTAGCAGGGCAGAGGCACCAATGGGTTTGTAGGCCACACCTTTCAATGCCAGTGGAATGAGCAAGGGAATGATGATGGCATTAAAGATGACAGCAGCCAGTACAGCGCTTTCCGGACTTTTCAACCCCATAATATTTAATGCTTGCAAGGCCGGGATAGAGCTGATGAACAAAGCCGGGACGATGGCAAAGTATTTGGCTACATCATTGGCAATGGAGAACGTGGTGAGTGTTCCCCGGGTGATCAATAATTGTTTTCCGATCTCTACCACCTCGATAAGTTTGGTGGGGTCATTGTCCAGGTCCACCATGTTTCCGGCTTCTTTGGCTGCCTGGGTTCCGCTGTTCATGGATACACCCACATCTGCCTGCGCCAGGGCTGGGGCATCATTGGTGCCATCGCCCATCATGGCCACGAGTTTTCCGGAAGCCTGTTCGTTTCGGATATAATTCATTTTGTCTTCCGGTTTGGCCTCCGCGATAAAATCATCCACACCCGCTTTTTCGGCAATGTATTTTGCAGTGAGTGGATTGTCACCGGTGACCATTACGGTCTTTACTCCCATTTTGCGTAACCTTTCAAATCGCTCCTGAATACCGGGTTTAATGATATCCTGTAATTCGATCACGCCTTTTGCTTCTTCATTCACGGCAACCACCAATGGAGTGCCGCCATTAGCTGCGATCTCTTTTACTTTTTGCTCGATCATTTCCGGTACGTTATTTCCGCGTTGGATCACCAGATTACGTATACTGTCAAACGCTCCTTTACGGATGCGAAGACCTTGCGGGGTATCGACACCTGAGCTTCGGGTTTCAGCGGTGAACCTGACAAATTGATAACCGCTGAGGTCTGTAGGCAACGCAAGGCTTTCCTTGGCATGTTGACGCGCCAATTCAAGGATCGACTTGCCTTCGGGTGTTTCATCCGCCAATGAACTCAAGGCTGACCATTGAATAAAATCGCTATCGCTGGTTTCGCTGGCTGCATAGAAATGGGTGGCTTTGCGGTTGCCGATCGTGATGGTGCCTGTTTTATCCAACAACAATACATCCACATCACCGGCTGTTTCAACTGCCTTGCCGCTTTTTGCGATCACATTGGCCCGAAGGGCGCGATCCATTCCCGCAATACCGATCGCGGATAATAACCCACCGATGGTGGTAGGGATCAAACAGACGAAGAGGGAAATATATGCGGCAATGGTAATGGGTGTATTGGCATAATCCGCAAACGGTTTAAGGGTAACCACCACGATCACGAAGATGAGGGTAAAGGCGGCCAATAAGATAGTCAGGGCGATCTCATTGGGTGTTTTTTGCCGGGAAGCGCCTTCCACCAGCGCGATCATTTTGTCCAGAAAAGATTCACCAGGCGCCGTCGTTACCCGCACCACGATACGATCACTCAATACTTTAGTGCCACCAGTGACGGAGGAACGGTCACCGCCAGCTTCCCGGATCACGGGTGCCGACTCGCCGGTAATGGCCGATTCATCGATGGTGGCAATACCTTGTTCGATCTCTCCATCCATGGGGATGATATCTCCTGCCTCACAGACAAAGAGGTCATTCAGTTTAAGTGAAGAGGAAGAAACAGTTTGGTAGTCTTTCCCAGTTAGTTTTTTCGCCGGTGTGTCCTCTCTGGTTCGGCGCAGGCTTTCTGCCTGGGCTTTGCCTCTTGCTTCAGCAAGGGCTTCGGCAAAATTCGCAAACAATACGGTGATCAACAGGATGAGGAAGATGACGAGATTATAGGTCAGACTTCCCTCGGTATTGTCGCCGCTGATCATTTGATAGATACAGACAGCGAGCATGATGGCTGTGCCGATCTCCACTGTAAACATGACCGGGTTACGGAATAATTGAACGGGGTTCAATTTGAGAAAGGACTGCCGTATGGCGGTGCCCATCATGGCCGGGTCAAATAGTTTGATATTTCGGGTATGTTTCGACATGGTCGTGGATATTTATCAGTTGTTTATTTCATGGAAAAGTATTCAGCCAGTGGTCCAAGGGCCAGGGCAGGCAAATAAGAAAGGGCGGTAAGAATCAGGATGACGGTTAATGTCATGACACCAAACGTGAGCGAGTCGATCCGAAGGGTACCCGGAGAATCGGGGATGTATTTTTTATTGGCCAACCATCCAATGATGGCAATGGGACCAATGATGGGTAAATAACGCCCGAGTAGCAATACGATCCCGGTTGTGTAATTCCAGAATGGGTTATTATCACCAAGTCCTTCAAAACCGCTGCCATTATTGGCATTGGCAGAGGTGTATTCATATAGTACCTCCGAAAATCCATGATAGGATGGGTTATTGAGCCAGGCACCGGGTTTCACCGTCCAGGCTAATTCGGGATGATGGGCCACCAGATAAATCGCCAAAGCCGTAAACCCTTTGATGAGAAAGGCCGATAACAGGGTTATCAAAGCGGCGACTTTTACCTCACGTAATTCAACCTTATGGCCTATGAATTCGTGTGTACGTCCCACCATCAAGCCCGAAATAAATACCGCGATGATGATGAATATAAAATAGTTGAGTATCCCCACACCCACTCCGCCATAGAGGGCATTGATCATCATGTCCAATAAAACCACCGCACCCGAGATCGGCGTCAGGCTATCATGCATACCATTTACCGAGCCATTGGAGGTGGAGGTAGTGGATACACTCCATAAGGCTGTTGCAGGCGCACCGAGTCGTACCTCCTTACCTTCCATACTTCCTGCTGTTTGGGCGATGCCTGATTGGTCAATAGCCGGATTGCCTTTTGATTCAAAATAGATATTGATGAAACAGAAACTGACAAAGAGCAGGGTCATCACGCCGAAGATCACATAGGCCAGTTTCTTTTTCTGAATATAGAAACCCAGGGCAAAGACCAGCGCGATCGGGATCAACAGGATTGCGATGGTTTCAGCGGCATTGGTCCAATAGTTTGGATTTTCAAGCGGGTGAGCGGAGTTTACACCAAACCATCCGCCACCATTTGTTCCCAGTTGTTTGATGGCGATCATACCCGCAGCGGGGCCGCGGGATACCTGTACTGTATCTCCTTGCAACGTAGTGATCGTGTCTTTGCCATCATAGCTGGAAGGCGTACCCTGAAAAGCCAGGAAGATGGCTAATACAAGGCTGAGTGGAAGAAGAATCCTTGTTATGCTTTTTACCAGGTAGTTCCAGAAATTACCCAGGTTCTGGGTTGTTTTATGTTTCATGCCATTCAGTAAGGCGACCAGACAGGCCATGCCGGTGGCCGCGCTGACAAACTGCAGAAAGGTGATCACGAAAAGTTGCGTGAAATAGGTAAGTCCAGATTCACCCGAATAGTGTTGCAGGTTGCAGTTCACGAGAAAGCTGACCGCGGTATTAAAGGCCAGGTCAACCGATTGACCAGCATTGCCATCCGGGTTGAGTGGAAGTTTATCCTGAAAGATCAAGAGCACCATCGCATAAACCAGCCAGAGGGCATTGATGGTTAACATCGCTTTGAGGAATTGTTTCCAGTTCATGGGATCACGCGGGTCTATCCCACTGGTACGAAACAGAAGCCGCTCCAGGGGCGCCATAAAATCAAGCAGGGTCTTTTCCCCGCCATATACACGCGCGATGTATTTCCCCATAGGGAAGGCGAGTATTAAGGTGACGAGGAATATAAGGGCTACGCCAAAAATTTCTCCATTCATGGGATCAGAATTTTTCAGGTTTGAGCAATACAAAAAGCAGATAGGCAAAAACGCCAAGGGCAATGAGAAAGAGGATGTTCATCATAGATGACCGTTTTGGTGACCCTGAATGGATCACGAAACGGATGCCAAAGCCAATCTTGGCCAACAAGCACTGATTTTGAAGGGATTAAATAAACTAAGTAAGAGGACGGGAATAGAGAATCCTTTTCATTTTGAAAAACACCCTGTCATTTTGAAAGGGTCTCATCCAACTTGTATTCTTCGATCTTGCGATAGAGGGTGGTTAAACCAATACCCAACTGCTCGGCTGCCTTTGTTTTGTTTCCTTTGGTAAGGGTAAGCACATGGGCGATATGTCTTTTCTCCATATGGGCGAGATTGGTCGAGAACTCAGCGGGGTTATTTTTTTTCAGTTCTGGTGGAAGATGGTCAACCAATAATTCATTTCCCGTGGCAAGGATCATGGCGCGTTCGATGACATTCTTGAGTTCGCGGATATTTCCTTTCCAATGGTATTGTTGAAGGGCTTGTAAAAAAGCCGGGGAGATGGTATGTGCCTGGGAATGGGTTTTATTCGAAAGTTGCCGCAAGAAATGACTGGCCAGAACGGGAATATCGGCCTGTCTTTCGCGCAAGGAGGGGAGATGAATGGCAAATACGTTCAGGCGATAGAATAGATCTTCGCGAAACCGGCCTTCTTTAACTTCTGTGTCCATGTCACGGTGCGTGGCGGCGATCAACCGGATATTCACTTTGATGGTTTTGGTATCGCCCACTTTGATGAATTCGCCTGTTTCCAGCACCCGGAGCAATTTTGCCTGCAGGTCAAGCGGCATTTCCCCGATCTCATCCATAAACAAGGTACCCAGGTGGGCTTCTTCCATCAATCCTTTTTTGTCTTTATGGGCACCGGTAAAGGCACCGGCCTTGTGGCCAAACAATTCACTTTCGAGAATATCTCTGCCAAACGCACTGCAGTTGATGGCGACAAAGGGTTGTTTATTTCTGGCCCCTGCCTGGTGAATGGCCTGGGCAAATACTTCCTTACCTGTTCCTGTTTCCCCGGTAAGTAATACCGTGGAATCGGTGCTGGCCACTTTTTGCGCAAGAGCCACTGCCTCCCGAATGACGGGTGATTCCCCAATGATCGAAGCAAAACTGTATTTTTTCTCGACTCTCTTTTCCAGGTGTTTCAGTTTTCTTCGGAGTAAGATCTGGTCCTGTAAGCGATGGAGCAAGGGGATGAGCCGGTCATTGTCATTTCCTTTTACGAGATAGTCATAGGCTCCGTTCCGGATGGCTTGTATCCCATCGGGGATATTTCCATAGGCGGTGAGCATCACGATCTCGGTATCCGGGTTGAATTTTTTGATCTCGGGAATAAAATCCACCCCATTGCCATCCGGCAAACGCACATCACATAAGACAATATCTACGGATTGTGATTGTAATGGTTTTCGGGCTTCGGCTAAATTCGACGCTTCGTATACAGGGAACCCTTCCAATTTGAGGATGCGTCCGGTAAGTTGCCGGAGTTGTTGTTCATCATCGATGAGAAGAATGGAAATGGCCGGGGACATAGAGCAAAGTTACTGGTATCCCCACACATAACTTCCCCAATAGCTTTGCCATTGTGCTTTGGGGTCTTTATCCAACCGGATCATATGGACCGAACTGATCATCCATTGACCATTTACATATACGGGAAAGGCGACAAGACCATTTTCGTCTGTCGAGAGATCGGTCATCTTGGATTGGCCTCCGGCCCGGTGCCAGACCTTGACCAGTGCATTGGCCAGGGGTTTTTTCTGAAAAAACAATTTAGCCTTGAGTGTATCCCCGTCTTTCAATAGGTAGGGATTGGATTGGGGTATGATATCAAGCGGCAGGGAGGTCGCGGTCTTATAAACATTATTTTGAATGGAACCGATCTGGACCAATGTTTTGGAACAACGTTGATAATATTCGCGGCCCATGCTGTCCGTCTCCCCATTCTCGGCGCGAATCCGGATGGTGCTTTGCAGACCGTCCTCTTTTAAATATTCGGTGAATTTGGCAGGCTCCAGTTCGATAAAGGAGTTGGTGCTGTTGAAAGCGATCAATGCATTTCCTTCGTCATAGATATTTAATTGGAGGGAGTCGCCGCTGGCCTCGGTGAGATGATCGGAGATATCGGTTTGTACGCCTCCATAGTAGAGGTGGAGGGAGTTGATCTTGTCTTTGTTGCCTTTCCAGTTCTCGCCTTCAAAGTTTTCGCCCACATTGAAGCGTATATTGATGGGCTCGCCTCTTTTGTAAATGAATTTTTCTGGTTGAAGCCAAAACTCGTGAGCGCTGGTCAAAATCAGGAGAATCAAAAGGAGTGAATAGTTCCCTATTTTTCTCATGGCGTGATAAATTATTAATTATTGATTATGGGATAGTCGAAATTAATAATTAATAATTAATAATTCACTTCAGCAGATCATCCATATTCCGGTCATTCGCGATCTTCCCTCTTTCTTCCAGCATCCGCATTTCTTTGGCATCTCTGAGGAATTCCGAAGCGAATATGAAGTCGTTGAGTCGTTGATTTTTGCTAAAAATGATCTCGCGTTTACTTCCTTCCCATTCCTTGCGGCCCTGATACATATAGAGGATATAGTCACCGGTTTCCATGACGCTGTTCATATCATGCGTATTCACCACGGTTGTGATATTGTATTCTTTGGTGATCTCCTGGATCAGTTTATCAATAACCATGGCCGTTTGGGGATCCAACCCGGAATTGGGTTCATCCACAAACAGGTATTTGGGATTGAGTACAATGGCCCGGGCGATACCCACCCTTTTTTTCATTCCACCACTGAGTTCGGCGGGAAATTTTTTATTGGTGTCTTTCAGGTTGACCCGATCCAACACTTCGTTCACGCGTTCCAGTTTTTTGGTAAGCGTGTCCTTCGTAAACATATTTAGGGGGAACATGACATTCTCTTCGACCGTCAAACTATCAAACAGGGCGGAGCCTTGAAACAGCATACCGATCTCTTTTCGGATCTCGGTCTTTTCCGCCCGGCTCATTTGGATGAAATCATGGCCATGATAAAGGATCTCCCCATGTTCGGGAACAAAAAGTCCGACCATGCATTTCATCAGAACGGTTTTCCCACTTCCGCTGGTACCAATGATCAGGTTGCACTGTCCTGCTTTCATGACGGAGCTGACATCTTCAATGACGACCTTGTCGTTAAAACTTTTCTTTATGTTCTTTAATTCGATCATGGTTACAAGAGTAGGGCGGCGAGTACATAGTCAGCAAAAAGGATGAGGATACAACTGATCACCACCGCGCGTGTACTTGACCTGCCGATCTCCAGGGCTCCTCCTTTTACATAGTAACCAAAATAAGCAGGTACGCTGGAAAGGATAAAGGCGAAGGTGTAAGCTTTGGCCAAGGCAAAAATGACATTGAAAGGCATGAAGCCATCCAGCAGGCCTTTGTCAAATGTGCTGTTGGAAAGGATATTGGCAGCCGAGCCCGCCAACCGGCCTCCCCAGATTCCGAGTACAGCGGCGATCACCACGAGCATCGGGATCACCACCAGTGCGCCCAGTACTTTGGGTAAAATGAGATAGGTTTTTGTATTGACCCCCATGATCTCCAGGGCATCGATCTGTTCGCTCACCCGCATATTTCCCAATTCACTCGCGATCTTACTGCCTACCACACCGGCCAGTACAATACAAACCAGGGTAGGGGCGAACTCCAATATCACGGTATCGCGTACGATCTGGGCGATGGTTGATTTGGGAATGATCGGACTGATCAATTGATAGGCGGTTTGAACCGTAGATACCGCACCCATGAAGAAAGAGATGATGATCACGATACCCAGGGAGCCTATCCCGATCTCGGAGCACTGGTGCATAAATTCTTTCCAGTACATCTTGGCATTCTCCGGGCGAGAGAACATGCCTTTGATCATCAACAGGTAACGGCCTATGTCGGTGAAAATGGTCATATTGGTGAGTCAAAGATAGGGGAAATGGGGCAGGGATGTTGGATGGTGGATGGCGGATGTTGGTTGTTGGATGACAGATGACGGATGACCGGCTTCAATCCGAAATGTAATTTCAAATTCGATCTCAATTATTTGGCAACAGTCTTCCGCCCTCCAACAACCAACAACCAACATCCAACATCCGTCATCTGTCATCGGTCATCGGTCATCCGTCCTCCAACCACCGTCCTCCGACCGCCCTACTCCTCATACTCCTTCACTACTCTCGACCTTTTCCACCACTTGGAGGTCTTTACGATCTCGCGGGTGAGGGTCTTGGTCTTGGCTTGTGCATCTACCGCGGCAATGATGGCCATGTTGACGATGCTGCGCACCGAACTACCCAATTGGAGGATATGCACCGGTTTCTTAAGTCCCAGAAGTATAGGACCAATGGCATCGGCGGTTCCCAGTTCCTTGAGCAGGTTATAGGCCACGTTACCCGAGGCCAGGTTGGGGAAGATCAGGGTATTGACATCTTTATCCACCAATTCAGAGAATGGATAGTTGTCCTTGATGAGTTCTTTATTAAACGCTACACTGGCCTGCATTTCCCCATCCACGATCAGGGTGGGCATTTTCTGTTTGACGATCTCCCGGGCTTTGGCTACAAGCCGGGCTTCGGGTGAATTGCTGCTTCCAAAATTGGAATAGCTCAGCATGGCGATCCGCGGGGTGATATTGAAATTGCGGATCTCGCGAGCTACCAACAGGGTGATCTCCGCCAATTCTTCGGCGGTGGGATTGAAATTCACTGTCGTGTCAGCAAAGAAAAGCGGGCCTTTATTGGTCAGCATGAGGTACATACCGGCGATCTTTTGGGTGCTATCCTCGGTGCCGATGGCTTGCAGGGCCGGTTTGATCGTATCGGGATAGTTCCGGGTCAGGCCTGAGATCATTGCATCGGCATCACCACATTCCACCATCATACAACCAAAGTAGTTGCGGTCGCGCATGATCTTTCTGGCTTCATAGGCGTTGAAGCCCTTTCTGCCTCTTTTTTTGAAAAACAGGTCCGCATATTCCGCTCTTTTTTCTTCGGTCTCCTCACTCCGTGGATCCAGAATGGGTAAGCCTTCCAGGTCAACGCTGTTGGCTTCGGCGATCGTGCGAATCTTGGATTCATCCCCTAACAGGATGGGGTAACCGATTCCTTCATCAAAGATGATCTGGGCGGCTTTGAGGATCTTGACGTTGTCTGCCTCTGCAAAGACGATACGCTTGGGATCTTTCCGGGCTTTGTTACCGAGTACACGGAGTACCTGGTTATCGAGACCCAGCCGTTTGTTGAGCTCGTTGCTGTAAGCTTCCCAATCCGTAATGATATGTTTGGCCACACCGCTTTCGATGGCTGCTTTGGCCACCGCGGGTGCCACGGTGGAGAGCAAACGGGGGTCAAGGGGTTTGGGAATGATATAAGCCGGTCCAAAACTGATATTCTGTTCGTTATAGGCCATGTTCACAATATCGGGAACAGGTGTTTTGGTAAGATCTGCCAGCGCTTTTACGGCGGCCAGTTTCATGGCTTCATTGATGGCTGTAGCCCGAACATCCAATGCACCGCGGAAGATATAGGGGAAACCCAATACATTGTTCACCTGGTTAGGGTAATCACTCCGTCCGGTGGCCATGATCAGGTCTTTTCGCGTTTCCGTGGCATCTTCCCAGGTGATCTCTGGATCGGGGTTAGCCATGGCAAATACGATCGGATTCTTCGCCATGACTTTGACCATTTCACGAGTCACCACATTTCCTTTGCTCAGGCCAATGAATACATCACAATCTTTAAAGGATTCTGCCAGGGTCATGTTCTTTCCCTTGGCGGCCAGTCCTTTTTTAAGTTCATCCAGGTCCGTACGGCTTTCATGGATCAATCCCTTTGAATCAAAGACCAGGAAATTCTCGATACGTGCACCCAGGGATTGATAGAGCCGCATACAAGAAAAGGCGGCGGCACCAGCCCCATTGACCACGAATTTTACCTTTTCTATTTTTTTCTTTTGTACTTCCAGGGCATTCAGCAAGGCAGCGGCACTGATAATGGCCGTTCCATGCTGATCATCATGCATGATGGGAATTTTCAACAGTTTTTTCAGCTCGGTTTCAATGTAAAAACATTCCGGGGCCTTGATGTCTTCCAAGTTCACACCACCAAAAGTGGGTTCCAGTGCTTTGACGATCTGAACAAACTTTTCGGGATCTTTTTCATTGATCTCGATGTCGAACACATCAATGTCGGCAAATATTTTGAACAGTACCCCTTTTCCTTCCATGACCGGTTTTCCGGCTTCGGGCCCAATATCGCCCAAACCCAATACGGCTGTACCGTTGCTGATAACAGCTACCAGGTTTCCTTTGGCGGTATATTTATATACATCATCGGGATTGGCGGCTATTTCTTTACATGGTTCGGCTACCCCGGGGCTATAGGCCAGGGAAAGATCACGTTGGGTCTTGGCTTCTTTGGTGGGGATCACTTCGATCTTACCGGGTCTTCCTTTCGAGTGGTACTCAAGCGCCTGTTGTTTTCTTAGTTCATTCTGCATGTTGATCGCGTTGGAGAAATGCAATTTACAAAATAATACCACCCATCATTTTTTATTGTGATGTTTCATACATAGCCTTATTTTCGTCCCATGTCAGTGATTATAAAAACAGAGAAACTCAATTTCTCTTTTCAACCGGGGGTAAGAACACTCGATGAAGTGCATCTTTCGGTCCCCAAAGGGAGTATTTACGGATTTCTTGGTCCAAATGGTGCGGGAAAGACCACCACACTCCGTCTTTTGTTGGGTTTACTTCGCAATCAGCAAGGGACGATCGAGTTGTTTGGACAAAATTTCACCGAACACCGGATCGAGATTCTCCGTAAACTGGGTTCTTTGATCGAACAACCTTCGCTGTATGGCCATCTCACGGCCCGGGAAAACCTGGAAGTATACCGGGTGGTTCATCAATGTGAGAAGTCACGTATCCCGGAAGTGCTAAAGATCGTTTGACTGGAGAACATCGGAAAAAAGAAAGCCCGCCAGTTTTCACTGGGTATGAAACAACGATTGTCCATTGCCATTGCGCTTTTACACCAACCGGAGTTATTGGTGTTGGATGAGCCTACCAACGGCCTTGATCCCAATGGCATCATTGAAGTGCGCGAGCTTATTAAAAACCTGAACAAGGAATTTGGTACCACGATCCTGGTCTCCAGCCATATCCTGAGTGAGGTGGAGAAAATGGCCACCCATGTGGGGATCATCCACAAGGGTAAATTATTGTTTCAGGGAACAATGGGCGAGTTGCAGCAAATGAAGAGTAAGAATACCGGCATTGAAGTAGATACCAGTGATAATACCCGCGCGGCTGAGTTGCTTAAACCAAATTATACCGTGACCATTGCAGATGGCCACTTATTGCTCCCCATTCAGGACAAACAACAGGCTGCTGCCGTCAATCGTCAGTTGGTGACCCAAGGGATCGAAGTTTATTCCCTTCACCCGCAACACAGCAACCTTGAACAACTATTTCTTGACATTACCTCCAACAACGCATGAGCACCCTGATCCATTCCATACAATCCGACATCATCAAGACAAAACGCAGCTCCGCCTTTTGGTTGAGCCTGATCGGTTCCATTTTTATCCCGATCATTTTCGTTTTGATGTACACCTTCAAGCCAGAGCCATTCATCAAAGACCTGGGCGATAACCCCTGGTTTGTCCATTTTAACCGGGGATGGCAATCGCTATCGGGTTTTTTATTGCCCATGTTTGTAATCCTGACCTGTAGCCTGATGATGCAGATCGAATACAAGAACAATACCTGGAAACAGGTATTTGCTTCGCCACAAACAATCAGTAATGTATTCTTCTCTAAAATGATCTCCATTCATGCGATGATCATTTTCTGTATTCTGCTTTTTAATGTGTTTATGGTGGCTTCGGCCCTGATGACAAATTTGTTGAATAGTAAATATTTATTTCTGAGTCGTCCCTTTGCCCTTATGGCGGTGCTTAAAATGAGTTTGAAAACCTATATCGCCATCCTGGCCATTCTGGCTATTCAATATTGGTTAAGTCTTCGTCTCCGCAATTTCATTGCCCCGATTGGTATTGGTTTGGGATTGTTGATCACATCATTGATCCTGATGCAATGGGAACATATTGACAAGGTTCCTTATGCCTACCCTTTGCTGACCTTTATGAAAGGCAAACCGGAGGGGAACAGTTTCTTCCTGCGTCATGAATATTATTCGATGGGGATATTTGTGGTGCTCACGGGTCTTTCGCTTTGGGACCTGAGCCGGAGAAAGGAACGCGGATAGGAAGGGTCAGGGTTGTACAGCCATCCAGGCCATGATCCCCATGCCTGTTTCAATCGCTCTTTCATCAATATTAAATACGGGAGTGTGTACACCGGCTGAAATCCCTTTGGCTGCATTGCCGACCCCTAACCGGAAAAAGCATCCAGGTATAAGTTGGGAATAGTAGCCAAAGTCTTCGGCGCCCATGCGCAGTTCGGTCTCGCTTACATTTTCAGCGCCCTGGAATTGCCGGGCGGCATCCATGGCTTTTACATGCAGGGCTTCGTTATTGTACACATTGGGATAGCCCACGTCAATATGCAGATCGACTTCCGCACCCAGGCTTGTTACCAGTTCCTCCGTGATCTTTCGAATCCAATCATGCGCCTGAAAACGCCATTCTTCTTCCATGGCCCGAAAGGTGCCCATTAATTTTACTTCACTTGGAATTACATTGGTGGTGTATCCTCCCTGAAAGGAGGTAATGGTCAGTACTGTGGGGTGAAAAGGGTTGGCTTTTCGGCTTACCACCTGTTGCAAAGCCACCACCAATTGCGAGGCAACATGAATGGTGTCGACCGTGAGATGTGGAGAAGCGGCATGCCCTCCTTTTCCTTTGATGGTAATGTACAATTCATCTGCACTGGCCATTACTTTTCCAGCCCTGAAGCTCAGGGTGCCGGCTTCCATACCCGGGTGCACATGCAAGGCATAGATGGCTTCAGGTTTGGGGTTTTCCAATACCCCTTCCTTGATCAGGAGGCTGGCTCCACCGGGATTTTTTTCTTCACCGGGTTGAAAGATCAGTTTTACGGTCCCTTCCCATTCGTCTTTTGTCTCGGCCAATATTTTAGCGGCACCAAGTAAACAGGTGGTATGCACATCGTGTCCGCAGGCATGCATAATACCCGGATGAACGGATTTATACGGAACATCATTTTCTTCCTGGATGGGGAGGGCATCCATGTCTGCCCGAAGGGCCACGGTCCTCTTTTCCGGGTTGCGGCCTTTGATCAAACCCACCACTCCCGTTTCTGCCATGATGGTAAAAGGGATACCCCAGCTTTTGAGTTTTTGCTGAACAAATGCGGAGGTCTCAAATTCTTTATAGCTCAACTCCGGATGCGCATGCAGGTGATGGCGAACCTCGATGAATTCAGGGGAATATTGATGGGCGAGTGCTTTGATCTTTGACTGGAGAGACATTGGGCAAAGTTAACCAGGATTTTTTAGCTTTTAGCTAATAGCTAATAGCTTTTAGCTGCTTGTCAATTGCCGGATTCTGGTTCTTCCAGTTTGATCTCAATGATATCATTGATGATAAAGACCCCTTTGGGGAAATGGGCGGCCATTTTTTTACGGTATTCATCGGCATCTTTCCGGTCACGGAAATTGCCCACTTTCAATTTGAAGAAGGGGGATTGCCAGATGAGATAGGGTCTTAGTTCAGGGAAATAGGTATAGACCTTGTTTTTGGCTGCCAGGGCTTCTTCGCGGTTATTGGTATTGATCACCAGGAGCCTGTACCCTTTGATGTTTTTTCGGGCTTCCCGGGTTGTTTCTTCATTGATCTGGATCTGTTTTTTTATCAGCACGTCGAGGCGGGGATCTTTGTGGACGATGACCGTTCCTGAATCCGTGGGTTTATCCAGGGAATTCTGTGCGGCCGCATGGGTCAGCGAGAAGATCAGAAGGATGGCAAATAATGGTTTCATGTGTTGTTTCATTGTGCAAAAATCATTCCATGAATGATCAGTAGTTTCCGGTAACTAAACCGGGGTCATTTTGAACGATGGCTACGGAGGCGCTGCATCCTAGTCTGTCGGCACCCGCGGCCACCAATTGTTGAGCAAAATCAAAGGTCCGGATTCCTCCGGAGGCTTTTATCCTGATACCAGACGGCAGGTGGGTACGCATGAGTTGCACGGTTTCCACACTGGCTCCTTTTTCAGCATATCCGGTAGAGGTTTTCAGGTAGTCGATCCCAGCTTGACCATAGATCTCGCAGCAGCGGATGATCTCTTCCTGGCTCAGGATGCCGCTTTCAATGATAACCTTGAGGACCTTCGATTTGGAGCGAACCACTTCGAGCAGGAGGAGTACTTCTCTTTTCAGGTAATCCCAATCCTTTCCTTTCAGGGCGATCAGGTTGATCACCATATCGATCTCATCGGCCCCATCCACCATGGCCAAAACCGTCTCCGCCACTTTGGCCTCAATGGCTGAATAACCAAAGGGAAACCCAATGACCGTGGCCACCTGCACAGGGGTGGGAGACAATATTTCTTTGCACCGTTTGACAAAAGGGGGAGGTACACAAACGGCCGCAAAACCATAGGTGACGGCTTCGGTACAGAGTTGTTCTACCTCGGTAATAGTGGTGGTCGGTTTTAAGATGGTATGGTCGATCCGGGACGCGATTCCCATAAGGGCTTTTTTTTAAATAAATAAGTATCTTGTCGGAGGTAATAGTCCATTTTATCATCAAATGGGCTATTCACACACTAAAGTAAAACAAAACCATCGTTTATGAGAAAACGCTCGTCCAGGGCTCTGGTCTGGGGGTTATTGCTGTTCCCCATGTTCCTCGGGGCACAGACCACCTTCCCGGTCAACGGGGTAGCCGAACCAACCGACAAGGCTTATGCATTTACCAACGCCACCATTGTAAAAGATGCCACCACCACGCTGGAGAATGCCACGCTGGTGATCAAACAGGGGCGGATCGTTGCCGTAGGAACCGGTATAGCCGTTCCGGCCGGCTCCGTCGTAGTAGATTGCAAAGGGAAGTTTATCTATCCCTCTTTCATTGATATTTATTCCAACTATGGCCTTCCGGCTCCCCAACGGGCGCAGGGAGGGTTTAACTTTTTTGGTCCGGCCCAACTCACCTCCAATCAAAAGGGAGCATATGGTTGGAACCAGGCGCTCCGTACCGATGTAGAAGCCGGTCGTCTCTTTGCGGCTGATGCAGCCAAGGCCAAACAATTACGTGACCTTGGTTTCGGTACCGTGCTTACCCATCAAATGGATGGTATCGCCCGGGGAACCGGTTCCGTGGTTACCCTGGCCGATGAGAAAGAAAATATGACGCTGGTTAAGCCCCGTGCTTCCGCGCATTATTCGTTTAGCAAGGGTACCTCCACGCAGACTTACCCCGGTTCCATGATGGGTACTATTGCTTTGTTGCGTCAGACTTTTTATGACGCGCAATGGTACAAATCAAAACCCGCCGGAGAAGGAGTGAACCTGTCCCTGCAATACTTTAATGAAGGACTTAGTTTGCCTCAGATTTTTGAAGCCAATGATAAATGGAATGCACTTCGCGCGGATAATATCGGCAACGAATGGGGGGTGAAATTCATCATCAAAGCCGGGGGTAATGAATATCAGCGGATCGCTGACATGAAAGCCACCAATGCTTCATTTATTTTATCCCTGAACTATCCCGCCGCTATGGATGTGGACGATCCCAATGATGTTCGCTTTGTCGGTCTGGATGACCTCAAACATTGGGAACTGGCACCTGGTAATGCGGCTGCTTTTGAAAAGGCAGGTATTAATTTCTGTCTGACAACAGCCGACCTGACCAACACCTCGGAGTTCGCAGCCAATTTGCGCAAGGCCATGGAGTATGGTTTAACACATAAAGCGGCCTTTGATGCATTGACCAAAAACCCTGCTACCCTGTTAGGGGTCTACGATCAGGTAGGAAGTCTGGATGCCGGCAAATGGGCCAATTTTGTCATTACCAATGGCCCCGTTTTTAGTGAGAAAACAGTGGTACATCAAAACTGGGTGCAAGGTCATCGCTATGATGTGAAGAATGATAGCTGGTATGATGTGAAAGGAACCTACCAATTCATCACACAGGGCAGTATCCAGAAAAATTTTCAACTGGAATTGAAAGATGGGGGCGCTGCTTCCTTTATTGCACAGGATACATTGACAGGAAAATATACCTATAATGGTAAACTGGTCAAACTCAGCTATACGGAAGGTCGTGGCCCAGGTGCCAAAGAGACCATCATGAGCGGGGTGGCCAATGATCATCAGAACTGGACCGGTTCGGGGACGGATGCAAATGGTAAACCCTTTACCTGGACCGCCAGTATGACGGCTCCCATGGTCGCCAAATCCGACAGTGCACGTGGGCCACGTCCAGTGGAAGTTGGTAAAGTAACCTATCCCTTCCTCGCTTATGGACAAGAACAACTTCCAGGCCAGGAGACCATTCTCATTAAAAATGCAACCGTTTGGACCAATGAAAAGGAAGGGGTGCTAAGTAATACCGATGTGCTGCTGAAAGGTGGAAAGATCGCGGCCATCGGAAAAAACCTGAGTGACCCTGCGGCAAAAGTGATCGATGGAACGGGCAAACACCTGTCTGCCGGGATCATCGACGAGCACTCGCATATTGCGGCCGCTTCAATCAACGAAGGTGGGCAGTCTGTTACTTCTGAGGTTCGTATTGGTGATAACCTGAACCCGGATGATATCAATATCTATCGCCAATTAAGTGGAGGGGTTACTTCCTCGCATATCCTGCATGGTTCCGCCAATACCATTGGCGGCCAGACCCAATTGATCAAATTGCGGTGGGGTGCCAATGCGGAAGGCCTGAAATTCAAAGGCGCCGATGGATTTATCAAGTTTGCACTTGGAGAAAATGTAAAACGTTCTTCCGCTACACAGGGCAACACCCGTTTCCCCGATACCCGGATGGGAGTGGAGCAGGTGCTGACCGATGCCTTCCAACGCGCGACAGATTACCAGAATCAATGGAAGGAGGCCGAAGCCAATAATAAAAAGAAAGGCGCCACACTGATGGTTGTGCGCCGTGATCTTGAACTGGATGCCCTGGTTGAGATCATGAATAAAAAGCGGTTTATCACCTGTCACTCCTATGTACAGAGTGAGATCACGGCCACGATGCGTGTAGCCGAGCGATATGGTTTCCCGGTAAATACATTTACCCATATCCTGGAAGGGTATAAAGTGGCGGACAAGATGAAGGCGCACGGGGCCAATGCCTCGACCTTTAGTGACTGGTGGGAATACAAAATGGAAGTGATCGACGCCATTCCTTACAATGCCACGATCATGCAAAAAGTAGGTTTGAATGTGGCGATCAACTCCGACGATGCTGAAATGGCCCGTCGCCTCAATCAGGAAGCGGCCAAGAGCGTGAAGTATGGTGGAATGGGGGAAGAAGATGCCCTGAAAATGGTCACCCTCAATCCAGCCAAGATGCTTCATGTGGATGACAAAGTAGGCAGTATCAAGATTGGTAAAGATGCCGATGTGGTGTTGTGGAGTGATAACCCGCTCAGCATTTATGCCGTAGCGCAATACACCATTGTTGATGGCACGATCTATTTTAGTCGTGATATGGACAAAGAACTTCGCCAGAAAAACCAGGAAGAAAAGAACCGCATCATCGCCAAGATGGCGGCCGCCAAACGTGCACCGGGTGCTAATCCGGGTAATTTCCAGCGCGCCCGTCCCCGTTTTGAAGTGATGCATACCTGTAGCGAGCATGCGCACGAGCATGGATTGTTGGTGGTGGAAGGGGAGGAATAATGAGAAGCTATTGGCCTTTAGCTTTTAGCTATTAGTCTCTCGTAATTATATAAAATTGAAACAATGAAAAAGTTAATCATAATAATTCTATCTCTTGGTTTTGTTACTGGCATACAAGCCCAGGAGAATGTATATCCAGCGCCGGCGCAGAAGGGCCTGCTCTTTATTACCCATGCCACTATCCACGTAGGTAATGGCACGGTGATCAATGATGGTACGATCAAAATTATGGATGGGAAGATCCAGGAAGTAGGGACGAATATTGCTGTCCCGTCTGGTGATGTGAAAGTGTATGATGTAAAAGGGAAGCATGTCTATCCCGGGCTGATCCAGGCCAGTTCTTCGCTGGGTTTACTCGAGGTGAGCAGCGTTCGTGCCACCAGTGATGTGAATGAAATTGGGGAAATGAACCCGAATATCCGCTCCATCGTAGCGTATAATACCGATTCGAAGGTGACCAACACCCTTCGGAATAATGGAATATTGTTATCAAACGTTGTCCCTGGAGGCAGTTTGATCACCGGTTCTTCCTCCGTTGTGCAGTTGGATGCCTGGAACTGGGAGGATGCGGCTTATGTAATGGACAATGGGATTCATTTTCAAATGCCCTCCTTGTTGGCCCGTCGTGGTGGCCGGGGAGGTGGCTTTGGCGGTTTTGGACAACAACCCGCAGGTGACCCGGTGCAAAGGGCATTGGATCAGATCGAATCGGTAAAGGCATTCTTTCGGGAGGCCAAGGCTTATCTGGCAGAACCCAAACATGCTGATGTTAATTTGAAGTATGAAGCCGTAAAAGGATTATTTGAAAAGAAGCAAAAGCTTTATGTGCATTGTGATATCGTGAAGCAAATGCTGATCGCCCTGGATTTTGCCAAAGAGTTTGGCTTCCAGATCGTGATCGTTGGTGGGAGTGATAGCTGGCAGATCGCTGATCTGTTAAAGGCCAACAATGTCCCTGTTATCCTGAATCAGATGCACAGCCTGCCAACCCTGATCGATGATGATGTGGACCAACCTTATAAAACACCCGCGCTGTTGCAAAAGGCTGGCGTACTCTTTGCCATCAATGATGAGGATGGGCAGTTCCGTGGCCGTAACCTGGCCTTTAATGCTGGTACTGCCGCAGCTTATGAACTGAGCAAAGAAGAGGCCTTGTCCGCTATTACGTTGAATGTGGCAAAAATTCTCGGTATTGAAGACCGCACCGGGTCAATTGAAAAAGGGAAGGATGCAAACATTGTCGTATGCGAAGGCGATATTCTTGATATGCGTAGCCAACTCATCACCGATGCGTTTATCCAGGGCCGTAAGGTCAGTCTGGATGACAAGCAGAAACAGTTGTTTGAAAGATATAAGTATAAGTATGGGGTGAAGTGAGGGGAGAGAAATAGTGAATGGTGAATTGTGAATGGTGAATCTGCTCACTATTCACAATTCACTATTTAGGTTTATCAAACATGCTGATCGATCAGGATCACATTTCCATCCGGGTCTTTCAAAAAAATATGCGCGGGGCCGGTGGTGGTTGCATCGGCTTCGGCATCGAGGGCAATACCGGAGGCTTTCAAATGGGATTGGATGACACGCACGTCCTCAAACTCATCAAGTTTTTGGGCGTTCTGGTCCCAACCGGGATTAAAGGTCATAAGGTTTCCTTCAAACATTCCCTGGAATAATCCGACAACTGCATTGCCATTTTTTAGCACGATCCAGTTTTGTTCGATATTCCCACCCTTAAAGGTAAACCCGAGATTTTCATAAAAGGCCTTGGAAGCATGAATGTCTTTCACGCTGAGGCTGATGGAGAAGGCGCCGAGGTGCATAGTATTTTGTTTTAGGGAAGTTACGGAAATAGCCGCGAACAATCCTTCAATGGCGAATTAAACCAAAATGGACAATTTGATCCTCCCCTCGAGTCCAATTTCTACAATTTTCTGTAATGTTGACATCCTTACCTCTTTGATATTATTCTCAATTTTGGAGATATAGGATTTTGTTGTTCCTACTTTTTCAGCCAATTCTTCCTGAGTAAGGCCCTTTTTCTTTCTGGCCATTTGTAGCAGAGCACCCATACGAAAAGTCTCATATTCAGTCTCATATGCGTCTCTTTTTGGAGTACCCTTTTTCCCAATATGCTTGTTTTTCAAATCCTCAAGAGTGAAAGTTTGCATCCTTTTCGATTTCATATTGTTTTTTTAATCTGATTGCTTTCTTTATTTCCTTCCACGGTGTTTTTTGAGTTTTTTTCTGAAATCCATGAAGGACAATGATTGACTTATCTTTTTCGAAAAAGCAAAAGAATCTAAATATATTACCCTCTGCCTGAACCCTTATCTCATAAATTTTATGAGCTTGATCTATAATTTTAAAATAGGTTTCAGGTATTCTTGATAGCTCACCTATTAAATCAAAAGTCCAGAATATTTTCTTTCTGACACTCTAAGTTTGCTTTAAATAGAAATCTTCGAAATGATTTCCATAAAAAAGGATGGTATGGGCTCTTTCTTTTTCACCCCCAAATTAAAGAAAAAAAGTTTCTCTTTAGAGAAACTTTTTCCACGACTTGAGGCTGTGTTTATACGAAGTTCATTGGGGGTAGGAAATTAAAGCCTAAGCCTCTTTCCCATGGCAATGCTTGTATTTCTTTCCGCTGCCACAGGGGCAGGGGTCATTTCGCCCGATCTTGGGACCAACCTTGACGGGTTCGTGTTTTACAGCGGCCCCTCCTGTTGATGGATCATAATAATCTTTTTCATTGGCGCCATAATCTTCACCCGCTGCTTCCACTTCGGCTTTGTTGGCCCGCATCCGGCTCATATCTGTTTTTTCCTGACGGCCTTCTTTTAACTGGGCTGTTTCTTCCTGTACAGGCAGACCGGCATGACAGAGGAAGGAAACGATATTGCGGTTCACTTCCGCATCCATGATCTTGAACAGGTTGAACGCTTCCACCTTGTAGATCACCAGGGGATCTTTTTGCTCCAGGTAGGCCGTTTGCACACTTTGTTTCAGGTCATCCATGGCGCGGAGATGTTCCTTCCATGAATCATCGATCGTGGCCAGCGTGATGGTTCTTTCCAGCGCGTTGCAGAGTTCTTCTCCCTGACTGTCGAGCATTTTCTGCAGGTTGGTAAGGGCGTTGATGCCTTTGGTGCCATCGGTAAAAGGAACGACCACATTTTCGATATGGCGACCCTGGGTTACCCGGATATTTTTAAAGACCGGCATGGCCTGGGTCTTGAGTTCATCTTTTTTACGTTGGTAATGGGAAGTGGCTTCCAGGTACAATTTGTCGGTAACTTCACCGGCATTTCCACGCAGGAATTCTTCTTTTTCAATGGCGGTATCTATACCGAAATTGACGATACAATCGAGCTTGAACCCATCATAGTCTTCCTGCTCCTTGTAGGCATTGACCAAGCCTTCGGCTACGATCGAGAAGGCGTTATCGATATCAAGGGCGAGACGTTCGCCAAAGAGGGCGTGTTGTCTTTTTCCATAGATCACATTCCGCTGCTTGTTCATGACATCATCATATTCGAGCAAGCGTTTACGGATACCAAAGTTATTTTCCTCCACTTTTTTCTGTGCCCTTTCAATGCTCTTGGTGATCATGCTGTGCTGGATCACTTCGCCTTCTTTGTACCCCAGCCGGTCCATAATCGAAGCGATACGTTCACTACCAAACATCCGCATCAGGTCATCATCGAGGGCCACATAGAAGAGGGAAGAACCAGGATCCCCCTGGCGACCGGCACGACCACGTAACTGGCGGTCAACCCGCCGGCTTTCATGTCGCTCGGTACCAATGATGGCCAGTCCACCTGCTTCTTTTACACCAGGCCCCAGTTTGATATCGGTACCACGACCCGCCATGTTGGTGGCGATGGTAACAGCCCCGGCCAATCCGGCTTCGGCAACGACCTGTGCTTCGCGACTATGTTGTTTGGCGTTGAGTACATTGTGCGGGATCTTTTTTACATGGAGCATTTTGCTCAACAGTTCACTGATCTCCACCGAGGTGGTACCTACCAGCACCGGGCGACCTTCATTGCGAAGACGCTCGATCTCGTCAATGGCCGCTTTGTATTTTTCCCGTTTGGTTTTAAACACCATGTCCTGCTCATCTTTACGAACCATAGGCAGGTTGGTGGGGATGGTTACCACATCGAGTTTGTAAATGGTCCAGAATTCACCGGCTTCTGTTTCCGCTGTACCGGTCATACCGGCCAGCTTATGGTACATCCTGAAATAGTTCTGGAGGGTAACCGTGGCATAAGTTTGTGTAGCCGCTTCGATCTTTACATTCTCTTTGGCTTCAATGGCCTGGTGAAGCCCGTCGCTGTAGCGGCGGCCTTCCATGATACGACCGGTTTGTTCATCCACGATCTTAACCTGTCCTTCGATCACGACGTATTCCACATCTTTTCCAAAGAGGGTATAGGCCTTCAGCAATTGCTGTACGGTATGGATGCGATCTGCTTTGAGCCGGAATTCATTCAGGGCCGATTCTTTTAACTGGAGTTTTTCATCCGCTGTGGCCTCGGTCTTTTCAATTTCTGCCAGGCGCATGCCGATATCGGGCATCACAAAGAAATCAGGGTCTTCTCCGGCACGGGTAAGCATCTGGATTCCTTTATCAGTAAGATCCACCGAATTATTTTTCTCATCGATATAGAACAACAGTTCCTCATCGATCCGTTTCATTTCCTTCTGCTGATCGGCGAGATAATAGTTCTCGGTCTTTTGCATTTTCACCTTGATACCTGGTTCACTCAGGAACTTGATCAAGGGGCCGTATTTAGGTAAGCCTCTGTGTGCCCGGTAAAGCTGCATGCCACCGCCTTTGGGGTCATCATCTCCTTCGGCCATGCGCTTCTTGGCTTCATTCAGGCAATTACGGGCAATCTTTTCCTGGGCTTCCACCAATTGCTGAACACGGGGTTTAAGAATATGGTATTGCTGGTCATCACCACGGGGTACCGGACCGGAGATGATCAAGGGCGTACGGGCATCATCGATCAAAACGGAGTCGGTTTCATCCACCATGGCATAATGGTGTTTGCGTTGCACCATCTCATCGGCATTGTGCACCATGTTGTCGCGGAGATAGTCAAAGCCAAATTCGTTATTGGTACCATACGTGATATCGGCCTGATACGCTTTTCGGCGATCTTCTGTATTCGGTTGGTGTTTGTCAATACAATCTACGGTGACCCCCAGCCATTCAAAGATGGGGCCGTTCCATTCCTGGTCACGACGGGCCAGGTAATCGTTCACGGTCACAATATGTACTCCCTGACCCGCGAGGGCATTCAGGTAAGCGGGCAGGGTAGATACCAGGGTTTTACCTTCCCCGGTGGCCATTTCTGCAATCTTTCCCTGATGAAGCACCATACCACCGATCAACTGCACATCATAATGCACCATGTTCCAGGTGATCAGACTTCCGGCCGCACTCCAGCTATTACTATGAATGGCTTTATCTCCTTCGATCTTTACATAATCTCTTTTTACACTCAGGTCACGATCCAACTGGGTGGCTGTCGAGGTAAGTGTAGTATTTTCTTTGAACCGGCGCGCGGTTTCTTTTACTACGGCAAAAGCTTCCGGAAGAATGGCTTCAAGGATGGCCTCTGTTTCTTCGTCTCTTTTCTTTTTCAATTTATCCACTTCCTGATAGATCGCATCCTTTCCCATCAGGTCATTGAAAGCCAGGCCTTCTGCTTTCGCATTTTTTTCGGCGATCTCCGCATCGATCGGTGCCAGGTGGGCGGCAATTCGTTCACGGAATTCGGTTGTTTTGGCACGCAGTTGATCGTGGCTAAGGCTTTGGTAGGAATTAAAAAATTCGTTGATCCGGGATACCTGGGGCCACAGGCTCTTAACGTCCTTCTCCGATTTACTACCTCCAAAAAGCTTTGAAATGAAACCGATCATAATTACGGGTTATTGGGTATTTGCTAAAAATTTGATTTTTAAGAATTTTACCCGGTCAAAAAGGGTGCTATATTTTGAATCAGGCCATTTTGACAGAGGAAAGCAAAGATAGGAAATTGGTCAGGGTTTCGGGGATGCGGGAAACACCCCACAACCCATTAATTTTCATGTTTTTTTAACGAACTTTACCCTCATTCCGGGTATTCATAGGAAATCATAACTTATGCGCGCTACCATCATCCCTTCCCTGGCCCTCCTCGTTTTATTTGGGGCCTCTTGCACCAGCAGTGAGATTGGCAATAGTAAGGACGTAAACCCCGATGCCGTTTTCTTTGACTACAAAATCTGGTCGGAGGAAGGGAAGGAGAATGCCGTTGTCAAATTACAATACCGCATGGGCGGACCGGATGGTACCACCCTGGTATTAAATGAACCCAGCAAGGTATTTCTTGACGGGAAGGAACTTCCTGTGGACAGTACCAAATTTGAAGGGGCCTACTACGAATTTGTTCAGCCGCTGGCGCAATTTGCCGGAAAACACAGCATTCGCTTTATTGACCTCAATGGGAAAGAATTTGAAGAGGAATTTGAGTTCAGGCCTTTTTCTCTTGATCCGGATATTGCCGACACCATTTCCCGGTCCGATCTTGTCTTTTCTTTTAAAGGACTGGAGGACGGCCAACCCGTACAGGTCTGGATGTCGGATACCTTATACTCCAGTAATGATATCAATGAGGTGGACACGGTACGGCAAGGGAAGATCATCCTTTCCAGCGCCCAACTTACCAATTTGGCTACCGGACCCGTGAATCTTTTATTTACCTGGGAATCAGAAAAAGTATTGAATGAAACAGCCCGGGAAGGCGGTCTGCTTCGAAAAACCTATAGCCTGCGGAGAGAAATTGAGCTGAAGGACTAAAACCTTCCACGTGACCTTTTAGACTGGTTTTTTAAATGATTCATTATTAACCGATAAGGTAGGGTTTTCCCATCGGGGATAAGTCCCAAGCCCTTGTTATGGAATTTAGGCCGGAACACCTTAGTTTTGCGGCCTGAAAAATAGGCAGTTAAAAGGGGTAAACCCCATTATAACGATACACCATGGCCGGACAACTTAAAGAGGTAAGGAACCGAATTAAATCGGTACAAAGTACCCAACAGATCACCAAAGCAATGAAGATGGTTAGCGCCGCCAAACTGCGTCGCGCTCAGGACGCCATCATTCAAATGCGTCCCTATGCCCGGAAATTGCAGGACCTGTTGAGCAATATCGTGAGTGGTTCGGATGCAGCGGCAGGTGGAAACCTGGCTGTTGAGCGTCCGGAGGAAAAAGTGCTCATGATCGTCATTACCAGTGACCGTGGTCTTTGTGGTGCCTTCAATGCCAACCTGATCAAACTGGCCAAATCCACCATCGCCGAAAAATACAGTGAGCAAAATAAGAAAGGCCAGGTTACGATCTGGGCCATTGGGAAAAAAGGGTATGAGCATTTTGTAAAGAATAAATACAAAGCCGACGATACATTCAAAGATATTTTTCATCACCTGAGTTTTGAATCGGTGCAGGTCTGCGCACAGGCGGCTGTAAAAGCCTTTGAAGAAAAAGCATTTGACCGGGTAGAGATCGTTTACTCCGAATTCAAAAATGCGGCATCCCAGCGTTTTGTAGCCGAGCAGTTCCTCCCCATTCCGAAAACAGAGGCCAAAGCAGGAGGACCCAAAGCGGATTTCATCTTCGATCCTCAAAAGGATCAGTTGATCGCCGAACTCATGCCAAAGATCCTCAACACCCAATTGTACAAAGCCGTACTGGATTCCAATGCATCCGAGCATGGTGCCCGTATGACCGCAATGGACAAAGCCAGCGAAAACGCCAATGAAATGTTGCGTTCGCTGAAAATATCGTATAACCGGGCCCGTCAGGCTGCGATCACAACCGAACTCACCGAGATCGTTAGTGGAGCTGCCGCCCTGCAACAATAAGGCGACCACTTTGGTGATCGACCTGAAATCATTTGAATAATATGGAAATTACCCATCTCATACCCCATATTGAGGCCCTTATTTTCGCCAGTGATAAACCGCTGACGACCCTGGACCTGACTGAACTCCTTAATAACGCCTTTGGCTTTATGGAGGAAAAAGTCACACTCGACCAGGTGGAAGCGGCCATCGATGGGATCGTGGAAAAATACAATGCCGAGTTCTATCCCTTTGAAGTAAGAATGAGCGGTGGCGGTTGGCAGTTCCTGACCAAACGGGAGTTCCACAAGACCGTGGCCCAACTGAATGGCGATAAGTTCCTGAAAAAATTGTCCGGCGCTGCCATGGAAACCCTGGCCATCATAGCCTACAAACAACCGATCACCAAAGGCGAGATCGAATCGATCCGTGGCGTGAACAGCGATTATACGGTTCAAAAATTATTGGAAAAGGAATTGATCATCATCTCCGGCAGAAATGAGAAGATGCCCGGTCATCCGCTGGTTTATGCCACTTCAAAAAACTTCATGGATTATTTCGGGATCAACAGCGCTGAAGACCTGCCAAAGATCCGGGAAGTACTCGCCGAGCAATTGGTAGAGCCAACCTTGATCCGTCACGCGGATGCCCAGGAAATGGAAGCCATCATGGAAAAACCTCTTGAAGAGGTAAGCCCCGCGATGGTGGTGAATGAAACCGGTGAGTTATTAAGCAGTCCGGAGGAAAGCAGCAGCGAACCAGGGGGGGAAGAAACGGAATCCTGATCTTATTAAATCGATTTTTTGTCTGCCATCCTCCAAAGGGATGGCATTTATTTAGCGTATATTCACTCTATGCATTATAGCCTGAACCATGACCAGCTAAACGCCATTGCCCAACGATTTGGCACACCGGTCTATGTTTATCATGCCGAAAAAATAAAAGAACAATTTCAAAAACTCGATCACGCTTTTCAGGGTTGTAATGCCCGTTTCTTTTTTGCGTGCAAAGCGCTCACCAATATCAATATCATTCGTTATCTCGATTCCATTGGTTGCTCCATTGATTGCAGCAGCATCAACGAGGTAAAGCTGGCCTTGCACGCCGGGGTAAAACCAACCAATATCCTGTATACCTCCAATGGGATCGATTTTTCAGAGATCAAGGAAGCCGTTGAGGCAGGTGTACATATCAATATTGACAGCCTGTCTAACCTGGAAAAATTCGGAAAGAAATACGGGCGGAAAAATGGGAAAGGTTATCCCGTGGGTATTCGCGTAAGACCCAATATCATGGCGGGAGGAAATCTTAAAATTTCAACAGGACATGACCGGAGTAAATTTGGTATTCCTGTTTCTCAACTCGACAAGATCCTTGATCTGGTAAAGCAACAGGATATCTTTATCCGCACACTTCACCTGCATACAGGAAGCGATATAGCCGATGCCGAAATCTTTGTCAAAGGGTTTGAAGTTTTATTTGACCTGATCCCCTCTTTCCCTGAACTCGAAGTGATCGATCTGGGAGGTGGATTTAAGGTGCCTTACAAACCTGGTGAGAAGTCGGTGGACCTGGACAGACTGGCGCAAAAAATAAAATCTTCGTTTGAAGAACATCGAAAGCCCGGAGAAAAAAAACTTGAAATATGGTTTGAACCCGGAAAGTTCCTGGTCAGCGAATGTGGGTATTTTATAACGCGGGTCAATGTGGTCAAGGACAATGGTGACCAGCTTTTTGCCGCGGTCAACAGCGGGTTAAACCACCTGATCCGCCCTATGATGTATGACGCCTATCATCACATTGAAAATATTTCAAATCCCGATGGCGAGAAGAAGACCTATATGGTGACCGGCTATATTTGCGAGACCGACAATTTTGCCACCGACCGAAGCCTGCCAACGATCCGGGAAGGCGACATTCTCGTATTGTACAATGCCGGGGCCTATGGATTTGAGATGGCTTCCAATTACAATTCCCGGTACAGACCGGCAGAAATTTTGGTAAAAGACGGACAGTCTCACCTGATCCGCGAAACCGACCATTTTGAGGATCTGATTCGTAAACAGATCAGGGTCATTTAATCATGACAAATTAAGATTTAGGCGTACATTTAGTTTGAACAAAATCTATTTGCCATGCCTATCCGAATGACAGACGACCCCAACCAGCCCCAGAACGATTTTAATGATAATAGTGGGGGTGGAGGTGGCCGTTCCAATTTCCCCGGCGGGGGAGGTGGGGGACTTTTTAATTTATTGCCTCTTTTGTTAGGGTTATTTAAAGGAAAAGGAATCATCCTTCTCCTGGTGGTTGCAGCCGGTGCCTATTTTTTAATGAATAAATCAGGTGGCTGTAATGTAGCCCAGATCGCCAGTCTTTTTTCCCAGAGCGGGTACAGTTTTAATCCCGACGAATTCAACAAAGCATCCGTCTATGAGGAATTGGATGAAACCAATCCCAAGAACGCATTGCCCGAAGCTGTTTCGCTATTGAAATTTGCTCCCCAACGCCTCAACCAAGGCCAACAGGGAAGTTGTGTAGCCTGGAGTTCTGCCTATGCGGCCCAGACCATTCTTACTTCCGCGGCATCAGGTACAGATCCCAATGCTATTCGATTCAGTCCCTCTTATTTATACAATCAGATCCGGCTGGATGGGTGCCAGGGTTCCTATTTGCAGCGAGCCATGGAAGCCATGTCACGCAATGGCGGGGTACCCCTTAGTGAATATCCTTACAATGAAAATGACTGCGAACGCATGCCGGGTACTTCAGATATTCAGGCCGGACGCGAGAACAAGATCCATGGATTTACCCGCTTGACAAGTGGGGATAATATCAACCAGATCAGCGTACGCGCCATCAAAGAACATTTGGCCAAAGATGCACCCGTCGTGATCGGTATGATGGTGGGTCAAAGTTTTATGCAACCCATGATGGGGCAGGAACTTTGGCAGCCACAAGGTATGGATGCTTCGCAAAGTGGAATGGGTGGCCATGCCATGTGTGTGATCGGGTATGATGACAGTAAGTATGGAGGTGCTTTTCAGATCATGAACTCCTGGGGCTCCGAATGGGGAAAGAATGGAGTAGGCTGGGTACGTTACGGAGATTTCAAGAATTATGTGCGCGAAGCCTATGGCATTGACCCATTACCCAAACGCACGGCTGTTTCCAATATACCGCTGGAGTGTACCATTGGTCTGGTCAAGAATGACGACAAACAGCATATCGCACTGCAAAACAGCGGGAGCAATTATTTTCAAACCATTCGCCCCATCCGGGTAGGTACCCGGTTCAAAATGGAAATTGAGAACCAAACGGAATGTTATATCTATATTTTTGGGCAGGAAGTGGATGGAACAAGCTTTGTGCTTTTCCCCTATCTAAAAGCCGGCGAAACCGTTTCCAAACATTCTCCGTATTGTGGTATTACAGGATACCGGCTTTTTCCCCGTGCACAATCCTTTGAAGCGGACTCGATCGGTACTCGCGACCATATCGCGATTGTGGTGAGTACCACAGAGCTGGACTATAATAATGTCAACCAGGCGATCAGTGCCAGCACAAGGTCTGACTATTCCGGAAAAGTCAATGAAGCCCTTCAATCGCTTCAGATCAGATCCGTGAGGTTCAACAGCACACCCGAAGGTTCAATTCATTTTCGCGCCGATGCCAATGATAATAAAGCGGCTGTTGCGATCGTCGCATTTGATAAGCAGTAAAAGGGAGAACAATGGACGAATTTATCAAGTTGGTAAGAAACCGGTGGAAGTTTGGGTTCTTTCTTTTCTCCAAGCTTCCTGCAGCCTGGTTAGCCGGTGTGCGGGTAAAACACCTGGAGCCGGGAAAGGCGGAGGTGACGGTGCCTTATAAATGGCTTTCTCAAAATCCATTTCGGTCCACCTATTTTGCTTGTCTGAGCATGGCGGCTGAAATGAGTACGGGGTTATTGGCCATGGGACATACCTATCAGCGAAAACCTTCGGTTTCCATGCTGGTGGTAAAATTGGAAGGAGATTTTTTTAAAAAGGCCACCGGGGTTACAGCGTTTACCTGTGAAGATGGAGATAAAATACGATCGGTCATTGAAGAGGCCATTTCAACCGGGGAGGCTCGCTCGGTTAAGGCAAAGACTGTGGGGAAGAATGCGCTTGGGGACTTAGTGGCTGAATTTTATATCACATGGTCGTTTAAGGAAAAAGTTAATTGACCGCTAAGACGCGAGGGCGCAAGGTAACGCGAGGAAATACTGGCGCTGCTTTGCGACATGGGTCTTCGCGATAAAATAAAAAAAGTATATGAAAATAGCATTTCACGGTGCGGCAAGATGTGTTACAGGTTCCAAACACCTGGTTACCTTAAAGAATGGAAAGAAGATACTCCTGGATTGTGGCATGTTTCAGGGAATGGGAAAAGATACGATTGGCTTAAACAGCCATTTTGGATTTGAGCCTTCCGAGGTGGATGTGATGGTGCTTTCTCACGCGCATATTGATCACAGCGGACTAATTCCAAAACTGGTCAAAGAAGGGTATAAAGGGAAAATTTATTGTACCCCAGCTACCAAAGACCTGGCTACGGTACTGCTCGAAGATTCTGCCGAGATTCAGGAAAGCGATGTGCGGTATGTGAACAAGAAAAGAGCCAATGAGGGCTTGCCCTATATCAAACCACTTTATACGGTAGATGATGCAAAAAAGGCAGCGGAACACCTCATCCCCATTGCCTATGATAAATGGACAACCATTGACCCTGATGTAGAATTATTATTCACGGATGCGGGGCATATCATTGGGAGCGCCTGTGTTCACCTTCGATTGAAGGAAAATGGAAATATCCGCACGCTGACCTTTAGCGGGGATGTGGGCAGGTATCGGGATGTCATTCTTAAATCGCCCGATGAATTTCCGCAGGCGGATTATATCCTCCTGGAATCCACCTATGGTAATAAGCTGCATGACATGCATATCACCACCCCGGATCAACTATTACAATGGGTGGAGAATACCTGTGTAAAAAAGAAGGGTAAACTCATCATACCTGCTTTTAGTGTGGGTCGTACCCAGGAAATTTTATATGCCCTCAATCAATTGGAATTAGAGAACAGGCTTCCGGACCTGGACTATTTTGTAGATAGCCCACTGAGTATTGAAGCGACGGAGATCGTTAAGAAATATCCGGATTATTTTAACCGGACGATTCAAAATGTATTAAAGAACGACCAGGATCCTTTTCATTTTAAAGGGATGAAATACATAAAGACCGTTGAGCAAAGTAAGATGCTCAATTTCAGAAATGAGCCTTGTGTGATCATATCGGCGAGTGGCATGGCGGAGGCCGGGCGGGTCAAGCATCATATAAGTAATAATGTGGAGAACAGCCGCAATTCCATTTTAATGACCGGTTACTGCGAACCCAATTCACTGGGTGCCCGCTTGCAATCCGGGAATACGGAGGTTCGGATATTTGGGGTCACCCATGAAGTGCATGCTGATATCGGAGCCATCCGCAGCATGAGTGCCCATGGCGATTATGAAGACCTTAGCCAGTGGTTGGGCTGCCAGGATCCCCGTAAGGTAAAGCGATTGTTTTTGGTACATGGTGAGTTCGATGTACAACAGGATTTCAAAAAAAGGTTATCGAAGAAGGGTTTTGCCGATGTGGAGATACCGGAGTTGCATTATGAGGTTGGGCTTGGCTGATTGCTATAAACCACAGAGACACAGAGGCGCAGAGAATTATTTGAACTCTCTGCGCCTTTGTGTCTCTGCGGTTTAGTTTTTCCCTAACAGTGCTTTCACATATCCTTAGTAAACCCGGTCTCGAAAATTCCGTTTAAGAGGTGTACCAAAAACGGAAGATCATGAAAAACAGATATTGGAATTGGGTCGGTGGGTTGATGATCGTTGCCCTGGTAATGACAGGCTGTGCCGCACCCGCTCATATAGAAAAAGACGATACCGTCAACTTCAACGAATACCGCTCATTTGGATGGTTAGAATCATCGAAGGACAAGAAGAACAGTTTAACGGAGAAAAGAATCCGCGAAGCGGTTACTGCCGAATTAATTAAGGCCGGTTGGAAGCAGAATGAGCGTCGACCCGATGTGTACCTCAACTATGATGTGGTGGTGGAAAGAAATATCCGGGAGTCAAGCGATCCCCTTTATTCCGCACCAACCACACGCTACCTCTATAATCCCTATACCAGAAGGGTGGTAGCGGTTCATTATCCTTCCCGATTCATGGGATATGACCGACGCGAGCAAACGATACGGGAAGGAACAGTTACGATCAGTATGATCGATGCCCATTCCGACAAAGTGGTTTGGCAGGGATGGACCACCGATGAGGTTAACAGCCGTAACCTGACCAGCAAGGAGATCAATGCGGCGGTGCGAAGTATTTTCAAAAAATTCGATCTCGCTAAAAAATAGTGATTCTCAGCCTGCCAGGTTGTATATAGCTGGGAAAGAAGATATACTGTATAGGACGGTTTGGAAGATCCACCATCCCCCCGCCAAGGCGGGGGGATTTTTATGGAGCGACCTTTGTATACCCCCCGGGTACTTTACTCCCTCTTTTACAAGAAATTAGGAGGCTATAAATTCCCAAAAACATTTTGAAAAAACAGAAACAAACCCCTATCTTTGCCGTCCCAAAAACGGCCCGTTCGTCTAAGGGCTAGGACACCACCCTTTCACGGTGGTGATACGGGTTCGAATCCCGTACGGGCTACAAAACCTCAGGCAACTGAGGTTTTTGCTTTTCAGGCAGGGCTAGAACCAGCATCCCTCATTTTGGAAATAAGTTCTGCGGTATTTTTTGCCTTGAATTTTCGCTTCAGGTTTTTTTTATGCGTGATGACGGTGGTTTCGCTGATATAAAGTTTAGCAGCGATCTCTTTGGCGCAATATCCCTTTGAAAGTAAGGTGAGTACATCTTTTTCCCGGCGGGTGGGGTTTCCGGCATCCTTTTCCTGCCACCCGGAATATCCAGTTTGGGCATGGTTGGGTGTACCCGCCTTGTGATGGGGGACGGATTCATCCCTGACGGTCCTGATCACCAATTCTGGTAATTTTTCAATCAGGTAAAAAAGGCAATTATACAATTGCTCATTTTGTTCTTCCAATTCATTCACGCGTTGACGGATACGCGTAAGCGAAATGGAAGGGGCGGCACCCGCATTGAAAGGTGGTTCATCCAACATGGAGGATGGCAGGGTCACTCTTTCAGAACGATGGCCAAGAAGATCCTGGAAGTCCCTGTCCCAGGTTTCTTTAATGGCAAGTTTTATTTGGTCGAGAATGACCGTATTCCCAGGAATCATACTCCAGGTTTTGTTTCAATGAATAATCAAATTTCTAATCCCGGGCCGTAATAGGATTTCATAGAATTATCTACCTGTGGTGAAGAGTGAAACTTGTTCCTTCTAAATTAGATGAATTTATATTTCCCTCCTTCTTCCTGTGGATAAAATCCTCATTAATGAGGAGATGTATACCGGGAAATACTACTTACCGGGTATGTAATTCTACCAATTGTTCACAATTATTTCATGAGAAATGGGGATTGTCTTTACCCTGTTTTCTCGAATACATTTGGAATCAGCAATATGCCATCGATAAAAGGAATAATGGAAGGTCAAAAAGGCAAGATTCCGGTAGCCGTGGTGGAAGCCATATCCAGGGATAAAGATGATGCCATTCGGTCGGTGATCGACAAAGAAGTTATTCGCCGGTTACGCATTCAGAACAAAAAATTATTGGAACAGGTCTCCCGGCATAAGGAAGAATTGCGATCGAATCAGGAACGAAATGCACACTTACTGGATCAGGTAAATGAAATGCTTAAAATCTTGAAAAGTAATACCAAGGCATGACGGAAACAACATTGAGTTTTTTAAGCGCACAGCTTAACAATTTTATTTTTCTTAAGGATCCCCTGAATTCTGCAGGCGCAATGACTTCGCCGGTGATATTGGACTCCATCGTGAACCAAAAAAATGAGCCCTTGCATACCGGAGGCGATTTTGTTTTCATGAATCTGGTCAATATTGAAGAAGAAACGGTGGGTAAATCACAGATACCCTATTTAAGGACGGCGGATGATAAACTGAATGTACAGAACCCAGACATCAAACTGAATCTGTATGTTCAGTTTTCCGCTTTTTCTGATTTGTCCACCGGAGGACAAAATCCCTATACCCGCGCGTTGAAATTGCTTGATCAGGTCATTCTCTTCTTTCAATTCAGAAACGTTTTTAATGCCAGTCATTATCCGGTACTGGCAGCAGCGGGGATGGACAAGATCATTGTAGAGCCGATCAGCCTCACCTTCGAGCAGCTCAACCATTTATGGGCCACCCTTGGGGCAAAATACCTTCCATCTGTTTTATACAAGATCAGGACATTGACATTCCGCGAAACAGGAATCACTCCGCAACAACCCCTTATCCGGGAAGTGGTGGTACAAGACACTGCCATATGATCCGCCGGGGATTCTCCATATTATTCAATTTAAAGCTGGAAGCCACCTATTATTTTGGGCAGGATGTTTTTGATGAACTGGACATGATACCGACGGATGAGACCCGTCGTACGATGGAGAAATACCGGTTATTGCATAAGGTTGTCGACAACGGGATTATTGTTTTGTATGAAAATGATGGGCCGGGAAGTGTGGTACCTGTTTATCCAATTCCCGTAGTAGAGACCTTTACTTTTTTCCTCCGTGTCAGCAACCCATTTTTTTGGATGTATGCCGATGTACGGGGGTGGAAAAAGGATAGCGTTTTCCTATTGAGCAACCCCTCCTTTATTTCTGTAGCCAATCAGGTATTAATTCCTGCTTCTCCGCTCATGAACCCTATATCTTCTTTCCCGATGAGTTTTCGATACAAGGTCACTTTACAAACTGTAACTGGTCTGGTGGAGGTAAGAAATTCGGCGGGGTTGTTAATTCGTACTCACCTCGTGCGTCCCCTTGATCCTTCTGAGCCCGTTGGCACCAGTATGGAAGTAGCCGTTGACCTCACCGGTTTCAAGGAAGGGGTTTACCAGATCCGGTATGTAAACAGTGGGGGTACGACGAATGAAAATATTTTTTGTTCACCTAATCATACTTCCGATAACCTGGCTGTGGTGCAAATGAATTATCAGACAGGCGCCTGGACCGGGGCCAATCCGGATCAACAATACCTGATCCGTATCGGTCACCGGCAATCCAATTGGTTCTATGATATTCATATCCGTGACAATACCACCCTTGGATTACTGGCCAATGACCTGGCTATCCAGCACCTGCCCGCCGGAGAACCACCCGTTGTATTCAATGCCATTCCCGCCTCCATTCCACCCACCAATGATTATGTGCGTTTCCAGTCCGCCGCCCAGGTGAACCATTGGAAAAGGCCTTTTCAGTTCAGGCTGACCAATGGGGCAGGAACAAAAACCTATGTAGATGTACTGCCCCTCCCAGGCCCGCATGAGGTACAATGGGATGCCCTCAATTTGTTTACCAACATTATCGTGAATATTTAAAACATTCCTCATTTCAAAACACTACCAGTATGATTTATACCGCATTAAAAACCCCGGGAGTTTATGTAAACGAGATCTCCATATTCCCACCATCAGTGGCCCAGGTACCAACGGCCATTCCGGCATTTATCGGGTACACCGAAAAACATGAATCAACAAACGGAGAATCCCTTCGTTTGAAGCCAACCAAGATAAGTTCACTTGTGGAATATCAGTTGTATTTCGGGAATGGCCCAAAACTGGTATTTGATAAAAATACAGGCAACGGGGTTGAGCTTGATTCCAATAACCAGGTAGTCAAATCAATTAATAAACAGAGTTATTATCTCTTTGACTCCCTACAGCTATTCTTTGCCAATGGTGGTGGCGAATGTTATATCATTTCTGTTGACCCATACAGGCCAGATGGTACGGTTCAATTGGGAAGCCCTACCACAGGTATGACCGGTGGATTGGAGGTACTCAAAGAAGTCGACGAGCCTACCATGATTGTTTTTCCTGATGCGATTTCTATGGCAGGACTTGACCTTTATACCCTTCAGCAAAGTGCCCTTTCACAATGTGCTGAACTGATGGACCGGGTTGGGGTTTTCGATATAAAAGAGGCCATTGACAAAAGCCAACTGACTGCCAATGTCAAAGAGTTTCGGGACAATATTGGAATGAGCTATCTCAAATATGGAGCGGTTTACGCGCCCTGGCTGAAAGTCGGAATTCGGAAAGATGTTCACTATGCAGATATCAAAGGTCAGATTGTTAAGGCAGGAACAAATATTGCCATCGATTTGACCACCTTGGTCAAAAATGTTTCAGCAGTCGACGAAGCAATTATAAAAGGATTGATCACATCCCTTAATGAGATCGTTGAAGACCGTTTGTTTATAGAGAGCCGGATTGATTCCTTCTTAAGTACTTCAAACGCGGAGTTTGCAGAATTCTCCCCGGTTGGATATGCCATCGATTACCCCTCTCTCGCCGAGGGATTTGATATAATGGCCAATGAAGTTTATAACCGAATTGCGGAGGCAGAATCAGAGCCAGCGGCCACGCAACCAGCCAAGGTAACGGCTTCTGCAAATGAATTGCTGAAACTACTTCGCCAGGTTTATAATCTGACCATCCTTCTCGATGATTTTGGATTTAAAGATGCCGCCTTTATAAAGAATCAAAAATTAGTGGAGAATACCTGGGGTCTGCTGGGTTTTACCGCACCATTCCCCGCTTTCCCAACGAATGCACTTGGCGATTTTCTAACACAACTTACCCTTTTGTCAACCTGGGATGCCACACTTGCCGACAGCACAATTGATGGCGTTAAATTACTCGCAGTCAATGCAGCGTTGGTAAGAGCCGGTGCCCCTGTTTCCGATCTTAACTTCCAAACCTTTAACCTGCCTGCGGCTGTGGCAAATGCGGCAACGACATTGCAGGTACCTGCCCCTGCCTCAGATGCTGACAGGCTGATCAATCAACGGGCGGCAGTTGGTAAGATCAAAGGCCTCTTCACCTATTTTCACAATATTGTTTCCAGCGTACTTTCCTTTGTTTCAATCCTGGAACGTTCTACCGAGGACGCCCTGATTAAATCATGGCCTGTTTACAAAAGCATCATTGATGCGATAAATAATACACTAACCAAAGTGCCACCCTCCGGGGCGATGGCCGGCGTCTATTCCCGGGTGGATAGCGAAAGAGGAGTATGGAAATCACCAGCTAACGTGAGTGTCACCCTCTCAAAAGGCACCCTTGTAAACATCAATGACAAAACGCAGGAATCCTTAAATGTGGATGTAGATGCCGGAAAATCTGTCAACGCCATCCGCGTATTCAGTGGAAAAGGAGTAATGGTGTGGGGTGCACGTACCCTGGCCGGGAATGACAATGAGTGGAGATACATTAGTGTCCGCCGATTCTTCAATATGGTTGAGGAGTCAATTAAGAAGGCAACCTCCTGGGTCGTCTTTGAACCCAATGATGCCAATACCTGGGTGAAGGTGAAGAGTATGATCGAAAATTACCTCACACTTTTATGGCGCCAGGGTGCTTTGGCCGGGGCTAAACCCGAAGAAGCCTTCCGCGTATATGTTGGCCTGAATCAGACGATGACTTTTGTGGACATCCTCGAAGGACGGATGATCATACGTATCGAAATGGCCGCTGTTCGCCCAGCCGAATTCATCATCCTGGAGTTCACCCATAAAGTACAAACCTCCTGATACAACCCATTTCAATCATCAATTAATATAAAAACTTATGGCTAATTATCCACTGCCCGCTTTTCATTTTGTGGTCGATTGGGGTGGCTCCAATGTCGGGTTCACCGAGATCACCGGGTTAACCTACGAAATACAGGCGATTGAATACCGGGATGGCTCTAACCCTGAATTTCATGTGACCAAGATGCCGGGCATTCAGAAATACAATAACATCACCATGAAACGTGGGGTGTTTCAAAAAGACAATGAGTTCTTCCAATGGGTGAACACGGTGAAGATGAATACCATTGAAAGAAGGGATATCACGATCAAACTACTCAACGAGAACCACGAGCCGGTGATGAGCTGGAAAGTAAAACAGGCATTTCCGGTAAAACTCGAAGGCCCCAGCATGAAAGCAAGTGGCAATGAGGTGGCGATCGAGTCCGTCGAACTGGCCCATGAAGGTTTCACCATTGAAGCCAATTGATCATGGAAGAGAGCAAGTTTGACTATCCGCCGGTGGGTTTTCATTTCCGCGTGGAATTCAAGTTTCAGGATACCCAATTCCAGGGGGGTAACTCAGAGATCCAATTCCAGGAAGTCAGTGGTTTGAATAAAGAAATGACCACCGAGGAATTGATCGAAGGAGGAGAGAACCGGTTCATTTACCGTTTTCCTAAAGGAGCCAAGTACTCCAACCTGATTCTTAAACGTGGAATGCGGCCGGATTCAAAGATCATTGAGTGGGTAAAAAATTCCATCGATTCCTTTGATTTCAAACCGGTAGATCTCACCGTCACCTTGCTCAACCCGGATCACGATCCATTGGTGGTATGGGAATTTGTCAAGTGTTGGCCCGTGAAGTGGGCCACCAATGACCTGAAAGCCCAGGAGAATGCGATCGCCATCGAAACGCTTGAGTTGAGTTTTAATTACTACAACCAGAAAAAACCCTGACCATGCCTGTTGAAATCCGGGAACTGATCATACGTGCCAATGTTGGCAATCCCAACCAGGGCGGCAGCAATAATGCCACCGGCAACGACACGGAAGCCGTTCCCAAAGAAGAGATCGTAAAAGAATGTTTACAACAGGTCATGGACATTGTTAAAGACAAATCTGAACGCTGATGTCACAAGGTGCAAAATCAGGCGAACTGGTCAAGATGTACATCGAGTCCTTTGATGACGAAAAGTTCCAGAACAAACGGAGCGATCGTTTCGAAGCGATGTTCAATCCGAATAAGTACAACCTGAAGTACGAGATCGAATACGATAAGAAAGGCGCTTCAGGCTCCTCTCCAAGCGCACCCAAGTTTTCCAACATGAAGCAACAGGAGCTGTCGTTGGAGTTCTTTTTGGATAGCACCGGTGTGGAAAATGCAGAGGGCATTTTTGTAGACCAAAAAGTGGATGAATTTTTAAAAGTGGCCTATAAATACGAAGGGAGTAAGCATAAGAACAATTACCTCCGGGTTACCTGGTCATATCTGGTTTTTGATTCCGTGTTGAAAGAAGCAGATATTTCCTTTGTCCTGTTTCGAAGTGATGGACGTCCGTTACGGGCCCGGATCAATGCCAAATTTCTCGGCTTTGTCAGTGATCAAAAAAGAGTGTTGTCCGATAAGGCGCAATCACCGGATATCACCCATTACCGGGAAGTTAAAGAGAAAGAGAAACTCCCTTTGTTGGCGCAGGGCATTTATTCCAGCAATCAATACTATCTCGATGTGGCCAGGTGTAATAAACTGGTCAATTTTCGAAAACTCAAAACCGGGCAGGCGCTTTATTTCCCGCCCCTGGTGAATGAATAAAATGACCGCAAGCGAACAAAATACCGCCTCCCAGTCATCGCCGACATTTAAGGTCATCGTCAATGGCAATGCCATACCTCAGGAATACAACCTGGTTTCGATGATGATCCTTCATGAGGTGAACCGACTTTCAACAGCCAGGTTGGTCTTTTTGGATGGAGAGGCTTCGAAGAATGATTTCCCATTAAGTAATAAACCGGATTTTTTGCCGGGAGCAACAGTAAAGATTGAAGCCGGCTATAATGGAGAGAATGAAGATATTTTCCAGGGAATCGTTATTCGGCAGAGTGTGAAATTGAATAATAATAAGTCGAGTTTTTTATTGGTGGAATGTCGCCACAAGGCTGTGATGATGACCAAGGTCAGAAAGAGCAAGATCTTTCTGGAACAAAAAGACAGTGACATTTTCGGCACCATTGCCGGCCCGCACCAGGTGTCGTTGGAAAATGATGATACCACCGTAGAATATCCGGAGATGGTTCAGTTTCATTGCAGCGACTGGGATTTTCTGATTAGTCGTGCCGAAGCAAACGGATTTCTGGTTTGGGGTGAGGGAGAAAAATTGATGGTAAAAAAACCATCACTCTCCGGAGACGGCGTGATGGAGCTCAAGTTTGGCGTCAACCTGCTTGAGTTTGATTCTGAATTGGATGGCCGGTGGCAGTTTGAATCTGTCAAAGCATACGGATGGGATCCATCCACGCATGAACCATTAGAGTCAGAGAGTAGCTTTTCAGATAGCCTTGGCCAGGGTAATGCATCCTCGGGCGATCTCGCTGGTAAAACAGGTGACAAAGCATGTACAATCACACATGGGGGAGCGATCAATGATTCGGAATTGAGGGTCTGGGCAGATGCACAGCAATTGAAGTTTGCCTTATCACGCATTCGGGGACGCGCCAAATGCAAAGGGGCATCCACATTAAAACCAGGAAAACTGGTGACGCTGGCAGGGATGGGAGACCGTTTCAATGGCAAGGCCTTTCTCTCCGGGGTGCGTCACGAGATCAATCAGGGCAACTGGCATACGGATGTGGCTTTTGGGCTATCACCAAAATCATTCATCCGTGAACATGATGTAAATGAAAATCCAGCATCCGGACTATTACCCGGGGTCAATGGCTTACAGATCGGGATCGTATCCCAACTTGAAAAGGATCCGCTGGGTGAGGACAGGGTGATGGTTAAGATCCCGATGACGGATAAGGATGCGGATGGCGTTTGGGCTCGCCAGGCGCTACTGGATGCGGGGAAAGAACGGGGTAGTTTTTTTCGACCTGAAATAGGGGATGAAGTGATACTGGGTTTTCTGAATGATGACCCCCGCCACCCGGTGATCCTGGGCATGTTAAATAGTTCCAAGCTTCCGGCAGTTACTCAAGCGAAGGATACCAATCATTTTAAAGGTTTTGTAACCCGGGAGAAAATGAAAATCTGGTTTGATGATGAAAACAAAACACTGGAGATATCCACGGATGCGGGAAACAGCATTCGCCTGGATGAGAAGGATAAGAAGATCGCGTTGAAGGATCAGCATGGAAATGAAATTACGATGAGCAAGGACGGGATCGTCATAAAAAGTATTAAGGATATCAAACTCGATGCAGCCTCTGGTAAAATCGGGGCCAGTGGCAATGAGATTGAATCATCTGCCAATTCCAAATTAAAACTATCGGGGAATGGGTCAGCGGAAATGTCTTCCGGCGGGACCACCTCTGTAAAGGGTTCGATGGTACAGATCAATTAAAAAACGAAATATGCCAGCAGCAGTACGCGTAACAGATACCACCACACATGGTGGAACTGTAACAGGTCCAGGGGCCACCACTGTTATGATCGGTGGGATGCCGGCCGCAGTGGCCGGGGATATGCATGTGTGTTCTTTGCCGCCTACCGGACATCAACCAACGGCCAGCCCCTTTCCTTCCGGAAGCAGTAAGGTCATGATCGCCGGACGACCGGCGATACGCGTGGGTGATTCTTGTGGTTGCGGTGCAGCAGCCGTGGTGGGTTGTCCTACCGTGATGATCGGATAAAAATTTTAACATGAGTGACAAATCACAATTCATAGGAACTGGTTGGGCCTTCCCGCCCGCCTTTGATCAGGCCACGGGTGGTACAGTGATGAGTACAGGATATGAAGATATTGGTGGAAGCCTGCATATCCTGTTGTCTACTACACTTGGCGAACGGGTCATGCGACCCGATTATGGATGTAACCTGCGTGACTATGTTTTCAGTCCGCTTAACACTTCGATGGAAGCCTATATCCGCAAATTGGTAGAGGATGCCATCATCTATTACGAACCACGTATCACCCTCGAGAAGCTGGGTGTCGAATTTCGTGATACGGAAGGATTGTTATTGATCACAATTGATTATATGATCGATGCCACCAATTCAAGAGCCAATTATGTATATCCCTATTATATCAAAGAGGGGACCAATATATGAGTGATTGTTTCAAAAAGAATGAATTAGTTATACCGGGCACCCGGCAGTCGGAGCGATTACCCGTCGCTCTCGACCCTCTTTTTGTGTTGCCGGAAGAAAGGGAGATCGATGATTGGATGGTTTTTATCACCCGGTATGCCAAACTACTGAAGTTTTATGTGGCCCAGGAGGGACAGTCTGCCTATAAAGTGGATGGGAATTGGGAGTCGTTGATCCGGTCGGATGAGGCATTTACCTATTCCGGGATTTCGGTCATTCGTTCCGGGTTGCCCAATATTTCTTTTTACGAATATGTGGACCAATATGAAGCAGGAAGTACGCAACAACTTCGATTCGAGGCCTATCGTGTTTGGTGGGATATTTTGATATCTGTGTACAGGGATATCAATACATTTTATAAGAATGTTCCCGTTCACATGCCCCTACGAAACCTGATCGCCCGGGAGATACTCAATCAGCTGGCACCGGATATGGGGTTGGTGGCAGGCGCTTACCTGAATGCTAAAAAGGTAAATGGATCCGGAAATACGGCCCTGCCCACTCCGGCTTTCAACCTTTTTGTAGCCACCTCCTCTGCTGATTCCGTGTATAAATTTGGATTTGCCCAATCTATTTTGCAATCCGGGTTTGATCCGATATGGATCGATAAAAACTTGTCGCCTGTTACCACCTGGCCAGCCTACCTGGCTTTTCTCAATACATCGATTACGCTGTCAGACCAATTCTTTCATACCAATTCGATTCCGGCCGAATTTGACCGGATCGACTATTCTACCATCTCCTTAAAACAACTTTTTCGCAGAGCATTTGAGTCCTATGCCCGTATCATTTCGCTGGCGGGGGATATGTTGACAGCCAGCCTGGAGAATTCCAGTTCACATTATGCCCATCACGGGTTATTGCTTGCCTTCCTTCGTCTCTTTGGTCTGGTGCAGGAGGAGATGAACAAATTTACCCGCAAGCACCTGGAATATTATTACCAACGCGTTCTTCAGTTGAACCCGGCGCCAGCCACACCGGATGCGGTCCATGCTGTTTTTGTTCCGGCAAAAACCACCGAGTCGCATCTCATTGAAAAAGGGACGGCTTTATTGGGAGGTAAGGATGCACTTGGGAAGACTCTATTGTACGAAACAAGCCAGGAACTCGTCATCACCCAGGCCAGTCTCGCTGGAATAAAAACACTGTTCCTGGAGCCGCATGCCAGCCTTCCCAAAACAGAAAATATCTATGCATCACCTGTGGCAAAAAGCGAAGATGGACAAGGTTCCCCTTTTACTACAGATGACCTTTCCTGGACTGCTTTTGGTGACCTCCGGTTGGATCCGGTAAACTCCACCGTGATCAATAAAGCCAGGATCGGTTTTTTTGTGGCTTCTCCCGTTTTACACCTTACCGAAGGAAACCGGGTCATTGATATCGTTTGGACCAGTGACGCGGCAGGTAACCTTATTCTCGATGCATTGATCACGGGAGATTGGACCGGACTGTTCACCATATATACAACAGGGGAAAAAAGTTGGGAACAATTAACGGTCGACAACAGCACCATCTCCTATAATGCCGTTTCAAAACAGTTGAAACTTACAATTCAGGAACAATTCCCCATGGTGAGTGGCTATATTGAAACGGTGCACCAGGATGGACTTTCGACCCAATTTCCTGCACTAAAATTTGTTTTGAATCAGGATGTTCCCGGTGCCTACCAAAAATTCAGGGGAATCTCCATCAACAGTATTCAAATCACCACCACTGTTTCAGAAGTGACTGACCTATCCATCCAAAACGAGGGAGGTATACTTGACCCGGCCAAACCCATCCCCTTATTTGGATCAACCCCTAAAAAAGGATCGGTATTTTATATTGGGCACACAGAATTGGAACATAAACGAATTACCAGTCTTGAGTTAACACTGACCTGGCAGCAATACCTAGGCGACCTGAAAACTTTAGTGTATGATTATAAGAAAAACAGTGTAACCAGTCCTTACATAACCGGGCTGGCAAACAATAGTGATTTCAAAGCCCAGGTGGATTTTTTACGCAACAAAGCCTGGGTACCCGTTTCGGCCAGTCCGCACGCGGCTTTTATCGATTCCGAATCTAAAGTGCTGAATTATGCCATCGCTTCCCTGCCACAAGCGCAGGTTCGGCCGGATAGCTATCAAAAATCGAAACTTTCGTATGAACCGGATGTACGGAATGGCTATGTGCGCATGAAATTGGTTAATCCCAGTGATGCATTTGGTCATGCGAAATGGCCCAAGCTCTTTGCCGAGCAAACAGTGCTTTTTAATGCAAACAGTACCAACAATACCATTCCGGAAGCGCCTTATACGCCGACGCTTTCCGGACTTAAATTAAAATATGTCGCTACTCAAACGATCGGGTTTGATTCACTTTATAATGAAAGAGATGGACAGTTTTTCCATTTACTTCCATTTGGTCAGGATCATGTTCGTTCTGGAGCCCTTTTATTACCCGATTTTCAAATGAGTGTATTAGGCGCGAATGGCACTGTATCCACGGAGTATATCGAATCGGCCATGTATATCGGGATAACCGGAGCACTGGCCAGACAGACCATATCCTTGTTGCTACAACTCAACGAAGGCTCGGAAGATATCTCTGTTGATCATTCCGTCGTCAGTTGGAACTATTTATCAGAATCGGGGTGGAAACATCTTGACAAATCTTTAATAGGGGATGATACAAATGGATTGATCCGTTCAGGTGTTCTGTCTATTCAGGTTCCCGTTGACCTTCCCGATGCCATAACGCAATTACCCACCGGCATTTTCTGGATCCGTGCCGGAATAAGCAGCGGCTCAGCCGGGTTACCCAAAATGGTGGATGTTCACCTGCATGCGGTAAAGGCTTTTTTTAAGGATAATGGAAATGATCCTCAGCATCTCGCCAAAGCCTTGCCAGCCGGAGCAGTTTCCCGCTTGTTTGAAGCAGACGGCCAGGTGAAGAAGGTCCTTCAGCCTTATGCCTCCTTTGGAGGAAAGGTGACCGAATCCGGATCTGTTTATTACCAGCGGGTAAGTGAGCGGTTGCGACATAAGCAGCGTGCCATTACCATTTGGGATTATGAGCACCTGGTATTGAACCAATTTCCCGAAGTATATATGGCCAAGTGCCTCAATCATACCGGCTTTACGCATGGATGTGGAAACCAACCTCAGGTTTATCGGGAGAATTATGCCGGACATGTATTGGTAGTTCCGGTACCTTATGTATCCGATTTAAAGACCGGCAATATCTACAAACCTGCATTTAGCTCCAGTAAACTCACCGATATCCTTCGGTTTTTGACAGGTTGGATCAGCAATGGGCCCTGTCAGGGATCCTGGCCGGCCTTGCATCCTCAACTCAGTCACCTCGAAGTAAGAAACCCGCTCTATGAAACAGTCAAAGTTTCTTGCCGGGTGCAAATACGTGATTGTTATGATGCCCACTATTATAAGTCCGTTCTGATTGAAGACCTCAATAGTTTTTTGTCGCCCTGGATCGGAGGGGAGGAAACAGAGATCCGATTTGGCGGAAGCCTCCATGATTCGGTGGTGGTCTATTTTATTGAGCAATTGCCCTATGTAGATTACCTCGAAGATCTGAAGATATTTCACGAAGGAACAGAAGTAAGGGAAGCGATCACGACCACTTCTCATTCGATCCTAACCTCATTTGGCACACATGATATTGAATTGATTAATGCATGAGTAATGAAGTGACTATATTGAAAGGTAAACCCCGGCCACTGATTCAGGACTATGAGGCCCTGCGCAAATTGGGGTTACAGTATATTGAACGGTTCTCACACAATGTGTGGACAGATTATAATGTACATGACCCGGGAATCACCGCCGAGGAGATTGTTTGTTATGCCCTGACCGACCTGTCATATCGCACGGCACTTCCCATGGAGGATCTGCTGGCTCGTGTAACCGGCGATACAACCAAGGATTTTTTCACTGCCAGAGAAATTTTGCCCTGTAATGCGGTGACATTTGATGATCTCCGGAAGAAAATCATCGATATCAAAGGCGTCGAGAATGCCTGGGTGGCTCCCTATTCTGATCCTCCTTGTGCAGACCCTAAGACACATCCTGCATTTTTTATCCGGTGCAATAACACTCCCAAGAGCATTGACCTGCGGCCTGATATGGCCAATGGATTTGAAGCCAGAAATATTGATGGCTTGTATGAATTTCAGTTACTGTTGGAAGAGGACCCTGTCCTTGGTGACCTGAATATCCTCTCGGTCGATTGGGAAATGCGGGACCCGGTTACCGGTGTCAGAATTGCCCTTGTGCGGTTTATCTTTCCACTCGATCTGGTTAAGACCTATCCGGTTTTACCCGGCGATACGGACATCGATAAATTGGTGAACGGCAATATCAACAACTTTACCGTTCCTGTTTTTGATGCGTTGAACAATGTATTCGATCTCACCTTACATCTCAATACCGGAAATGTTGTTATCCCTCAGGTAGCTTACCAGATCAGGCCTTACCATACCACCCAATCCATGAGCGACCTGGAGACTACATTGGAAGGGTATATCAGTTCCTTGCTACCGGCCACAAAACAAGAGATCATTGCGCGCATTTTCTCCCGACTTCAGCAAAAGGTCATTAAAGCCAATGGCATCATCAATGAGGTCTATTGCATGTACCAACGAATTCGCAACCTCAGCGAAGATGTGTTTAAGATCGGTGTAGTGGCCTCTCAGGAAATTGCCGTGTGTACCGATATTGAAACAGAACCGGGTGCTGATCTGGAGGATATCCTCGGCCGTGTTTATTTTTTGATCGATACCTTTTTTACTCCGCCAATGCGGTTCTATCTGTTGGGTGAATTGCTGGATAAAGGATACAGTGTCGAAAAAATATTTGAAGGTCCTCTGCTACGGCATGGGTTCCTCCGGGAAGAAGACCTGATGCGATCTGTATTGTTTACTGAAGTGCATGTGTCAGACCTCTACAACCTGATCATGTCGATCGAAGGCGTCAAAGCGATCCGCTACCTCCAGGTTACCAACTACCTGAACGGGATTCCGCTGACAGAAGGTGAATACTGGAAGATCGTACTCAATGGATCCTTTCATTTAAACCTGGACAGGTTACGTTCAAAGATCACCTTTTTTAAAGGTAAGATGCCGATCACAGCCGATAAGCAGGTAGCTGAACGGATATACCAGGACCTTAAGTCCACGCTGAGTAAGCCAAGAATTGATCTGGGATTGAAGATACCCAATGACCTGGCGGCTCCGGTTGGGAAGTATTACCAGTTGGATGAATACTATTCGATTCAAAATGATTTTCCTGCGGTGTATGGCGTGAATAAGGACGGTATACCAGCGGAGGCAGACCAGGAACACCGTTCCCGGATCAAGCAATTCAAGGCCTATCTGCTCTTTTTTGATCAGTTGCTGGCGAATTACCTGGTTCAGCTCCGTGAATGCAAGAACCTGTTTGCCGTGGGTAACCTTTCCAACGAAACCTATTTCTATCAACCGGTGTACGATGCCCCAGGAAGTGATCCCGAAGACCTGAACTTTCCGGACACTGCTCCCATACTGGTCGATTTCAACATGCCTGCCAATGCAGATATTGATGATCCTGAATCTTACAAAGTAGCCTGGACGGCTTTTGTGGCGAATCTCGCCAATGGATATAGAAACAAGATGAATGAATTGATTCATCCGCCCGAGGAGGAACCATTTGAACGCCGAAACCGTTTTCTTGATCATTTACTTGGACGCTTTTCTGAATCCTTTGCCGACTATGCCGTGATGATGTATAAATTCACGGGCAACCAATTCGAAAGTGCCGAGAAGAAAACGGCCGAAGAGATTGCTAATGACAAACAAGCCTTCTTATCCAATTACCACGTACTAAGTTATAATCGGGGAAAAGGGCAGTATGTCAAATGTTGCCCTACTGGTAGTTGCAATGTCCCAGTTCCATTTCCCGCCAATCCGGTGCCCGACGATTTCCTGGAGTATGACAGGTACTCGATACCTCTGCCTGCCAATCCAACCGGTTTGCACAAGCGGGCTTCCCTCATGTTGGGTATGAGTATTACCGATAACTCATGGATGGTGCTAAACAAGTTTACTGTTGTACCCCAGGCCGGGCAGTTCAAATTTATCTTTCAGTACGACCCGGGTCATACACTTAGCTCAACCGTCCTTTATGCCACCGAGCAGGAGGCGTTTGCGGCGATGGAAACACTAGTAGAGATCGTTGCGAAGGAGGATATGGATCCGGTGAACTGGCTTTATTTTCAGATACTTCCCTTTGGCGGCGGGTTTAGATTTGCTGTACGTCCAACTACTGCTTCACCCGTATTTGCGGTTTCAGCCCCCGTTTACCCAAGTATTCAAGCGGCAAAAAATGCCTTCCCGGTATTAAAGGCTTCTTTATTGGCTGAAGGCATGCATATTATCGAACATATCCTGCTTCGACCGCTTCCTGTGGCCAAGAATATTCCGGCGGCTGATCTGGATAATGGCTTTTTCCCACTTTGCAATTCCCTGAATCCGGATTGCGAATGCCCGGACCCGGACTACTATTCATTCCGCATCAGTGTGATATTACCCTATTGGACACAACGCTTCAGGAACATGGATTTCCGGCAATTTGCCGAGGATACCATTCATCGCGAAACACCTGCTCATATCCTGCCCAAATTTTGTTGGGTAAGCATGTACGATTTGCACCGACTCGAGACAGCGTATAACAACTGGTTTTTATTGAATAAAATTTATAAACCAACGGTATTGGAGTTGAATAACCTCCATACTGCCTTGGTGGAATTGATTAAGACGTTGAACACGATGACCAATGTGTACCCGCAAGGGCATTTACATGATTGTGATAATCCCAGTACCGATAACCCGGTGATCCTGGGGCAAACCATTTTAGGAACATTTTAAATAACATGATATGGCATTCAAACTCCTGAACCCCGTACACACGACAATGCCTTTCTTCCAGCCCAACCAGGTATTGACCTACCAACACCTGAATGATATGGCTGATTTCCTGTTTCAGCAGGAGCGATATACCCGGAACAAACTGATAGGCACCGGTATTGTGTGTGGTCTCAGTTTTGACTGGAATACGCTGGGAGTAAATGCCGAGGTCGTCATACAGGAAGGCTGTGCTATCACTTCTGCAGGGTACTTAATCGTTTATACCCGTCCGGTGGAGAATAATGCTGTCGTCACCTATACGCACCGCCGAAACTATACCGGACTTGACCAGTATATCCCTTTTAATGATCCTTCCGTTCTTGCCAATGAGACCATCTATGAATTGATCACACTTGGCCAGTTCAATGCAGAAACCGTTGCCCCCAAAAACCAACTGCTTGAAGCCGATCGGGTCAACCGCGTCTTGATTTTATTGTATGAGATTGACCCGAAGGATACGGCAAAATGCCTGGATGAAAATTGTGATGATAAGGGGAAGACCTACATCTTTACACCAAGACCCTTGTTGGTTCCTATCAACGTAATTAATAATATCCTGGATGCCAATTCTACCAAAACATTTCACACCGAAACAGGCAGGGGCTGGAAAGGAATCAATAGCAAATTACAGGGGCCTCCTGCCAGCCTGCTCACAGTTCCGAATCTGTTTAGCAACGGGTTCCTGCAGACCATCACAACGGCTGCCCAGATGAAACAACTGGTGACAAACAAGATCACCAATGCGTATTTGGACGGTGTCGGACAAACCATTGATGCATTGTTGAATGCCTTCCCCTGGGTATTCAGTACCCAAATGGCCAGTATGACGACTGCCCATCCCTGGTTAACGGCGCCTCCCGCATCGAATATCGGCAACCGGTTTGCTACACTGGCCAAAGCCTTTCGGAACAATGCTGCTTTTGACAATTACATTCAGTACCTCTACGATTATGCCCGAGATGTGGCAGACGCGTATAACGATCTCTATCAAAAAACGACCGATCTCATCGGGGAGTGTGGCGGAAATGAATATCAACATCCATTTCATATCATGCTTGGAAAAGCGCAGAACAATGATGATAGCAAGAAATGGTATAATGAAAATAAATACCTGAACCCGGCTCCGCAGGGATTCAGATACCGTCATTATTTTGTTCCCTCACCGGTTATGGATACCCAGTTCATGTTGTATGAGGAAGTACAGCAACTCTTACTGCGTATCACAAGAATGATCGATACGTTTACAGTCAGTCCGCAGGAAACATTTATCAAGGTCAGCCCCAGTAAGGATTATGAAAACCCAATCGAGGTAAGGGCCCTGCCTTATTATTACCGAAAAGCGGATGCGGCAGGTGTACGGGCCGTATGGAATTATGGTTCTACCCGGCGAAACAAGATCGTTCAACACAAAGGGTATCAGTTGGTATCCGACAATACCGCAGGTCAGGATGAACTGCTTGCACTGGATGGTCGTGCTACTGATTTTTACCGGATCGAAGGCCACATGAATACCAATGTGGATGCCGCCACCTTATTCCTGGATAACCTGCGAAATCAGTTCAATCTCCCTTTCAACATTGCTTCCGCCTCTGTACAGGCAGGGTCGAATACCAAAGTGGTCAGTTGCCACTTCCCTGATCTGGATGAAGACTTTAACTATTACCGGGACCGTGTACTCGGGTACATGCGGGAATACCTGATCATCCTGGAGCCACTCGCGGTTCCTTTGTTTCAAAGCATTATTTCCTATATCAAGGACATGATGTCTTTATTAATGGAAGTAAGATGCCTGAAAGATTTTGACTACGATAAATACAAATTGCTGTATGCACATATCTATTGGGAATGGGTTAAGGCCTTGGGCAACGAATGGCAGAATAACCCGGGTGACGCCAACCAGGGATTTAATCAGACACAGAACCTGCTGAACATCATTTTCTTTTGCCCGATTTACCGCATCTGGTATTCCTATCTCTACCGCACCGGTATCTTGACAGAAACCGAGTTGGAGGGAGTGCAGGAATTAGCCAAGAAAGTAACGGGTTGGGAGCACCTGGCGGGTGTTCGCAGAGGGGAAACATTCCTGATGGTGTATGACGCCAATCAAAACAAACAGATCATCGCCGATTTCAATTTGCCTGATCTTGACCATTGCTCCTGTGGCTGTAAGACAAGTCCCTGCGACAATAAAACCCGATCACTGGTCCCGCCATTGGAAAAACCAGTCATCATGGTCGTCGACCTGGCGAATACCAATACCTCAGGTCGCGACCTGGCTTATTGGGTACAAAATAAAGCGGTCTTTCGCATGGAACTGGATAGTATGGGATTCTATAAGGGAGATTCCATACTTGATCAGGATTTTTTAATAAGCTTTGATTCCCAGGGACAGAATCCAGTGCCTTATTTAAAAGGGGCATGGGTAAGTAATCTTGCTGAGGGCCATTATTTTCAGGTTGATTTGAATCCCAAAGACCCAAATATCAAACCAGGGGTCTATATGTTCTATTATTTTCTCAAAGGAAATTTTGCCTCGAATTTTGTAAGAGGCGTCCTCCTGCTGGTCATTAAAGGAAAAATATCAGCCAATGGATCGTATAATATCAATATCGCTGTTGGTACCAAAGCAAAGGCAGTTTACCCATATACCACTGCTGACTATAAAGGGGAGGAAGTGAGACTTTCCTTTACAGAGGATTATACCATAAAAACAGTACAGGGTCAACGCGCACAATTGTATACAACTCCACTGGGCAATCAGGTAGCATTACTTGCGGATAAGAAAAAACAGATGGTGTTCTTTGTCAATAAAGCCCGCACACCTGAACTCACTGAGATACCATACCTCATGACCGCGAAAGGGAATTCCATACCCGGGACATTGATATTGAATGTATTTGACAAAGATGATCCACCAGCGGATACCACAGTCAAAGGAACCATTCTGGATGAAAAAGGCAATCCGGTTTCAGAAGCAACCGTACGGCTGGGTGAAAAAGAAGTATATACAGACGAGAAAGGAAATTATTCCATAAAAGGTGCAAAAGCCGGCACTGCCATTGAAGTAGAGATGGATGGGTACAAGACCAAACGCGTACAGGCCAATAGCAAGATGGAAGGCAATATCCAAATGGAGAAGGAGAAATCTGTATCAGCCGAGAACTCCATCTTAGATGCCGCTCCTTTATTGAAAGAATGGCTCAGCAAAGTGGATATCTCTGCATTGACTAAGGTGTTTAACCCATGAATAGCTACGCACATAAAATAAGAACGGTGCTTTTTGATGCACAGGTGCCAGACGAGGAAACGGCCGGGCAATGGACAAATGCTGTCAGGAATTTGGATATAGACAGGTTTATGGACAAGACCCTTAAACCCTTTCAGGAAAGCAGACAGCGATTTGTGATCGATCGAATGGAGATCGACCTGGGATGGATCGATATTGAGCAGACTGATTGGATAGACCGATTAAAGGAATCCATTCAGGAAGAATTGAATCTGCGAAGTATCAATCAACCTCTTGATATTTTTTCAATGAATAAGTCTCCTTTTGCCAAACCGCGGGAAATTGGTGAGGTGGATCAGGCATTGGATCGGGCGATTTGTTGGGACCTGATCCGGGAATGTCTGATCAAAGGGGTATTACCCTGGCAAACTGATGTTGGCCTTCAATTGACAGATTGGTTGTGGGCCGAATGGAAGTTGCACCGGGTAGAGACATTGATTCGGTTGCAGGAGGTCATTGCCCAATACCCGCAGGCCCTTGCCCGTTTGGTAAGTTGGATACGCCAGTCTGGTGACCAACAGGAATCCTTAATTACCGAGGATCCGCAGGAAAGACGCTTGTACCAACAATTGTTGCAATGGATCATTCAAATAAATCCAGTATGGAGACAACCCGCTTTCCGTTTGGATTTCTTCACGCAGGTATGGAAGGCCCTGATAATGTACCCGGTCAAAAAAGAAGAACGTTGGGCCAGTCTCCTGGATTGGGTTTCCGAAATAACCCTTTCCAACCGAATGGAAAATCCGCCATTGGTAGAACGACTCAACAATGAATTTTCAGCCAAGATTCCACCTGCCTATTCTTTTATACGTGACTGGCAGCTTAGGTTTCTGGAGCGTTGGTCAAACGAAATGTTGATCCCAGAGCAAGGCGCTCGTTCGGTTAAAGATTTGGCGGTTGTTAAAAAAAGTCAGAAGACTATTCTTGAAGAGCAGGAGGAGATGGTGGAGAAGGAAACACTGTTTATTTCCAATGCGGGGATGGTGCTGCTAAATGCCGGATTGATTAAAAAGTATTTGGAAAAGAACGGATGGGTGCGGGGTTCCGCTTTTACCAATGAAAGGGCGAGAGAGAAAGCGATCTGGTGGATAGAGTATCTGGTTTTTGGGGAACAAAAAAGAGAAGAATACCACCTCGCATTGAATAAGATACTATGCGGACTTGATCCGGTTGAACTATTGGAACATGGCCCGGGTCTTCTGACCAAAAGAGAAAAGCAGTTAGCACATACATTTTTAAAGGAGATTCTTTCTCATTGGTCGGCTCTAAAAAGTACAAAGGTGGAGTCCCTGCGAGAAAGTTTTGTTCAGCGTTCCGGAAGGCTCACAAAGGAAGGCGGGAGTTGGCAATTACATGTGGCGGCGAAAGCGTATGATATATTGATCGAACAGATTCCCTGGAGCTTTTCCATTATCAAGCTTCCATGGATGAAAAACCCCCTGTTTACACAATGGCAAACCCGAATTTAAAACGAAATGCCGAAGACCTTGGACGTGAACTCCAGTGGCTGGAGGAGTTGCTGGAGAAGCGTCTTCGCTGGCACCTGGAGAAAAAGAAAGGTGATTGGAAACTCACGCCCCCTTCTTTGCGTGGATCCAGATCTGTTTATGCGGCTTATGTAAACGGGTACAAACTGGATGCCGCCGAAAGGGTGGTTCTCCTGCTGGGACTATTGCCAGCCATACACCCTTTCCTGATTGAAAGGACATTGCAACAATTTCAATTAACCAACACACAGATTCCGGAGGTGGGTGGAGTCCGAGGAACTCATCATGGGGGACTCATACCAACCGGAGAAACCGCTTTGTTCCTGCTCGCTGGAAATAGTCTCGAAAGAAGGATACAGGTAAGTCTGCTGTTTTCACCCAAACATGCTTTTCACGTACATGGAATATTGAAACTGGATGAGGTGTCTCCCCTGGAACCGGAATGGAGTGGGGCGATTCACCTGTCCCGGGATGTGATGACCAATCTTACCTCAGGCACACATTATTATCCTCCCTTCAACAGTAGTTTTCCAGCCAGATTGATCACTACGCCGTATCAACCAGGTCAATTGGTGATCCATCGCGAAACGGCCGAAGGACTTGATGAGGTAAGGCTTTGGTTGAAACACAAGGATCATTTATTGAAGAAATGGCATTTCGATACCAAGATCAATGAAGGCCATAAATGCTTATTCTATGGCCCCCCTGGAACCGGAAAATCATTGGCTGCTGCTTTATTGGGCAAGGAACAAGGACTGCCCGTTTACCGCATCGATCTTTCCATGGTGATCTCCAAATACATTGGGGAAACAGAAAAAAATATCTCGCATATTTTCGACCTGGCGCAAAATAAAAACTGGATCCTGTTCTTTGATGAAGCCGATGCCTTGTTTGGCAAACGATCGGTGACCCAAACGGCACAGGACAGGTTTGCCAACCAGGAAGTATCCTACCTGTTGATGCGGATGGAAGAATACAATGGCTTGGCCATACTCGCCACCAATTTTAAACGAAACATTGATAACGCCTTCCTGCGTCGTTTCAATAGCGTTGTGCCCTTCCTTGCTCCTGGTACGGAAGAGCGGTTGCGCCTGTGGAAACAAAGTTTTTCTGCTCAAACGATCAGAGACAAATCAGTCTTACTGGAAAACATCGCCCGTGACTTTTCCCTTAATGGCGCGAATATCATGAATGTTGTTCGGTATGCATCGATCATGGCGTTGAAGAATGGAGGGAATATCATCACGCAAGGATATATCATGGACGGTATTCGCAGAGAGCTGGCAAAGGAACAAGCCATGGCATCAGAGATAGCAAACTAATTAAAAATGAGTGTATGGGGTTTATAGGACAATCCAAATCAGGCTCGTCTTCAAAGACAAGTTCATTTAATCAGGGCGGCGGCCTGCCTGTTCAAACCAAGTTGAGTGTAAGTAAAGCATCCGATCCTTCTGAAAAGGAAGCGGATACCGTTGCGAAAAAAGTCGTCGACGATCAAAAGGATAAGAAATCTGCCTCAAAGAAGGATGACAAAAAAGAAGTGGCAAAAGCTCCAGAGCCGATGACCGAACCAAATACAGAGCCAAAGAAAGAAGGGGTGAAAACCAAACAGGATAAAGAGAAAGATCAGGTCAAAAAGGCAGAGGAAAAAAAAGAAGATGTCAAGAAAAAGGGCGATGAAAAAGAAATGAAAAAAAAGGGGGAAGAGAAGGAAGTGAAGAAGAAAGGAGAAGAAAAGGAAGTAAAGAAGAAAGGAGGAGAAGAGAAGGAAGTCAAAAAGAAAGGCGAGGAGAAGGATGTGAAGAAAAAGGGAGAGGAGAAAGAAGTGAAAAAGAAAGGAGGAGAAGAAAAGGAAGTGAAAAAGAAAGGGCAGGGTGAGGAAAAGGAAGTAAAGAAAAAAGGTGAGGAAAAGGAGAAGCCTAAAGTAGCCAAAAAAGGGGCCGGTGGAGAAGATAAGAAAGATGCGGTAGCAAAAAAAGACGAAAATAACAAAGAGAAGAAACCGGTAGATAAGGAAAAAGACAGCAGTGTCAAGCCCCGATCATTGAACAAAAAAGAGGATGGGAAAAAAGAACCCAATCAGGTGAAGCAGAAGTCCAATTTTTCCAATGCACAACGGGCAGAAAATGACAAGGGCCAGGGGCCAGAGGCGGAAGGCGATGAAATGGCAGATGAGGCCAAGTTGAATGCCATTGAACAAAAGATCAATGCCAAAAGGGGTTCGAGTCGGCCATTGGAACCTCACCTTATGAGTCAGATGAATGATTCATTTGGGTATGATTTTTCAGAGGTAAAGATACATGCTGATAAAGAGGCGGCAGAATTATGCGCTTCGCTCAATGCCCAGGCCTTTGCGATAGGGAATGATGTTTTCTTTAATGCAGGAAAGTATGATCCCGATAGCGATAGTGGAAAGGAATTGCTTGCCCATGAACTGACCCACGTAGTTCAACAGAGAGATCAGGTGCAAAGGGCCAGAGTGCATAGAAAAGACCCTGCAGGGAAAAAAGGCGGAGGTGGAAGCAAAGGGCGAATAGAAGGAAAGGAGATCATCTTGCCTTCTCTCGAAGTACCCCAATTCAAATCAAGAAACAAAGGGAAGTACGGTTCCAGTATCAAGCGAAAGTTCCCTTACAGCAGAAAGGCAGCCGAAGGCTCAAAAGGTCAAACTGCTATATGGACAAGCGATCCAAAGATCAGCGAGGGTGTAAAAAAGGGAGTGGAGAGCCTGAAAAGTAAGGCTGGAAAGAAGAATGACAGCCCGGATGTGTATTTCCTGAAATGGAAAGACATTAAATTATTTGGAACGGAACAGACGCTGATAGAAAACAGTAAAAGGCCATTGTGGAATGCGTCAGGTGCCGTGTCAGCTTTTGATGTGGATCATATCGTGGAACTTCAGTTGGTGGGTGGGGAGAATACGATTGATAATATGGAATTGGTCAATTTCTCAGGAAATCGAAGTTCAGGTTCCCTTATCGCAGGTAATATTGAAAAAGGAGTACAAGAATTTATTACAGATACCAGTCAGACTTTTGGACTTGATCACGCCTTTGCCAACTATCAGATCAGTTTTGAGAATATCTCATTTACGGGAAAAACCGAGAAAAGCACGAAAGGAGGGGGTAAGGATGGTTTCTGGTCAAGGGATCAGATTGAAGGTGGAGAGCATCTGGAGAATTTCACCAAAATGTCGGAGAAAGAAATTGAACAGCTTTCGGGAACTGATAAAAATCCCGTGGCCTATACCTCTCCAGCCGGTGGTGCCCGAATGGATAATCAAAGTCTGAATCGTATGCCTGGATTCTCCGGATCCATTGTGTTGGATAAGAGCGGAGATCGTGTTGGCTATATCCAGGGAAAATTCGAACTGAATAAAAAGTTATTTGAACCTCTCGATAATATCAAGATCAATCTTTTTCAGATGCCAGGCGTTGACTTTGGCGGGCATATGAAAAGAAGGACGCGGGGAGATGACCTGGAGACGGTTTTATCCAACCTGAAACTAAAGGGGATGAGCCCGATCGAGATCGAATCTGCTGAACTGATTCCAGGAAAGGGGATTGTTGCCAAGGGCAAGATCATACCTACAGTAGGAATTTTAGGTAAGGACGGTCTTGATATCTCGATCATTGGTCAGGATGTAGAGATATCAAAAACATTTTATGCAGGCGATATAACGGTGCCGCCACCGTTTAAGATCAACGATGCCAGTCTGACTATTTTTGCCGGAACAGCAGGTATCGGAGTTAGAGGTGATGTAAATTTTGAGATCGTTAATGTAGGAAAGGGCACTATCAGTGGAGAGGGTAAATCATCGGGTGTTTTTGCAATCAAAGGAAACTTTGAGTTTGATAAAAAAATATTTGATAAAGCTTCAGTTGATGTTTCTTATGTGCATGGGGCAGATGGGAGTGATAAATGGGAAATAAAAGGAAACATTCAAATACCCAAAGGAAAAATAAAGGGGGTAAAAAAGGCTGAGATTACAGTGGGATACGATGGAACCACGCTTTCCGCTTCTGGTACTGCAGAATTTGATATTCCGGGCATTAAGTCAGGTAAACTGGATGTGGTATATGGCCAGGATCAGCTACAGATAAATGGTGAAGTTGATCTTAAGCATCAATTGATCAAGAGTGGCAAGATAAAAGCCAGTGTGAATAAGACTGGAGAAGAATATAAAGTGGCCTTGTCAGGAAATGTTCAACCCAATATTCCCGGTATCAGTACGGATCTGAGTGTAGAATATGTGGATGGTGTGATTACGGTGATGGGAACAGTGGGTTATGCCAAAGGGCGGTTATCCGGGTCTGTTACAGTTGGGGTAACTAACCGGAGCGTGGGAGCGGATGGAAAACCAGCCGGGGGGCCTTCCGAATCACTCACGCCTTTCGGTGGCGGTTCGCTCACTTTAAGGATAACGGATTGGTTGCAGGGAACCGCCGGTGTAAAACTATTGCCCGATGGTAGCCTGGAGGTGACAGGCAAAATTGGCATCCCTGCCACCGTCGACATCTTTGAAAAGAAGGAGATCAAGAAAGAGATTTTCAAAGCCCCAACGATTGAGATTCCCATTTTTGCCATACCTATTGGTAGCCGGAGTATTGGATTGGTGGCAACCATCGGAGGTGGTTTGGAAGGCTATGCCAGCATTGGTCCCGGACAATTGACCGAAGCAGCGGTGGAGGTAACTTATAATCCTTCCCATGAAGAAAATACCAAGGTAACCGGAACGGCCAAATTCAGGGTCCCTGCAGAGGCCGGACTTCGACTCTATATAAGAGCAGGTATTGGATTGAGTGTAGGCATAGCCCGTGTGGCAGGCGGATTGGAAATTGGTGGAGCCCTTGGTATTGAAGGTGCCGCCGAAGCAGGGGTAACCGTGAATTGGACACCTACCGAAGGATTCAAGCTGGATGCCCAAGCCTCCCTTTCTGTACAGCCCAAGTTTAAGTTTGATGTAAATGCCTATATCGAGGCGGTCCTGGACCTCTGGGTGACAGAATTATCCAAAGAATGGAAATGGAATCTCTATTCCTTTGAGTGGGGGCCATCCTTTAAGTTCGGAGTCAAGTTCCCGGTTCATTATGAAGAAGGAAAGGAATTCAATATTTCTCTGGATGATGTCCAGTTTGAAAAACCCGAGTTCAGTGTGGGCGATATCGCCAAGGGCATCGGAGATAAATTATTAGGTTAATAAAAAAATGAAATACTATGATACGTGCAAATCATTCCTCTGAGATCAATAATCAAAGTGTGGAGTTGCTTATTCAAGGTGACCTGGATACTGCCGAAGCAGGATTCCGCGAAGCCATTCGCGAAAATTCCCGCCATTCCTCGGCCTGCAATAACCTGGCTTTTTTATTGCAACAAAGAGGTGAATGGGCTGAAGCCGAAAAATACCTGCGCAAGTCCCTAAAGATTAACCCGGACAGTTCATCTGCCTGGTTGAACCTGGGTAATGTACTCATTCAAAAGGGAGATGCCGAAGAAGGAGCCAGAATGCTGGTGAAAGCAATTGAGAAAGATGCCCGAAATGTGTTGGCTTGGGAAAGCCTGGCTACCCTTTCCATGATGCAGCAGGATTTTCATGCGGCAGAATCTTGTTGGGAAAAAACCACCCTTCTGCAACCGCAAACCGTCAAGTACTGGTTGCAATGGGCGATCACCAAAGCCGGATTAAATAAATATGAAGAATCGGTGGCTTGTTTTCACAAAAGCCTGGCGTTGGATGCTAACCAGTCATTTGCCTGGCAACAACTGGGTATTGTAGAGTGGATCAGGCAAAACTATGGCATTGCCCGAACCGCACTATTGAACTCCCTCGCCCTGGATCCGGAAGATACCAATACAAGGTATCATCTGGCCCTGGTCCTGCTCGCCTTAAATGAGTTATCCGAAGCACGTGATCAGTTTCATCATATACTATCGCTTCAACCAACAAACACAAAGGTGCTGATTGACCTGGGTGTTATTTACCTGGCCGAGGGAAACCGGGAAACCGCCGGATCCTTTTTCAAACAGGCACTGGAGCTTGATCCTTCCAACAGCAGGGCCCTGAACTACCAGGAAATGTGCAAGTAGGCGAATACTGAACAGTTGTTTGTTTTTGGTAATTGGATTTGTCCCCGCTCATGTGTATGGATGACCAGTATCAGTCATGTTTCTGGTAAAAAATTCCCGATTCATCCCTACATTTGCCTCTCAATTCATTTACCTAATCTTTTTAATTATTCGCCATGAGCACAGTTAAAGTTGCCATCAACGGTTTCGGAAGGATCGGACGCCTTGTTTATCGCCAGATATATAACATGAAAGGAATCGATGTGGTAGCCATCAATGACCTGACCAGCCCTAAAGTGTTGGCACACCTGCTGAAGTATGACAGCGCCCAGGGTCGTTTCAATGAAGATGTTCAAGCCACCGAAAACGCAATTGTTGTGAACGGTGATACCGTGAGAGTATATGCACAGAAAAATCCGGCTGAAATTCCCTGGAAAGATCATGATGTAGATGTTGTATTGGAATGTACCGGTTTCTTTGCTGATAAAGACAAAGCCGCTGCTCACCTGACTGCAGGTGCCAAACGCGTAGTGATCTCCGCTCCTGCAACCGGTGACCTGAAGACCATCGTATATAATGTGAACCACAGTATTCTGGATGGAAGTGAAACGGTGATCAGTTGTGCCTCTTGTACCACCAACTGTCTGGCTCCGATGGCGCAAGTGCTTGAAGAAAAATTTGGCATCGTCAACGGGTTGATGACTACCGTCCATGCCTATACGAACGACCAGAATACACAGGATGCCCCTCACGCCAAAGGCGACCTTCGCCGGGCCCGTGCCGCGGCACAGAATATCGTCCCCAACAGCACCGGGGCCGCCAAAGCCATCGGACTGGTACTTCCCAGCCTGAAAGGAAAACTGGATGGTTCCGCCCAGCGGGTGCCTACCCTCACCGGTTCCCTTACCGAGTTGACCTGTATCATTGCTAAAACAACCACCAAAGAAGAGATCAACGCGGCCATGAAAGCGGGTTCGAATGAGAGCTTTGGTTATACAGAAGATGAGATCGTGAGCAGCGATATCATCGGCAGCAGCTATGGATCACTTTTCGATGCGACCCAAACCCGTGTTCAGGTAGCAGGCGATACCCAATTGGTGCGCGTCGTAAGCTGGTATGATAATGAAATGAGTTATGTAAGCCAATTGGTGCGCACTGTCCACCATTTTGCTACACTGATCAGTAAATAAGTTTTCACAACGAATTGCCCCGCCCAAGCGGGGCATTTTTCATTTATCCCTTTCGGTTTAAAAAGAACAATCATGTCAACCTTCACTACCCACTCCTTCAAGAATCAAAAGGCCTTGATCCGCGTGGATTTCAATGTGCCCCTGAATGATAAATATGAAATAACGGATGATACCCGCATGCGGGCCGCCGTACCCACCATCAAGAAAATACTGGCCGATGGAGGATCTGTGATCCTCATGAGTCACCTGGGCCGCCCAAAAGATGGTCCAACAGATAAGTATTCCCTCAAATACCTGGTCAATCACCTCAGTGACTTACTCGGAGGTGTCACCGTACTTTTTGCCAACGACTGTATCGGTGAACAGGCTTTTCTAACCGCTTCGATGATGCGCCCGGGCGAAGTGTTGTTACTGGAGAACCTGCGTTTTTATAAAGAAGAGGAGAAGGGAAATGAAGAGTTTGCCAAAAAACTCGCTCAACTCGGGGATGTATATGTCAATGACGCCTTTGGAACTGCCCACCGGGCCCATGCCTCCACAGCCGTGATCGCGCAGTTTTTCCCGAAAGACAAGCGGATGTTTGGGCTTTTAATGGAAGGCGAAGTATCCAGTGCGGAAAAAGTATTGCACCAATCCGAAAAACCATTCACTGCCATTATCGGTGGTGCTAAGGTTTCTGATAAAATACTCATCATTGAAAACCTCCTGGAGAGAGCGACGGATATCATTATCGGCGGCGGGATGGCGTATACATTTATGAAAGCCCAGGGTGGACAGATCGGTAAATCGCTTTGTGAAGAAGACCGACTTGACACAGCCAAAGAACTATTGGTAAAGGCCAAGGCCAAAGGGGTGAATCTTCATTTGCCCTCGGATAGCGTGATAGCCGATAAGTTTGCCGCCGATGCCGAAACCTCTATTACCCCGAGCAATCAGATTCCGGATGGCTGGATGGGATTGGATATTGGCCCCGATGCCAGGGTGGAATTTGCCCGGGTCATCAAAAGCAGCAGGACGATTCTCTGGAACGGACCCATGGGCGTATTTGAAATGGAGAAATTCCAGGCAGGTACCAAAGCCATTGCCACCGCCGTAGCAGAAGCCACAGGGGCAGGGGCGTTCTCCCTGGTAGGTGGAGGCGACAGTGTTTCCGCGGTAAACCAGTTCGGTTATACGGACAAAGTGAGCTATGTTTCCACGGGTGGCGGCGCTATGCTGGAGTACTTTGAAGGCAAGGAACTGCCGGGTATTGCTGCTGTGAAATAGGGCTATTTTATTATTAATTACTGATTATTAATTATTAAGATCGGGAAGTATCCTTTCTTGGGGGTTTTTTGCCTTTCCTAATAATTAATAATCAATATGTAAGAACCAATTCAACTAACTCCTACCTTTATATTCTAAAAACTTTTCAACCATGAAAGGAACACGTAATATTGGATTGATTGTCATTGTTGGTATTCTTGTGATCTTCCTCTTTTGGGGTTGTAATGGATACAATGGGGTGGTAAAACAAGACGAGAACGTTAAGAACATGTGGAGCAATGTGCAAAGTTCTTATCAGCGTCGTGCTGACCTGATCCCCAATCTGGTCAATACCGTTCGCAGTGAAGCCACTTTTGAACAGCAAACCCTGATCCAAACCATTGAGGCCAGGTATAAAAACCTGGGTGGTATCAAGGTCGATCCCAATCAATTGACCCCTGAGAATATTCAAAAATTTCAACAGGCCCAAGGCGAGTTAAGCAGTGCCCTTCAACGACTGATGGTGGTGGTAGAGAACTATCCCAACCTGAAAGCCAATGAAGGTTTCCGTAATCTGCAAGCCCAACTGGAAGGAACGGAAAACCGGATCAATACGGCCAGAAATGACTTTAACGGAGCCATTAATGCCTATAATACCAAGGTAAGGTCATTCCCCGTGAATCTGCTTGCCGGTATGTTTGGCTTTAGTCCTAAAGAGGGCTTCAAAGCCGATGAAGGCAGTCAGAATGCTCCGAAGATTCCTGAAAACATGATGGAGACAAAATGACCCTTTTCCCCTGGCGCAAACAACCCGCTCTCTTTTCGGAAGAAGAGAGAAAATCGATCGTGCAGGCAATCCGTGACGCGGAGCGCATGACGAGCGGGGAAGTGCGTGTATTTGTGGAAAGCAAATGCCGGTTTATGGATCCAGTTGACCGGGCCGGGGAAATATTCTTTCGGTTAAAGATGGACAAGACCGATGACCGAAATGGGGTGCTGGTGTATATCGCCGTTAAAGACCACCAGTTGGCCATTTTTGGCGATGAAGGAATCCACAAACGGGTAGGACAGGAGTTCTGGATCAATGAAGTAAAACGAATGACCGGCAGTTTCATCAAAGAAAACTACGCTGAAGGCCTTCGGCAATGCGTGATTGATATCGGGCAGGTCCTTCATCAACATTTTCCCTATAACAACGACACGGATAAAAATGAATTACCGGACGATATCGTCTTTGGTAAATGAACATGCGCCTACTTTTTACCACCATATTATTGTTCACCACGTTTTGCCTGACTGCCCAGGTGGACAAAGCTATACCTGCTCCTCCCAATCCGGCCAGGTTGTACAATGACTTTACCAGCACAAAGGATTTTCTAACCGCTCATCAGGCGGAGGAATTGGAGCAGAAATTGGTGGCTTTTGATGACAGCACCTCCAACCAGATCGTGATCGTGATCATGGGGAATCTGAAAGGCTATGAGGCCAATGAATTTGCAACGGCCTTAGGCAGAAAATGGGGGGTTGGGAACAAGGAGTTTAATAACGGGATCGTGGTATTGATCTCCACTGGCGAGGACGATACCCGCCGCGATGCCTATATCGCTACCGGATATGGTCTCGAAGGGGCGATACCCGACATCACAGCGAAACGAATCGTTGATAATGAATTAGTGCCCTACCTCAAAGAAGGAAAGGGTAGTTATTACCGCGGTCTTGATAATACGGTAGATGCCCTGTTAAAAGCCGCCGCAGGTGAATATGTGGCACCGGAAGGTTATGCCAATCGTAAAGGAAAGGATGGCCTGCATCCTTTACTCATTTTTGCCCTCATTGTCGGTTTCTGGTTGCTTATTGCCTTTATTAAAGGGGGTGGCAAAGGAGGCGGCATGATGTCACGCCGGGGTTACAGAGGCTGGGTAGGTCCCTGGATCGGCACCGGAGGCTGGACAGGTGGCGGAAGCGGAGGTTGGTCCGGCGGCGGTGGCGGTGGTGGATTCGGCGGGTTTGGAGGCGGAAGTTTTGGTGGGGGTGGAGCCGGAAGCAGCTGGTAATTTGTAATATTATTTACCGCAAAGGCACAACGACGCAATGGGGCGCTAATTTTTTCTTAGCGCCCCTTTGCGTCTTTGTGCCTTTGCGGTGAAACTGGATTAGAAGCCTTTCTCCGGCAATTTGGCTTTGATATAATCTACCATGGTACGTAATCCTGCATCTTCTCCCTTTTCCTTGATCTTCTTCAATTTCGCTTCCATGATATTTTTCAGCGTGCTATTCAGAAAAGGATCTGTTTGATTTTTAAATGATTCAGGTATGGCGTCCCGGAATTCAGCGATCGCATCTGCTCCTTTCTTTACCTGGTCAACATTATCAGAGGCCATCAAATAAACGGAGAGCCCATTCAGTAAACCGAATTTGGCATTGCTCAGGGGCATGCCGATGAATTCATCCAGGATCGAAGCCCCAACAGTTTCATCACCCGAATTTAATAAGGAGGTTTGTACGGCATCTTTCAATGAACCTTTGATCTTGGTACCGTACAGTTTTTTAGCGATGGATAAAGCCTTTTCTGGATCCAACTCCTCGAGCGCACTAAGGGCATTACCAGACACCGTATACGAAGAATCATTTACAGCTGATTCAAACAGGGACAGGTAGTCCTTTTTTCCATATTCGCCCAGTGCCTCGATCGCATCCGCTCTCACCAGGGATTTTTTATCATTCTTTGCCAGTCCGAGCAGGATAGGCTCAACTTCAGCCTTGGTTTTTTCATCCTTCAGGTTGAGTTGGCTGATCGCGAGACGGCGAAGACCGTGATAGAGGTCCTGCATAGCCGTTTTTATCAGTTCAAGCGCTTTGGCATCCTTCTGGTTCTTTCCGGCAAAAAGGATGGCTTCGCGGCGGTCCACATAATTACCTGCGTATTTGTATTGATGGATGAAGTTGTCCAGGGACTTGTTATCCTTTTTCTGCCACAACAATACTTTGTCCGCATCTACATTTACAAGATCCGGGTGTTGCGTATAGGAAAAACTAAAGGTATCTACCGCATTTTCCGCCCAAACTGTATAACGTTTTTTGGCGTTGCCGTTATAGATATCCACGGAAAGCGGCAGACGGAAGATCTTGCCACTTTTCTGGTTCTGTTTCAAAATGACCATCACCTTTCCGGCGGCATCATCATATTTATAGTCAATGGTCACATTGGGGTGGCCATTGCTAAAATACCATTGGTTGAAGAACCAGTTCAGATCACGGCCTGTCACTTCTTCAAACGCCAGGCGCAATTGATGCGCTTCTGCCGATTTAAATTTATTAGTGGTCAGATATATGTTGAGTGATTTGAAGAAAGCACTGTCGCCTACCAGGTTGCGGAGCATGTGGAGGATACGGCCACCTTTCTGGTAGCTGACCAGGTCAAACATGTCTTCGCGGTTCTCATAATAAAAGCGGACCAGGTCCTTCTTATCGCTACCGGATTCGGGGTTTCCACCTTGCATCGCCACATTTTCACTGGAGCCGGAGAGATAGGAATTCAACCCGGAAAAATTCTCCGCATCGCCAGCGTCTTTGCCATATTTATATTCATCCCACAGGGTCTGGCTATAGTCCGCAAAGGATTCGTTGACAGTCAGGTTACTCCAGCTTTCGGCGGTTACATAATCGCCAAACCATTGGTGAAACAGTTCATGTGCAATGGTGCTTTCCCAAATATTCCCATCGATCAGTTCGCGTGCATCCTGTTGTGCCTGATCCTGGTGAATGGTGGCCGTGGTATTCTCCATGGCACCGGCTACATAATCGCGACCAGTGATCTGCGAATATTTGATCCAGGGATACTCCACTCCCGTGATCCGGGAGAAGTAGCTCATCATTTCGGGCGTATTCCCAAATATCTTCTTGGCAACAGAGGCATATTCAGGTTCCACATAGTAGTTTACTTCCTTGCCTTTGTACTTGTCTTTGATCACGGCATAGTCACCAACCCCCAGGAAAAAAAGATAAGGAGCATGAGGCAGGTCCATTTTCCAATAGTCGGTACGTGTACCATCGGTATTCTTCTTTTGCGAAATAAGTTTTCCATTGGAAAGGGTGACATATTTATTGTCCACTGTGACCGTCAGCTCCTGGGTGGTTTTCTGATTGGTCTTATCGATCGTAGGGAACCAGGCTGAACTGGATTCGGTTTCTCCCTGGGTCCAGATTTGGGTGGGTTTGTTCTTTGTTTCCCCTTTGGGGTTGATAAAATACATCCCTTTTATACCCAGCATGGCTTGTTCCGGGTAGCGCGATTCAAATTCATCAGGTTTGGCGGTATAATCTATATAGATCATGTATTTCTCATTGGCCTTATAGGTTCTATCGAGAGCGATCTTCAGTTGCCAGTCATTATACGTATATTTTAAAGGCAATTTCTGGGTTCCTTTCACCAATGACACCGATTTGAATTCCATACCCTTTGCATCCAGGGTTAGTGAATCGGTCGGGTAAAAATGGGGGGTCAGGGTGATCCAGGCTTTTCCGTAGAGGTAGGATTTGCTAAAATCCGGTTTAACCTCCAGTTTGGTATGTATCAGGTCGTTGATACGGGTCGCGGTTTCCCGGTACTCTTTTTTCCAGGGTTCCTCCTGGGTCGGTTCTGTTTTTTGCGCAAATCCGATGAGGGTTATGGCAAGCAACAGGGAACATAATAGTGATCTTTTCATATCTTGATTTTGTGAGGGACAAAAATAGCCGCAATTGCTTAATGGCCTGGGGGTTTTTGACAGGCGGTAATAATTTTAACAGGTCAGGGAGACGGGACAATACGTATCTTCGTTATCATCATTTTAAGTTCAAAACCGTGTAACCGGCGATTTATGATCAGAAGGTCTTTTTTTCTCGCAATATTGATTCTGACGGTGTTAGCGGCTTCGGCCCAGCGTACCTATTTCCTCTATTTTCAAACCGATAACCAACAACCCTTTTTTTTAAAAATGGGGGAGAAGCTGTATAGCTCCACGGCCAGTGGTTACCTGATCTTGCCAAAACTGAAGGACACGACTCATTTTTTCTCGATTGGTTTTCCCGGCCGCGAGGCGCAGGAGAACTTTTATTATACCATGAACCATAAGGATCATGGTTTTCTGCTTAAACATTTTCCCGAGAAAGGCTGGGGATTATTTGACCTGCAGACATTGGGTGTACAAATGGCTTCCCGGATGGGCTCCGCGCCGGGAGAGTCGGTGATCCGAACAGAAAAAAAGGAACCCAATGAATTTACTGATCTCCTTGTAAAAGCATCCAACGATACCACTTTAAAAGAAAAGGTCATTCTTGAAGAACCTGTGGTTGTTGCAGCGATCGATACCGTTAAAAAAGTGGCGATAGATTCCCCGGTGGTTATGGCAGAGGAGAAAAAGGAGATACCGATTAAAGACACGGTTGTTTTTTCAAAACCAGTTATTGATACACCTGGTATCCCGGTGGTTGAAAAGCCCATTGAAGCAGTTGAGGATACCGTTAAAAAAGTAGTGGAAGAACCTGTCAAACAAGTGGAAGTTCCCAGAGAAGAGCCCAAGGTGGCAGAGCCTGTCAAAGAAGAGCCGATACGTGTAATAGCCCAAACCCCGGAGGAACCCGCCTATCAATTGTCAAAAGTGATAAGGCGCTCCGAGAGTTCGACCACCGGAGGATTTGGTATTGTATTCCTTGACCAGTTCCCCGATGGGAAAGTAGATACGATTCGGATTTTGATACCTCCAACCAAGGCAGCACCGGTTATTGAAAACAAACCGGTTGAAAAAAAGAAGAGCGATCTGAAATTCTTGGAGATTCTCCCCGATAGTGCCAAACAGGATGTAAAGCCACAGCGTTGCCCGGTGGTAGCTACAGAGGAGGACTTTTTTCAGGTGAGACGGGAGATGGCAGGAGAGATCAGTGATGCCGCGATGGCGGAGAAGGCTAAAAAGGCACTATCCCAAAAATGTTATTCAACCTTGCAAATACGTAACCTGGGGAACCTGTTTCTCGATGATGCCGGGAAAATGGGTTTTTACCAAATGGCCTTTGCCCATGTCTCCGATCCTGAAAGTTTTGGCAGGTTACAGGAGGAATTAAAGGATCCGGTAGCTGCGGATCGTTTTCGTGCCTGGTGGGAGGCACAATCCACAAAATCGCCCCAATAAGATGAGTCGGTACTTCATGGAGTTATCCTATAAGGGGACTCACTACAAAGGTTTCCAGGTACAGGAGAATGCCCATACGGTACAAGGGGAGATAGAGCAGGCATTAAAGATTTTACAACGAGACGAAATACGATTGACAGGATCCTCCCGCACGGACGCCGGTGTGCATGCGCTGCAGAATTTTTTCCATTTTGATTATGAAGGCGTTTTATTGCCCACACTTGTATATAAACTCAATGCCATTCTTTCCCGGGACATAGCGATCAAACGTATATTCCAGGTAGGCGAGGAGGCCCATAGCCGGTTTGACGCCATTTATCGTGAATACTGCTATTATTTAGCCCGGGAACGCGACCCATTTTTACAGGACAGGAGCTGGTATTATCCATATACACTTGACCGGGGTTTATTGGACCAGGCCGCTGCTTTATTAAAGGAGTATGAGGATTTCACTTCATTTTCCAAGCGCAATACCCAGGCAAAGACGGCCCTTTGTCGTTTGGAGCTCAGCCAATGGTTGGAGGAAGGCGATTGTCTTGTTTATCAGGTCAGGGCCAATCGGTTTCTGCGGGGGATGGTCAGGGCCTTGGTGGCGACTATGTTATTGGTAGCCAGGGGGAAGATGAGTATCGAGGAGTTTCGGAAGGTCATAGAGGCCAGGGATTGCACCCGGGCGAGTTTTGCGGCGCCTGGATTGGGGTTGTTTTTAGTGGAGGTAGGTTTTCCCGAGGGTTATTTCTCCCACCAGCCTATGCGAAAGGATGACCTGGAGTCATTGTAAATTATGGATTATTAATTATTGATTATTGATTATTAGGCTCTTAATTCACTATTCACCACTCACCGCTCACGCCTCACGTTTCACGTCTCCCGCCTCACATCTCCCGCTCCTCACGAACCTAACTTTCTGCAATTTTTTTCAAAAAAGATTTGTTGGAGAACGCTAGCATCCTATCTTTGCGACCCGCAAATGAAAAGCGGGGTAGTTCTAAGACATAAGTGATTCAGGAGTAAGGGGGATGTGAATAAAAGAGGAGGATTTTTTTTGTGGTGAAAGATGGTTGCTGTATCTTTGCCGTCCGCTTCAAAAAAACGGGTTAGTTCTACTCAAATAATCATCTGATTTTCACGCCAATTTTTTTCGAATTTTTGAAAAATAATTTGGCTAGGAATAAAATGGCTCTTACCTTTGCACTCCCGTTCAAAAAACGGGTAGGCGTAAAAGCTGAAAGATCTTTGAAAGTCGGGAAACAATAGCACATAAATAGACTCTATTTATGCACTTAGGTAAGTCAAGCGAAATATTCGATTTGACACGTTAATTCTACTTTGAATTAGCAGTCAGCATCAAACAACATTTACAATGGAGAGTTTGATCCTGGCTCAGGATGAACGCTAGCGGCAGGCTTAATACATGCAAGTCGAGGGGCAGCGCAGTGTAGCAATACATGGGCGGCGACCGGCAAACGGGTGCGGAACACGTACGCAACCTTCCTTCAAGCGGGGAATAGCCCAGGGAAACTTGGATTAATACCCCATAAGACAATTGGTTCGCATGAATTGATTGTTAAAGAATTTCACTTGAAGATGGGCGTGCGTCTGATTAGGTAGTTGGCGGGGTAACGGCCCACCAAGCCTACGATCAGTAACTGGTGTGAGAGCACGACCAGTCACACGGGCACTGAGACACGGGCCCGACTCCTACGGGAGGCAGCAGTAAGGAATATTGGTCAATGGACGCAAGTCTGAACCAGCCATGCCGCGTGCAGGATGAAGGCCCTCTGGGTTGTAAACTGCTTTTATCTGGGACGAAAAA
>JBGSHM010000002.1:0-245685 GCA_041752235.1 Chitinophagaceae bacterium
TTAACCCGTCTCCTAGCACCAGCGGCAGCAATGAGGCCCCTAAAGCATATCTTAACATTTTGTTTTTTGATGACCAATTTAAGTATGATGGAACCAGTAGCCTGGTTATCAAGGTGAATTATGCGGTGAATACCAAACAGACTATTAGCCGCATGGCCAGCAGTGCATTGACAGCAAATAAAAGCGGATATGTTTATGTATATTTTAGTAACGAAAGTGAATCACAGGTTTATTTTGATAACTTTATGGTAACCCATGAGAGAGGTTCTTTGACCGAGGAGACGCATTATTATCCGTTTGGGTTAACGATGGCAGGGATAAGTAGCAAGGCATTGGCATTTGGGCAGGATAATAAATATGAGTACAATGGAAAAGAGAAACAGGAGAAAGAATTTGCGGATGGAAGTGGATTGGAGTGGTTGGATTATGGAGCGAGGATGTATGATGCGCAGATTGGTAGATGGATGACTTTAGACCCCAAAGCTGACAAGTATCCAGAGTGGAGTCCTTATGTTTATGCTTTTGATAATCCGATAAGATTTATAGACCCTGATGGTAGAGAACCCGGAGACCCGATAAAGGATATAATTGATGTAGGTAAGAAATCAGGAATATTTACCAGTTTACTGAAATCTGCTGGTATAACAGAACAAAACTATAGTACACAAATACAGATAGGAGAGACTACGGGCATGACTAAAGAAGGAATAATCTCATTGGCTCCGAGTCCTACTTCCAAAGAACGAAGTGCAGCATATCTTGCATTTGAGTTGACAAATAAAACAAATAAAGAAGCACTCGATAAAAATGATGCAGCGTATGATAATGGTGAGAAAACTTCGTTGCAGGCTGCTCAAGATAAGGTTGAGATTGAATCAGAGGCATTTGCCAATTCTGTTGGCGTACACATTGAGTTGGGGGTTACTACCTCAAAAGACCCAAACCTACAAGCAGCTTTAACAAATTATCAAGCAGATTTAACTGAAGATGGTGGTGGCAAAGAAGTAGCTTTGAAGAATGCCAAAGAATCCTTTATGAAAAGAGCAAACGAGGTAAAAATTTCAACCGGGCCTAATAAAGGGAAAACCGCTGTTGAGGCTTATCAGGCAGACTATGAAAAAAATAAACCAAAAAATCAGTAGTATGAAATTGCTAATTTTAACAACTTTGGGTATGATATTTTTTGTTCAAGACACGACAGGGCAGGCAAAGAAGACGAATAGATATATTAATAACGATTCAATAAGATTCGATTTAATTTCGGTAATGCCAGATTTGGAGAACGGCATTTTTTACTCAGACTATGCGTTGGTTGTAAATAGCCTTGATAGTGCAGGAAGGGTTTTTGTCGAAGCTGTTGACAAAAAGAAGTGGATGCGGTTGTTGAATGACAGTAAAACGGATTGGGCAGCTAACATTATCCTTTACTCTCTTTACAAGAGAAGTGCTGGCGTTTTTCGAGCAGCTATTAAATCCCGGGAAATGTGGATTGATGGTTATCGAGAGAAAGACATAGCTTACTGGCAATCCTTTTTAAAATAGTAGTTAGATACACATGTTAATATGCCACTCTTAACCGGGTGGTTTTTTTATGCCTAAAACTTAATGAATATGAAACTAAACACAACAAACCCACACTGCTTTATTTACAAGACAGATGAACTCCTAATAGTTCTATTAGGAGGCGTAAGAATAGATACACTGGACAGGATGAGGGTAACAATAAAAGTAACAGTGGTAAACAGGAAACATAAGAAGTATTTGAACAATGAAGAACTGGCAGGGTTATCTGTGAGGCAAAACCTTGACCTGTACAATGATACACAGGTAGAGAAATTTGTAAGAAGGGTAGCAGAAAAACTGGAAACAGGTAGTATAGCCCTTACAAAGGCCATTGCAGACATAACAGGCCAGTTGGAGCAGTACAGGCTTATACAACTGGACAAGCAGGAAACAAGAAAAGTAAAGGCTTTGAGTAAGGAAGAAAGAGAAGAGGCCATACAGTTCTTAGAGCAGAAAGATTTGCTTAATAGAACCAATGAGATGATAGGTAAGAGTGGCGTTATTGGAGAAGAAACAAACAGGCTATTAATGTACTTGATATTTACCAGCAGAAAAAGGGAGCATCCGTTACACGTTATCAGTTTAGGTAACAGTGGCATTGGTAAAACCTACTTACAGGAGAAAGTAGGAGAACTGATACCGGAGGAAGATAAGGTAGAGATAACCACGCTGTCAGAAAATGCCCTGTACTACTTTGGGCAAAGAGAACTGCAACACAGGCTGGTGCTGATTGAGGATTTAGACGGAGCAGAGAATGTACTCTATCCATTGCGGGAACTGCAAAGCAAAAAGTTCATCACCAAAACATTGGCACAGAAAACAACATCAGGAGAAACCAAGACTGTTCATATCAGAGTAGAAGGGCCTGTAAGTGTAGCAGGATGCACCACTCAGGAGCAGGTATATGAAGACAATGCTAATAGAAGTTTCCTGATTTACATTGACGAGAGTAAAGAGCAGGATGAAAGGATTATGGCCTACCAGCGTAAACGGAGTGCAGGAACAGTAGACCGGGCACAGGAAAGCAGAATAAAGCAGCTATTACAGAACACGCAAATAGTATTACAACCTGTACCCGTCAGAAACCCCCGCTCTCCGTAGCCTACCAATTCAAAATAAGTTCATTTGCTGGCGGTAGCCTGCGGCTACCGTCCGGCCGAGTGGTTTAAGAATGACACTGAAAGTAAGCCAAACATCAAGAAATTTAAATGAAGTCAATTTTCAAGAGGCCAACACGCCTGGTATGATAGTAATCTCTTGCACTGCTATAAATATATTCATGAGGTTTATCGACCAGGCCAGCTTCGACAGGGTTATTGTGGATGTACCCCAGTTTATTTGTTGTGAATTGCCGGGAAAAGATCTCCTTTGGTTGATTGTCTTGTCTCCAGAACTGGTAATGGTTATTTCGAAGGTTTTCCGCGCCTGCTCACCAACAAATGGACGTGATTACTCATGATGCACCAGGCATGAAGACTTAGGCCTTTGTTTTCCTGACAGAACTCGAGGCTGTTGACAACAATGTCGCGGTATTGTTTACGTGTAAACACGTCAGCCCACTCTACGACAGCAAAGGATAGAAAATGAATTTCCATTTGATGGCGGATTTTATAACCACCAATGCTCATGATTAAAGGTAAAGCCGGATATTGTTTGATTGTAGAAATTGACCGCTTCAATAGATGGTATTTTCCCAGTTTTGGAACGTGAATTTAACAGGTATCGAATAGTTTTAAACCACACATCCACCGTACTATTTTCGGCCGGACGATAGCCGCAGACTACCGCCAGCAAATGAACTATATTTGAGAGGTGGGAATAAGCTAAGGACAGCGGGGAAAACCAATAATACTACTGATTCAACTGGCAAGCAATGAAATACTTCTTAATATTATTCTTTTGTAGTATAAGCACAATAAGCTATTCTCAGGATAGTGTAAATTATAGGTTTATTGTAAAGGATCCTGTTATTTTTGATACAGTGAGCAATGCATACATGGATATGAATCTTGAATTTAGCTATCAAAGGGTTTACCTTGAAAGAAATATTTTTAGAGAAAAGGGGTTATTTACAAGAAGTGAAAAGGGAATAACGACGACGGTATTTAAAAAGAATGGGAATACATGGCATCTCAAAAACAAGTCAGGAAGATGGGTTTTATTTTATAGTGATTCTTGTAAAAGAATGCCTACTCCTGAAATAATGATTGCGGGAAAAAAATATCAGATTAAATGGGTAGAAAAAACTAAACTTAACGATAGTGAGGTCTCTATTTTTGTCCTTAATCCAGTTGGTTTTACAATAAACCACCAGCCAAAATATGTTTTTGATGCAGCAAAAGGTGTTATAGCTCTTAATATTGATGAAACGATATTGATAAGAAGTGACTTGTTGAAAAGGCAACAATAGAAAAAAGCTCGGCATTGCAGGGGTAAACCCCCGAGCAACTAGGGGTCGAAATAACAGGTAGTAGAGACTACCCCGCTCTCCGTAGCCTACCAATTCAAAATAAGTTCATTTGCTGGCGGTAGCCGCAGGCTACCGCCAGCAAATGAACTATATTTGAGAGGTGGGAATAAGCTAAGGACAGCGGGGTTAGAACCATCAGCCAAAAAGGAATTGACGATCGTGGCCGGGCAAGACAAGCTCAATTTTTAGGTGAAAATGTATATTTAGCATCTAGTCGTCCTGTTTGTACGTATTTTCAGACAATGAAACTACAGTTACTCTTTTGCAGCCTTATTTGCAGCGTAATGGCTGTTTCCCAAAAGCCCACCCGGCTTGCCTCTCCCAATGGGCATATAGCTTTTCAAATTTCTCTCGTAAAAGGCATTCCCGAATACGCTGTCTCCTATAAAGGACAGAAAATTGTTACCGATTCGAAATTGCAGCTTGTTTTTTCCGCATCTGATTCAGTAACCGGTATTTGGCAATTGGGTAAACCGATTTTTCGGCAAGGGATCGAAGAATATGAATTGGTTGTAGGGAAGGCTAAGAAGATAATTCACACCTATAAGGAGGTAAAAATACCGCTGCATCAAAACAAAGTGACACAGCGAACAATTCATCTTGTAGTAAGGATATTTGATGATGGATTGGCATTCCGCTACGAGTTCCCCGAACAAAAAAGCTGGACTTCCTACACCCTAACCAGGGAGAATTCAGAGTTTCAATTGACCGGTGACCCGGATATGCTGGCGCTTATACTACCAGGCTACACCACTTCGCATGAAGGGGAATACAGCAGATTACCATTTAGTCAGGTAACGGAAGATACCCTGATCGATATGCCGGTGTTATTTCATTATCCAAATGAGGTGTTTGTGGCAATTACCGAAGCAGCCCTGCTGGACTATGCCGGTATGTACCTAAAAAAAGAGAAGGGTATTTTGCGCAGCGATCTTTCTCCTTTTCCCAACGATGAACAGATAAAAGTTAAAGCCACTCTTCCTCATCACAGCCCCTGGCGGGTGATGCTGATCAGTGACCGTATGGGTGACCTGTTTGAATCCAATATCATTACCAGTTTAAATGAACCGTCTAAGATCAAGGATATTTCCTGGATCAAACTAGGTAAGACCACTTTTCCCTGGTGGAATGGAAGCATCATTCCCGACACCAATTTTGCGCCTGGTAATAATTTTGAAAACAACAAATATTATATTGATTTCTGTGCGCGTAACGGCATCGAATTCCATTCGGTGGTGGAGAGCAACGGACACGAATGGTATACCAATGATGGGGAGGGATACCAGCCTGGACCCCAGGCCGATGTAACCAAACCCGTAACAGGGATCGATATGAAACAGATCTGTGATTATGCCCGGTCACAAGGTGTAGGCGTTCGGGTATGGGTGCATTGGAAGGCCCTGTATCCAAAACTCGATACCGCTTTTGCCTTGTTTGAGCAATGGGGCCTCCAGGGCATGATGGTGGATTTTATGGACCGGGATGATCAGGAAATGATCCGGATAAAGGAGGAGATACTGATAAAAGCAGCCCGGCATAAACTCCATATTCAATTTCATGGGGCAGAAAAACCCACGGGTCTGTCACGCACCTATCCCAATGAATGGACACGCGAAGGCACGTTGAATTATGAAGTGAACAAATGGGAGAAAAGGATCACGCCCGATCATGATCTGAATATTGTATTTGCCCGCATGCTCGCCGGGCCAACTGATTATCACATGGGTGGTTTTCGGGCAGTGCCTGATTCACTATTTAAAGTACAATATACTCGTCCGTTGATGCTGGGTACACGCTGCCACATGCTCGCAATGTATGTGGTATTGGAAAGTTATTTGGGTATGGTATGCGATTATCCCGCAGCCTATGAAGGCCAACCTGGATTTGAATTTGTAAATAAGGTTCCCACCACCTGGGATGAAATCAACGTATTGAATGCCTCTATAGGAGAATATATTACTATTGCCCGAAGAAAAGGGAATGAATGGTATGTTGGCGCCATCACGAACAAAGAATCCAGGTCGCTGTCATTCGATCTCGGGTTCTTAGGCGAAGGAGAGTGGCAGGCTGAGATTTATACGGATAAAACAGGCCCTACCGCTACCCCAAACCATTTAAACCGGGAACTTCGTACAGTTCGATCCGGTGATACGCTGAATCTGAAACTGGCATCCGGTGGCGGTGCCGCCATACGCATTACAAAGACCCAATAGTTTAGGTGCGTCGCATCGCGATGCCTTGTAGGTAGCCCTTGATTTCCCGAATTTTACGTTATTTTGCACAAAACGCACCCATGACCGATCCAATCGTAGAATTGAAGGATGTAAACATTTACCAGGGGAATAGCCTCATTCTCGAAAAAGTCAATTTAAAGGTAACCGGCGGCGAATTCGTATACCTCGTGGGGAAGACCGGCACCGGTAAATCCAGCTTGCTCAAAACCCTCTATGGCGAATTGACGATGAAAGAAGGAGAAGGACGGGTGGCCGACATCGACCTGAAAGGCCTGACCTGGAAGAAAGTACCTTTTCTGCGTCGGAAAATGGGGGTAGTGTTTCAGGATTTCCAACTGCTGACCGACCGGAATGTGAACGAGAACCTGAAATTTGTTTTGAAAGCCACCGGTTGGAAAGACGATAAACTGATCCAGGAAAAAATCAATGATGTTTTGGATAAAGTGGGACTCCGCGCCAAGGGTTTTAAAATGCCTTTTGAATTAAGCGGCGGTGAACAACAGAGAGTAGACATTGCCCGGGCCTTATTAAATTCTCCCAAGCTTTTATTGGCCGATGAGCCTACCGGTAACCTCGATCCCGAAACCTCCGATGAGATCATGCACCTGCTATTCAGTATTTGTAAAGATTATGGTGCAGCCATCATCATGGCCACCCATGACTATATGGTGATCCACAAATTCCCGGCCCGTGTGGTAAAGACAGAAAAGGGGAAAGTGATCGACAACGCTACCATAGAAGTTGAATAAGCTGTTGCGCGTTTCGGGTATTATTGAAATGCGTTTCTATGATCCGGTTTCTCAAGCGGATCTCTTCCTCCGCAAACGGCAAATGATATAATTGCGCGACGATAGATGCCAACGCGTCTGCGGTATTCCCAATATGACAGGCTTCCTCCAGACCCGTGCCTTCAATGGCCGCATCATTTACCAAACAATGTTTTCCATGGCAAAGTGCCTGTATTACTTTAAGTTTAACCCCTGTATGGTTAAATGAGGGAAGAATATTGATATGGGCTTTCCCCATCAGGTCCTGTAATTCCTTATCAGAAGGATCGGATACCAGACAAGTATGCTGGGCCAAATGAGCCACCGTTTTTAACCGACGGGAAGGATTTCTGCCTGCTACCACAAAGGGCAGCCGAATCTTGGTAAACACCTGTTCCAATAACCAGAGTGCCGCCTTTTCATTTTCGGCTACCTCGAGATTTCCGTGATACAGACAAAAACTGCCCATTCCTTGTTCAGCAGTAATCTCCTGGCAGGGGATGAATACAGGCAAGACAGATACATTCTTTTTCCCAATAACTTCCCTGAATTGCCTGGCATCCTTTTCGGAGATACATAAAATAGGCAGGCTTTCCGGAAGGCTTTTTTCATACCGCTTCAATAGCCAACTCTCAACCCAATAGTATATTTTTTTGGAGAAAGATTTACCACAGCGCCCTAATTGGTGGTAGTAGATGGACTCAACATTGTGTGCACGCAGAAATACTTTCCGGTTCTTTTCCACTAATTCCTTCAGGAAACCGGTGCAGTGAATGCCTTCCATTAGAATGGGATGGTTATCTTTTTCGAGGCGGTTCAACAGGGCAGGAACTCGTCTCGACTGAACGATATAGGGCCGATGTCCTGTTACACTTTTCCATCCGGTGGCACGAGGATAGTAATGAACCTCATCGCAATACTTCTCCAATTCCAGATCCGGTTTACGCCGGTATTCAAAACAGTGAAGGATGATCCCTATGCCTTGCTCATGAAAGGCTTTAATCTTGTAAAATAGATCCATGGCACCTCCATAGTCTGGCGGGTAGGGGATGTCGTGGCAAATGATATGTAATTTTCTTTCACTCAAGGCCTGAATAATGTCTCATAAAAACCGATCAGCTTGGCTTCTTCCTTTTCCCAGATAAGTTGGGTGGCTGCCAGATGGCATTGGGACCGAAGCCTTTTATATAGAACAGGATCATGATACAAATTGTTTACCGCCGTGGCAATCGATTCTGGCGAAAGGTCATTAATTAATAAAGCGACCTCAAATTGGTCATTGATCCGGGCATATTCCGGGTAATTCATGGTCACCTGGGGTAAACCGGCCTGAATATAATCAAAGAACTTATTGGCCAGGGAGAAATACTGGTTCAATCCATGGCGCTGAAAGGGATTGATCCCAATCAAGGCCCGGCTGGTGTAGGTCCGCAAAGTCACCGGATCCAACATACCCGTCAAGGTTACTTTTCCCGAAAGGTCTTTTTGGGTGATCCATTGCCGGGTTTCCTTCATGGCATTCCCATCACCTGCAATTACGAGTGGAATTTCGATCTTTTCCATGGCCTCAAGCAATTGTTCCAATCCCCTCCCTTTATTAACGGCCCCCTGGTACAAAAGAAAAGGCTCCCTTTCGGTTTCGGTTTGTGATGGAATCTGGCGCGGGAGGTTTCGTATAACGGCATAGCGTACGCCAAATTCTTTTTCAAATGCTTCCGCAATGGATAGACAAACTGTATAGCCATTGGGAAAACGAGGGATCAACCATTTTTCCAATCCATGCCAGATAGTATATATCCGGGGACGGCTTATCACCTCTTCCATTTGCGAAAAGAATTCATGGGCATCATATACCCGGCGAATCCGGCGTAATCGTGACACACAATAAACAGGGAGGAGCGTGTCCATATCGATCCCGCAAATCAGATCGGCTTTTTGAAAAAGCAAATAGAAGAAGAGCCGAATATTATATTCCCCATAAAATAAAGGGCCTTTGGAAAACCAACAGCCTAATCTCTTCTGTTTGTAAGGTCTTTCTTCAAGGGCAGGGGAGTCCTTCATCCTTCTTCCGATCAATGACACATCATAACCTTGTGCCGCAAGGCTGCCACAAATACGGCCCATGCGTTGATCATACCGAAGATCATTGGTTACAGTGAAGAATAAACGTTTCAAGAAACCAGGTTTGTGGGGTTGCAGGAACGATAGATCTTTACAATCGCGGCAACAGTACGCAAACCATCTTCTGCACCTGTATATAAGCCAGATTGTCCATTAAGACGAGCCACAACCTGATCATAGACCAGGTCATGATTACTCATGGAACCCACATACGTACCATAATCATTGGCCGAGCGGGAGGTACTAACAACTTCTCCCTCCAGTCCATTTCCAATTTTATATTCAAGGGTATTCAGGTATTGGCCACCAATTTTTACGGACCCTTTCTCACCGAGGATCGTCATGGATCCTTCCATATTCTGCTGAAAACTGCTTACTGAAAAATGAAGGGTAAACAATGCCCCGTTTTCCATTTCGCCGGCACATACGATATTGTCTTCCGTTTCGATGAGGCCTTCCAATAGCTGATTTTTCCGGAGGCTATGCACTTCTTTTATGTCCCCAAAATACCAGGTCAGCAGGTCAATAAAATGACTGAATTGGGTAAACAGGATGCCTCCATCCATATCGAGACTCCCTTTCCAACTGTGCTGATAGTAACTGGCCGGGCGGTTCCAAAAACCATTTACCTGAACAGCCACAATTTTTCCAAGTTTACCTTCTTCCAACCATTTCTTTACCGCCTGTACAGGAGGATTGAACCGGTTTTGTTTGACCACAAAGAGTTGTTTTCGGAAAAAATGGGCCGTATCCCGCATGCTCCAGCCCGCAGGGGAGCATAGACACATCGGTTTTTCACAAAGTACATGTCTGCCCTGTTGAAGCGATTTAATGGTATGTTCCGCATGTAATCCATTCGGCGTGGCTACCACAACGATATTGACCGAAGGTTCCTTTTCCAGCATCTCATCAAAAGAGATATAGTACCGGCAGGAATAGGTTTGGGCCAGTGCTTTTGCCCGTTCAGGTAAAATATCACAAACTGCTACCAGCTTTCCGTACCGGATGATCTGGGCTGCATGACGGGGGGCAATATTCCCGCAACCAACAATGGCAAATTGAAGATCCATGTGCGCCAAAGATACCAAAAAGAAACCCACGGCCTAAGCCATGGGTATTCCTATCGGTGTTGATAATAAAGTCGGATTACATGCCGATCCCCTCACTCATATTCTGCATCCCTTCACGCTCACCTTTCAGGTTCTTGCGCTTGAATAAATTGGGGTCGAATTTCCCAAACCGCCAGTTGAAATTCAGGCGGAAAACCTGGGGATCGCGGCGGCGAAACACATCTTGTGTGAAAAATGCCGACTCCGAATAGACCCAGGAACGACGGCTGCGGAATACATCATTTACATTGAGAGACAAAGAAGCCATATTGTTTTTCAGGAAGTCAAACCGCAGACCGGCATCCACAAAATAATTCGAGCGGATATAGCCCTGCGCCGTGGATGAACTTTGACCAAACATACCACCACCACCAAAACGGCCACCACCACCTCCGGGAGGCAGAATGGTCTTGGATTGGTATTCACCTGACAATTGCAGGTTCAGGTTTTTGGCCAATTTAAAGGTGTTATTGATCTTACCAAACCAGCTAAAGAACTGCTCCTGATCCGGAATGGTAGGATCATTAATATCGATCTTTGAAGTAAAGAGGTTCAGGTTGCTGGTGAGTTCCCACCACTTACTCAATTTGTTCTTCATGGTCATTTCCAAACCAGTGATATAACTGGAATTTGCATTCACATAGGTATTAACCAGTTGTTCTTTACCAGAGGAAGGGTTGGTCTCCAAAATCTGGTTGCGCGTGATCAGCCCATTGGTATTCTTAAAATAAATGGAGGCCAGAAAATTATCACGGTTCTTGAAAAGCTTCTGATAAGATATCTCGATCGAGTTGGTAAATTCTGGTTCCAATCCGGGGTTACCACGGCTCAGGTTCAGGGTATCAGAATAATCTATAAAAGGGAACAATTGCCAGAAACCGGGACGGTTGATCCGGCGAGAATAATTAAGCTGTAATTCCTGGTCGTTTTTCAACTTTTGACTCAGAAATGCGCTTGGAAAAAAGCTCAAAGGGAAATCGATTTCAAAAGGAGTGCCTTTGCTTGGAATATTCCCGTCGAAAGTGGAGCTTTCCGCCCGTAACCCTAATTGGTATCCAAAATCTTTGATCTTATTGGTAAAAGTGGCATAGGCCGCATATACGGTAGAACGGCTATTGAAATCACTCGACAATAAACTGGAGAGGTTATAATTTCCAGACCCAGGATCGAATTGATAAATATTGTTTACAGAGTTGTTATCATTATAGGCCATCCGCAAACCCATTTCAAATTTTGAATTATCAGAAAGCGGGTTTACAAAATCGGTCTGAATCACCAGGTTGCTACCAAAACCATCGCTTATCTGGCGCTGTATATAGGAACTGTCTACAGGTGCCCCTTTGGAAGCAGAATAGTCCGTGGTAATATCGTTTTCATTCTTATTGTCCCTACGGTTGAAGGTGACATCGGCAGTCCACTCACGACCAGGCTTTGGGAAATTGTGTTTGAAACCGGCCTGCAACCCTTTGAACCGAAAATCGCTGGCAGAAAAAGAGTTACGCTGTCCAAATAATTCATCAACCGGTGTGCTGTTAAAGGTGGTATACAGGTCGCTATAGTTTCTGGAATTGAACTTACCACCACCCATGCTTCCACTTAAGGAAAAAGTATTTCGGTTGTCAATGAAATAATCAAAACCGGCACGGGCAAAAGCCATACGACCACGGTTGTAGTTTTTGTCCACCTGCTCCAATAAACTCGGGGGATTTCCTACAAAAGTATTCCGCTCGGTCAATCCATTGCTGATGGACTTTCTGTTAAAGTAGTTGATGCTGCTGGAGAAATTCACTTTATTCTGACGCACATTGATATCCGCACCGGCTCCGGGCATTCCCCGGCTGTCCATGTTAACGCGGACACTACCGTTATAACCCACTTTTTTATTCTTTTTCAAAACGACGTTCAAAATACCGGAGGTACCACCTGACGCATCGAATTTGGCGGAAGGGTTGGTGATCAGCTCTACCGATTCAATGGCATCTGCAGGTATCTGATCCAATTGCATGGTAGTTGGGCGCCCGTCAACAAATACGGTAGGGGCAGCATTCCGCAAGGTCACATTACCATCGAGGTCCACAGATAGGGAGGGGATATTCCGCATCACATCCACAGCCGTTCCACCTGCGGAGGTAATACTCTTTTCCACATTGAACACTTTTCGGTCAATCCCGAGCGTCATAAGTGGTTTATCTGCTGTAACAGTAACGTTGCTGAGTACCTGTGCATCGATCGTCAGTTTGATATTACCCAGGTCTTTATCTGCCATGTTCAACAAGGAACTCATGTCCCCACTGCTCATTGCATTCCGATCAGGCATTTTTACATCAAATTTGACCGTTTGCTCAAGGGTCTTGTAACCGATCGCGGTCACTTGTAATTTGTATTGACCAAAAAGAGGCACATTTTCAAGACTGAAATCGCCATTGGATCCGGTTAACATTCCGGCAATGATAAAATCTTTTCTTTTTTTGGTGACCGTGTCCATTTTATTCTGGATCAGTTGAACGGAAGCTCCGTCAATGCCCTTATTCAGCATCGAATCCATGATCTTTCCATAAAACCGGCCATTCATTTGCTGGCCACCGCGGTTGCCGTTGGCACCGGCACTTGGAAACTGGGCCAGACCCAGGGTTTGGATCAGAAAAAGGCTTAATGTGAGGATGACAATTTTTCTCATGACTTTTTTTGTAGGTTTTCTCTCTATAAGTAATTGATTGGCACAGCAAAAAGCCTATGACAATCGAAATGAAATTTGGTTTGATTAATGCGAACAGGGAATTAGATGCCTTTCCGGAAAGGAACTTTTACCGTTCATCCTGCTAACCAGCCGTTAGCAGAGTGATAAGCACCTGAAGCACACCGATCAGGAATCCGATAACCCCACCTAAAAGTTCCACAAAACCCAGCTCCTTTTTCATGATCTGATTGAGGATGGATTCCAGTTTATCTGAGGAAAATCCGGCCACTTTTTCGGTGACGATCTTCTCCAGGTCAATCTCTCCCTGGAGATTATCGGCGTATTTCTGCATAATGACCGGAAAAAGCTCCCGCAGCTCGGTCATAAACAAGGTTTTCAGGGAATTGATGGTTTTATCCCCGATAAACATGCTGATAACGGGCATTTGATCGCTCAGTCGGACACGTAGAAAATGGTCAATATGGTTGTCGATCACCGGCATCACCTTTTCAAGGTTTTCCGGGTTGCTGATCTTGTCCTTTATGTCGGAAAAGGACAATAGCTCATCGCTCACCAGTTTTCCCAGTTTTTGGGCGAAGGCAGCCTGTCTCTTTGGAAACACCCCCTGAATGGTAAAAAACAGGATCTTTCGGGGTTCCCGGGGGTGAAACAGCATCTTTATGGCGATCCAGTTGGTGAACCAGCCAATAAATGCCGATAAAAGGGGAATAAGTATGTACCAGAAATTCATGGAATTGCCTAATTAAAAACCCCGGATACCTGATTTTGGGATACCCGGGGTTGGGAAGGGTGACCAATGGGACTCGAACCCACGACCCTCAGAACCACAATCTGATGCTCTAACCAGCTGAGCTATGATCACCGTTTTGGGCGGCAAAAATAAGCAAAAACCACGCAGGTAAAAAATTATTGAGCCAAAGTTTTTGCGCTTTGCCGATTCTAACCGCCTCAGAACCATTCATCAAAAACCTTTGTTAAGAGAGGCGGGGGCATATTAAAAACCCTGTTTTTACGTTATTTTTGGTCATATGCGTAATGCATTAAAATACATGTCTGATATGAAACGATTACCGATCCTCGTGCTGCTGATTGTAGCGGGTGTGTTCCTGGCCTTCCGTTCCCTGGGTACTGGTGAAAACAACCCTCCGGGTGACTATGAGAAAGTGTTGAAAAATGTAGGAGCCATGCTCATGGAAGGGCATTACAGTCCCAAGTCAATCGATGATGAATTCTCAAAAAAGATCTTTACCCGCTACTTTGGCGAGTTGGATCCCGCCCGAAATATCTTTCTGACCTCCGATATCGAGTCCCTTCGGAAATACGAGACACGGATCGATGATGAGATCAAAGGCGCCCCGGTTGAATTCTTCCTGGCTACCGCCGCCGTCTTCAACAAACGTATGGAAGAGGCTTCATTGATCTATAAAGAAGTACTTTCTCAGCCTTTTGACTTTACTGTCGATGAATCCGCCAATCTGGATGGAGAGAAGACAGGATTTGCCAAAACAGAGAGCGACCGAAAAGAAGCCTGGAGAAAAAGGTTGAAATACCTCGCTCTGGAGCGATATGCAGACCTGCTGGATATCCGCGAAAAGAATAAGGGGGTAGAAGGGTTTGTAGTTAAAACAGATGAAGAACTGGAAAAAGAAGCACGGGAAAAGGTCATGAAGATCATGGACCGGAGCTTTGACCGTTACCGCAATAAATTCGACAATGACGAGAAATTCAGCTATTTCGTAAATACCATCACCAAGTCGATGGACCCGCATACCGATTTCTTCCCTCCGGTAGATAAACGCTATTTTGATGAGCAGATGAGTGGCCGTTTTTATGGAATCGGCGCCTCCCTGATCTACGATGAAGGTAATATCAAGATCAATACCCTTCTGGCCGGTAGTCCCGCCTGGAAATCGGGTGAGGTACAGGCTGGAGATATTATTTTAAAAGTAGCACAAGGAAAAGAAGAACCAATCGACCTGATCGGTTATGAAGTGGAAGATGCCGTTAAAGTGATTCGTGGTAAGAAAGGCACGGAAGTGAACCTGACCCTGAAGAAACAAGATGGAACCATTAAACTGGTTACCCTGTTCCGGGATGAGATCGTACAGGATGAAACGTTTGCGCGCAGCGCCATTGTAAAAAATTCTTTTTCCAAGATCGGCTATATCTACCTGTCTGAGTTCTATGCCGACTTCGAACGTCCGAATGGCGCCCGCTGCGCCGTCGATGTGGCCAATGAAGTACGTAAACTGAAAGCCGAAAATGTCGATGGCATCATCCTTGACCTCCGCAATAATGGGGGAGGATCGCTGTATGATGTAGTTCAAATGGCCGGTTTGTTCATTGATAAAGGCCCCATCGTTCAGGTAAAAGACCGTGATGGCAAACCCAGTATCCTGGAAGACCGTGATCGGAATATCTTGTATGATGGACCTCTTGCTGTAATGGTCAACGAATTCAGTGCATCCGCTTCAGAAATATTCGCTGCTGCCATACAGGATTATAACCGGGGCGTGGTGATTGGAAGTACCAGCACCTATGGGAAAGGAACCGTGCAACGAAACATCGGTCTTGATCCTTCTTCTGGTTTTTTGACCGCCAATTCAGATATAGGTACAATCAAATTGACCCTGCAAAAATTCTACCGCATCAACGGTGGGTCTACCCAATTGAGAGGGGTTAATTCAGATATTGTTCTTCCAGACAACTACGAATACCTTAAACTTCGTGAAAAGGATGATCCGGATGCGCTTCCCTGGGACGAAATTTCCAAAGCCACCTATTCTCCCTGGAACCCAGGTTATGATCTGACCAATATCCGTCAATTGAGCAAGGAAAGGGTTGAAAACAATGTGGCCTTCAATATGATCCGGGAGAATACGGAATGGCTGGCTCGTCAAAGCGAAAAAGAAATACCGCTGAAACTGGATGTCTATAAGGCCCAACAAAAAAAGATAAGCTCAACCATTCGTCAGATCGAGAACCTGAAAAAACTGGAGCAAAGCATGAACGTAAGCTCTTTACCTAAGGATGCTGACCGTTTTGCCGGTGACACTGGTAAACAGGAACGTTTTAATAATTGGATTAAAAACCTGCAGAAAGATATTTACCTTGATCAGGCTTCCCGTATCATGACCGATATGATCACTCAACGGAATTTAGCGTTAGGGAAGTCGCAGGGAGATGGGAAGAAGGCATTTTAGGACACAGATTACACGGATTACACAGATTTCACAGATAGTTTCTCGCAAAGAGCGCGGCGGCAAGATTAACATCGATTGTTAAACTGCCGCCGCGTTCTCTTTTACTTTGCGTACGCTGCGCGAAATCCTATAAATATCTTTCTGCTAAAACTGATTGGTGATGGGCGCAATGCCCCAGTATCACAAACCCCAATGCCAGTACATAATTTTTCAGGTTCCCGGATGAAATTCCACCGGCTTCTAATTGCTCGGTATTAAAGGAACGATACAGGAGGATCGTCGCTTTTCTCAGGCATTCAAATTCCTCAATCAATTCATTCCAGTTCCGGCTGTCGGCGCGTGAAGCTTCGGCATAGGGGTTTTCATCAAAGCCGGGCAGGGGCTGAGTGTCCATTCGGGCAAAACAGAGTGCCCTGTAGGAAAAAACACGCTCTGCATCTACAAGGTGTTGAACCATTTCCTGAATACTCCATTTACCCGGGGCATATCGGTACAATCGTTTATCCTCCGGAATGGATTTCAAATAAGAAATGAATGGGGCAGAATGTGCTTCAAAAGCGGTCAGCAGATCATCTTCCTTTACAACCTGTATGTACTTGTGGAAAAAATGAGTGACGCGGGCGAGGTCGGGACGTGGCATGGTTTGGTTTTGCTCAAATTTAGCGAGCAAATAATTAAATTAGAAATAAGGAATAATAAATAAGGAATAAGGAAGTAAAAGAAATTTCTCTTACTTCCTTATTCCTTATTCAATCTTTCTTATTCCTTATTTCTCTAAAACGGCTTTTTATTCGACGGATTTCCCCGCTCGCCCTTCAAGGTTGCGGCCAATTTTACGGCCTCATATAAATTCACCAATCCGCCTGTTTTGCTGATCTCGCTCAGAGGCACATCTTTATTGGTGCCGGGGATACGAACCAACTGATCGGTCTTAGTAGAAGATGCCTCGATCACAAATTTTACCTGCTCAGGGCTAAGGTCAGGAAAATAAGAGAGGATAAAAGCAGACATACCCGCTACAACCGGGGCGGCCATGCTGGTACCCTGAGCAATTCCATAGGTATTGCCACCAGGTATGGTGGAATATATTTTCATACCAGGCGCAAAAACATCCACATCCTGCTTTCCATAATTGGAGAAAGAGGCTGTAAGGGAATTGTATTTTTCACCGTTTGGAGCCATTTGATCCAGACCTGTATCTCCACTGGCTCCCACATTGATCCAGTTGGTCGCCTTCTTACCATTGTCCCAGAAATAGGCATTGGGAAAACTGGGCATGCTGTCCACGTTTCTGGATTCATTGCCGGCGGCGTGAACAAGGAGCACCCCTTTGCTGGCTGCATATTGGACGGCCTCATCCACCCATTTCTTTTCAGGGGAGAAATATTTACCAAAACTCATATTGATCACCTGCGCGCCATTATCTACCGCATAACGAATGGCCAGGGCTACATCCTTATCGTGTTCATCGCCGTCAGGTACAGCGCGGATGGACATGATCCGAACATTATCAGCGACCCCATCCATACCCAGGCCATTGTTTCGAATGGCACCAATGATACCGGAAACATGGGTTCCGTGAAAGGGAGTACTCGCCATCACATCACCATTGCCATAAAATTGATCTTTAAAATCAAGATAATTATCCATCACAACTGAACCGCGATAATCAATGGGAGCACCTTGTCCGGCCTCTGCCTTACGCACTTCACCGGCGAGGTATTCCACGTATTCGCCAAAGCCTTGCAGGATATCTCTGTTCTCTTTATCCTTCAGATTATTGGCCTCCATCAAATAGGTAAACACGGCTTTAGCCCTTTTAATGCCTTTATCCTCGCTGGTGATATTCTTGATATCATCATATCCAAAAGCTTTCTTACCCAAATGTGTCTGGAGCAAACTGTCCATCATGACCACATCCTCATAATTCTGTTTGGTATCGGTATAATCCTGTTTCAGGGATTCTACATTCGTCTCTTTCCCCTTGGCCTTTGATTCTTCCATTTCCTGTTTGGCACGCAACCAGGTCTCATACTGATATTTCTCTTCGGCGCTTAATTTCTTTACGTCAATTTCCTTTCCTTCAAATTTATCCTTCCAACCATAGTAAACACGATGTACTTCATACGAATCCTCTTTCACATTCCGGCCATCACGTCCACCCAAAAAATTCCAGCCATTGATATCGTCGATATAGCCGTTCTTATCATCGTCCTTTCCATTTCCCGGAATCTCTTTGGGGTTAACCCAGAGAATACCTTTCAGGTCCTCATGGGTAGTGTCAACACCCGAGTCGATTACCGCAACAATAACGGTCTTACTCTTACGGCCTTTAACAAAATCATAAGCCTTATCTAAACTGATACCGGAAAACCCATCTTTCTGGGCATCCTTCAAATGCCATCCATTGGGAACCTTTTCTTCGGCCATTTGACCATAGGAGAGGGGGGATACGGCAATAAAGCAGATCATGGCTGCAATCGGTGCGAGGAATTTGAACTTCATTCGAATCTTTGTTTTTTAAGAAGGTGCGAAAATAGAGGAATTCCCTATTGACACGACACAATTAACTAATATTCATGTATAGGTTCTAACCATTCATCCAAAATGACAATCCGGAGAGGATGAACCGGGTATCCTATACCGGTTAATGGACGGAAAAAAAAATCTCCCGGTTGCCTGACCGGGAGATTTTAACAACTATGGTTATCAATTGTTTTTGAGCTTTAATTCCACCCGGCGGTTCAGGGATCTTTCCGCGGATGTTTTCTCCTGATTCAATAATTGGCTGGAACCATATCCGGTACTCACCAAGCGGTCGGCAGCCACCCCTTTGGCCACCAGGTAGGTTTTGACCGCCTCGGCCCTGGTTTCAGACAGGCGCTGGTTGTAACGAGGGTCTCCCTCACTGGAAGTATGGCCCTCAATATTGATCAGTAACTCGGGGTGGGCGTTTAGCAGTTCGGCCACTTCGTCCAGCAGTTTCTTTGACGGATCGGTCAATATGGATTTACCTGTTTTGAATTGAATCTGACGGGCTACAAAATTCACTTTTTCCACGATCTCTTCCTTCACCGCCGGGCATCCATTGTTCTCTTTCAATCCCGGTACATCTGGACAACGATCCTGTTCATCATTTACTCCATCTGCATCTGTATCGGGTATGGGACAGCCCTGGTATTTGGCCGATCCGGCTACATCTTTACATTTATCTTCTTTGTCATTGACCCCATCTCCATCAGAATCAGGAATCGGACAACCTTTGTATTCGGACAAACCAGCCACCTGTGGGCATTCATCTTCTTCATCATTCACTCCGTCCTTATCACTATCCGGAATGGGGCATCCTTCATACCGTAGCAACCCACTTACACCCGGGCATTTGTCTTTCTGATCAGCTATTCCATCGCCATCCGTATCCGGACAACCTTGGGTTAGTGCCGTACCGGGTTCTTCCGGGCAAAGATCTTCCAAATCGATCACGCCGTCATTGTCACGGTCCTTGGGCTTATCGGACAGGTCTACTGGCTGACCAATGAAAATTCCCAATGTCGCACCGATCACCTGATGTTTAAAGGACCCCGGATAGGAGGCCTCATATACATCGGTCAGACTACGGCTGTATTGGGCGGTCAGGAATATTTTCCTAAACTCTATACCGGCAAGCGCATTGACCCCAATATCCATGGTCCGGTATTTATCCGTTCCCTTGCCCACGGCAAGGTCACTGTTCTCTTCTGATTTAAAATCAACTCCCACCAGGTTGCTGCTTCTTTTTTCAACCCCATTATAGAAAAAGGAAAGATAGGGGCCTCCGCCAACCAGGAACTTTGCCTTTTCACCCAGCTTTTTCTTAAAAACGAGGTTCAAGGGGATATCAATATAATTGAGATATTGTGTGCCATCTACCAGGTAGCGTGTAGCAAAACTGGTGTCTGTGGAAGAGTAAAAACTATCGGCTACATTGGAATACTTGCGCCCCTTGTTATAAAACACAAATCCAGGTTGAAAGTAAAAGGAGGATTTCTGACCCAATTGAAGGTCACCCACAAATCCAACATGAAAACCTGGGCGGGCTGTATAACCCCGGCTGATGGAATCCCATCCGGGCAGGTTATTTGTTTCTTTGATCGTTGATACATGGGGCCCGCCAACCAAGGCGATCCTCAATTGAGCAAAGGAAAACAGGGGAGTAGCGATCGTCAAAAAGACAATAAGTCGAAGTTTTTTCATCAGGACGTGTTTTACACAGAATTGGATAGGGGAATAACGAAAAAACTTCAAAAATATTATCCTGTAAATCAAAGTTTTACAGGCTAAAGATCAAACTTGATCCCTTGAGCCAGAGGCAGTTGGTCACCGTAGTTGATGGTATTGGTCTGCCGGCGCATATAGGCCTTCCAGGCATCGCTTCCACTTTCACGTCCACCCCCCGTTTCTTTTTCACCCCCAAAAGCCCCGCCGATCTCGGCCCCGGAGGTACCGATATTGACATTGGCAATACCACAATCACTCCCGGCGGCTGAAAGGAAACGTTCCGCTTCCCGAAGGTTGAGGGTCATGATCGCCGATGACAAACCCTGGGGAACCCCATTCTGAATGGCGATGGCTTCCTCGAGGGTAGTATATTTCAGGAGATACAGGATAGGGGCAAAGGTTTCGTGTTGTACGATGGCATAATGGGGTTTTGCTTCAGCTACACAGGGTTGAACATAGCAACCACTTTCAAATCCATCTCCTTCCAGCACTTTGGCTTCCACGATAAAGTTTCCACCTTCCTGCCGACAGGTTTTTACAGCCTCCTCGTACATTTTTACCGCGTCCTTATCAATCAGGGGGCCCACATGGTTGCGCTCATCCAATGGGTCACCGATCTGAAGTTGTTTATAGGCAGCGATCAGTTTTTCTTTTACCTGCTCATACACTGATTCATGAATAATCAGCCGGCGGGTGGACGTACACCGCTGACCTGCTGTACCCACGGCACCAAATAACGCACCGCGAATGGCCATATCCAGATCAGCATGTTGCGAAATGATAATGGCGTTGTTCCCCCCGAGCTCCAACAGGGCACGTCCCAATCGGGCACCCACCGTTGCACCAACAGCCTTTCCCATCCGGGTAGAACCAGTTGCAGAAATAAGAGGAATACGGGTATCCGCGGCCATCCATTCCCCCACATCACGTCCACCGGTAATCAGACAATTTACCCCTTCGGGTATTCCATTCTTTTCAAAAACCTCATTCACGATATGTTGACAGGCTACACCACAAAGGGGCGCCTTTTCAGATGGTTTCCAAATACAGACATTTCCACAAACCCAGGCCAACATGCTGTTCCAACTCCAAACGGCAACTGGAAAATTAAACGCCGATATGATACCGGTAATGCCAAGTGGATGCCATTGTTCATACATCCGGTGTTGTGGCCTTTCACTGTGCATGGTCAACCCATGTAATTGCCGGGATAGTCCTACCGCAAAATCACAGATATCAATCATCTCTTGTACCTCTCCATATCCTTCCTGCAGGCTTTTTCCCATTTCATAGGAAACGAGTTTTCCCAGGGGCTCCTTATAGGCTCGTAATGCTTCACCCACCTGACGGACGATCTCGCCCCGCTTGGGTGCAGGAACCGTTCTCCAATAGTCAAATGCCTGTTGCGCTTTCTTGATAACGGCCTCATAAGCCGCTTTATCGGCTAAGGTCACTGAACCTATGACCTTCCCATCTACCGGTGAGGTTGAAACCAGGCTGCCACCTGTGGTTTCCAACCATTCTTTTCCCGTACTGATTCCTTTATTCGTTTCCCCGATCTTGAGTGCCTTTAAAAAATCCATATGGTAATTTTATCGTTTCTTATAATTTTTCCAATAAATCCCCAAATCAAATCCTTATAATCCTTTAATCCTAAAATCCTGGTCAATACTGCTCCTGCTCATTCGGAAACTCCCCACTCTTCACATCACTTATATAATGTTGTACAGCGCCTTTAACCAGTCCATGCAGGTCAAGGTATTGTCGTAAGAATCGGGGTTTGAATTCAGTATTGATCCCAAGCATATCATGCATCACCAATACCTGGCCATCACAACCCGGACCGGCACCAATACCAATGGTGGGGATGGTCAGGCTTTCGGAAACCTCTTTGGCTAATTTGGCCGGTATCTTTTCAAGTACGATGGCAAAACATCCGGCTTCTTCCAACAGCCTGGCATCTTTTTTTAGCTTTTCGGCTTCGGCATCTTCTTTAGCACGTACCGAATAGGTACCAAATTTATAGATCGACTGAGGAGTTAATCCCAGATGTCCCATGACAGGAATACCTGCAGAGACGATCCGGTTCACCGATTCCAGCACTTCTTCACCACCTTCTAATTTTAGGGAATGTGCGCCTGTTTCTTTCATGATCCGGATGGCGGAGGCCAGGGCCTCCACCGAATTGGATTGATAAGAACCAAAAGGAAGGTCAACCACGACCAGACACCTTTCCACCCCTCGGATGACCGAGGCAGCATGATAGATCATTTGATCAAGGGTGATAGGCAAGGTGGTTTCATGACCCGCCATGACATTGGAGGCAGAATCCCCCACCAGGATCACATCAATACCTGACTCATCAAATAAGCGGGCAAAGGAAAAATCATAGGCCGTGATCATAGCGATCTTCTGACCCGATGCCTTCATTTTGTTCAGGGTATTGGTCGTGATACGTTTGACTTCCTTATTAACGGACATATGAGGGATTTGAAGGACAAAATTAGTCAAATCCCATCAGGAAATGGGAGACTTCACCTCTTCGTATAAATTATGAATCAGGCCATCTGCAAGACCTATTTTGGGGACATAGATCTCTTCGGCATCGGCCCAGCGCATCACGTTGATATAGATCAGAAGGGCAGGGACGATCACATCCGCACGGTCTTCCCTTAATTTATACAACATTATTCGTTGGGAAACGGTCAGGTTACTAAATTCCTTGTAGTAATCACGAAGCAATTCAAGATGCAAGGGTTTTCCCTCCTTCTTCTTCGACAGCGAAAAAAGTTTGTTGATATTCCCTCCCGATCCGATAGCGGTAACGTGGTGGTGCCCCTTGGTTTTGGTCTTGATGAATTCTTTCATGGCATCCCATTGCGATTCATTGACCTGGTTCTTGAGCAAACGGATCGTTCCGATATTAAAGGATTCTTTAAATACCATTTTACCATCGCTAAAGAAAGTGAGCTCGGTACTGCCGCCCCCTACATCAATGTAGAGGTAGGATTCGTCCTTATTCATGCTTTCAGCAATGTGGTTTTCGTAAATAAACGAGGCTTCTTCCTGACCACTGATGATCTCAATTTCGATACCTGTTTCCAGTTTAACCCGGCGAATTATTTCTTCGGAGTTGGAGGCGTCCCGCATGGCTGAAGTGGCGCAGGCTTTCAGGTGTTTCACATCATACACATCAATCAGGTGACGATAGGATTTGATGGTTTTTATGATCTTTTCTTCCCGGACAGGGGTAATGGTACCTTTTTCAAATACATCGAAACCCAGCCGAAGCGGTACCCTCACCAGAGTCATTTTTATGAATTCCGGTCGTTGAGTTCCATTCTCGATCACATCGCTGATGAGTAACCTTGCCGCATTACTTCCAATATCAATGGCTGCCAGTCTCAAGAGGAGTCAATGTTTTTTTATACAGGTAATTGTAGATTTCGATCTGGGCGCGAATCCGTCTTTTCCCCATACGAACATATTCATTACTTAACGAGTTGTTCAGAATGCGGGCCTTCACGTTGCCACTGAATTGGATATCGAGAATGTCCTTGAGTTCCTGCTGGATCTCCGGGCTCAATACCGGACAAGTGGCTTCGATCCGATGGTCAATGTTCCTTACCATCCAGTCGGCCGAAGATAAGTAAACTTTCTCTTTGCCTGCATTGTGAAATACCCACACACGGGCATGTTCAAGATATTCATCCACGATGCTTACAGCATGTACGGGTGCTTTAAATTTAGCGTTCTCCGTCAGCATACAACAGATACCGCGTATCACCATCCGGATCTCTACCCCTTCCCGGGCTGCTTCATTTAGTTTTGAGATCAACCCTTCATCGGAGAGGGAGTTCATTTTAAGAATAATGCAAGCGGGTTTTCCCATTTTTGCCTGCCTGATCTCAAAATGGATCAGCTTCTCAATTTCCTTGCGCACAATACCGGGACTGGGAACGATCATGCTGCAATTCCTGAGAACAGCCAACCCTTTTTTGGGTTTTTCCAGAAAGGCAAAAATGCGATTGATATCCGCCATGACCCGTCGGTTGCTCGTCATCAGGCAATGGTCACCATATACTTTTGCCGTTCTTTCGTTCAGGTTCCCTGTGCTCACAAATCCATACTGGATGGTTTTATTCTTTACTCTTTTTTTAATGAGACAAAGCTTGGCATGTACTTTCAGATTGGGGATACCGATCAATACTTTGACGCCTTCTTCTTCCAGGAGTTCCTTCCAGGCCAGATTGGCTTCTTCATCAAAGCGGGCACGCAGTTCGAGCATCACTGTCACCTGTTTGCCATTCCGTACGGCATTGATCAGCGCATTGACCACTTTTGAGTTAGGTGCAAGTCGATAGGCAGTTACTTTGATGGCCGTGACATCCGGATCGATGGCCGATTCACGCAACAGATCGATCACGGGGTTGAACGAATGATAGGGGAAATGCAACATCAGGTCACCTTCCAAAACCGTTTCCGTGATACGTTTCCCATTTCGCAGGGAAGGGTGGGGAAATGGTTTCCTTCTTTGCCTTTTAACATGGAATACATTGTCTGGAAAATCCATGAAATGCCTAAAATTATGGATACGCCCTCCTGGAATGATACTGTCCTTTCTGGCCAGGTTCAAATTACTGATCAGGAACTCCAAAAGGCCCGGGTCCATCTGCTTATCATAGACAAAACGCACCGGTTTTCCTTTCCGGCGGTTCTTCAATCCCTTTTCGAGTTTTTGAATAAGGGAAGTAGAAATATCATTATCAATATCGATCTCCGCGTCTTTCGTGATCTTGAATACATGCGAAGAATAACGGTCATAACCAAAATAGGAAAAGATCACCGGCAGGTTGAACCGGATCACATCTTCCAGCAAGATGATATGATGTTCATCCGGATTGGGGGAAGGAAGTTGGATAAAACGTCCAAATACCCGACTCGGTACTTCAATCAGTGCAAATTTTTTCTTTAAAGCGGAATCCTTTTTCCACATAACCACGCCGAGGTATATCGATTTTTCGCGCAGGTAGGGAAAACTCGGGATGCTCTGGATCATCAGGGGAATGACGTTCGAGCTCACTTCCTCGTCGTAATAACGACGTACAAACTCCTTCTGGTCCTTGTTCAATTGACGTTCCGTGACCAGGTATATTTTTTGATCCCGAAGTTGGTCAACGATATCCTCCCATATCCGGTCAAATTCTCTTTGCTGGTCCAATACAATACCCTGGATCTGGTCCAGTATATGCTGTGGATTGGACTCGAGATACATATTCTTGAGCCGGGTTCCAAATTGGATCATCCGACGAATGGTGGCTACGCGTACCCGAAAGAATTCATCCAGGTTGTTGGAGAAGATACCTAGGAACCGTATCCGTTCACGTAAAGGAACAGATGGATCACCTGCTTCCTGTAAAACCCGGGCATTAAAAGACAGCCAACTGATATCCCGATAGATCGTTTTTGCTTTTTGTTCACTCATGCCATGCTTACTTTTCCGATTCGGGTAAAATTAAGGAACAAGCCTTTTGGGGAATGTTAAGTTTTAAGGGACTAACGGGACAATTTCTCTATGATGGACGTGGTCGAAAACCCTTCGAGGATCGGATTGAATACGACCTTTCCCCCGGAGGCAATGACCTCTTTGGCCCCAGCCACCTGATCTACGGTATAATCCCCGCCTTTGACCAACACATCCGGTTTTATTTGTCGGATAAGCTCCAACGGAGTGTCCTCTTCAAAGAGTACCACCGCATCTACCATGACCAGCGAAGCCATGACAAGGGCACGTGAATACTGATCATTAACGGGTCGCCCTTCTCCCTTGAGCTTTCGAACGGATCCATCGGCATTCAAGCCAACAACCAAATAGTCCGCCTGTCGGGCAGCCTCAGACAAAGAATAAATATGGCCCTGATGTAAAAGGTCAAAACAACCATTGGTAAAAGCCACTTTTTTTCCGGTCACCCGCCAGGCAGCTATGCGGGCCATCAGCACATCAACCGATACGATTTTCTGGGTGATATGGGCGGTTGCTTTCATTTTTGTTTTTTCTTATTTAGGTGAGGCATCAGGATGAAACTGGCAAATCCTCCCAGTAATATGACCGTCGTTTGCGCCAGCCAGATCAACCAACCAAAGGCAAGTGCCGTGCCTTCATTCAATCCATATACCTGCATGGTCTTCTGCACCAACACGGCATAGGCACCGATACCGCCAGGTGTAGCCACCATGCCCACACTTCCTGCACTCAGAATAGAAAAGGCCTCAGGAACGCCGTACTGCATGGTTTCCTTCAACGCGTTAAAACCTATATATCCACCAATGAAATAAAGAAACCAGATGGCAAAGGTTAGAAACAGGAACTCCCACCGCTTTTTTAAATGCTGAATGGTGCTGATGCCATTCCAAATGCGTAAGAGGATCTGTTTTCCCAGATCAATGACATCCTTAATCGTTTTCTTTTTGATCAACATCCAAAGGATGATCACGATCAACACAACACCTATGGTGATCGATCCAATGACCCAACCTTCAATTTTATTTTCCTGAACACCTCCTTTCGGTGATGAATTAAAAAAAGCATTCATCAGGTCGGAATAGATACCCGGTTGTAGATACAAGGTGATGCCAAAAACAATCAACAGGCAGAGGAGGTCAATGATCCTTTCGAGAATAACCGTACCGATCAATTTGTCAACAGGCACTTTTTCGTAGCGAAATAAAAAGGTACACTTGATGAATTCACCCAATCTTGGCAATGCCTGATTGGTGAGGTAACCGATCATAACGGCGAAAAACGTATTTCGAATGGAAGGATGATAGCCCATGGGCTGGATCAACAATCTCCACCGGAGTGCCCGAAAGAAATGCGCCAGGATCATGATACCAAAAACCGGGACCATGAGGAGGTAATTGGCATCCCTGACCGCCGAGCGAATATGGGCCTTATGGTCATCCGTAAGTCCCCGTATGGACCACCAGATCAGAAATATACCCAGTCCGAAAAAAAACAGGTATTGAAATATGGTGCGCAACCTTTTGTTCATGGGGTGGGATTAAACCTTATTTCCCTCTTTCGGAAACAATAACCAGGGTTTGAATTGCCTGGCCTCTTCAAAATCCATCAAAGCATAGGAGATCACGACGACAATATCCCCAACAGCGCCTTTTCGCGCAGCCGGTCCATTGAGGCAACACACCCCCGAACCTCTTTTTCCCCGGATGACATAGGTCTCTAATCTTTCTCCATTGTTCACATTCACTACCTGCACTTTTTCATTTTCAATGATATGGGCGGCGTCCATCATATCTTCATCCAGGGTGAGGCTACCCACATAATTCAAATTGGCTTCGGTGATCACAGCACGGTGGATCTTCGATTTCAGCACTTGTATCTGCATAAGGAACAAAATTAAGAATAATTCGTAATCAACTACTTGAGCCCGGGATAACAAGGTTGTCGATCAAACGCACCTCTCCCAGAAAAACCGCAGCCAGGGCTACAAGGTCAGTTTTACCGTTCCAGACTCCAATCGGCGCCAATGTCTTTGCATCGGCCACTTCAAAATAATCAATGCGAAAGCCCTGTTGGCGAAGATCATTCGCTATTTCGTTAACCAATGAAGTGGTATCACCCGGTTCCATTTGTTGTTTGATCCTTAGTAATCCGCTCTGGATCGCCGCCGCCCGCTGTCTTTCTTCCTCATTTAATCTCCGGTTACGGCTGCTCATCGCCAATCCATTTGGCTCCCGAAGGGTAGGACAGAGCTGAAGTTCGATCTCATTGCGGCCGGTGATGACCAACATGCGGGCAATCACCATACATTGTTGATAATCCTTTTGGCCAAGATAAAGTAGATCGGGGTTTATGGCAGAAACCAGAATATCCACTACCTGGCAAACCCCCTGAAAATGACCAGGCCTGAATTTACCTTCATAGACCTTTTCCAGAAAGCCGAGGTCATAGGATTTCAGGTCATTTGTTCCGGATGGGTAGATTTCAGCCCGGGCGGGAAGAAACAAAACATCACACCCTTCCTGTTCCAACATACGGATATCCTGACCAAGCGTGATGGGGTACTTATCATAGTCTGCCGGATCATTGAACTGGGTGGGGTTGACAAAAATGCTGCAAACCGTTAGGTCAACCTCTTCCCGGGATTTGCGAATCAGCGACATATGTCCCTCGTGAAGGGCCCCCATGGTTGGTACAAACCCGATCTTTTTACCCCTTTTTCGGTGACTGGAAAGGTGGCTTTCCAGGTCCCGGATATGTTTCAAAATGATCATCATGTAGTATAGAATGGTGGTTCTTAAGCTCCCTTATCCCGCAATTAGCGAGAATTTAATTAACTTTGCGGCTTTCTGTGCAACAAGTAAGCTCATTCAGGCGGATTAATCAAACAGCGTAAAACATGTCAGCAAAGAAAAGAATTTTATTTATTGCCAGCGAGATGTCTCCGTACCTCGAATTCACCGAATTCTCGGAAACGGTCAACAAATTGGCAATAAAAGCGAATGATAATGGATATGAGGTGCGCTGTATCATGCCCCGTTTTGGGGTGATCAATGAACGCCGGCACCGCCTTCATGAAGTGGTGAGGCTCTCCGGGATCAATATCTCGATCGAAAATGACGACCTGCCGCTACAGATCAAAGTCGCTTCCCTGCCCAATGCCCGTTTGCAAGTGTATTTTCTGGATAATGAGGACCTGTTCAAGCGGAAGTATATTTATCATGATGAGCAGGAAAAATGGTATCCCGACAATGACATTCGAACTGTTTTCTTCTGTAAGGGTGCCCTCGAAACCGTGAAAAAATTTGGATGGCCTCCCGACCTGATCCATTGCAGTGGCTGGATGACTGGTCTGGTGCCTGCCTTTCTTAAAACCGTTTACAAAAAAGAACCCGTATTCGCCCATAGCAAAGTGATCTATACCATCGGTCGGAATACGTTCAAGGAAAAACTGGGTCCCGGTCTCCTCAAAAAGGCCCTGATCCATGCGAATATCAAGGAAAAAGACCTGGAAATGTATAAGGACGGTACCAATTCAGCCCTTTTCAGAGGGGGTGCCACCTATGCTGACGCCATCACTTTTGGGGATGAAAAGATCGATAAGAAGTTGGTCGAGGAATTCACCAAAGTGAAAGGAAAGAAAACACTGTTATATAATGCAGAGTCTGATTTAACAGACTATTTGCAATTGTATGGCGACCTTGCAGGCAAGTAAACATCAACCTCAATTTATACCGGTAAATAATTATAACCCCGTGAAGAACAAGCATCTGGTCCTTTTTTTCCTAATTGTTTCCCTGCTTTCCGGCGTCACCATCTTTACCGCGTGTAAAAGGATCAATGCCTTTACGGATATCGGATCGGGGCTTATCCCGGCGGTGGATAATATCAACACCTTTGATACAGTTCTGAATGTAGAGGCCTATAATGGTATTTTCGGCGACAATGAAGATTCGATCCGGATGCTCTCTTCCGAGATACATTTTCTGGGCCAGATCACAAATGATCCCTTTTTTGGCAAGACTGATGCCCGGATCTACCTCCAACTCAAACCAACCCTGTTTCCCCATGCTTTTGCCCGGGCAGATAGCCTGACCATTGACTCTGTGGTATTGGTCATGGATTATAAAGGTGCCTATGGAGATAGCACGATCCATCAGACCATCAATGTCTACGAGATCGCGAATATCCCAACGAATGTTTTCAGAGCCGATTCGAACTACCTCGTTAAATCCACCAATTTTGTCAATGGTGACCTCTTGGGTTCCAGGACGATTATACCGCAAAACCTAAAGGACTCCGTTAAGGCCTATAAGGATACCACAGTCAGCCAACTCCGTGTCCGGTTGTCGGACCTTTTTGGCCAGCGTATGTTGGATTATGACTCAACTGCAGGAGGCGCCTATAAAAGTGACTCATTGCTAAACACCTTTTTTAAAGGGTTTGCCATTGAATCTGCCGCCGGATCGGGAAATGCCCTGATGGCCTTTGCTCTTTCCAATGCGCCAAACACTAAACTGGCCTTTTATTATCGGTATCCAAAGAATGGCCAGCCAGATACAACGGTCAGTTATTTTACATTTTCACCTTTTAGCATATTCTCTTCCATAGGCTGTGCTTCTCATAATTATGTGAAGCGTGACTTTACAGGTTCTCCTTTGGAAGCCGATGCCAACACGCCTGCTCCGGATGATTTTGTTTACCTGATCAATTCACCCGGATCCTATGCCAGGATCAAAGTCCCTGGTCTTCAAAACGTTAGCAACCGATTGGTCCATCGCGCAGAACTCGTGGCCGAACAGATTTACGATCCCAGTGATGATATTTTCTTTGCCCCCGAATCGATCTGGATGGATGCCTATGACTCCAGCATCAGTAGTTACCGGGTCATTCCGTACGATCTGTTCCCAGGTGGTAGTGGTACCCTGAACCTGGCTTCTTTTGGCTCCTATGGGAACACCGTTCCCGATGGATCGGGTAAAGAAGTGGCCCGCTGGAGCTTTGACCTAACCCGTTATGTACAAAAGATCGTCACAGAAGGGCAGAAGGTCATGGATTTCAGGATGATGTCCCACCGATACAGTACGGACTCTATCCGTCTCAATAACTTTGATAATTCAGGCAATTTTACCACCTATGTTCAAACCCTCAACAACAACTATGTTACGGGCAGGGTTAGACTGGGTGGTACAGCCCATCCCACCCGGCGGATGAAACTGCGGATCATCTACTCTAAAATTTAGTCTGGACTTCATTGGTAAAGTATCAAATGGGCGATTATCTTTGCGCCCAAACCTTTTTGCTTAATCACAATTAACAAACATGCCCTATCTCTTTACCTCTGAAAGTGTTTCAGAAGGTCATCCTGACAAAGTTGCCGACCAGATTTCCGATGCCCTGATCGATAATTTCCTGGCTTATGACGCACAGTCTAAAGTCGCTTGCGAAACGCTTGTAACAACCGGACAGGTTGTATTGGCCGGAGAGGTGAAATCGAAAACCTACCTGGATGTTCAGGACATTGCCCGTGAAGTGATCCGTAATATCGGGTACACCAAGGCTGAATACATGTTCGAAGCCAACTCCTGTGGTATCTTCTCTGCCATTCATGAGCAAAGTGCCGATATCAACCGGGGTGTTGACCGTACCGTAAAGAAATTGAGCTTTGAAGCCAAAGCCAATGCACAGGGTGCCGGCGACCAGGGTATGATGTTTGGTTATGCTACCATGGAGACGGACAACTATATGCCGCTGGCTCTTGACCTGGCCCATAAGATCCTCCAGGAATTGTCCAAAACCCGTCGCGCCGGAAAAGAACTGAAATACCTTCGTCCCGATGCCAAAAGCCAGGTGACCATCGAATACGATGACAATAACCAACCCGTGCGTATTGATACCATTGTGGTATCTACTCAGCATGATGATTTCGGAACCGATAAACAAATGCTGGATCAGATCCGCAAAGACATTATCGAGGTCATCATCCCCCGTGTAAAAAAACAATTAAAGCCATCACTGCGTAAATTATTCAACGATAAGATCACCTATCACATCAACCCCACCGGCAAATTTGTAATTGGAGGGCCTCATGGAGATACCGGTCTTACCGGAAGAAAGATCATCGTAGATACCTATGGTGGAAAAGGTGCCCACGGTGGTGGTGCCTTTAGTGGTAAAGATCCTTCTAAAGTAGATCGTTCAGCCGCCTACGCTACCCGTCATATTGCCAAGAACCTGGTAGCTGCCGGACTGTGTGATGAAGTTCTGGTCCAGGTTTCCTATGCCATTGGTGTAGCTAAGCCTTGTGGACTGTATGTAAACACGTATGGCACGGCCAAAGTGGATATTAGCGATGGAGAGATCGCGCGCAAAGTAGAAGAGATCTTCGACATGCGTCCCTATGCTATCGAACAACGCCTCAAATTGCGTAACCCCATCTACAGCGAAACAGCCGCCTATGGTCACATGGGCCGTGAGCCAAAAGAGGTTGTTAAGACCTTCAACAAAGGCAAAGACAATGAGAAGAAAGTAACCGTTGAGCTGTTTACCTGGGAGAAATTGGATTATGTAAGCAAAGTGAAAAGGGCTTTTGGTTTGAAATAAGTCCGGCGGTTTTTTCAACGCTTTTTACGACAAAAAGAAGTTTATAAAGAAAGACCTCTCCATACCGGGGAGGTTTTTTAATTTCACAGCATGGAATCCACCAACCCCTGGACGATTTTGGGTGAAAAACCCATCTATGAGAATCCCTGGATCAAGGTGACGGAGTATGATGTATTGAACCCCAATGGAGGGAAAGGGATCTATGGAAAAGTGCATTTCCAAAACATCGCCATTGGTGTATTGCCTTTGGATGAGGAAGGGAACACTTATCTTGTTGGACAATACCGTTTCACCCTCAATCAGTATAGCTGGGAAATACCCGAAGGCGGTGGAGCCATGGGAGTGGATCCTCTGGAATCCGCGAAACGCGAACTAAAGGAGGAGACCGGAATGGAAGCATTGGCCTGGCAAAAGATACTGACCATGCACCTTTCCAATTCCTGTTCCGATGAGATCAGTGAGGTCTTCCTCGCCCGTGATCTGAAACAAGGGGAGGCCATGCCGGAGGAAACAGAACAATTGATGGTTAAAAAACTGCCCTTTGACGAGGCCTTTGCCATGGTGGAAAGGGGAGAGATCACAGATGCCATTTCGGTGGCCGCAATTATTAAGGTTAAACTCATGTTACTGAATGGAGAGATCGGATAAACGACAAAGACCCAAGAAATCCTCGCTGGTATTAGGAAGACAACCGCTGGTGGAAGCCATCCGGTCGGGAAAAGCCATTGATAAAATACTGATGCAAAAAAATGCATCAGGTGACTCTATAGCATTGATCCGGGAATTGGCGTGGGATCACCAGGTACCAATTCAATATGTGCCGCCAGAGAAATTGAATAGCATCAGCCGGGGAAACCACCAAGGCGTGATCGCGTTTACCGCGGCTATACAATACCTCGAATTACAGCAAGTGATCAGTTTTGTGGTGGAGAAAGGGGAGACCCCATTGTTCCTCTTATTGGATGGCATCACCGATGTGCGAAATATCGGAGCCATTGCACGCACCGCCCTTTGCATGGGTGTACAGGCGCTTGTGATACCCGATAAAGGGGTGGCACCCTTGCAGGAAGATGCAATTAAAGCATCTGCCGGGGCACTTGAGTCGATCTTTGTTTGCCGGGTCAACAGCCTGATGAAAGCCGTGGATGAATTGCACCTGAATGGTATCCGTGTTTTTGCCAGTGAAATGACCGCGGAGAAAACATTGTTTGAATGTGATTTCCGGGAACCTTGTGCCATCGTCATGGGTGGAGAGGAAAAGGGCGTCTATCCGGCCCTCATGAAGATATGCGATGAGACCATGAAAATACCCATGGTAGGAGATTTTGAAAGCCTCAATGTATCGGTTGCGGCCGGAATGATCCTCTATGAAGCCTTTAAACAACGTTTACCTTGATCGAACAACGTATCCATCTGGTTGAATGTCCGCGCGACGCCATGCAGGGATGGAAGAAACCGATCCCAACAGAAAAAAAACGGGCCTACCTGAATCAACTGCTAAAAGTAGGATTTCATACACTTGATTTTGGGAGTTTTGTTTCTCCCAAGGCCATTCCTCAAATGGCAGATACAGCCCAGGTTGTCGCTGGATTGGATAAAACGGGTTCGCCTACCCAATTGCTCGCCATCATTGCCAACCTGCGGGGAGCAGAACAAGCCGCCTCCTTTGATCAGATCGATTTGCTTGGTTTTCCTTTTTCCGTTTCAGAAACATTTCAGCAAAGAAATACCCAGGCAAGCATGGAAACGGCCATTGAGCGGGTAGCTGATATTCAAAATCTATGTGTGGAAAAAGGGAAAGAACTCGTAGTGTATATATCCATGGGTTTTGGGAATCCTTATGGTGACCCTTATGATGAGGACATTGTATTTGAGTGGGTGAACCGGCTTGTTGGCATGGATATCGGCATCATTTCGTTGGCGGATACCGTAGGAATGGCCACTCCAGAACAAGTATATGATATGACCGGTTATCTCGTGGAGTCTTTTCCCGGAACGGAAATTGGCGTTCACCTGCATTCACGACCCGATAACTGGAAAGAAAAACTGGAAGCTGCCTGGAAAGCAGGCTGTCGGCGCTTTGATGGCGCTATAAAAGGCATCGGCGGTTGTCCCATGGCCGATGACGAATTGGTCGGAAATTTGGACACCTTGAATATGGTCTCCTACTTTCGGGAAAAAGGAGTGCCAATGGGAATAGATCAACAGCTTTTGTTGGATTGTCTGCCCCTGGCAGAAGATATCTTTCAGTAAACCGGAACAGGAACGGGTAAAAAGCAGCCAAATCACATGCAATTTCAACTCGATATTCAGATCAAAAAGCCGGAGGAACAGATTCGGTATGGGCAAAAGATCATGCTCATGGGATCCTGCTTTACCGAACATATCGGAAAGGCTTTACAGGAGTTGAAGTTTGAGGTGATGCAAAATCCACATGGCATACTTTTCGATCCAGCCAGTGTTTGTCATAGCCTTTTGTCTTATGCAGAAGGAAAAAAGTACACAGAAAATGATCTGTTTTATCTGAATGAGGTTTGGGCCACCTGGCACCATCATTCCCGTTTCTCCCATTTGCAACAGAAAGAATGTCTTGAACAGATCAATCATTCCCAGGAAAAGGCACATGACTTTCTACGGCAGGCAGATTGGTTGATCATCACACTCGGTTCTTCATTTAGTTACCGACTAACTGATCAGGCAGATAAGGCTTCTTTATCAACAGGCTCAGCCGTAGCCAATTGTCACCGGGCACCTGGGCAATGGTTTCAGAAACATTTGATGGAGATAGCAGAAACCATGGCGTTACTCGATCAATTGATCCACCGACTACGCGCCTTCAATCCGAATTTAAAATTGATCTTCACCATTAGCCCGGTGAGGCATATTCGCGATGGTGTAGTTGAAAACAATCGTAGTAAAGCAAGGCTATTGGAATCCGTTCATCAATTGGTTAATAAATTTGACAGATCCTGGTATTTTCCGGCCTACGAACTCGTAATCGATGTATTGAGGGATTATCGGTTTTATGATATTGATATGGTCCATCCCAATTATCCCGCCACACAGTTTGTGATGGAAAAATTCATGGAGGCGATGGTAGATGAACCCTCCAAATGGCTTAGCCAGGAGATAAGAAAAATTGTAATAGCCAGAAATCATAAAGCCTTTCAAACTGCCACCAAGGCCCACCAACAATTCTTACAACAACACCTGCAACTGGCGCAGGACTTACAAGCGAAATATCCAGTGGTGGATTTGAGGGAGGAGATCGAGTACTTTCGTCAGGCTTGAGTTTCGTTTATCACTCCATACACCACCCGCTGAAAATACCTCTCCCCCGGTCTCAGCACGGTATTCGAAAAACCAGGTACATTGATGGCATTGGGTTCTTTCTGGGTTTCAAAACAAAAACCTGTACTGGGACCGAAATATTTTTTTCCATCGAACTCAAGTTCAGGCAATCCGCTTCCGGTATATAGGTGAACAATGGGGTCATTGGTCCATACCTGTAAAGTGATGCCTGAAACATCCCCCGTGGCTTCGGCGGCCAATTTCAAAGTTCCATCGGCATCCTTGATACAAAAACTTTGATCATAACCAGGATAAGCGGAGAAGAGTTCTTTGGTGGTTTGGAAATCATAGGGTGTTCCTTCAACAGATATCCTTCTTCCGTCCGCGACCAGGTGTTCATCCTGTCCAAGGTATTTCCCGGCATATATCCGTACCCGATGTTTTCCTATGTTACCTCCACCATTCAAATTGAAATAATCATGGTGTGTGAGGTTGATCAGGGTAGGAGCATCAGTTTGAGCAAAAGAATCCATGACCAGTTCATTGGACGCTGTAAGTTTATATTCCTGTTCAATGATTAGATTGCCTGGGAAACGTTCTTCGCCATCCGGGCTTTCATATCGGAAACTGACACTATTCTCCTCTTCATTGATCGATACCACCTCCCATACTTTTTTATCAAACCCTTCAACTCCTCCATGCAGGTTATCACTCCCCAGGTTTTGTACCAACTGATAGGATTGACCATCCAACTCAAACCTTCCGTCTTTGATCCGGTTGGCGGTACGACCGATCACTGCGCCGAGGTAAGGGTAGGAGGCCAGATAGGCTGGTGAGATATAATGCTTCAGGTCTTCAAACCCAAGCACCAGATTGACGCCATTAAATTCCAGGGCGGAAATGATATTACCGAGATTGGTGATGGTCACACGCATCCCATTCTTATTGGTCAATATGACCTTGTAAATTTCTTTTCCGTTGGGATGGATATAGGCTAAGGTTTTTTGGATCATTTTTTTGGTATTAGTGGATGCGGTCTCCTCGCACTGTAAGCGTTTGAATGACCTGGCCTTCGAAAAAAAGCCACTCTTTCCAACGTTTACGTACAATTTCTTTATCGAGATAGGTTTCCGCCAGGTCAATAAACAGGGTATAATGTCCGGCTTCACTTTCCATGAAACGCCGGTAGAATTGTTGGAGGTAAGGGTCATTGAGTCCCTCACTGAGTCGTTTAAATCGTTCACAACTTCTCGCTTCGATCAAGGCCATCTGGAGCAAGCTATCCAGAAAACGGTCTTTCCAATGTCCCCCCTTTTTATGAAACTCGGCCAATCGGTTGACGTATTCATCTTTCCTTTGTGGGCCCAGGGGTAGTTCTCGCTTCTTCAATTCGGCCAGCACCATCCGGAAATGTCCCCATTCTTCCGTCACAATCGGGGAAAGCGCGGCGACCAGGTCGGGTTTATCACTATGCTTTTGAATAATGGAAATACAGGTAATTGCCGCCTTTTGCTCACACCAGGCATGGTCGGTCAGGATGTCTTCGAGAGAAAGTCTGGCCAGGTCCACCCAACGCGGATCAGTAGGCAATTGCAGTCCAAGGATATTCCGGGTAGATTCGGAATAGGAAGCGGTTTCCATTGGTCAAAAGTAGTGGTTTCTAGGTATTTATGATAACACGGATTTCTCGGATTCCTGGATTTCGCGGAAGGTTAACGGTGGTGTTTAGGGTGGTACTACCCAATCCAGGATTCCTAAGGTTTACATCTCATTTGAGTGCCCCCAATCCTCCACATCCTGCAAATCCCCAAATCCTGGTCCAAATTGGTTTTTCCCCTGAAATCCACTACCTTTGCCGCCTTAAATAATCGGATATTTAATCGGATGACATTCTAAAAAAAAATCAAAGATGCCTGTAACAAAAGAAAAAACAGCCTCCATTATCGCTGAATTCGGTGGAAAACAAGGAAACACCGGGTCTATTGAAGGCCAAATCGCTCTGCTGACTGAGCGAATCACCCAGATCTCCGGCCATCTCCAGGCCAACAAAAAAGATTTCTCCACCCACCGTGGCCTGATGCAACTGGTAGGTAGAAGAAAACGTTTGCTTATTTATCTCCAAAAGCACAACCTGACTGGTTACCGCGCCCTGATCGAGAAGCTCGGCCTCCGGAAGTAAACATATTTCATTTCGCAAGTCCCTCCACTTAGGAGGGTTTTTTGCATTTCATTTACTTTACACAATACTCATGTTATCTCAAGCTATAAATAAAACATTTGACCTGGGCGATGGTCGTCAGATCACCCTGGGTACTGGTCGTCTGGCACGACAGGCCGACGGCGCAGTTACTGTCTCCATGGGAAATACCATCCTGCTGGCTACAGTTGTTGCCAACAAAGAGGCAAAAGAAGGCCAAAGCTTTTTTCCCCTGACCGTAGATTACCAGGAGAAATTTGCTTCTGCTGGTCGTATCCCCGGATCCTTCTTCAAAAGAGAAGGACGTCTTAGTGATTACGAAGTGTTGATCAGCCGACTGATCGATCGGGCGCTTCGTCCGCTTTTCCCTGAAAATTATCTCTGTGAGGTACAGGTTCTGGTGACCCTGGTTTCTTCCGATGCGGAAGTAATGCCCGATTCACTGGCTTGCCTGGCCGCCTCTGCTGCCCTCGCCGTATCGGATGTTCCCATTCAGGAGATCCTGTCCGAAGTACGGGTAGCACGCATCAATGGAGAATTCAAAGTGAACCCCACCCGTAGTGAGTTGACCGAAGCAGACCTTGATTTCATCATAGCCGCCACAGAAAAGAATATTATGATGGTGGAAGGTGAAGCCCAGGAATGTTCAGAAGAAGACCTGGTAAAAGCACTTGGTATTGCACACGATGCCATCCGCATCCAGATCAAAGCACAGGAAGAATTAAGGCAAATGGCGGGTGCAAAACCAAAACGCGAAGTAACACCTCCGGTTGTGGATACCGAATTGCTCGCGAAAGTAGAAGGCTTTGCCAAACCAAAAGTGTACGAAGTTTCCAAATCCGCTCTTGGAAAACATGAGCGTTCTGATAAGTTCGATGCCATTCAAGCAGAATTGCTCGAGTACCTGACGAAGGAATACAATGTTGCCGAAGGAGAGAAGCTTGATGACGCGATCGCTAAAAAGGCCAAAAATTATTATCACGACCTTCAATACCATGTGGTTCGGGATATGATCCTGAATGATCGGGTTCGTCTCGATGGCCGTCAATTGGATCAGGTTCGCCCGCTTGATATGGAAACGGACGTCCTGCCTACTCCGCACGGATCTGCGCTCTTTACCCGTGGGGAAACACAATCCCTTACTACCGTCACCCTGGGTACACCATTGGATGAATTGCTGGTAGAAAGTGCAGCTACTTCTGATTACTCTAAATTCATTTTACACTATAATTTCCCTCCCTTCTCTACCGGTGAAGTAAAGATGATGCGCGGTCCTGGTCGCCGGGAAGTAGGACATGGAAACCTGGCCATGCGTTCGCTCAGGATAATGATGCCTGGCGAAGATTATGCGTATACCGTACGAATCGTGAGTGATATCCTCGAGTCAAATGGTTCCTCTTCGATGGCAACTGTTTGTGCCGGTTCTCTCGCGTTGATGGATGCCGGTATTCCCATTCCGAAACACGTTTCAGGTGTAGCCATGGGATTGATCAGCAAGGAAGGAAAATTTGCGATCCTTACGGATATCCTAGGAGATGAAGATCATCTGGGTGATATGGATTTCAAAGTAACGGGTACCCGTGATGGTATCTGTGGTGTACAAATGGATATCAAAGTGGATGGCCTGAGCATGGACGTTATGCGGGAAGCGCTTGACCAAGCCCGTCGTGGCCGTCTTCATATTCTGGATGCCATGTATGCCTGCCAGCCAGAAGCACGCTCGGAAGTGAAGCCTCATGCACCACGCATGTTGAAAATGTTCATTGATCGTGAATTCATTGGCGCCGTGATCGGGCCTGGTGGTAAAGTGATCCAGGAGATGCAACGTGAAACCGGAACCACCATCAATATCGAAGAGAAGAATAATATGGGTGAAGTAAGCATCTTCGGTACAAATAAAGAAGGAGTTGAAAGAGCCGAGAATTGGATCAAAGGCATTGTCGCCATCCCCACTGTTGGAGATGTTTACGATTCTACCGTAAAATCCATCATGCCTTTTGGTGCCTTCGTGGAGTTCCTGCCTGGTAAGCAAGGGTTGGTACATATTTCGGAAGTGAGTTGGAAGCGCCTGGAAACATTGGACGGTGTACTGAAAGAAGGAGACCGGATCAAGGTTAAACTGATCGGTACGGATCCTAAATCAGGTAAGTTCAAGCTTTCCAGAAAAGCCCTTATTCCCAAGCCTGAACGCCAGGATGGTAATCCATCCCAGGGCGGACAGCCAGAGAATAATTAAGATCGGATAAACTCATACAGTGCCTTTGGCTTCCTGGTGCTAATTTTACCAGGCAACCAAAGGCACTTTTTATTTTATGAATAAGGCATACATACAGGTCGATTTTACAGGTCTTTCGCCCGAAAAGGTGGATATACTGATTGCCACTCTTTCAGAGGCAGGATGGGAGGGGTTTGAAGAAACGGAAGACAGATTTTCCGCTTATATACCAGAGGATGAGTTTCAGGAAGAATACCTGAAAGAAATAGCAGGCACAAATCCCTACACCATAACCCAGGTTCCCTATATCAATTGGAACCAACGTTGGGAATCCAGCTTTGAACCGGTATTGGTGGATGATTTCTGTGCGGTAAGGGCAGGGTTTCATGCCCCGGTGGAAAATGTCCGATATGAGATCGTGATCACGCCCAAACAAAGCTTTGGCACCGGTCATCACGCCACCACCTGGCTGATGATGAAACGGATGGAACGTATCGATTTTACCGGGAAAAAGGTCTTTGATTTTGAAACCGGAACGGGTGTACTGGCCATTCTTGCCGAAAAAGCAGGAGCAACCGAAGTCCTGGGGATTGACAACGATACCTGGAGTATGGAAAATGCACAGGAGAATGGAGAGGCCAACGATTGCCATCACATCCAATGGGAGTTGGCTGACCAGGTACCTTCAGAAGGCAGGTTTGATATAATCCTGGCGAATATTAATAAAAATGTAATCACCGGGCACTTCAAAAGCCTCGCCAATCGTTTAACTTCAGGAGGAACTTTGCTTTTAAGCGGGCTTCTGACCACGGATGAGGAGGATATACTGGCCGGAGCCCAAAATGTAGGTTTAGTATTCATGGATCGGATGGAGAGAGCTGGCTGGATATGCCTCAGTTTCAAGGGATAAAGACGCCTGGGGGTTAATTTTATATTAACTTTTCCCTCAAATCGTTATCTTTGCCTTCCAACTTTAACCCCAAGCTTCTATGAACGAACTGTTATTGATAGTTCTGGCATATCTGATTGGCAGCATTCCAACCTCGGTCTGGGTGAGTAAACACTTCTTTGGCGTTGACATCCGGGACTATGGAAGCGGCAATGCCGGTGCCACCAATACCTATCGCGTACTGGGTCCTCGCTGGGGTACTTTTGTGATGATCGTTGATATGCTGAAAGGGATCGTTGCTGTAAGACTTGCTTTTCTTTTACCATTTTACATAGGCCACGAAACGCAAATGACCAACCTGCAGATTGGCCTTGGGCTCGCTGCTGTGTTAGGCCATATTTTTCCCATCTGGGCCGAATTCAAAGGGGGGAAAGGGGTGGCCACCATATTTGGACTCGTATTAGGCATTTCCCCATTGACCGCCGTAAGTTGTGTCGGGGTCTTTTTGTTGGTTTTATACCTGACCCGTTTTGTATCCTTAAGCTCCATCCTTGCCAGCATCGCTTTCCCGATTTTTATCCTCGTGATCTTTAATGTGGACAATGAGTTCTACCGGATCTTTGCGGTGGCAGTCAGTCTTATGGTATTGGTCACTCACCAAAAGAACATCGGCCGCCTGCTTCGTGGCAGCGAAAGCAAAGTTCCCATCCTCAAACACCGCGACCGTCGCCGGGAGCGCCGCAACTCGGATCCTCATTAAAATTCGTACCTTACTGCAACCTTAATCACGTGCAAATCATCTGGTTTGGTACAATCATTGTTTGTCTATTCTAAAATATTATCATTGTGAAAAAGCTTATCCTTCCTTTGCTCGCCCTGGTTGTTTTTTCCTGTTCCAAAAATGCCCTTACCGGAAAAAGCCAGTTCACCCTGCTTCCCGAAACGGAATTGCAAACCATGGCCACGGCTGAATACACCCAATTCCTTTCTGCCAATAAGGTTGTAGCCACTAATGTGAGCAAAGATGCCGAGATGGTTAAGCGGGTAGGGCAACGTATTACGAAAGCAGTGGAAGAATATTATGCCTCCAAAAATATGAGTGATAAACTCACTGGTTTTAAATGGGAATATAACCTGGTCAATGACGCTGCGGTGAATGCCTGGTGTATGCCTGGGGGAAAGATCGTCGTCTATACCGGATTACTCCCGATTACACAGAATGAAGCCGCACTGGCTGTCGTAATGGGACATGAAGTATCACACGCCCTTTTGCAACATGGCAACCAGCGGATGAGCCAACAGATCGGCGCACAGGCTGTTCAAATGGGTTTACAGGTGGCCTTATCCAGTAAGCCTGCCGAAACACAAAACGCCTTCCTCACTGCCTTTGGCATTGGTGCCCAGGTAGGGGTTATGCTTCCTTTTTCGCGTAAACATGAATTGGAAGCCGATCATTGGGGATTGAATTTCGCTGCCATGGCAGGTTACAACCCACAGGAAGCAATTCCTTTATGGCAAAGAATGGAAAAAGCTGGCGGAGGACAAAAGCCACCCGAGTTCCTTAGCACCCACCCAAGCGAAGGAAAGCGTATCGAGCAGCTTCAGAAGTACATGGAAGAAGCCCTAAGTTATTATAAGCCAGTCCAGAAATAAAAGACATCTACATCACTAAAAAATTGATTTCAGTTAAGCATATCCCTTTAAATCAGGCATTTAAAGGGATATTTCTTTTTAAAATATAAGAACTCCGGTATTTATTTCGTATTTTTGCAGCCTGTTTGCGAGTCCGCTACCTACCCATAACCATTACTGGATTGTATCGGAAACCCCTTAAAACCCCTTAATAAGGTATGTCACAAACGATTTTTGAAAAGTTGGATCTGGCTGACGAAAAGAATCTTCTTATCCAGGGTTTACCTTCCTCTATCGAGAAACAGTTTTGCAAGCTTTCTTTCGCTAAAAACGTGACTCCGTTGCTGAAAAGCCGGAAGATCGATTTTGCATTATTGTTTGCTGTAAACGAATCTCAGCTTAACAGCATTCTGAAAGAGGTAATGCCTGCATTGAAGAGTGATTCCAAGCTTTGGATCGCCTCACCGAAGTCTTCCTCCAAGATCGTTACCGATCTGAACCGCAGCTGCAGCTGGGACAAGCTGACGACCGCCGGTTATTCCTGTGGAGAAGAAGTGGTGCTCGATCATGTTTGGAGTGCTACCCGGTTTGACAAACCCGGACGTTCTGTTTCCGTCAGGATGCGCAATGCCGAGCCGGCTGCCGCCATCGAAGCCTGATATTAAATTATTAGTAAGTAACCGGACCCGCGAAGGAAATACCTATCGCGGGTTCTTCATTTCAGGATCACCGTACCCATTTTCCGGGTCAGTTCCTGCTCCATTTGCTTGAGGTGTTCATGTGCCCGGTGTATGCTAAGGTATTCTTCGGGAGTATGTGGCTTCTCCAGGTCTTCCTGGTTCTGAACCAGAAGGCGGCGAATCTTTTTTAGTTTAAGGTAGTTCAAAGCGGAATCAACGGCTTCCAATGTTCGGTCTTCCTGAATCTTCAGGTACTGTTGCAATTCTTTTTCATTCCCCACACCTACGGTGCGTATAAAATCCTCATACCGCTGTTCGAAAAGTTGACGTTGGTAACCTGTGGATTGGCTGTGCCCCTGCTTCCAGTGTTCACTTTCCTCATACGGAAAATTGAGCAGGGAAACAGCAAAGGAACTCAGCTTAAGGTCTTGGTGATAGATAAAATGGCTTTTATCCGGTATTTCTTTGCCTTTGTCAACATAATCACGAAACTCCCGCATCAGGTAAAGCACTTCGGGGTTATCAAAGAGTTCCTCATCGTTCATCTCGGTTAGCAGGTAATGCGCTACGGTATCCCGGTTCTCCATCATCCGCTTTCCAAATTCAAGTAATACGCGGGCAAATTCTTTTTCCTGGAGGTCATCCCGAAACAGCAGGCTAAAAGTGGCATCATCATAATTTCCAGGTTCTTTGACCTGGCCTGGCAGAGCCGTTTCTGCCGTTTCTTGGTTAGCCTGTTTTCGTTCCATGGCGTTCACCCGTTCCCGGATGAACTTATTGACAAGGGCATGAAGCCCAGCTTCCTCGATCTTAAGCAGGGTAGCGCATTGCTGAATATAATCCTGCTGTTTAGTGAAATCCTCGGTCTTATTGATCCGGGATATGGTCTCAGCCACCTGATTGACCAAGGCGGCTTTCTTTGTACTGTCATCACCGGTATCCCGCAGGGCAAGGTCTACCTGAAAAAGGATCACATCCTTCTTGTGGTGGTTGACATAGTCGGTAAAAGCAGCAGCTCCCACCGCATTGACATAGCTATCCGGGTCTTCCTTGTCGGGTAAGAGCACCAGCTTCACATTCAGCCCCTCTTCCAGGGCCAGGTCAAGTCCACGCAAAGCGGCCTTGATACCCGCTGCATCGCCATCATAAAGGATCGTCAGGTTGTTGGTATATTTTCGGATCAACCTTAGCTGATCAACCGTCAGGGAAGTACCTCCACTGGCAACCACATTCTCGATGCCGGCCTGGTGTAGCGAGATCACATCGGTGTACCCTTCCACCAATAAGCATTCATCCGCTTTATCAATGGCCTGGCGTGCCTGGTAAGACCCGTACAGTATCTTGCTCTTGACATAGATCTCATTCTCCGGAGTATTGATGTACTTGGGAGCCCTGTCGGAGGTCTTTAAAATCCGGGCACCAAATCCCAAGACTTTACCACTGTGATTATGAACTGGGAAAATCACCCGGCCCCGGTAATTGTCCAGGTATTGTTCATTTCGGAAGACCACCAATCCTGATTTCACCAGTAGCTCAGGGTTGTACTTGGCTTTGAGGGCCTCACTGGCGAATGCATCCCGTTGTTCAGGATCATATCCCAACTGAAATTTCCGGATCGTTTCTTCCCGAAATCCCCGTTCCCGAAAATAACTGAGCCCGATATCCTGGCCTTCCTCCGTTTCAAAAAGGATACGGGTAAAAAATTGCTGCGCAAATTGGTTGATGATGTACAGGCTATCGGCCACCTGCATTTGCTGCCGTTGTTCATCCGAGGCAAATGTTTCCTCGATCTCGATCCCATACCGCGTTGCCAGCCAACGCAAGGCTTCCACATAGCTGTATTTCTCGTGCTCCATCACAAAGCTGATGGTATTGCCACTGCGGCCGCACCCAAAACACTTGTAAATTTCTTTGCTTGGAGAAACCGTAAAGGACGGAGTCCTTTCATTGTGAAAAGGACAGAGCCCGAGATAATTGGCCCCCCTTTTTTTCAATTTCACAAATCCCCCTACGACATCAATGATGTCGATCCGGTTTAATATTTCCTGTATGGAGTTTTGGGAGATCATGGGGGACTGCGAATATAGTAAACTGCCTTATTCAAATAAGCAATAAGTATTTGAACCCATCGTTAAACCTACTATTCCAAATCCAGTCTATTTGAAAACTTTTTTTATGAAAGCAGCCCATTTCGTACTCTCTATGACCCTTACCACCTTACTGGGCCTGAATGCCTTGGCCCAGGAAGCGGATCGCCCGGATTCTACCGGAACCCCCGGCGACCAGTTTAGCCTTGAAGGGGCGCTGGCCATGTTCCAAAAGGCCGGTTCTCCCGAAGAATTTGAGAAATTGATCAATACATCGGATAACAATGTCAATAACCTTGACCTGAATGGGGATGGGGAAGTGGACTATATCCGTATTGTTGATAAATCCGATAAGGATATGCATGCCTTGGTAATGCAGGTGCCTGTTTCGGAAACAGAAAGCCAGGATATCGCCGTGATCGAAATTGAAAAGACAGGGGATACCTCCGCGGTTTTGCAAATTATTGGAGATGAAGAAATTTTTGGAGAAGAATTGATCGTTGAGCCCAATGGCGGAGATGAGGTCGAAGAAGATGGGCAAGGCCCTTATGCGGTATCGGGATTGTATACGCCCGCCCGTATTGTGGTCAATGTCTGGTTCTGGCCTTCCGTCAGGTTTATTTACGGACCTGTTTACCGTCCCTGGATCTCTCCCTGGCGCTGGCGCCATTACCCCACCTGGTACAGGCCCTGGAGACCCTTTGCCTGGTCCGTATGGCATCCCCGCCGTGCCTTCCACCACCGTCATTTTGTAGTGGTCCGCACCCATCGGGTAACCCGCTGTCATGCCTTTTATCGCCCCGTCCGGGTCAGCTCGGTCAGTGTACGTACGCGTCATGCCACCGCTGTTAACCATTACCGTGTCACCCGTACCCGCACCACGGTTACAGGACCCCGTGGCAATAAAGCCGTAAAAACCACTACCACCGTTCGTGGAAGAGGTGGTAAGGTAAAAGCCCAAAGAACAACCGTGAGAAAGAAAAGGGGGTAAAGCTTTTTTGATATAAGTCCGAAGACGGAGGACGGAGGACGGATGACCGATGACAGAATTGTATAACAATTGTCATCATTCATCTGTCCTCCGTCTTCTTTTTATCAGGTACATGCTTGATATTACTCATGTGCATAAAAATCCCTTGTTTTTCCTGAAATAGGGGTGTAAATTAGATCATATCAATCCGACCAGGGAAATCAACGACAGAGTAATTGACGATTTGGACGAAAACCATTTTTCTTCATTTCTAAATCAAATCCCATGGTGCAAACAGACATCTCGCTTCTGACCAGGGAATGCAGTGACTGGAGGGCTTCACTTCGTTCCCAACGCGAACAGATCAACGGATTCAAAAGCCAACTCCAGGAACTTGCCAACCACCCTCTCTCCCGCGAACAACTCACCGAAGTCGAACATTACCACAACCAGTTTCACATCCAGCTCATCAACATCCACGACCTGAAACAATTGGTTAAAGCACACGACCGACGTGTTAGCTTTGAATCCGTCGCCCATCAGGGCCAAATCACCGAAGAAACGCAGCAAGACCACGAATCACTCCTTGAAGAACATAACCGCCTGGAGCTTACTCTCAATGAACTCCGTCAGGCCTTTACTGACTTCACCCACCGAACGCAATAGAAGACTGATAATCCGTGCAACTGATCTTTCTCACCGCATGAACTAACGGGGTTCATGGGCAAATCCCCTATTCATTAAAAAATTTGCCACTCATCTTTTAAAACTATTGCTATGCCAGAATTCGATACCTCACACGTAAAAAATATAGTCTTACTGGGCCATGCCGGTACTGGTAAGACCACCTTAGCGGAATGTATGCTCTTTGAAGCAGGGATCATCAACCGCCGCGGCACCATTGAAGAAAGAAACACCGTTGGTGACTACCATGAACTGGAACAAGAGCGGGGAAACTCGATCTTCTCCAAACTCATGCACACCAAATGGAAAGGGTATAAAATCAATATCATTGACACCCCGGGTTATGATGATTTCACCGGAGAGGTCATATCCGCGCTGCGCATAGCCGATACCGGTGTCATGCTCCTTAATGCTTCCATGGGGGTAGAAGTAGGAACCGATGTAATCTGGGAATACACGGAGAAATTCAAAACCCCTATGATCCTGGCCGTGAATAAACTCGACCAGGATAAAGCTGACTTCGATCGTACCGTCATGCAGGCCCGTGATCATTTTGGCCCTCATGTCACCGTGGTTCAATATCCGCTCAACCAGGGGCTTGGTTTCAATGCCATCATTGATGTACTTAAAATGACGATGTATAAGTTTCCAATGGAAGGAGGGAAACCCGAAAAACTTCCTATTCCCGAAGAAGAAAAAGAACGCGCTAACAAACTACACCAGGATCTCGTGGAAGCCGTTGCGGTCAATGACGAAACCCTGATGGAGCATTATCTCGAAAAAGGCGAACTGGATGAGGATGAAATGCGGGTAGGATTGAAACGTTCACTCATAAATCACGACCTGTTCCCTGTGTTTTGTCTTTCCGCTGTACGTGATATGGGAAGTGGACGCATCATGGGTTTCATCGACAATGTATGCCCAAGCGCCAATGAAATGCCTCCGCAATTGACTTCTTCAGGAGATAAGTTGGAATGTGATCCCAATGGCCCCGTCTGCTTATTTATTTATAAAACCGTTTCTGAACCCCATGTGGGAGACATGTCCTATTTCAAAGTTTTTTCCGGAACACTAAAGTCCGCCATGGAATTGGTCAACGAAACCACGGGCGTTACCGAGAAATTCAACCAGCTCTTTTTAATGGAAGGAAACAAACGAATTCCTGTCAATGAGTTGGTTGCCGGAGATATTGGGGCAACGCTTAAGTTGAGAAACACCCATGTCAACAATACCCTGCACATTAAAGGCAAGAACCTGGAGCTTGACCCCATTCAATTTCCCAATCCCAATCTGAGTGTGGCCATTGAACCTGCCAAGAAAGGTGACGAGGAAAAACTGGCGCAGGCACTTCATCAGTTACGGGAAGAAGACCCAACATTTCTGGTAGAAGTATCCCCCGAATTGAAACAAACCCTGGTTTATTGTCAGGGAGATATGCACCTGGCGGTGGCCCGGTGGAAAATCGAAAATCTCCACAAAGTGGAAGTGAAATTCACCCGACCACGTATACCCTACAGAGAAACCATCCGGAAAATGGCCGAAAGCATGTACCGGCATAAAAAACAGTCGGGAGGAGCCGGCCAATTTGGTGAGGTCCATATGCGAATCGAACCCTGGTATGAAGGCATGCCTGATCCAAAAGGGTTGAATGTAAGGGGACGGGATGAATATCCGCTTGACTGGGGTGGCAAACTGGTATTTTACAATTGCATCGTTGGTGGTGCCATCGATATCCGCTTTTTGCCCTCGATCATGAAAGGGGTGATGGAGAAAATGCAGGAAGGCCCGTTGACAGGATCCTACGTACGGGATATTCGGGTTTCTGTATTTGATGGTAAAATGCACCCGGTAGATAGCAATGATATCAGTTTCAAGATTGCCGGCTTACAGGCATTCCGCTCCGCCTTTAATATGGCCGACCCTCAATTGCTCGAGCCTATTTACCATGTTGAAGTTTTGTGCCCGGATGACCTGACCGGTTCGGTCATGGGTGACCTTCAAACCCGTCGTGCTATTGTGGAAGGCATGGATACAGAAGGACATTTCCAAAAGATCATCGCCCGGGTACCCCTCGCTGAAATGGATGGATATTCTTCCGCCATTCGAAGCATTACCCAGGGAAGGGCGAAGTTCAAGATGCATTTTCACGAATATGCTCCGGTGTCCTTTGAGCTTCAGAAAAAGTTGACCGAAGAGTACAACAAAGAAGAAAAACTGGAGCTGGCCTGATACATTTATTAAAATTAGTAAAGAGCCTCAGCGGAGGCTCTTTTTTGTTTGAGAATATTCGCCTTACTAACGACAAAATTAAACAGAACCTAAAGTGATCGCGAGAGGGCTCCTTTCATAAATAAGTAAAAACACTTAGTTTATAGATAACTGTTACCGTTAGTTTACTGAAAATCATGATAAAACCTGATTTAATCATATGAATCAGGTAAATTAAAAACATGAATCAGGAATATTTTCGAAATACTTTACTTATTTGCTTAAAGTAAAATGCCACCACCTACATCGTGAACTTCGTTATCACCAAACAGTTCATAAGGGCGTCCCTTATCACGGCGCTTGTAACGATCATACTCGTATTCATCTTTTCACTTTACCAGCAAAAAAAAATACGTGATACGGCCAGGATGCTGGCTCGATCCCGGGAAGTATTGTCCGCCATTCGGAATGTGATGTCCACATCGATGGATATCCAAAACGGGGCGCGCACCTATGTTTTAACAGGTAATGATCGGTTCCTTGCACAAACGGCGACCGGAATGGATTCCATTCATCATCAGGTTCAGGCCCTTCGCCATAGCATTGCTGACAACCCCAGGCAATACCAATGGATCGATTCGCTCGAAAAATATGTAACACTGCGTATTCAGAACGCGCGGATGTTAATAAAACTGGATAAATCCGGCAGTCATGATAGCGCGGCCCGATGGGTGGAACTTGGGCAGGATATACAGGTCACAAGTCAGATAAGATTATTCGCCAAAAATATCGAACAGGAAGAAATGTCAATTCTTGTTCACCGGAAAGAGTTCTTTTCTTCCAACATTGGCCGATTGAACAACTTGCTCTATGGCTTTCTAATTGTCGTCATGGGTTTAAGTCTTATTTTCTATTCCAGGGTACTTCGTGGTGTAACATTTCACAAACAAAGTGAGGATAAATTCAAATCCCTGGTAGAAGCAGCCCCCGATGCCTTGATCATATCTGGTGAGGATTGAATTATCAGGATGGTAAACTGGAGAGCCGAAGAGATTTTTGGATACCGCCGGGAAGAAATGATCGGTAAACAAATAGAGATGCTGCTTCCTCCAACCATGCAACGAGCGCATGAGCAGTTACGGGAAAAATACATGCAGCAGCATAACCATAAGATCAAGGAAGGGGGTAGGGAATTGCCCGGTATGAGAAAGGATGGATCGATCGTCATGACAGATATCTCGCTGGCTCCAATCAAAACGGAAGGTGAAACACTCATGGCTGCCTCCATTCGCGATATTACGGGCCGCATTGAGGAGCGCATGCAATTAGACTCCCTTTCCCGTCAGGTTAATCAGGCAAAGGAAGCGATCTATACCATGGCCCCCGACTTTTCGATCACCAGTTGGAATTATGGGGCACAGCGATTGTTTGGATACACCGCTAAAGAGGTCATCGGCCGGAAAGCGACGGAACTAGTGTCCTATGACCAAGAATCGGGTTGGCTGGAAACGGTGTCAAAACATCTGACGGAAAGCGGAGGGTGGACAGGTGAGGTATATAAGATCAATAAGAATGGGACCAAGGTTCCCGTTCTAACCTCTGTAACCAGTATCCTGAGCGAATCGGGTATCCTGACAGGATTCATTTCAGTCAGTCATGATATCAGCCTGCAGAAGTCGCTGGAATATCAATTGAAACAAAGCAACGAGTCGTTGGAAGAAAAGGTGCGGATCCGGACGGACGAGATCAGAAGGTCGGAACAGAAATACCGGTATCTTTTTCACCATAACCCTATTCCCATGTGGGTGATTGAGATCGGTACCTATAAATTCCTGGATGTAAACGAAATGGCCATTCAAAAATATGGCTACTCCAGGGAAGAATTCCTGGCCATGACGGCTGAAGAGATTCGACCGGTTACTACCCGGAATGCCTTCCGCCGCGAAAACAATCCTAAAACAAAGCACCTGAATGATGGTTATCGCGGTGTATGGCAACATCAGAAAAAAGATGGTTCCCTGATCTGGGTGGAGATCATCGCGCACCATATCCAGTTTGAGGGTAAACAATCCCGTTTGATCCTGGCCAACGATATCACCGAGAAAAAAGAAGCACAAGACCTGCTACGGTCAAATGAAAAGCGCTACCGGGAAACCCTCGATAACATGCTCGAAGGGATACAGATCCTTGATTTTGACTGGCGATATTTATATGTAAACAATGCGGTAGTTAAACAAGCCCGTCGAACCCGGGAGGAATTGCTGGGATTCACACTTTTTGAACTTTATCCGAATATTGAAAAAACCGAGTTGCATAATGTTTTCCAAAGGTGTTTTAAAGAACGGACACCACGACATTTGGAAAATAAATTTGTTTATCCGGATGGTAATATCGCGTGGTTTGATCTAACCTTCCAACCAGTACCAGAAGGCGTATTTGTGCTTTCAATGGATATTACGGACCGAAAACTGGCTGAAGAAAGGATCAGTAACATTAATGCCGAACTGGAAGAAAAGGTAAGGATACGAACCAGGCAATTGCAGAAAATGAATGAGGAACTTGAATCCTTTGCCTATTCCGTATCCCATGACCTCCGCGCGCCTCTTCGGGGCATCAATGGGTTTGCCGACATATTACAAGAGGACTATGCGGCTCAATTGGATGATGAGGCCAAACGTATCACCCGGATCATCAAAGAAAATACCGTACGTATGGGAAGCCTGATCGATGATCTACTGAGTTTCTCACGCCTGGGACGACATGAATTGGAAAAAGTAAGATTTGATACCCGGGAGATGATCCTGCAATTGATCGCTTCCATGGAACAAAAAACGGAAAGCAATAAGATTGAATTCCATATCAAGGATCTTCATCCCAGTTACGGAGATACCACTTCGCTCCGACAGGTATGGATCAATTTGATCGGCAATGCCATCAAATATTCACGGGGAAACCCACAGCCAAACATCAATATAGGTTCATATAAAGAAAATGGAGAGACCGTATATTTCGTGAAAGACAATGGGGTAGGATTTGATATGAAATACGCCAACAAACTTTTCAAAGTCTTTCAGCGCCTGCATAGCTCAGATGAGTTTGAAGGAACCGGCGTAGGATTGGCTATTGTTGAGAAAATAATAAATAAACATGGCGGCAGGGTGTGGGCCTCCAGCGAGGAAAATGCCGGTGCTTGCTTTTATTTCACTCTTCCGGAGGAAGAACAACACCAAAACGAAAAATAGTACACCACCTAAATCTAATAGATTATGAAAGTCCCTTTAAAGGTTCTGCTATTAGAAGATGACCGTCTGGATGCAGAAATGGCCATTCGTCTGCTCAAAAGGTCGGGTATGGACATTGATTATCTATGGGTGTCAAATCGAAATGACTACCTCGATGCTCTTGATAATTTCTCCCCGGATGTCATACTTGCTGATAACGAACTGCCCCGATATAGTGCCCCCGAGGCCCTGGAAGATTTTAAAAGTAGGGATCTCCCTATTCCATTTATCATGATCACCGGCACTGTTTCAGAGGATTTTGCCGTTTCCATGATTAAAAAAGGAGCAGATGATTACATTCTCAAGGATCGGCCTGAGCGCCTTCCCAATGCCATTGAATCGGCCATTAAGCAGCATCAGGCTGCTATGGAAAGTCGAAAAATGACAGAACAGTTAAAAACAAGTGAAGAAAAATACAGGACACTGGTAGAGCAGGCCTTTGATGGGGTATTGATTTATTCTTCCACCGGTCACATATTGGACGCCAATTCCAGTGCCTGTATGAATACTGGTTATACCCTTGAGGAACTTATGACCATGCATATTTCCGACCTATTGGAGGCGGAAGGTTTGGCTAGTCAACCCATTGACCTGAACTTGGTTCAAGATGACAAGCCCATATTTCAACATCGCCGATTGCAGACTAAAGAGGGTACCCATATTGAAGTAGAGCTGGTTATTCGCAAACTACCCGGAGGAGAATATATGGCGGTAGGGAGAGATATTACGGATCGCATTATGGCCCATCAGCAAATTGAATTTGATCATAATAATCTCCAATCGCTGATCAATAATACCAGGGATTTGATCTGGAGTATGGATAAGGAATGTCGTCTTATCACGTCCAATAATTCCTTTAATAAATGGGCGGAGTGGCTAACCGGAGTAAGACCCTTTAAGGGCTTATCCCTCTATGACCCAAGCCTGGCCAACATTAATATTGAATCCTTTGCAGAGTATCTTCATCGGGCCATGAAGGGTCAAGCGTTCACCGTGGTCGAGCATTTCGATTTGCCTGAAGATACCTGGGCCGAAATTTCCTTTTACCCCATTTTTGAAAAAGATGAGGTCATAGGCACGGCCTGTTTCTCGCGCAATATTACGGCCATGCGCAAATCAGCCGAGGAGATCCGTTTGCAAAATGAACGTTTTGAGATGGTCACCAAGGCCACCAACGATATTATCTGGGACTGGGACCTTTTGACCGATAAATTCTGGTGGAGTGACAACTTCTATTCCCATTTTCACTACGACCGGAGAACCACTCCTCAAGATTTCAGGTCCTGGGATGACCGGGTACATCCTGAGGATAAGGAGAGAGTGGTCAGTCGGATGTTCTCAACCATACGAAAAAAAGAACCCTTCTGGACGGACGAATATCGATTCCTGAAAGGAGATGGGGAGACTGCCTATGTACTTGATTGTGGATACACGCTTTTTCAGGATGACGGAAAACCATATCGAATGGTAGGGGCCATGATGGATATCACAGAACGCATCAAGGCCCAGGCAGAATTGAAAGCCATGGAACAGGAACGACTCCAGCTTAAGTTACAGGAACAAAAAAAGATTACCCGGGCCATGATCCGGGGACAAGAAAAGGAAAGAAGTCAGCTGGGTCGAGAATTGCATGACAATATCAGCCAATTGTTGGCCGCTATAAAGATGAAACTGGCCTTCTCCCTTTCCCATCCGGAGAAATCCAACACCTTCATTCAGGAGTGTTTAGATAATATCCAGGAAGCCATCTCTGAAACACGTAACCTGTCACACCGAATGGTGATGCCACGGTTTGCAGAAAGCAGTCTGGAAGATGAAATGACCAATCTTTTAAGTATATATCATAATATCGGTAGGATAACCAACCTGAAGATCGAGGGAGTGGTTGAAAATGAGATTCCAGCTTTGATAAAGGAAACACTCTACCGGATTGCCCAGGAACAATTGCACAATATTGAAAAATATGCTCAGGCTTCGGAGGTAAACGTACAAATCCGGGCATTCGATGGGCTTATCAGTATGCGGATCGAAGACAATGGGGTAGGTTTCGATACTACTCAAAAACGAAATGGAATTGGTCTGACGAATGTCCATAACCGGGCTGAATCCTATAATGGCACAGCCCACGTGTTGTCTGAGCCAGGTAAGGGTTGTCAACTGCTGGTGGAGATACCCATCACCCCACACGTTATGGAGGAGGTGGAAGTTCAAGCCAATGGAAAAGGGTAAACGGGCTAAACCAAGGTTTAAACCTTGTCCAATAAATTCCATCAAAGTTCCGTTAATACCCAAAAATCCCTGTACCTCGTGAACCGGACCTTGATAACCATGATCTTATTCCTTCTGGCGGCTGGATTACTTTCTTTCCGGATGGAAATGCTGCCCTCTGGCGAACCTATTTCAGCGGTCCAGCAACGGCTATTTGAACTGGCCAAGAACCATGATCATCCATCCATGAATGAGGTAGGAGGAAGAACCGTGGTCAATTTTTGGCAATTACCCGACTCACAAAAGAACTGCGGCGGTCTATGCTTCAAGATCGCAAAGGAGCGCGTCAACAAGGCCTTTCAGCAGGTTACCGGTAAAGGATTGTATGAATGGCTGCCCTCCACCATGGCCACCGCCTACCTTTCCCCACGCCAGGTATTTGACTGGACCTGGAACATCAACTCTCAGGACAACGAGATTTGGAGAAGCATTCCCAATATCCGCGCTACAGGTAGCGCCGGGGCCTTGCAGATGGCCAAATTAGGGACCATTAAAGACGAAAAAATGATCTGGAAAGGGGAATTAAAACCCGGTGCCGTTGTCCAAACCTTTGTGTATGCCTCCGATTTCATGAAGGTGCTCAAAGGCATCAATAACCCTTCCGAAGAAAATAACCTGAGTAGTTATGGGCATTCCTTTATCTTCCTGGAATATGTGCGGGATGAAAATGATGAGATCATAGGGATGCGCGTAGCCGATCAGGGATTTTTAAATAATGTAGTGGTCACCCAGGAGGATTTTCAATCCTGGTGGGGGGCCAATATCCTTGATCCTGCAACAAACCCATGAAAAAAAATTGGACCATAGTATCCATCTTTTTGCTTTTGGCAAATAGCCTGCTGGCGCAGCCGGAAAAGGGATACTTCAATGACCTGAAAGCCGCAATGGCCAATCCGCGATCGGTGGAATTCCTCAATCTTTCCTCCTCAGGATTGACGGAATTCCCTGAAGGGATTGAACAGATGACGGCGCTTAAAAAACTAGACCTGGGCGACAATGAAATTACTGTCTTGCCTGAATTTATGGGATCCCTGTCTCAGTTAGTATATCTGCGACTTGACAATAATCCGATCAAGCAATTACCGCAGAGCATTACGAAACTATCAAAATTGGAAGTGCTTTCTGCCCGCGGAATCAAAATTGCATCGCTTCCAGACAAGTTAGGGGAGTGGACAAATCTCTTGCAACTTGATTTGCAGGGTTGCCAATTTACTACACTTCCTGCGGAGGTGGGCCAAATCGGCTCTCTACGTTGGCTTGATGTATCCTTCAATGAAATTGTAGATTTACCACCCACCTTGGGAGGCTTACAAAACCTTCACACATTAAAAGTAGCCAGCAATCGACTAAAACAACTACCCGATGAAATCTCATTATTGAAACAGTTGCATACACTCCAATTGGGAGTCAACCAATTCGAGCAAATTCCCACGGTAGTTTATAAATTAAAAAACCTAAGGCAGCTTGGAATTGAATTTAATCGTATTCGGTCGCTAAATAAACAAATCAGTTACCTGCGCGAATTGGAAGTCCTGAATGTCGGAAACAACTTACTGGTGGATATGCCAGTGGAACGTCTACAGAAACTCAATAAACTAAAGTTGCTAATGGTATCAGGCAACCCTTTTAGCCGGCCATATAAAGAAAAATTGAGAAGAAATTTTAAAGGCAGACTTATCATGCAAGCAGTAGAAAAAAGAGTTGCGGAATGGCGGACACGGAGAGATTGACAACCTCTACCATTCCCTATTGTTTTATGAATGTTCCTGAAAATGAAGATTCATTTATTCTGATAAAATAAATACCCGTTGGTAATGTGGCCACATCCACGGAAATCTCGTTTATCCCCTTATGCTGTTGTATACTTTGTCTGGAGATTGTTTCGCCCTTGAAATTCAAAATCGTTAAAATATCGCTTTTTTCAATATCCGATCCAAAACGAATAGTTAACTCTGAACTGACGGGGTTTGGAAAAGCCAGTAACTTGTTTAAACCTCCGTTGTCATAAATTATCCGAACCACATTCGAATATGAAAATTCACCTCTGTCATCTACCTGCTTTATGCGGTAGTAATTTTTTCCTAACTGAGGGGAACGGTCGATCCATGTATAAGACCGGACAGAAAAGGAATAGCCTGAAACAGGAATCGTACCGATTGTATTGAATCCCTGTCCATTCAAAGATCGCTGGATTTGAAACTCACCATTAGCGTCTTTCTGAGCGACGGCCCAATCTACTAAAACCTGCTCACCATTACGTTCTGCATTAATGTGTAGAAATTTGACCGGTAGTGGGTCTTCGGTACTCGCCAGGGTGTGTCGATACAGTTGGGTAAACCCAACCGTTTCCACATAGTTCTCCGTACTGTTCCTTGTTGTATACCCGGATAAAAACCAGTTGTTTCCACCATCCTGGCTAATAAAGGATGTTAACTGGTCTTCCATAATGGAACTCAGTTCATCATCAAAATAGTAAAATTTTAATGAAGCCTCCAGTGAACTGTTGTTGGTCGGAAATATATCAAAGTATCTGGAAATACCGATGTCAAATCCATCCGATTGACTTAAATGACCCCGTCTTACCAAAGTTGTTCCCAGATTATTCGGGCTACTGATCTCCAAACCCAGGTTTCCAGGATTAAATTTATCTGGTGCATTGAGGTTTTGAGTAGATTGTATATAGCCTCCGGTTCTACCCGTAATATGCCTGTTTGCGATCTCTCCTCGCAGCAGTCCAGTACTTCCGAGGTCAATATTAAAAGTGTTCAAGAATAGACTGTCGCCGCTCACCAAATCAACGCGATTAGAGACAGCAATGTTCCTCCCGAGTTGCATTCCGTTTTGTACTTTATTTAGAATCAGGTTATAAAAGGAAATATTTCCATCTCCGGTTATAGCCGATTGACTGGTATTGCAACTTCCAGTAAAGATTAAACTTCCCAAACCCGGGGTAAATGAGCCGTTACTTCTAAACTGACCATTATTTACTACGATTTTCCCCGTATCCTGCACCACCAAATAGCTTCCATCGGTGGTTATGATTCCCTGGGTAAAACCGAATATTGAATAAAATGCGGATACGGTCAGCAGGATGGTTTTTCGTAAAAGGAGCATAAATGGGATTTTAGATTTTGAGAACTCAAAATACTATTATACTACTTGATAAATTCTGTATGGCTTCCATATCCATCCACCTGAATATGAAAATCGACAAACAATAAACCTACATCTGCACTGTAGGTGTCATTTGAATCATCTGAATTGCGCCAAATCCTGCAAATGAGTATACTTGATATCTTTTTCCCGGTTCCGGAAAGGCCTGTATTGGAAGGCGTCAAAGGGTGAATAATGTGCGTTTTCGCCGTAAACGGGCCTGTGGCTACAATTGTACTGGTTTGAGTGGCAGGAAATACTTCGGGTGTGGTCGGATCATAATTTACCCATGTATAATCAAGATTCCATTGCACATTACCCGATGTAGTCGTCTTAGGCATCCAATGTATATGCGGATAAATTGTCGTCCCCTCCTTCCAGGTATGGGGGAGTTGAACGGTAAATGACATGGACTCCAATGATCCATTATTTAAGAAATACCATATCTGGGGACCGGAAGATCCGGTAATATAGGATAGGGTAGCCGAGCTACTTCCTTTATCTAGGGTAACACGAAGGTCGTCCCACCTAGTGGATTGCCCAATCAATTTTACCCAAACGGGAGAACCGGAAGTCCCGGAATTATAATAATACCCCACACCGTCTGCATCCGTTCCAGATATATTGCTATTTGTATTATATACAATCAGGCTGTTGGCAGGACTAGGGATCGTGGTGGCATCTGTGGTGCTTGTTAAACTAATGCGTGGTAATAATAGGCCTTTATCTGTACTGACTATATCCAGCATCGCAGATACATCAGGTACATTTCCTGTAGTGTTTATGGCAACGTTTTGTCCCCACAAACAATTAGGTATAAAAAGAAGGGCTAAATAAAGGACGACATGTCCAAATGGGGTATAATTTTTCATATGGATTGGATTTACAGCTAACATGGGAACGAATTCCCACGCCAATATTATATAAATCCAAAGGATTAATCCAGCATATTCAGTCCCAAAACAGTATGATTCTTATCATGGTTCAAAAAATAAAATAAAGTAGTACTTCATATAATGGATAACCCCTAATATATGAATGGCATTTGCTCTATGGTAAGAAAGATCAGAGAGACCAGCCTTCCCGGTATTCTCTTTTCACAAACTGATTGGCTTCCTCAAAATTGGTGATGCGCATATTCTTGGCATCCCAGATCAATTTTTTACGGCCCAGGTATTTATCTTCCCAGCCTTTCAGTTTTGGATTTTTCAACATCCAACTACGGATGGCCAGGTTTCCAATCAATATGCTTTCGGTAAAAGGCCCGGCAAATTCAAAGGGCGAACTGGTTTCCATTTTGCCATACCCTGCGATACAGGCATTGACCCATTGCAGGTAGTGGCCTTCCTTGACACGAGGAATCGTTTCTCCGGGAAGGTTCGTCTCCTTCATCAATTTAGTAGGCAATAAGCGGGGATTGGCGCCATAGCAATCCATGAGTAACTTTCCTTTTGTTCCGATCAGCAAAACACCCCCATCCCAATTTCCAAAGGCTTCCTCCGGCAATAATTCATCCGGACGTTGCGGAAGCAGGCCGCCATCATACCAGGATACTTTGATATTTCCCTTTCCTTCGGTACGTGGATAATTAAGGTGGATGATCGAAGATGGCGGACAGGCATCCAGGTTCTGGCTGTCATTCCACATTTCTCTCCATACCGTTGCAACGGAGCACTCTACTGAATCGGGATATAAAATGGGCAATATGCGATAAATGGGATCCATGATATGACAGGCCATATCGCCTAATGCGCCAGTACCATAGGCCCACCAACCCCTCCAGTTAAAAGGGAGATAGGCCGGATTGTATTCAATGGACTTGGCAGGTCCTTGCCATAGGTCCCAGTTTAGTTCTGCAGGTAAATCATGTTTCCCGGTGGGAGTGGGGATGCCCTGTGGCCATACCGGCCGGTTGGTCCATGCATACGCTGTATGAACATCTCCGATCAGTCCGGCATCCACCAGTTCTTTGCTTCTTCGTACGCCATCACCCGAAGCACCCTGGTTGCCCATCTGGGTCACTACCTTATATTTTTTAGCTGCTTCGGTCAGCATCCGGGCTTCATAAATATCATGGGTAAGCGGCTTCTGGGTATACACATGTTTACCCAATTGCATGGCGGCGATCGTAGCCACTGCATGGGTGTTATCCGGCGTGGATACCGAAACAGCATCAATATTTTTATGCTCCTTTGCCAGCATCTCCCTGAAATCCTTGTAATAAGGAGCATTGGTAAATTTCTTGCGCGAGGACACCGCCTGACGGTCATCCACATCACAAAGGGCCACCACATTTACATGTGGGCTCTTGGCAAACTCGGCAAGGTCGCTTTGTCCTTTACCTCCTGCACCAATACCGGCGATATTGAGTTTATCACTGGGAGCGATATATCCTTTTCCCAACACATGGCGGGGAACGATCATAAAACCGGCAGCAGCCAGGGATGTTTGTTGTATGAATTTGCGGCGGGATGACATGGTTAATTGGGTGATTTGATAATTAGATTATTTGAAAATGGATACGATTTGGGATATTATAAATGAACAGGCGAATGATCAATCGTATTTAACACATTCCTGGTTTTCTTTGTCTGTATAACTCAATCCATATTGATTGAGCACATCGTCAGGAACACCGTTCCACTTGTTGGGAGTATTCCCTACATACCCCACATCTTTTACCCCGATCTCTGAGGTATAAAAACCTGTGGCCGTGAGGTTGCGCATAAGCGTAAAAAAGGAAGCGCCCTGCTCAAAACCAGGTTGTACCTTATTTGGATAGGCAATGGCCTCTACCACCTTCAGTTGGTCTGTATTGGCACATGCGCTAAATGGTTTGCCATATTCCTTGAGGCAATGAACATCCAACCAGCGAAGTCCTCCACGCATAGGGTTTTGATGGGAGGGCATATCCTTTACAATGAATTCAATAAAGTCGGGCACTTTGGCATCCGTGGCACTTCCACTCACTTCATCTTTAGGGATAATGATATCAGCCAGCATACCGATGGTCACCATTTCCTCCGGCGTAAAAAAAGTTTCGCGCATAAGCTTACTGTCCCTTTCCTGTTCTTCCGGAGCCCGGTCAAGATTGAATTTAATGTCATCGGGATTCCCCGCCACAGCCGGGGATCCGTCTTTATCATTACAACCTGCCAGCAGTGATCCTCCGGCGATCGCACCGGTGGCCAACAAACGTAGGGATTCTCTTCTGTCCATAGGTTTTCGTTAAAGGCTGATGCCTGATTTATAAACTGCGTTTTTTCATTTGGTCAATGATGTATTCACAGGCGCGCATGCTCAGCGCCAGAATGGTCCAGGTGATATTCTTGTCGGCCTGCGAAGTAAAGGCTGCGCCATCCACCACAAAAAGGTTTTTACAATCATGGGCCTGGTTCCAACCATTCAGCGCCGATGTTTTGGCATTGCTTCCCATCCTTGCTGTTCCTGCCTCATGGATGATCTCACCTGGCTTGGAAATACCCCAGTCATTCTCGGGGCCATCGGTATCACCCCAGGTGATGACAGCACCCATGGCATCCATGATCTCTTTAAAGGTCTCCTTCATGTGCCTGGCCTGTTTGATCTCATGTTCGCTCCATTTCACATGAAAACGTAAAACAGGTATACCATAACGGTCAACCACATTGGGATCAATTTCGCAATAATTATCCGCGGTAGGAATGGCTTCACCACGTCCTGCCATACCTACACCCGCGCCATAGAAATAGCGGTAATCTTCTTTAAGTGATTTGCCATAACCACCAGCCTGTTTTTGTACCCCGTTTACTTTGTACTTGCCATTGAGGCCATGAATATCCCAACCAAAACCATAAGCTGGCTGACTCATGCCACCCCAATACTCAATATGATACCCACGGGGGAAATCCAATTTTTTATTGTCTAACCACCAGGGGGAATAAACGTGCATACCACCCACACCGTCTTCATTATATCGTTTACGGCCGAGCAGATCGGGGAGGATGCCCCCCATCGCGGCCCCGGTTGAATCATGCAGGTATTTTCCGACTACACCACTTGAATTGGCAATGCCATTGGGGTGACGCGGTGATTTGGAGTTGAGCATGATCCGGGAGGTTTCGCAGGCACTTGCAGCCAGGATCACCGTGCGCCCGGTTACCTGATACTCCTGCATATCCGCTTTGTTTATGTAAGAAACTCCGGTGGCCAATCCTTCTTTGTCCGTAAGCACTTCACGCACCATGGCTTCGGTCACCACATCAATATTGCCTGTTTTTAAAGCCGGATTGATCAATACGTTCGAAGAGGAAAAATCGGCTTTGGCAATGCTGCAATTGCGGCTGCATTGTGAACAATAGAAACATTCACCGCGGTCCTCATTGATCTTTTTGGTTAAAATGGAAAGGCGGGAGGGAATGACTCTGACTCCGGCTTTTTGCGCCGCATTCTTAATGAACAATTCATGCAGACGAGGTTTGGGAGGAGGCAGGAAAAAACCATCGGGATCATTTTCCAATCCTTCATTGGTACCAAAAACCCCAATGAGTTTATCCACCCGGTCATAGTACGGCTTTACGTCCTCATATCCGATCGGCCAATCGTCACCCAGGCCGTCGATACTTCTTCGTTTAAAATCTTTGGGGCCAAATCGCAACGAGATACGCCCCCAGTGGTTGGTACGTCCACCCACCATTCGCGCACGCCACCAATCCCACTGCGTACCATCTTTTTTGGTATAAGGTTCTCCCTCCAGGTCCCAGCCTCCATAACAAGCATCAAAATCACCAAATGGTCGGTACTTGGTGGAAGCACCACGACGGGGAGAATCCCAGGGGTTCTTTAATTGGGTAATATTTTTCTGGGGATCATAGGCATGCCCGGCTTCGAGCAGACAAACCTTTAATCCGGCATTGGCAAGCGTATAGGCGGCCATACCACCACCGGCTCCAGACCCAACAATGACAGCGTCGTATGACTTTGGCGTTTTCTTTATTTGGAGATCTCCCATGTTATGTTAATAAGTGGTGGTGAATTTACAGAAAAACAAGAATAAAAAATCGCAAATCATCAATTCCTGTATGCCTATTTTATCCAACCTTTGTATAGGTTCTGCCAAATTCCCCAATATGAAGAAATTCCTGCTTTTCACCCTATTGCTCTCCACCATGTCTGCATCCACAAAGTCGCAATCGATCTCCTTTGCCGAATATCCGGTCTATGATGGCACCGATCTGGGTTTAACCTATACTCCACTGGCCAGTTCATTTCGGGTCTGGGCCCCCCTGGCCGATTCGGCCCGTATTCGTTTTTATGCCGAGGGAGTAGGGGGAGATCCCATGGAAACAAAAAACATGATGGCGGATGAAGGCGGCACCTGGATTTATGCCACCACCGGTGACCTGAAAGGAAGGTTTTATGTTTTCCAGGTTAAACGCAAAGGAAAATGGAGTGCGGAGGTTCCTGATCCCTATGCCAGGGCGGTTGGGGTAAATGGGAAAAGAGCCCAGGTGATCGATCTGGCCAAAACAAACCCAACAAAATGGTCGAGGGAAAAAAGCCCTGTCTTTCAAAAGAAAACCGATGCGGTCTTGTATGAATTGCAGGTAAGAGATGCCAGCATTCACAGCAGTTCGGGCATCCACCAAAAAGGTAAATACCTGGGGTTAACTAAAAAGAAAACGGGCAATGCAGAAGGACTTTCTACCGGGCTTGACCATATCCGCGAACTTGGTGTCACCCATGTGCATCTGCTTCCTTCCTTTGATTTTTATTCCATTGATGAGTCCAGGTTGGAACTTCCCCAATACAATTGGGGATATGATCCGCTAAACTACAATACACCCGATGGATCCTTTTCCAGCAATCCCTCTGATGGCACAGCCAGGATCAGAGAATTCAAACAATTGGTGAGGACCTTTCACCAAAACGGTTTGCGCGTCGTACTGGATGTAGTATACAACCATACCCGGCTCTCGGAGAACTCTTATTTCAACGAACTGGTCCCCGGTTATTACTACCGTCAAAATGACAAGGGCCAATTCTCCAATGCCACCGCCTGTGGCAATGAAATAGCCAGTGAAAGATACATGGTGCGGAAATTCATCCTGGAGTCGGTTATTTATTGGGTTAATGAATACCATATTGACGGATTCCGGTTTGACCTGATGGGGGTTCATGATATCAAAACCATGAACCTGATTGCTCAGGAACTTCATCGGATACGTCCCGATATTCTTCTTTATGGCGAGGGTTGGACAGCCGGCGCTTCACCGTTGCCTGATGCCGAACGTGCACTCAAAGCCAATGTATCAGCTCTTGACCGCATTGCCGTATTTAGTGACGATATTCGTGATGGCATCAAAGGGAGTGTATTCGAACACGAGAATCAGGGCTTTGTCAATGGAAACAGCAAGGTCCTTGAATCCATCAAATTTGGCGTAGTCGCTTCTTGTCAGCATCCCCAGGTGGATTATTCCAAGGTCAACTATTCCAAAGCACCTTATTCAACGGAGCCATATCAAACAGTGACCTATTGTGAATGTCACGACAACCATGTGCTTTGGGACAAACTGAAAATATCAGCCCCCGACAAAACGACCGCGGAAAGAAAGGACATGCATAAACTCGCGCTGACCATCGTATTGACCTCGCAGGGGATTTCATTCCTTCATGCAGGTACAGAATTTCTCCGTACCAAAAAAGGGGTAGAGAATTCCTTTGATTCCCCCGATAGCATCAACGCGATTGATTGGGGACTTAAATCCACCAACAAAGATGTTTTTGACTACGTAAAGGGTTTGATCAAAATGCGTCGGACACACCCCGCTTTCCGGATGGAAACCGCTAATCAGATCCGTGAAAATCTTTATTTTCTGGAAAATACCGGCGAGGATCTCCTGGCCTATACCCTCAACGGCGAAGCCGTTGGAGACAAATGGAAAAGAATACTGGTGATCTATAGTGGCGCTAATGGAAACAAGAAAATGACCCTGCCTCCAGGGAAATGGAAACAGTATATCCGGAATAACCAATTAGTTAAACCCGCCCGAATTAGTGGGGAAGTGGAAGTGAAGGCTTCGGTGGCGTGGGTGCTTTATGAGTCGTGAGACGTGAGGCGTGAGAAGGGATTGGTGAATAATAAATTTTAAACTTGAAAAGTATATACTACAGCCCAAAACTTTTTCTTCCTATTCACCATTCAAATCTCACGACTCACCACTCACGTCTCATGTCTCACGTCTCACGATTCACGCTCTTCATTCCACCGCTTCGTCCACATACGCCGAAATCCAGCCCACCTGTCCGTTTTTAACGAGGTAGAACCCCTTGCTTTCATACACCGAAGAGAACTGGCGCATGATCTTCAAAAGCAATCCGGTTCCGGCTATCATCGAGCGCTGGTCGAAAACTTTGTTGACTGTTTTTACATTTTTACCAACGAGTGCCTTGTCTACATTGGGATCGGTAATGGCTTTGACGATCGCCACATCTGAAAGGGTATTGTATTCTTTGTAAAGCCTTTCACTGAATTTGAGTACATCCGAATAAGTGACCGAGATAACAGCTTCATCCGTTTTTTCCGGATACATCAGGGTAGCAGCCGCCCAGGCAATTCCGCCACTAAAAGCCACATTGTCGCTAAGGGGATACGCCCCACTTGAATTCACAGCATAAATGATCTCATTGTTCTCAGCACCTGTGAGTACCCGGGTCAATTGCCGGCGGTAGTTCTCTAATGTTTTGTCATCACCCACAGCTTTCTCCGCGGCATTGGTGGTACTCTTGGTACCCCAGGTAAGTTCAAAAAGCTTGAATTCATTCAAGTTCCCATAGGGGAAATAACCTCCTTTTGTATTCCCGCTTCCGATATCGATCAGGAATGTAGTGAAGCGACGGTTAGAAGGCACGATACCTAAATGGGAGAGGCGTGCTTCGCCAATTGGGTCGATAATGGCTACCTCCCGTTTGGGATCACCAATACGGACACGGAAAGAATCGATCAGGCGATTAACCCAATCACTTTTTTGCTCTTTGTCTGATATGGTCTTTACCCCGCTACTAATCACCGTGAATATGCGATTGGAAGGCACAGAATATCTTGCATTCGCCGTTGTATAAAGTCCGGTTAACCCATTCAAAGTGGCCTTGAAAGTGCTATCGCTAAAAGTTATAAAATCAGTATTGGTAGTGGAATCTTTGAGCGGGTTAATGGCTCCACTCGTTTTGGCATTTTTGCCCATTTCAAGCAAACTGATCTTTACCCCTTTGGATCCTACTTCAATTCCGGCATAGACGGTGGAATTCCGGAATTTCATTTTCAAGTCGTTTTGGGCAAACGAAGAAGAATAGGTAAAAAGCGACAGGCCGCACAGAACCAGCAGATTCTTTCTTTTCATGTTCGGGTGGTTTAGACGGGCTAAAAGTAGCGAATGCAAGTCTTAGGGTTGCATGTTATCGTAGTATTACTTTATGGCTATGTGCAAAACTTGTGGCTAATTTCACCCGAAAGTGGCAAAAGAGCCATAAAATGAAAAAGCGAGGAGTTAATACCCTCGCTCTTTCATTTATAAGTCAAGTTTGAATCAGTAGTTACGATCGCGATCACGGTTATAACCTCCTCCACCACTGCCACCTTTGTTGTATCCTCCACCACCACTGCCTCCTTTATTGAAGCCACCGCCGCTTCCGCCACGGTTGAATCCACCTCCTCCACGCTGGCCGCCGCCACGAAATCCACCTCCTGAACCGCCACCTGGACGGTCTTCGGCTTTTTTCACCACCATCACCTTATTCCGGCCCAGCGGTAATTCATTCAAACTTTCAATGGCCTCATTGGCTTCATCGTCGTTTGGCATTTCCACAAAACCAAATCCACGGCTTTTACCCGTCTCCCGGTCCATCGAAACCTTGGCAGATAAGACTTTGCCAAACTTATCAAAGAATTCTTCCAGCTCCGCATCATCCATATCATAAGGCAGACCGGCAACAAAGAGTTTCATAAAATATAATTTTTGTAAATGTAGGCAATCAATTGATATACTACGTGATAGTAACTTACAAAATATAACCGATAAAAAAGTTTTTTTCCTCCGTTTTTTTGATGAATTACCTTGTAAAATGTACACAAATAGGACTCCATCATTTTCAAAGTGCTCCGACAATTAAAAAACTAGCTTGAATAATTCATTTCACCGGGTCATTGTAGTTTGGCCGAAAACAGCCTATTTTAGCTGTCCCAAGCCACACTTATTATGCGCCCCATGGCAATTCGTGCCTATTCTTCGATTTTGTTTTCTGCCTACGGGATTATCTTCCTGCTTGGACTGATTCCCATTTTAAGTCAGGCACAACTCTGTAATGGCAGCCTGGGTGACCCGGTCATCAATATCACTTTTGGCAGTGGTTCGGGTACCGGAGGGTATGCACCTCCGGCAGCATACACATACACCGCCTCTTCCTGTCCGGATGACGGATTTTATACCATCACCAACCGAACTTCAGGTTGTTTTAGCAATGCCTGGCATACCGTCAATAACGATCATACAGGAAACGGAAACTTCTTTTTGGTAAATGCCTCCTTTACCCCCGGGGATTTTTTTGTGGCTACAGTTACTGATCTATGCCCGAATACCACCTACGAATTTGCTGCCTGGGTAATGAACGTGCTGCGAAATCCGGGAATCAAACCCAATCTCACCTTCCGGATTGAAACCACCTCCGGGATTGTATTGCAATCCTTTTCCACAGGTGACCTGGTGGAAACCGCCAACCCGCAATGGCTTCAATATGGTTTTTATTTTACCACGCCCTTACTAAATGCAAGTATTGTTTTACGTATCACGAATAATGCACCAGGTGGTAACGGAAATGACCTGGCACTGGATGATATCACTTTCCGTCCCTGTGGCCCAACGATCACCTCATCAGTGGTTGGGTATTCAGATACGATCGACGTTTGTGAAGGGCAGGCCGGAAATTATTCGTTTACCTCCGATGTTTCATCGGCCTATGTTTCACCCGTATATCAATGGCAATCCAGCAATGATTCGGGCCGAAACTGGTTCGATATCCCGGGCGCCACTTCAATCAATTACCAGGTAAGTCCCATTACCCCGGGTGCCTATTGGTACAGGCTGGCCGTTACCGAACTCAGTTCTGCCGGAATTCGTGCCTGTCGTATTGCTTCAGATACCATCATCATCAATATCAGATCCAAACCCCTGGTCAAGGCAGGGCCAGACAGGGTCATGTTTCTTGGCGACTCGATTCGTATGGCTGGTACAGTCACAGGAGATGATCCGGTATATGAATGGATACCTCCACTTTATCTGAATGATCCGTCCAATGTCAATGCCATTGCACGTCCGCCAGCAGATATACTTTATACCCTTAGTGCGGTTTCGGCGTATGGCTGCCCACAATCAGATGGCATGTCCATTAAGGTGGTAGCCGGTATTTTTGTTCCAACGGCATTCACACCCAATAACGATGGACTAAATGATCATTGGCGGATTCCATTCCTCGATCCCTCACTGGGTGGGCAGGTACAGGTATTCAACCGACAAGGGCAACTGGTCTATTCCATTTCATCCGATTGGGTTGACTGGGATGGTACGTTCCGCGGACTGCCACAACCCACCGGTACTTATGTTTATTTTATCCAGTTTCCCAAAGGCCGGGAACCAATGAAGGGGATGTTTGTACTAATTCGATAAACCTTTCCGGTTTAATTATTGATTAATAATTATTTATTAGTTCCTACTCACGATTCACGTCTCACGTCTCATGTCTCACCACTCACGTCTCACGCCTCCCGTCTTACCTCTCACACTTCCCCCTTATCTTTGCCCTTCAATCCAACGAACAATGAAAGAAGTATATATCCTCTCGGCTGTACGTACGCCCATGGGTAGTTTTGGAGGTACACTAAAGTCATTATCAGCGACCCAACTGGGTGCCATTGCGATTAAAGGGGCTCTGGAAAAGGCCGGTGTATCACCCGAACAGGTGCAGGATGTATTAATGGGTTGCGTGATACAAGCCAATCTCGGTCAAGCCCCGGCACGTCAGGCCGCCAAGTTCGCCGGTCTCCCCAATGAAGTGAATTGTACAACGGTCAATAAAGTTTGCGCGAGTGGAATGAAGGCCATTGCCCAGGCTGCTCAAAGTATTTTGCTGGGGGATGCGGATATCGTCGTAGCTGGTGGGATGGAGAGCATGAGCAATGTTCCGTTTTATACCGACAGTCTTCGCTGGGGAAATAAATATGGTAATACAACTTTGATAGATGGCCTGGCCAAAGATGGTTTGACCGATGTATATGATGGAAAAGCCATGGGAAATGCGGCAGAACTTTGCGCTTCTACTTGTGGCATCTCCCGCGAAGAACAGGATGCTTTTGCCATTGAAAGTTATAAAAGGTCGCAAGCTGCCTGGGAAAAGGGGCTTTTTGACGGAGAAATTGTTCCTGTTCCCATCCCGCAACGTAAAGGTGACCCCATTCTGGTGGGAAAGGACGAAGAGCCCTTTAATGTGAAATTTGACAAGATACCGACCCTGAACCCTGCTTTTATAAAGGATGGTACGGTGACGGCTGCCAACGCCTCCACAATGAATGATGGCGCTGCCGCACTGGTTTTGGCCAGCAAGGAAAAGGCTGAAGCACTTGGGCTCAAACCTATCGCCATCATTCGGTCCTATGCCGATGCCGAACAAGCCCCTGAATGGTTCACCACCACACCCTCCCTGGCTGTGCCCAAAGCAGTAGCCAAGGCTGGTTTGAAAATGGAGGACATCGAATACTGGGAACTCAACGAAGCCTTTGCCGTGGTAGGCATTGAGAATACCAAACGGATGAAACTTGACCCCTCCCGTGTTAATGCCCATGGCGGTGCCGTTTCCCTGGGACACCCACTGGGATGTTCCGGTGCCCGGATCATCGTTACACTTATCCATGTGCTCAAGACCAATAAGGCCCGGTATGGAGCCGCGGGAATATGCAATGGGGGTGGGGGAGCATCGGCCATGGTCATTGAACTAGCCTGAGGGGATTATTGATTATTAATTATAGATTATAAATTATTGGATATACCCAAATCCAATATTAATAATCTTATTCACTATTCACCATTGACCATTCACCCCCAAACTCACTTCTCACGTCTCACACCCCCCTTTAACAAAGCAAAAATTATAACCAATATTCCCTATTTTTGCCCCCTAAAAATCTGCATTAGCATGGGAAGAACAGTTGCCTTTCGTGAAGCCCTCCGGGAAGCCATGACCGAAGAAATGAGGAGAGATGATCGGGTTTTCCTGATGGGAGAGGAAGTAGCGGAATACAATGGGGCCTATAAAGTGAGCCAGGGAATGTTAGCCGAATTCGGGCCCAAAAGGGTGATCGATACTCCCATTGCCGAACTTGGTTTTACCGCTGTTGGAGTTGGCGCTGCCCAAAATGGCCTGCGTCCGATCGTTGAATTCATGACCTGGAACTTTGCTGTTCTGGCCTTAGATCAAATTTTAAATACCGCCAGTAAGATGCTGGCAATGAGTGGAGGTCAGGTAAACTGTCCAATCGTATTTCGCGGAGGCAATGGCTCTGCCGGTCAGCTAGGTGCACAGCACTCCACCGCTTTTGAATCCCTTTATGCCAATATCCCAGGTATCAAAGTGGTTTCCCCCAGCAATCCGTATGATGCCAAAGGACTTTTGAAACAGGCCATCCGGTACGAAGAAGATCCCGTGATGTTCATGGAAAGTGAACAGATGTACGGTGATAAAATGGAGATCCCCGATGAGGAATATTATATCGAACTGGGCAAGGCAGATATTAAAAAAGCCGGCTCCGATGTTACCATCGTTTCCTTCAATAAAATGATGAAAGTGGCACTAGGCGCCGCTTCCGAGCTGGAAAAAGAAGGGATCAATGCCGAAGTAATTGACCTCCGCACCATCCGTCCGCTGGATTGGATGACCATCCTGGAAAGTGTCAAAAAGACCAACCGCCTCGTAATTGTAGAAGAACAATGGCCTTTTGGGTCTGTTTCCTCCGAAATCAGCTACCAAATACAAAAAGAGGGTTTTGACTACTTAGATGCGCCGATCCGCCGAATCACGGCTGCTGACGCACCCCTACACTATGCCCCCAACCTGGTTGCCGCCGCTTTGCCGGATGTTCCAAGGACCGTAAAACTGGTCAAAGAGGTCATGTATTTGAAGAAATAAGACTGTATTTAAGATCATCGTTGCAACACTATTTATTCCCGTGTTTTCAAGACACATGTGAATAAATAAATCCCCGTCAATATTATTGGCTTTCAGGTTTTCCTTACATCTTTGTAACGGTTTTTCATAGGATATTGGATTTTACAACGAGGCCGGATTTCTATCCAGCCTCTATTTTTTTATAGCCCGCTTATATCCTTCCTTTTCCCGGGCTTATCTCTTTTGCCTTAATTTTACCGCCTTAAATTCCAAGCATGGCAGATGTATTGATCATTGATGATGAAAAAGCGATCCGAAAGACGTTGAGCGAGATCCTCTCTTTTGAGGGGTATAAAATCGAAGAAGCCTCCGATGGGGAGGAAGGATTGAAGAAATTCAGAGAAAAAAGTTTTGATGTGGTCCTTTGCGATATCAAAATGCCCAAATTGGATGGCATCGAATTCCTTCAAAAAGCAGGGGAGGCCAATCCCGATGTACCAATTATCATGATCTCCGGCCATGGCAACATTGAAACTGCTGTAGAAGCCGTAAAAGGCGGGGCCTATGATTATCTAGCCAAACCACCTGATCTTAATCGGTTACTCATAACGATTAGGAATGCGATGGACAGGCGCAACCTGGCCACCGAAACACGTGTCCTTAAACGTAAGGTCAGCAAAGTGCAGGATATGGTGGGTCAATCGGATCCCATTTTGCGTATCAAGGAAACCATTGAAAAAGTAGCTCCTACGGATGCCCGGGTATTGATCACCGGTGAAAATGGATCGGGTAAGGAACTCGTGGCCCGTTGGATACATGAAAAAAGCAACCGGGCCGGAGCCCCGTTGGTCGAGGTGAATTGTGCGGCCATTCCAAGTGAATTGATCGAAAGTGAGCTGTTTGGCCATGAAAAAGGGTCATTTACCTCCGCCATCAAACAACGCATCGGAAAATTTGAACAAGCCAATGGCGGTACACTCTTTCTGGATGAGATCGGCGATATGAGTGCGAGCGCCCAGGCCAAAGTACTCCGCGCCCTGCAGGAAGGCAAGATCACCCGGGTGGGTGGTGACAAAGAGATTAATGTGGATGTGCGGGTGATTGCCGCCACTAATAAAGACCTGCTTCGGGAGGTGGAAGACAAGCATTTCCGGCTCGACCTTTACCATCGGTTGAGTGTGATCCTCATCCATGTGCCCTCTCTGAACGACCGGAAAGACGATATTCCCTTGCTCACCGACCATTTCCTGACCGATATCTGCACCGAATACGGAATAGCCAAGAAATTGATACATCCAGATGCCAGCAAAAGCCTGCAGGACTATAACTGGTCGGGAAATATCCGTGAACTACGTAATGTGGTAGAACGGCTGGTCATCCTTTCAGGCAAAGAGATCACGGCTGAAGATGTCAGGAATTATGTGACCCCTAAGCAGCATTAATTTCCTTAACAAATTATTCTGACCAGCATTGTTACAAATGGGGGGATTTGCCGACTCATTTGCAGGAATAAAGAACCTTACTGCTTTAGGATTAATGTAATAAATTTGTTGACTTTAAACAATCGCCAATGCCTTTTCAGCATTTATTGGTTATTTACCTGATCGGCACTTTAATCGTCTTCCTGCCCTCCTTTGGTTTAGCCCGTCTCTTTCAAAAAGCCGGGGCGCCTGCCTGGAAAGCCTATATACCCTTTTACAATACCTGGGTTATGCAGGAAATCGCCCAACGTCCCAAGCATTGGGTCTTCTGGCAGTTCATTCCTGTTGCAGGTTGGTTTATCAGTATGGGGATCTTTATTGAGTTTGTCAAACTCTTTGGCAAATTTAGTTTTGGCCAACATACCATGGCCTCCCTGTTGGCACCTATTTATTTTCCCGTTCTGGCGGCAGAAAAAAACCTGCGGTATTCCGGACCGGAAGCGGTAAAAAATTACAAAAAAGCAGGCTGGCGTGAATGGGTTGATGCGGCCATTTTTGCGATTGTGGCAGCCACCCTCATCCGACTTTTTGTTTTTGAAGCCTATACCATTCCAACGCCTTCCATGGAGAAATCGTTGCTGGTAAATGATTTTCTTTTTGTCAGCAAACTGAGCTATGGCCCGCGGGTACCAAATACACCATTATCGGTACCATTTATCCATAATTACCTCCCGGCCTCCAAACGGAAATCCTATCTCGAGTGGATCAAAATACCATATATCCGCTGGTTTGCAGCGCCTGTAAAACGAGGTGATGCCGTGGTCTTCAACTTCCCGGCAGGGGATACCGTGATCAACCACAAAGATTTTCAATCCGCGAGACCTTATTATGAATTAAAACGATGGATGGTCAATGGAAGCCCGGAGCAAAAGTCATTTGCCCAAATGGTGTTTAATGACCCGGAAACTTTTCCCATAGCCGTGCATCCCGTGGATAAGACAGATAATTATATCAAACGTTGTGTAGGTATTCCGGGGGACACATTATCCATCAAAGATGGACTGGTCTATATCAACAGCCAAAAACAAGAACTGGCGCCTGATGCCCAAATGAACTATATCGTTACGATCAAAGGCAATTCCTATCTGGATCCCGACATCATGAAAGAGGAATATAACCTCGATGCCGAGAAATATGATTATCGTCTCGTCAGCGCTCCCAATGTATATCACATGCTGCTGACCGAAAAGGCCCGGCAGAAAATGACACAGGCGGGATTGATCCAGGATATAAAACTGGATTACTCCGGAGGAGATGAACCCACTTTTCCGTATGACACCCTGCATCATTTTTCACGGGATAATTTTGGCCCGATCTGGATTCCCAAAAAAAATGCGACCATTACCCTCACGCCTGAGAATTTTGCGGTCTATGAAAGGGTAATTGGACACTATGAACATAATGACGTTCGTCGTGAAGGGAATACATTTTATATCAATGGAAATGCCACCAATCAGTACACCTTTAAAATGGATTATTACTGGATGATGGGGGATAACCGCATGGGTTCGCAGGACAGCCGCTATTGGGGATTTGTTCCCGAAGACCATGTGGTAGGAAAGGCCTGGATGATCTGGTTCAGCTTTGAAAAGGGCAAGGGCCCCCGGTGGAACCGGTTCTTCAAAATGGTCAGATAGGGGATTTCTTCACCTAAAAACAGACCGGTATGAAGCCTCGTCAATTGACAACGGAATACCAGGAATTTGCTTCTGCAGCAGAATTGGATCAGGCAGATCGTGACCTGCTTCAGCAAGCGCATCAAGCTACCTCCGCTTCCTATGCCCCTTATTCACACTTTCATGTGGCAGCCGCAGCCAAATTGAATAACGGGAAGGTTTTAACCGGTACTAATCAGGAGAACGCTTCCTTTCCCGCGGGTATCTGCGCCGAGCGGGTATTACTCTCCGCCATCAGCTCCATCCACCCCGATGCCACCATCGAATCGATGGCCATTACCTACGACAATGAACAGGGTTCCAGCGACCACCCCATTAGTCCTTGCGGTGTTTGCCGACAATCCCTCGCCGAATATGAATTAAGAAGTGGTAAGCCGATCCGGTTGATACTGGGAGGAAAAACAGGAACCGTGATTGTATTGTCAAGTGCAATGGAGTTACTGCCAATGGCGTTTACAGGACAGGAGATTAAGAAAAAGAAATAAGGAATAATAAATAATAAATAAGAAAGGGGATCACCTTCCTTATTCCTTTTTTATTATTCCTCATTCCTTATTTCTAGAAAAGCGTTTGTATTCCGTATGTATACTTCGCCTCATGTTCAAGTAACCACTTCTTCCGCCATAGTCCGCCGGCATATCCAACCAAACTACGATTGGAGCCAATTACCCGGTGACAGGGAACAATGATCGCGATCTGGTTTTTGCCATTGGCACTGGCAGCCGCACGAATGGCCTTTGCATCGCCCAATTGACGCGCCAACTGAAGATAGGAGATCGTTTTCCCATAGGGGATTGTCATCAATTGATTCCAGACATCCTGTTGAAAAGCAGTGCCCTCCTGTTTGATCGGAAGATCAAATTGCCGAAGGGCCCCATTGAAGTACTGGATCAATTGTTCCACACAATGTACCATCACCTCCGGTAAATGACGGTGACGAGGTTCATGCACCTCCGTTTTATCATAAAAAGTGACTTCATGAATAAAGGTGCTATTGCCACTGATCTTTAACAGGCCAACAGGGGAGTGATAATATGTGGAAACTGATTCGTCCATATGGATCGCTTAATCCAGCAGATCCGAAAGCTCCTGGAGTTCGGTTTGTTTATACAGATCCTTTTCCGAACTGAAACATTTACCCATTTCGGTCAGCAGATACTGAATGATCATCCGGTTACTCATTGGTTTAAAATAAGCCGGTACGGGATGGACCGCCAATCGTTTGAAATAATTCTCGGTATCCTGATGGGTAAAGACCAGCCCGGAGGTCGGGTCAATGTAAAATTCGATCTTTTCCCGGTGATCTTCGAGATTTTCATCTGAATAACCTGGTTTAAAATAAGCCAGGACAAATTGCTTGGGGAGACCGACCGCTTTGACTGGAAGGTCCAATAATTCACTTAATACCAGGTATAATATCCCATTGCTTAACTGGTTACCTCTTTTGGCCTCGATCGTTTTATGGATCAGGAATTCGTTAGGTTCCTGGTAATTGATCTCTGTCCCCTTAATTCCATAATAGCTGTATAAGATACTTGTCACGATCCGGATCTGCTCCAACGGGGTCAGGTAATTATTGAGCTCAAGCCAGATATTCCGGCGAATCTTTTCCACTTCAAGCAGGATAGGGGCGGTGGTAAGATCGGGGTATTGAAACTTGCTCACCAACATGGCACCCAGTAAGAGGTCGTGGTGCCCCGCAATATTCCATTGGCGAAAATCTTCCTTGAGGTCACGAAAATGGAGACGGTGAATAAGCAATTCGATCCGCTCCTGTATCCCTGAATCGGGTGTTGTCTCCCACAAGTGCTCCAGGTTGGGGATCACAGGCTTCCCATAATCAATGATCTTTTCCGATACCAGACCAAATACTTCCTCATCGGGATCATCGATCAAGGTAAATAAGGCGGATAGCTCGTTGTTGGGTTCCATGCTTGTTAATTAATATAAAATTCATCCTTCATAACGAATAAATCTCCATATAATTTTCCCCAGTTGTGGATTGAGTTTCACCTACCCTTTATTTGTCCATTTCTTCCGCTAATTCCTTATTTTAGCCAAAACGTCTGCTATGCCCACTAATTCCCGCCGCAAATTCCTGAAGAATTCCTCTCTGGCTGCCGCCGGTTTTTTTATCGTGCCACGCCATGTGTTGGGAAAAGGGTTTATCCCGCCCAGTGATAAGCTCAATATTGCCGGTATCGGTGTAGGGGGTAAAGCGGAAGTGAACCTTCCCTATGCCTGGAACAATGGTGCGGAGAATATAACCGCCCTTTGTGACGTGGACGAACGGCAGGCCGTAAATGGACGAAAGAAATGGCCCAATGCCCCTTTTTACCGCGATTACAGGGAAATGCTCGAAAAGGAGCATAAGAATATCGATGCGGTGATCATCACCACACCCGACCATATGCATGCCGTACAGGCCATGGCGGCTATGCAATTGGGCAAACATGTTTATGTGGAGAAACCACTCACACACGATATTTATGAGGCGCGTATGTTGACGCTCGCAGAAAAGAAATACAAGGTTGTAACGCAGATGGGAAACCAGGGCAGCAGCGGGGATGATACGCGCATGGTGGAAACATGGATTCAGGCAGGAGTGATCGGTGATGTACATACCGTTCATGTGTGGACCAACCGCCCCACCTGGCCATCGGGCGTATCCATGCCCACCGGAAATTTTGAGGTACCCAAAGAGCTCTCCTGGGATCTTTGGCTGGGAACTGCTCCCGATAGAGCATATAACCCCGCTTATCATCCGGCTATCTGGAGAGGCTGGCAGGACTTTGGCACTGGCTCCCTGGGCGACATGGGCTGCCATTTTATGGATGTACCTTACCGGGCGCTTAAACTCAAATATCCTACCTCGGTAGAATGTAGTGTTACATCGGTTTACACCGGTTTCTTCCAGCAAAGCTTTTATGAAGGAAGTTTTCCTCCCTCTGCCAAGATACATATTCAGTTTCCGCGCCGGGATAAAATGGTGCCAGTGGAATTGATCTGGTATGATGGAGGAATCAAACCTCAACGTCCAAAAGAACTACTCCCCGATGAGAACTTTGCCGAGTGGGATGGAGGAATCCTATTTGAAGGAACCAAAGGAAAAATAATGGCCGGTTTATTCGGACGCAATGCTACGCTACTGCCGACCAAATTGATGAAGACGGCGAAATTGCCAAAATCAAAATTCGCCTTTGTTGAAGGCGGTTCAGAAGGTCACCAGAACCAATGGGTAAAAGCCTGTAAGCAGGGCTATGGTGCCTATACCAGTTCACCATTCTCCCAATCAGGACCACTCACAGAAACCGTGTTGATGGGTAACCTCGCTGTATTGAGTTATAACCATTACGATACGGATACTAAAGGCAATAAGAAATTCGAAGGGCGCAAGCAATTGATGTGGGATGGAGAGAATATGAAGATCACCAACTTTGAAGCCGCGAATCAGTTTGTAAAGAGAAAGTATAGAGCAGGGTGGGGGGATTTGGCAGTTTAAGGAAAAATTTTACCGCCATGACACAAGGTCGCCAGGATATCTTTGTGCCCTGGCGCCTTTGCGGTAAATATTTCAATCAAGTTTAATCGTCATGAAATCCGCGCTTGACATGATGTTCCCCGAAAAATCAAACAACGCGCAATTCTCCCAGGAGGAACCGATTCCATATCCATCATTCATGGAAGAACTGATCCAGGCAGGTTCCCAATATTGAACGCCTATTCCACCGCCTTTGTATACTGCAATTGCAAGGTCTTTCAGGTAACGGTATTGCTCCTCTTTGGAAAGTCCATATCCGGGAGCTGTATCTGTCGCGGAAAAAATATTTCCATAACTATCGCTTCCACCTGCAGCCCAGGGATAGGCTGTCTCAACGATCATCACTTGTTTTCCAAACCGGGTCTTAAGTGCCTTCAGGGTATCCGTGATCGCCTGCATACTGTTGACGGTTGCCCATTTACTATAATGGGAGAGGCCTACTATATCAAAATCGGTGACCCCTTTGGCTGTAATTCCTTGTAACCACCAATGGGCAGAATGGAGTTGTGCCTGATGAAGAATGATCTTTGGTTTGATTGTTGAGGTTAGCGAAAAATCACGTACGGCTTTGATTCCTGATTTCAATAACTCAGAAAAATTATCATAGTTACCGGCATCCACCTTACCAACCGGCCAACACATTCCTCCATTCACTTCATTTCCCACTTGCACCATTTCAGGAGTCAGATTCTTTGATTTTAAATAATTGAGAACAGCCAGGGTATAATTGTAAAGGGAATCTTTTAATAGAGAAAGGTTGAGCCCCGCCCAGGCGGCTGGCGTTTCCTGATGACCCGGATCAGCCCAGGTGTCGGAATAATGAAAATCAAGGTTTACGGCCATTCCCAGATCTTTAGCTCGTTTGATGGTCTTTTCTACATCATAGAGGTCATGGTAATAAGTTCCGGCATTGAGATTGGCTACCCACAGCGGGTTATGCCATATACGAACGCGTACTGTATTAGCACCTTTGTCTTTGAGTATTTGAAAGGGATCCTTTTGTACGCCATTGACGCGGTATTGTCCGCCGTGTGCCTGAATATTATTGACAAAGGAGAGGTCGACACCCATGCTGAATGCGTTCCAGTTGTGAAAAACGGGTGTTTCTACCGGATCGGTCTTCTTTTTGTCTTTGCAGTCGTACAGGCCCATAATAACAACGACAAACAGAAGTTTTTTCATGTTAATAGCGTTTCAAATGTCTATAATCTTACCGCAAAGACGCGAAGGCGCTAAGTCTGGCTAGAAGTCACTTGGAGCTCCCTTGCGCCATCGTGCCCTGGCGGTAAATAGCCTTTATTTTTTCTTCGCTGCCTTTTTCTTTACTGCAGCTTTTTTCCTGGGGGCAGGACTTTTCTTTGCTGCTTTCTTCGCTGCCACACGGCCACCCGATTTTTTGGCAAATGCCTTTGGATCCACCACCTCGATCATTTTCTTCACTTCGTCCAGGCTAACGGTAGCCAGATCATCTGCTGTATATTTTGTTTCATCCGCCTTCTTGGGCAATCGAATGATCTTCTTCCCAAATTTGATGATGGGGCCCCACCGGGCATTCTCCACCGATATCTTTTCCTCCGGCCAACGCTGAATAAACCGATTGGCTTCTTTCTCCACTTTTGCTTCGATCAATTCATCAATATCCGCTTTGGAGAGTTTTTCAAAATCATATCTCCGGGGTACATTGATAAACATATCATCCCATTTGATATACGGGCCAAAACGACCCTTTCCCTTGGTCACCGGCTTTTCATTATAGAATGCTACAGGGGCATCTGCCTTTTGCTTTTCTGCAATCAACTCAACAGCCCTGTCGAGCGAAACCTCCAACGGATCTTCCCCTTTGGGAATGGAGATGAACTGATCGCCCAATCGCACATAGGGTCCAAACCGTCCAATATTCACCACGACCTCCTGTCCTTGATATTCTCCCAAGGTGCGGGGTAATTGAAAGAGTTCAAGCGCCTGGTCAAGTGTGATGGTTTCAATGCTTTGGTCCTTGCGTAAGGCGGCAAAACGGGGTTTCTCCTCCGCATCGGCTTCTCCGATCTGTACCATGGGCCCATATCGACCCATCCGGGCAACAATGCGTTTACCTGATTCAACATCGGTGCCTAATTCTCTTTCTCCTTTAACGCGTTCAGCCGTTTCAATGGTCTTCTCTACATCCTTTTTAAAAGGATTATAGAAATCATTGATCATTTCACTCCACTTGATCTTTCCTTCGGCCACTTCATCAAACTCACTTTCGATCCGGGCGGTGAAACTGTAATCCATGATATCATCGAAATACTGTTTCAAAAAGTCGGTTACTACCAAGCCGAGGTCGGTTGGGAATAGTTTTGATTTTTCAGCACCGGTATTCTCCTGATCCACCCGGGTCGTGATCTTGTCCTTTTTCAGGGATAACACCCTGAAATCTCTTTTCACCCCTTCCTTATCGCGTTTCTCTACATATCCTCTTTTCAATATGGTTGAAATGGTAGGCGCGTAGGTGGAGGGTCGTCCGATACCCAACTCCTCGAGTTTTTTTACGAGTGAAGCTTCCGTAAAGCGTGGCGAAGGCCGGCTAAACCGCTCGGTAGCGGTCATCTCGCGAAGGGGAAGTTTTTGTCCAACGGTCAATGGTGGCAACATGCCTTCCTTTTCTTCTTCAGCCAGGTCATCATCATCCCGGTCTTCCCGGTACACTTTAAGAAAACCATCGAATTTCAGTACCTCACCACTGGCGGTCAGCTCTTCTTTATTGGTTGAAATATCAATCTTGGCAATGGTCTTTTCTAATTCGGCGTCAGCCATTTGACTGGCCATGGTTCGTTTCCAGATCAGTTCATACAAACGCTGAGTATCCGGATCACCTACCTGTGTATTATTCATATAGGTAGGGCGAATGGCTTCGTGGGCCTCCTGAGCGCTTTCATTCTTATTCTTGAACCGTCTGAACTGATGATACTTATCACCATACATACCTTTCACGGTATTCGTAATATCGCCCAAAGCTGTATCACTCAGGTTCACACTATCGGTACGCATATAGGTGATATGCCCGTTCTCATACAATTTCTGCGCAAGCAGCATCGTTCGGGAAACGCCATACCCCAGCTTACGGCTGGCTTCCTGTTGTAAGGTAGAGGTAGTAAAGGGTGGAGCAGGGGAGCGCTTTCCGGGTTTTACCTGGATATCACGCACCGTATAGATGGCGCCGGTACAACTTTGTAAAAAAGCTTCTGCATCCGATACCGAATCCTGTTTCTTGCCTTCGGCAATGAAGTTTACAGATTTACCGGTTGTATCTTCTGAACTGAATTGGGCCTCAATTTTAAACGTACTGTTTGTGGCAAAGGCATTGATCTCTCTTTCCCGCTCAGCGATCAGGCGAACGGCCACACTTTGCACCCGACCGGCACTCAGGTTATTCCGCATACTCACTTTTCTCCACAACACCGGGCTTAATTCAAAACCCACGATCCGGTCGAGAATCCGGCGGGCCTGCTGCGCATTCACCAGGTTCATGTCCAGAAAACGGGGATTCTTTACCGCCGCTTGAATTGCGGGTTTGGTGATCTCATGAAAAACGATCCGTTTGGTGGTTTTTGGATTCAGACCCAATACCTCACACAAATGCCAGCTAATGGCTTCACCTTCACGGTCCTCATCCGTTGCCAGCCATACTTCATCTGATTTTTTCGCTAAACTCTTTAAGTCTCTGACAACCTTTTCTTTATCTGCGGGAATGATATAGCGGGGTTTGTAATTATTCTCGATATCGATACCCATTTCGGCCTTCTCCAGGTCGCGAATATGTCCATAGCAACTCTTCACTTCAAAATCCTTTCCGAGGATCTTTTCTATGGTTTTTGCTTTCGCAGGGGACTCGACTATTAACAGGTTTTTCGCCATGAATTCAAAATGGGTTTTAGTCTTTCAAAGGGTTCCACACCGCCCTGAATCTTGCAATAATAGTATAGAAATCGCAAATTTTCATTTTATGTTAAGATGAAGGATAGGGTAAATGCAACAATTTTGCTTTATAAATGACTGTGAATCAAACTCGATATGGTATCCGCCCACCGTGTATATTCCCGGAATGAAGGGTGTAAACCATCTGAAGCGATCCAGGGTGAGCCTTCCACCGCTTCGCGAGTTTCCGGGGTTATATCTATATAATGTACCCCCAAAGTCCCGGCCATTTCCTTTTTTACCGCATTGAACTGGTCTATTTCCCGGCTGATCTGAGCCTGGTCGCGCCCTTCGGCAAAAGGGGTTACGCCCCAATCGGGAATGGAAAGAACAACCACATGATTGGAGTGTCCACCAGCAAGCCGAATGGCCTTATTCATCAATTCCTCCAATTCGGTTTGATAGTTCCTGACATCCCTTCCCCGATATTGATTATTGACCCCGATCAGCAGGGTCACCCAGTCATACCCCTTTAAAAACCGGTATCCTTTTATGGCTGCCGATAATTCGTCGGTGGTCCAGCCGGTCTTGGCCAGGATCTCCGGGCCGAGGAATTCGATGCCCTTTTCCCGGAAAGCCTGCACCACCTGGTAGGGAAAACTCTCGTGGATCATAACGGATTCCCCTATCGTATAGGAATCCCCCAGACAAAGCAGGGTATAGCGTTGGTTTGTCATTTTCATAGTTTTTTCTAAAAGCTAAAAGCCAATAGCTATTGGCTTTTAGCTTTTAGCTTGAGTTAATAATATAGTCATATTATAAAAATGCCACTATACGTTTCTTCACTTGATTATCCTTATAAATCCTTCGATGGCCAAGTCCTTTTGAGATCACAAATTCAACATGGGGGTGTCCATCTGCCTTTACTTTTTCCGCATCACGCAGCGGGGTAAGCGCGTCTTCTTCGTCATGAAACCAAAGTACCCTGGCTTTCAGATTTGGTATGATGCGTTTAAGGGAATACCAGGAAGGATCCTTTCCAGCCATCCGTGTGATCAGGGCCGAAAATTCCGCTTGTGTCGCGGGATCAATGCGCAATAAATGAAAAAATGTACCCATGGAAGTGGTTGTTTCCGTCAACGGAGCGATCAATACAACGCGGTAATCTTCATTATGAGGGATCATTTCAAGCGCCAACCCCAGCGCCATTCCTCCAAAGGAATGCGCCATAAACGAATGTATCGGCCCAAATTGTTTATTTATATGCAAAACAAAATCACGAAAAATCAGTGCATTGATCCGCTTTCCTGAACTCCTTCCATGAGCCGGAGCATCAAAAGCCAGTACCTCGTAGCCTTTTCGGACCAGGGGCTTGATATAATGATCAAAATTTACCACGGAGGATTCAAATCCATGAATGATCAATACTCGCCTATGCCCCCCTTTATTCCATCGATACCCAACAAGTTTGAAATCCTGAAAATGCTCATGGATCATTTCGGCTTCTTTGAAAATTGGTGGCCTTTTTTTCAGATTCCTGAATTGAGGCGTGCAAAAAAGATCAAACGCCTTTTCAGCTGCTTTACGCTTGGAGACCTTCGATAGAAGTCTCAGTTTTCCCCGGACATAGCCGAGGGCTAATCTTTGTGCCAGTTTCATTGGAGGAACAATTACCTTTATATCTGATCCCTGATGGGAGAGGCAAAGGTAAGTCCCCATTCGGGAGAAAAAATTTCATGAAAAAGATCGTCATCATCGGTTCGGGAAATGTAGCTGCGGTTTTGGGACGAAAATTCCGGGCGGCGGGGCATACCATTATTCAAGTCCTTAGCCGCAACTCGATGGAAGCCTCCCGACTCGCCTACGAATGGGATACGGAGTCGGCCAACTATCTCAGTCTGATATCTCAACAAGGAGATGTATATGTGATGGCGGTTAGTGACCAGGCCATTGCCGAATTGGCCAAAGACCTCCTTTTACCAGATAAAGTGATAGCTCATACAGCAGCATCGGTCAATATGGATGTATTAAAGGAAGTCAGCCCCCATCATGGCGTGTTCTATCCTTTGCAAAGTCTGCGAAAAGAAATGATACTGCTACCCGAAATACCTGTTTTCACAGAAGGGGCTACCCCAAAAGCAAGACAGGTACTTCAGGAATTAGCCGCCAGTATAGCCGGAGAAGAAACCCGACCCTCGACAATGGATGAGAGAATCCGCTTGCATGTGGCAGCGGTCGTGGTCAATAATTTTACCAATCATCTTTACCAATTGGCGGAAGAATATTGCCGGAAAGAAAACCTCGACTTTCGCTTGCTCTGGCCCCTGATCGAAGAAACAGCCACCCGGGTAAAGGAAATTTCCCCATCAAAATCCCAGACAGGCCCTGCTATTCGCGGAGATGAAGAAACCATACAAAAACACCTGGCCCTGTTGGACAATCATCCCCAACTGAAAGAGGTCTACACGTTCTTTTCCCTTCAAATAAAGCGGCAGGAAGCCTGATTGGACGAATTTTCAGTTTTTCCCAAACAAGTAAACCCATTCCTTGTTTTTACGGTAAATTTGCCCCCCGAAAAGGAATGGAAGCGATGTATACACTAAAAATCAAGTTTGAACAAAAAGGATTGGAGCCGGTCACCCTGCAAGGGATCGAACCCGGACAAAGCCTGCTCGAGATCGCATTGGATAACAATATCGAGTTACACCATAATTGTGGCGGTGTCTGTGCCTGTAGTACCTGCCACCTCTACCTGGAAAAAGGAGAACATTTTGTAGAAGAACTCAGTGACCGGGAAGAAGATTTCATTGACCGGGCCGTAAACCCACGGCTACACTCCAGATTGGGCTGTCAATGTATATTGCTGGATGGAGAAGGGGAGATCGAAGTGACCCTTCCTGACCAGACTCAGTTCCTGGGCGAATAAAACACCATTAGCTATTTTAAAATAACAATAATGTCGCAGGCTTACGAACCCCCGATCCATTGGAATGACTACGAAGATATTGCCCTCAAACTCTATGAGAAATTCGGGGATGAATTCACCGAATCCAAGATCTACCGGGTACGCTTTACCGACCTGTTAGAATGGGTGCTTACCCTTCCAAATTTTGAAGGTAAAAGAGAGGAATCGAATGAGGGGCACTTGGAAATGATACAAAGCTCCTGGGTATATGAATGGAGGGATAACCAGAAATAACTAATTTCGGGTCCTCTCCCAAATTCAAATTATGAGGTTAATCGCCGCCTTTTTTAAATTGGTCCGCCTGCCTAACCTCCTTTTCATTGCATTGACCCAGATACTGTTTCAGTACTGTATCTATCTCCCGATCTACGGAGACAATGTACCGGAAAATGATACCCTCCGTTTCTTTCTCATAGTTTTGGCATCCCTTCTAATTGCTGCTGCAGGGTATATCATCAACGATTATTTTGACATCAATATTGACGAGGTCAACAAACCCGAAAGGGTAGTGGTTGATAAAATCATCAGTCGACGCTGGGCTATTGCCTGGCATTTCATGTTAAGTGTTACCGGTATCGGACTTACAATTATTGCACTGCCCTTTTTTCAGTTTCCGCATCTTGTTATGGCCAATGTATTTTGTGTAATCCTGCTTTGGTTCTACTCCACGAACTATAAAAAAACACTGGCCATTGGAAATATTGTCATTTCCCTACTGACTGCCTGGACCATCCTCATCATCTTCTTCTCCAAATTTCCGCTGGGCTATGTATATGATAATGGGGTATTGATGATCGATCCTAAATTCTTTCGGCTCACCTTTCTTTATGCCGCTTTTGCCTTTATCATTTCCCTGGTTCGCGAAGCCATCAAGGACATGGAAGACCTGCCGGGGGATAGCCGATATGGGTGCAAGACCATGCCCGTAGTATGGGGCATGAACGCTACGCGGGTGTACGTCACCGTTTGGGTGATCGTTCTGTTGGCCGGACTTTCCATTCTTGAGATCTATGTACTTCCGTTTCGTTGGTGGTGGCCGGCCTTGTATAACCTGGTGCTGGTGATCGTACCGCTAGCCTTGATACTGTATCGATTATTTCAGGCCAAAGAACCCAAAGACTATGGAAAAATAAGCCAACTGACCAAAGCGGTGATGCTTACCGGAACACTTTCCATGATCTTCTTTTATTTTTATCTATGAACCCTGTCATACTCGCTTCTCAATCACCCCGGCGTCGTCAATTATTGGAATGGGCAGAAATACCCTTTGAGGTGGTAGTTTCAGAAACGGATGAAACATATCCACCCGGTCTTGCCCCTTCCGAAATCGCCATCCATATCGCCCGGAACAAAGCCCTGGCTGTTCAACCCCGGGTTGGTGGAGACAAAGTCGTGATTGCGGCTGATACCATCGTTTTTTTAGGAGAGTCGATGTTGGGCAAACCCGTCCACCGCGAAGATGCGGTGAGTATGCTATTGGCGCTGTCCGGCTCCAGACACCAGGTGGTCACCGGTGTCGTACTTCGACAAGGCGAATCAGAAATCGCCTTTGCTGATACCACCGAGGTGGAGTTTCATTCCCTGACCATAACCGAGATCGAATACTACGTCGATAAATATAAACCCTACGACAAAGCCGGGTCCTATGCCATTCAGGAATGGATCGGTGTCGTGGGTATTAAATCAGTCAATGGCGATTTCTACAATGTAATGGGCTTGCCTGTTAGCCGCGTTGTAAAAGCCTTGGCTGAATTTGCCGGTTAATGGTTTGTCGGGTTTAACCTCGAATATCTACCGCATAAACATCCTTCGCGTTTCGCAGTAATGCGCTTATTTACCCAAACCGCTCGCTGTACCTTTACGGCCAACCTTACCTTATGAATGAAAAACTCATCCAGTATATCTGGCGTTTCCAGTATTATGATCATGCCCAACTTCAAACTACTACAGGTGGGGCGATACAGGTGATCCATCCAGGTATCTTGAATCATGATCAAGGTCCTGATTTCTCCAATGCCCGTATCCGTATCGGCGATCAACTTTGGGCCGGTCATGTGGAAGTGCATCTTTGCACGAGTGATTGGGCTAAACATGGCCATGGCGCAGACCCACACTATAAAAATGTGATCCTTCATGTGGTATGGGAACATGACCAGCCGGTAAATGATATTCCTGTCCTGGAACTCTCAGGCCGTGTTCCTTTGATTTTATTAGAGAGGTACAAACAATTACTTCAGGTTGGTCATTTTATTCCCTGCGAAAGGTCTATCCTTCAGGCCAGTGAAGAGGTCTGGATAAAATGGAAAGAGCGGCTGTTGGTGGAACGAATGGAACACAAATCGAAACCGATCCTCCTTAAGCTGGAAGAGAATCATTTTCATTGGGAAGAAACCTGTTGGTGGATGCTGGCTGGAAATTTTGGCGGGAAAGTGAATGGATCGGCTTTTCAGGCACTCGCAGATGCCACTCCATTGTCGCTGTTGAATCGTCATCAAAACCAACCTTATCAGGTAGAAGCCCTTCTGCTGGGGCAAGCGGGTTTACTTGAACAACATTTTCATGAGACCTATCCACGTTTATTGCAAAAGGAATTTCGTTTTCTGCGAAAAAAGTATGGATTAAAACACATTCATGAGCCCATCAAATTCTCCCGGATGCGGCCGGGAAATTTTCCCACGATTCGCCTGGCTCAACTGGCCGTACTCATCAGTCGCTACCAACATTTCTTCTCCCGATTTCAATCAGCCAATCAGGTAGAGGAGATCAGGGAATGGTTGTCGGTAACAGCAGGAACCTATTGGCATGATCATTACCGATTTGAAGATCGATCTGTTCCCTGTGCAAAAAACCTGGGCCAATCCATGGTAGAAAATATCCTGATCAACACAGTCTGTCCGCTTTTATATACCTATGGGCAATGCAAAAATGAATTCCGTTTTCAGGAAAAGGCCCTGGACTGGCTTTCCGCTTTGCCTGCGGAACAACACCGGATCTGCCGGGGGTTTGGGTTGCTGGGTATCCGTTCTGGCAATGCGTTTGATGCTCAGGCATTGACCGAATTACATAACCAGTATTGCACCCAGTTACGTTGTTTGGATTGTATGATCGGGCATTCCCTGCTAAAGGAAAATCAAGACCAGGCTCCCCAATCCACACGGACCTTGATATCCGGGTGAATGGATTTGAATACCGGACAGGTTTCCGCAGCATTTCGAAAGATCGTTTTGGATTTTGTATCCAGCGAAGCCAGGTTTTCGGGTATATGAAATGTTAAATTTATCTCCCCAATTCGGCGGGGATCTGAGTACATGATCTTCTCTACTTCAATGCTGATGCCCTGGAGGTCAAACCCCATGGCACGGGACTTTATTCCCATGATAGAGACCATACAGGCGCCCAAACTGGTGGCCACCAGGTCGGTGGGAGAGAAGCGCTCCCCCTTGCCCTGATTATCCGTAGGAGCATCTGTTTCAAATTGGCTTCCGCTTTTCAAATGGGTACAAACCGTACGCAATTCGCCTTCATAAAGAACCGTAGCTGTCATTTTAGGAATTTGCCCTAAATTTACGTTACTAAGAAATAAAACGAATCCCCGTGAAGAAACTCCTTTTGCCAATTCTTATTCTGATCGCCTCGGTACCCGTTGTTGCACAGGAAAAATCTACCCGCGATACCAAACGCGAGTCCCGCCGCAATAAAATCAACGAAATGGTGAAACAGGAGGAGGAAGGCGTTCTCGTTTACCATAAGCAAAACATTTTTGCCATACAACTAAGGACCAATGGTTTTGGCGGTTTCTATGAACTGGGGAGGAGCAAGACCCCGAATGTATCCATGATATACAGCATTGAATTCAATGAGACCAAACACCAGAAGGAAGACAAGAAATTTGTCTTTTTTGGCAATCCTTATATCTATGGCAAGATCAATAATTTCTATAACCTCAAACTCGGAGTTGGACAACAGCGTGTCCTTGGCCAAAAAGGAAATAAGAATGGGATTGCGGTGATGGGCGTTTATTCCGGAGGTTTATCCGTTGGTCTTCTTCGACCCTATTATATCCGGTACAATAACGGAGGCTTTATCGAAACCATCAAATATTCGGCTGCCGACAGTGCCAAGTTCGTCGACGGACCGATAGACGGCGCCGCCGGCATCGGAAAAGGATGGGGAGAAATGAAGATCAAACCCGGCGCCTTTGCCAAAGCCGCCATACGGTTTGACTGGGGCCGGTTTAATGAAACGGTTTCCGGGATCGAAGCGGGCATCAGCGCTGAATTCTATGCCGGAAAGGTTCCCCTGATGCTGTTTCAAAAGGAGAGCCAGTTTTTCTTCCAGGGCCACCTCGCTATCCTGTTTGGTCGTCGCAAGTAATCGTGCTATTTTTGCCTTCATGACAGAACTACCCGTATCATCCGCCACCCCGGCGAAACCAAGGGTAAAGAAACCGGACTGGCTCCGGGTGAAACTACCTCTGGGGGATAATTACAAGCATGTTCGGGGGCTGGTGGACCATCATAAACTACACACCATTTGTGAAAGCGGCAATTGCCCCAATATGGGCGAGTGCTGGGGCGCCGGAACAGCTACCTTCATGATTCTGGGAAATATCTGCACCCGCAGTTGCGGATTCTGTGCCGTAGCCACAGGCCGCCCCGATCCGTTGGATTGGGATGAACCACAACGGGTCGCAGAAGCCATTCACCTCATGAAGGTTAAACACGCCGTTATCACCTCGGTTGACCGGGACGAGATTCCAGATGGCGGTTCCATCATCTGGTACAATACCATCAAGGCTGTCAAAACCCTCAATCCCGACACCACCCTTGAGACCCTCATTCCTGATTTCAAAGGACAAAAAGAGAATATCCTGCGGGTAGCCGAAGCCGCTCCGGAGGTCATCAGTCATAATATTGAAACAGTAGAAAGACTCACCCGGCAAGTGCGTATCCAGGCTAAATACTGGCGAAGCATGGACGTGATCAAGACCCTGAAAGAAGCCGGTATACGCACCAAGAGCGGCATCATGCTGGGGTTGGGTGAAAAAAAGGAAGAGGTCATCCAAACACTCCGTGATCTGCGCGACAATGGATGTGATGTGGTCACCATTGGCCAATACCTCCAACCAACCAGCCGCCATTTGCCGGTGGATCGTTTTGTACACCCCGATGAATTTGCCGAATACCGCGACCTGGGCTATGAAATGGGCCTGGATTATGTAGAAAGCGGACCCCTTGTAAGATCCTCCTATCACAGTGAAAAACACGTGTTCCCAGAGATCGGCCGCCGGGAATGGGAATCAGGCCGTCTTTAAATGCTTTTTTGAGGATAAAGAAAATGAGGAAATTCACGATCATCACGATAGGTTGCCTGTTGCTGGCCTTTATTGACCTAAAGGCCCAGTATATCCTCAATGGAAATGCGATCAAGAATTCCTGCAATTGCTACACCCTTACCAATGCAGTAAATACCCAGAGTGGGAGTGTATGGAATGCCAACAAGATCGATCTTCGGCAACCTTTTGATTTCTGGTTTAATGTCTATCTTGGTTGTAAGGATGCCGATGGAGCCGATGGGATCGTTTTCATGCTACAACCAATAAGTACCAGTTTGGGGGCCTCCGGGGGAGGACTAGGCTTTGCGGGTGTTGTACCATCCGTGGGCATCTTACTGGATACCTGGCAGAATACGGAAGATAATGATCCGGTATTTGATCACATCAGCATACAAGCCAATGGAGTAATCGGACATGGAGCCGATCTCGCCGGACCCGTACAAGCCTCCACCATCAATGGTAACATTGAAGATTGCCAATGGCATGTGCTGCGCATATCCTGGGATCCCGTTTCCCAATACCTCCGTTCCTATTTTGATGGAGAGCTAAGGGTGGAAACAAGAACCGATCTGGTGGCGACAATCTTCAATAATGATCCCATGGTGTATTGGGGGTTTAGCGCTGCAACAGGTGGATCCAATAACCTGCAACAATTTTGTACGGCCCTCAACCCGGTTTTTTCCACCAGTCTGGGTACAACCAATACCAGTTGTGACCTGGACCCGATCCTTTTCACCAGTCAGTCACAATCCTTTGGGCCGATTCAATCCTATTACTGGAATTTTGGTGATGGCACCACCAGTACCTTGCAGAACCCACCGCCAAAAATCTATAGCCAGCCAGGAATCTATGAAACCAAACTGGTGATCACCGGATTGGATGGTTGTGTAAGCGATACCTTACGCAAAACGATTGTGATCGGCACCAAACCAGTGGCCGATTTCAATGTAGAAGATACCTGCGCGGGTGATCCACCCCGTATAACCGATCTTTCCTCCAATTCAATAGGCGCCATCAATCAATGGACCTGGTTATTAAACGGTTCATCGGTTTCCGGTGTACAGCAACCACAGTTCTTTGACCTTCCGGCTGGAAACCCAGAACTTGGGCTGGTCGTCCGCTCCGTGTATGGTTGTGAGTCGGATACCATCCGGAAGAATGCGCTGCTTCATCCCGTTCCGGCTTTTACTACCGTTACTCCGGATGCATGTCTGAATGAATTGGTATCACTAACAGCCACACGCACCGAAATGGCTGCCAATATCACCCAATGGAATTGGAACCTGGGAGATGGCACCACCGCCTCTGTACAATCACCTAACCATACCTATACCAGGCCTGGAACTTTTACTTTAAAGGCATGGGCTATTTCTGATCAGGGCTGCCTGTCCGATACTGTTACAAACACCCTGCAGATTATCGAAGCAAAGGCTTTTGCTGGAAATGATACGATCCTCTTAAAGGATGTACCGGCCATGTTCCGCGCCACCGGTGGATCAAACTATTCCTGGAGCCCCCCAACCGGATTAAGCGACCCGAATATTTTCAACCCGGTCGTTACCCTTCAGAACGATCAGGAATATGAACTGACTGTTACAACCCCGGAAGGTTGTGTCGATAAAGACTCGATCTATATTACCGTATTCAAAGGTTCAGCGATATATGTGCCTACCGGATTCACACCCAATAATGATGGGTTGAATGATCTCCTGCGCCCACGGTTCATTGGTATTTCTCAGGTTGATTTCTTTACGATCTATAACCGATGGGGAGAACAAGTGTATTCCACCAAACAGATCGGCGAAGGCTGGGATGGCCGATTAAAGGGCTTACCTCAACCCGTTGGTACCTATGTATGGATGCTAAAAGCAGTTGATGCCGTTGGCCAAAAATATGAGTTGAAAGGGATCTTCACGCTCATCCGCTAACTCCCTCTTTCCGCCCCTTCCGCCTTCGCGCCCTGGCGGTAAAATCGGTACATTCGTATTATGAAACTCCTGCCACTACTACTAACATTCTCCATTATCCAACTTCATTCCAATGCCCAAATCCAATGGCAAGACGTCTCCCAGCAATACGCCCCCTTACCAACCTCCATTCAGGTTTTTAAAACAGAATCATTGGTAGACGGCAAACCCAATATCGCCTATTACCTGATCGCTGATCTAAACGATAAAGAACTTCAATTCAAAACAGATACTACCTACAAACGCCGTCTCACCCCGGGAGAATTTTACCAAAAAAATGAACAAGCCCTGGCGGTGATCAACACAACTTTTTTTTCATTTCAAACCCATCAGAACCTCAACCTGGTCATCAAAGACAAAAAACTTGTTGGCTATAATATCCATTCTCTTCCAGGAAAGGGAAAAGATACTTTGACATGGAGACATCCTTTAGGAAGTGCCATCGGCATTTTTAAAAACAGAACAGCGGATATTGCCTGGACATGGACCGATTCAAACAGCCGAAAAGTTTGGGCACTTCAACACCCCATACCCTCCATGATCAAGGATTCAATAAGACAGGCAGATTTTTCATTTTTTGCCGGCACTTATTCCGGCTGGCGCAAATGGAAACCAATAGCAGCGGTAGGAGGGGGTCCTGTTCTGGTACAGGATGGGGAGATAATGATTACCAATAACGAAGAAGGGAAATTTGCCGGAAAAGCCATAGACGACAAACATCCACGCTCTGCGATGGGATATACAGCCGATGGAAAACTGGTGTTGTTGGTCGTGCAGGGACGAATGCCCGGATTGGCCGAAGGAGCCAGCCTCACCCAACTGGCCCAAATGCTCAAAGAAATCGGTTGCACAGAAGCCATGAACCTGGATGGAGGGGGAAGCAGTTGCCTAATAATAAATGGAAAAGAAACGATTAAACCTTCGGATAAGGAAGGACAGCGGGCCGTGCCGGGGGTGTTTTTGATCGTGAGACGTGAGGCGTGAGACGTCTCACGTCTCACGATTCTACTTCGTCCCATCCCACACCAACGCACTCGCGCCTAAAATAGCGGCATCACTTTCTTTCAGGTGACTGATCAATATTTTTACCTTATTATGGAATACCTCGATCACATTGGCTTCCATATGTTCCTTTGTGGGTTTTAGAATGAGGTCTCCTGCTTTTGTGAGGCCACCGAAAAGAATAATGGCTTCGGGGCTTAAGTTCATAACGGTATTGGCCAGTGCAATACCCAGGATCCGACCTGTATATTCAAATATCTCTTTGGCCAATTTATCTCCTTGTATGGCGGCTTCATATACTTTTTTGGAACTCATTTCCTCAGCCGGTACTTGTCGCAACAAACTATCCTCGGTGCTTTTGGATAACACTTCAAGGGCGGTAAGGGTGACCCCGGTAGCAGAAGCATAACTTTCTAAGGAACCCCGTTTGCCCGTGCCTTCATGCAGGCGGCCATCGGGGATGATGATATTATGACCGAGTTCTCCGGCAAAACCATCATGCCCATAGATCAATTGGCCATTGGCTACAAAACCACTTCCCACACCGGTGCCCAGGGTGATCATGACAAAATCCTTCATGCCTTTGGCCGCGCCATACATCATTTCTCCTATGGCAGCCGCATTGGCATCATTCGTTACTGTTACAGGGAGATGAAATTTATCGTGGAATTTCTTGGCAAGCGGAATGATCCCTTTCCAGGGCAGATTAGGTGCATATTCAATGGTGCCGGTATAAAAGTTTCCATTGGGCGCTCCAACACCGATCCCTTTGAATTTTCCTACACCACCGGCCTTTTCCACCAACTCCATCAAACGATCATGAAGCTCACTGATAAAACTATCGATGTCGGCATGATTTCGGGTGGCCAACTCACTGGAGAAAAGTACATTCCCATTTCTGTCTACGATACCAAACTTGGTTCCGGTGCCGCCAATATCAATACCGATCGCCAACTGCTCATTGATCATTTTCTTTGCCATAGTCCATGTGGTTTTTGAATAAAAACGTCCCGTTAAAACTAACGGGACGGGAAAGATACAAATTCATTTTTATTTGGTTAATGACCTCCTGATACCTGTTGGTCAAAATCAATTCCTTGCTTCTTCAATTCTGCTTTACTCTTCATCGCATGCCAGGCGAGGTAAGCAAAACAAACAAGGGGAACTATATAAGACATATGTGTCCACGGACCAGTAGTAATCCCGTTTACCTCGGTGCCAAGATCCAGATCGATCAAGGCTCCCTGTGCGGGTGGGATTATGGCACCACCCAGGATCATCATGATAAGGAAAGAGGAACCCTGGCTGGTGTATTTGCCTATGCCTGCCACCGCTAAGGAGAAGATACAGGGCCACATGACGGAACAGCAAAGGCCACAGGCAATTATTAAATAATTGGCCACCATCCCATTGGTGAAAAGAGAAATAAGGATAAAGGCGGCGGCCATTACAGAAACTGTGGTCAGCAATTTTACGGGCTTTTCCTGTGAATATAGATTGGCCGCAACAAGTAAGAGTATCATGATCGGATAATATTTGTAATCCGAAATATCGTTTCCTTTCAGATAGTTGGCCAGGCAAATGATTCCAAAGGCAAGAAAGGGAACAAGTCCAACCAGCCACTGCTTGGTCCGTTTGCTCAAATTAAATACGCTCACAGCTCCGGTCCACCTACCAATCATCAAGCTACCCCAGTAAAGGGCAATGAGGTGTGAATTATGTTTCTCATCATACCCTCCGAACTCCGGACGCTTTAAAAATGCCCCGAAATTGTTGTCAATAGTCACTTCTACTCCTACATAAACAAAGATGGCGATCATGCCGAGTACCAACTGAGGGTATTGCATGGCCCCCCAGCCAGACTTATTCATGGCAGCAGTAAACATCGATCCAAAAAGAATAGAAAGGATGACCAACAAAGAGGCATAGATCACATAGGATTTGGGGATACCGGTTTGCTCCCGTATGGCGTCCGCAAACAGAACAGGCAGGAACACTAAACCAATGATCAATAAGACGCGCATGGCCTTGGGACTCTTCTCCAAATGTTCATCACTGGTCACCTTAGGCAACTTGGCCACGGCAAATATGATTGCTGCCAGTGTAAACAATCCTGCCAAAAAGAAATAGACCGTTTCAATATTTCCGATAGTCGCCTCTTTTGTGGAGGTTGCCGAGCCAAAAAGCATGAAGGATACAGCCAAAGGCCCCAACAAGGTACCAAAGGAATTAACTCCACCAGCCATGTTCAACCGGTGAGAACCCGTTTCAGGAGAACCCAGGGCAATAGCAAATGGCTGGGCGGAAGTCTGTTGAAGGGAAAACCCAAGAGCAATGATAAAGAAAGCTACAAGCACCATTCCAAAAGTGGGATGGGCCGATGTACTGATCAGCGCCAGCGCCAGGGCGCCCACAACCGAAATAAGAAGTCCATAAATGATCCCTTTCTTATACCCGATCTTATTTAGCAGGTCAAATCCGACAAGGGCAGAGATTACATAGAGAATCAGGGAACCATAAAAATAGGCCCCGTAAAAGGCAGAACCAATCAACTGCGATTGTAATTGATCCAAATCGAAGAATTTCTTACAAAAGGGAATGAAAATACTGTTGCTGGCGGCTACGAATCCCCAGAAGAAAAAGACGGTGATTAAGGTGCCAAACTGGGACCATTTTGTTTCCTGATTCATACAGCAATAATTAATTTTTGATTTAAAACGAAAGGTAAGGAAAAACCTTATCGAAAAATTTTTAAACCAAATAATCATCCTATCAAAAAACCACTTAATTTGAGGTAGTTATGGAAATCATTCACGTTTCTGCCGAATGTTACCCGGTCGCTAAAGCCGGGGGACTGGGTGATGTGGTGGGAGCCCTTCCCAAGTACCAGACAAAAGCCGGTCATGTGGCAAAAGTGGTCATGCCCATGTACCGCACCCCATTCCTGTATAAGAATGATTGGGATCTTGTTCACGAAGGGGGACAGTCACTCGGTGGTCAGCATTTTCACTACAGCGTCATAAAAGAACGAACCAATAAACTCGGATTCGATCTTTACCTCATTGATATCAATGGCCTGCTTGACAGGGAAAAGATCTATGGCTATGATGACGATACTGAGCGATTCATGTCATTTCAGATCGCTTTTTGTGACTGGCTATCGCGATGGGAACACAAACCAAATGTCATCCATTGCCATGATCACCATACCGGCATGATCCCTTTCATGCTGAAATACTGTTATGGATTTAACCGCCTGGCCGATATCCCTACTGTTTTCACCGTCCATAATGCCCAATACCAGGGCTGGATGGGATGGGACAAGAGCCACTATATTCCACCATGGGACAATTGGAAGGCCGGACTTATTGAATGGAACAATGCGATCAACCCACTTGCCGCCGCTGTAAAAAATTCATGGAAGGTGACAACCGTGAGCAATAGCTACCTTGATGAATTGAAATTCATGTCGAATGGGTTAGAAAAACTTTTTGAATACGAAAAAGGAAAAAGCGTTGGAATCCTCAATGGAATCGACAATGATGTGTGGGATCCTACCAGGGACAGCATGATCGCAACGAACTATGATCCCGAGGAAGTGAATAAGGGTAAGAAAAAAAATAAACTCGAACTCTGTGGCCAGTTTGGTCTCGATGTAGATAAACCTCTTTTTGTATTCATTGGCCGCTTGGTAGGAGAGAAGGCTGCCGATCTTTTACCGGATGCCATTACCAGTTCTATTTATCAGCATCATGGTAACGCCAACTTTCTGGTACTCGGCTCGGGTGAACCTCAGGTGGAACAGAGTCTCGAGCATATTAAAAGCCAATTCAAAGGGTATGTAAATACTTTTATTGGATACAGCGAGCCGCTCAGCCACCTGATGTATGCCGGTGCCGATTTCCTGCTCATGCCAAGCAGGGTAGAGCCTTGCGGCCTTAATCAAATGTATGCCCTTCGGTATGGAACGGTTCCGCTTGTAAGAAGCACGGGTGGGTTAAAAGATACGGTAACTGACTTTGGTGACTACCAGGGTTTCGGAATCCGGTTTAACAATGCCGATGTCGGCGATATCACCTATTCCGTCGGCCGTGCCATTGATCTGTATTCCCATAAAAAAGAGTTATACAATTGGATGCGCCACCACATGATGAACCTGGATCATTCCTGGGATTCTTCCGCCAATACTTATTTATCGCTATATGAGTCACTCAAATAAAATCTAACGGTTATGGCAATCAGAACGATCACACACTCCACAGAAATTTTATCAGTCATTTTAGGGGGAGGGGCCGGCAGCCGCCTCTACCCACTTACCGCCAGCCGTTCCAAACCCGCCGTACCGATCGCGGGTAAATACCGGTTAGTGGATATTCCTATCTCCAATTGCCTGAATAACGGTATCGGACGCATGTTCGTCCTTACACAGTTCAACTCGGCCTCACTCAACCGGCATATCAAGAATACCTATCATTTCAGCCCTTTTAGCCGGGCTTTTGTTGATATCCTCGCCGCTGAACAAACACCGGATAACCCTACCTGGTACCAGGGTACAGCTGATGCGGTAAGACAAGGACTACGACATATCGCGCCCTTTGAAAGCGATTATGTCCTCATCCTTTCAGGTGACCAACTCTATCAAATGGACTTCGCAGAAATGCTGGAGAACCATAAAGCCCTTGGAGCCGATATCTCCATTGCCACCATTCCGGTGGCTGACCGGGAAGCGCCTGAATTCGGGATCCTGAAATCAAAAGACGGACTCATCACCTCCTTTGTGGAAAAACCCAAAAAAGAAGTGCTTGTCGATTGGGTAAGCGATACCGGTGAAGAAATGAAAAAGACCGGAAGGGTCTATCTCGCCTCCATGGGTATTTATATTTTCAACCGCAAGCTATTATTTGACCTGCTCCAAACAGAATACAAAGACGCCACCGACTTTGGTAAAGAGATCATCCCTCAATCCATCGAAAAATACAAAGTAGCCAGCTACCAGTATGACGGGTATTGGACGGATATCGGAAATATCTATTCCTTCTTTGAAGCCAATCTGGATCTTACCAAAGACCTGCCGTTGTTCAACCTTTTTGACTCCGACCAAACCATTTATACACGTGCCCGGATGCTGCCACCGGCAAAAGTCAGCGGCACCACACTCGAAAAAACGGTCGTTTCCGAAGGCTGTATCATCAATGCCTCCCGGGTGGAAAGCTCTGTTGTGGGGATCCGTTCGCGTATTGGCAATGGCTCAACCGTAGTCAACTCCTACCTGATGGGAAATGATTATTATGAAACCCTCGAGGACATGCAGAGTGACCGTTCCCATGGTGTTCCACTTTTGGGTATCGGCAACCGCTGCTATATCAAAAATGCGATCCTTGATAAAAACTGCCGCATTGGCGATGATGTCCGGATCAATGGAGGCCCACATCTGGAAAATACAGATCAACCCCTTTACACAGTTAAGGATGGTATCGTGGTGATCAAGAAGGCGGCGGTGATTCCAAATGGTTTCGTTATCTAAACACGAATTGGACGAATTAGACGAATTTCACGAATTCCTGAATTGAATGGATTTCACGAATTGCATGGAATACCAGAGTGGAATTGAGGGAGTAATTTTTAATGTGTCTTTTTTACATATTAATTAAAATACGGCTTACCTTTATTTAAATAACGATTGCCATGTCGCTTCTTCCTACCGTCAAGCCCAAGCTCAGTCTTGGGCAGATCATCAACATGAGTGTGGGGTTCTTTGGGATCCAGTTTGCCTTTGGTTTGCAAAATGCCAACGTCAGCCGGATATTTCAAACACTGGGAGCCAAGATCGAGGAGATTCCCATATTGTGGATTGCGGCGCCTTTGACGGGTTTGATCATTCAACCGATCATTGGTCATTTTAGTGATAAGACCTGGTTAGGTAAATGGGGGAGAAGAAGACCCTTCTTTATGGCCGGCGCCATATGTGCGTCCCTTGCCCTCTTTATTTTTCCCAATGTAAGTGCGCTTTGGATGGCAGCGGTGATGTTATGGTTACTGGATGCCTCCATCAATGTATCCATGGAACCCTTTCGGGCCTTTGTAGGGGATATGCTCCCGGATTCGCAACGGACCACTGGTTTTGCCATGCAAAGTTTCTTTATTGGAATTGGCGCTGTTGTTTCCTCTATTTTGCCCTATGTTTTAACAGCCTTTGGTGTGCAAAACGAAGCCGCCGCAGGAATGATTCCCGATTCAGTAAAGATCTCTTTTATCATTGGTGCCGTTGTTTTCCTGGCAGCGATTGCCTATACCGTATTCACCACCCGTGAGTATTCACCAGAGGAAATGAAGGCCTTTGGCGATATTAAAGAGGAAGACAATCATGTTCAAATCAAAACCCCGGCCGATCGGTTTCTTCAGAAAGGAATCATTTGGAGTTTTATCGGGGCCTTGCTTACAGGAGGAATGTACTATTACAATTCTGGCCCCTCTGAAAATCTGGAAAAGGAACTGTATGTCCTGACCGGAGGTATCCTGGTTTTTGGAATATTACAAATTATCGCCTCCTTCTTTGCCCGAGCGAAAAAAGAAAATGGTTTTGTAGAAGTAATGGACGACCTGAACTTTCTTCCTCCCACCATGCAAAAACTGGCGGTTGTTCAATTCTTTTCCTGGTTCGCCCTATTCTCTATGTGGATCTATTCCTCCCCGGCATTGGCGCAACATCTCTACAATACCACGGATACAACTTCAGCGGATTACAACAAGATCAGTAATTGGGTAGGTGTTCTTTTTGCCTATTATAACGGATTTGCCGCCTTGTTTGCCTTTCTCCTTCCTGTTATGGCGAAGCAATTTTCTCGTCCCGTTACGCACCTTATTTCCTTGGTGGCTGGTGGACTCGGTTTGATCTCCTATTACTTTTTTAAGGATGAAAATATGCTCATCATCAGTATGGCTGGTATTGGCCTGGCCTGGTGCAGCATTCTCGCCATGCCTTATTCCATGTTGACAAAAGCCCTTCCGGCCAAAAAGATGGGTGTCTATATGGGCATATTCAACTTCTTTATTGTTATACCTCAGATCCTCGCCGCCACCTTACTTGGATTTTTGACAAAGCACCTCTTTGACGGAAATGCCATCATGACCATTGTAGTGGGCGGATGTTCGATGATCCTGGGTGGACTGCTTACGCTTCGTATCAAAGACAAATAGTAATCGTATGAAAAAATTAAGTTTTCTCTTCCTGTTACTGTTGACAGGCACTTTGTATTCCCAAACCATTTATCCTTCGCATTGGTGGGCAGGGATGCAAAACAATAAATTGCAGGTGCTGATAAAAGCAGAAAAAGAAATTCCGCGCAATAAGCTTGTATTTCGGTCGACTTCGGCGGATGTAAAGGTTATTAAGGTTCACCATTTCACAAACGCAAAGTATCTCGCCATTGATCTGGAAATTTCAAAAACTGCCAGGCCGCAGAAATTTCGATTTGAATTCGTTGGCATTACCCCGGGGAAAACAGTGATCAATTATGAATTGAAAGCACGGAGTTCCCAAAATGGAAAGACAAGGGTCATGGGTGTTACATCCAAGGATGTTTCCTATTTGCTCATGCCCGATCGTTTTGCCAATGGGGATCCGTCCAATGATGCATTTACTAACCTGCGAGACAATGGCAGTGACCGGAATAACAAATTCGCGCGGCACGGTGGAGATATCAAAGGGGTACAAGACCATCTGGATTATTTTAATGATCTCGGGATTACGGCACTCTGGTTCACCCCGGTACTGGAAAATGATATGCCCAAGGAACATGAAGGCAATAACGATATGGCGGGATACCATGGTTACTGGTTTACCGATCATTACAGGATCGACCCACGATTTGGTACCAATGAAGAATACAAAGCGCTGGTAAACGCCGCGCATGCAAAAGGGCTTAAGATCATTCAAGATGCGATCTACAACCACGTTGGACTTTGGCATTGGATGAATAAAGATGCCCCGGAAGAGAATTGGATCAATCGCTGGCCCAGCTTTACTGGTCCCAATCACCGCGAAGAAACCATGTTCGATCCCTATGGTTCTGCTTTTGACAAAAATAATATGGTCAAAGGTTGGTTTACCTCCCATTTACCAGACGTGAACCTGGATAATCCATATGTAGCCAATTACCTGATCCAAAATGCCATCTGGCTGACCGAAGAATTCGGGTTCGATGGATTCCGGATCGATACCTACAAATATTGTGAAGAACCATTTGTCAATAAACTGAATGCCGCCCTGGCCAAAGAATTTCCTAAACTAACCACCTTCGTTGAAGCCTGGGCCAATACCGTTGTAGCCAATGCCTACTTTGTGCAGAATAAGATCAATACCGATTTCAAACACAATGCCCCGGGTGCCATCGACTTCTCGCTGTGCTTTGCCATGCATGCAGGGATGAACCAGCCCTTTGGTTGGACAGAAGGCGTAAACAGGCTCTATATGACCCTGTCACAGGATATCGTGTACAAAAACCCCATGAACAATTGCATTTTCCTGGATAACCATGATATGGACCGGATCTATTCCGTGATCGGAGAGGATTGGAATAAAATGAAATGGGGGCTTAACTGGTTACTCACCATGCGTGGAATTCCCCAACTGTATTATGGAACAGAGATCCTGATGAAGAATTTTAAAAACCCGAACGATGCGGAAGTACGCCATGATTTCCCGGGTGGTTGGGCCAATGATCCACAAAATAAGTTTTCCAGTGCCGGTAGGTCAGAAATGGAAAATACTTCCTTCAACTATGTCAGTAAACTCCTTCATTTCCGAAAAAATTCCTCTGCCATCACTTCAGGTAAGACCATGCAATACGTTGTGCGTAATGCGACCTATGTTTATTTCCGATATGATGAGAAACAAACAGTCATGGTACTTACGAATACAGGCAATAGTGCTTATACACCTGATTGGAGTATCTATCAGGAACGGGTGAAAGGGTTTACTAAAATGCGAAATATTCAAACCGGTGAGATCCTGAACCTGGAAGGATATTCCATTCCGGCAAAAGAAGGGGTAGTATTCGAATTATTAAAGTAGTTATGTTTCACCGCAAAGACGGTATGACACAAAGGGGCGCTAAGATGATTACTTAGCGCCCCTTTGCGTCATACCGTCTTTGCGGTTATTCTCTATAAAGTAATGAACCAGATCGACCGGTCGTGGTACTTATCGCCCCAGTTCTTGATGGCTGCATCTACTGTTGACACCAAGGCCTTATCATCGGCTTTCTTTCCCTTACTGGGAGGAAGAATGGTCTTCTCATCCTTTTCAGATAAAACCTCCACTTTGGTGGCAAACCAGGTGGTATACAACCGGGGAACAGCCAGACCCAGGATGGCACCAGGCAACCCATTAAAAGACTCAGGGCCGGCAGAAGGAACAATCTCATCGGAATAAAAAGCGACAACCACCACCGAATCACAGATACGGGTGATCGCTTTTCGACATTCATATCCGGCGATCGTCCTGGTTTCAGGCTCCAATTTCCAGGTGTATTTTTTCAAGGAGTCCTGTAGAAGAAAAAGGGTTTCAAATACCTGTTTTTGACTGGTAGCTGCCCCACTGGCCAGATCGGAGTACACGGTATTGGTAACGGCAGGGCTTTCAAAAAAGCCTGAGTTCTTTTGTTCCACTTCGCGACCGGGGCGATAGATTGACTTACCCCCATCGATCAACAGATCAAAATAATCTGTCCGGAATTGGGGGATCAATTTCTTGAATTCCTCGGCCCATGAATCTGTTTCACCAGAGAAATACAATCGATGGGTATTTGTCTTTCGCTCAAATTCGATCTTGGTTTTACGAATAAAGGCTGTTTGTGTCATCCCTTCCAGGGAAAAAGCCAATAACAAAATGATCAGGATCCTTGTTCTCATATTATTTTGTTGTTCCAGGTTGTTTAGTAAAATTCCACACAAAACTCAGCATCCCATAACGCCCCAACTGATTGTAATTCCGTTCATATACACGGTTAAGCGTGAACTCTCTGTCAAAGCCCCGGCGTTGGTTAAGAATATCATTCATCTCCAGTCTGAATTCTCCATTCTTCTTCTTAAACACCTGGTAGTTCAAGGTGGCGCCCCACACCGTGAAATTGTTATTACCGTCAAAAGCATCTGTTTTTTCACGGAGATAGAAATTCACATCCGTTCCGATTCTGAGCCTTTTTGTAAGATAAACATTGACATTAGCACTATGTTCCTGACTCCAGAAACTGAGTTTATTTGGATTGATGCTAGACTGAGACGTATTTAAATTATATCCCACATTGGCATTGAAATCATACTTGTCTTCCTTATATGAATAAACACTTAATGAAAGCCCGGTGGTATTGTTATTGCTTGTATTCGAAATTCCATTCACAAAATTCACAAATCGGCCTCCATTGGTTTGCAGGTTTACACCCAAATTCAATTCGGTCTTTTTTAGCTTGAAACCGTACGAGCTGTAAAAGTAATAGTCAAAATTTCCATTGGTATTGATGTACTTCTGTGTCGTAACCCCATTGACCGTAACCTGACTGCTTACAATGGCTTTATTCGTAGAACTAAAGGAACCATTGATCCAGATATTTCTTCCAGTCAACAATTTAAAATCACTAAAGAACAAGGAAACACTATGACGGAAAGCCTGTTCCAGATCGGGGTTTCCTTCCTGAATGAACAAGGAATTGGTATTCTCACGAATGGGATTCACCTGATCCAGACTGGGGGGTTGCGGGGAACCGGAATAAGTCAGGTTCAGGCTTCGCTGAGCCGCCATCTTATAGGTGATCCGGCTGGTAGGGAAGAGGTTGGTATACTTCAGGTCATTTACCTTCTTGCCCAATGAATCAAACTGCTCATAGCGGGCCAGACCTAAATTGGTTCCAATATTCGCAATGAGTTTCTTTCCATTATACTGATACTTGAATCCAGCGCTGTTGGAATGGTAATTCAGGCTGTATTTATTGCTGAATTCCTGATTGAGCCCGGTATATTTTCCGTTCACTTTATCAAAACTCCGGCGGTCCGCATCACTGCCGATCCGGCTAAACGCATAGTTGAATTCAACCAGCGCTTTCTTTCCCGCAGGTTCAGTATACACCAACTTGGAATTGGTGGTAAGGGTTTTTGAGTAATTGGATTTAAACTGGTCCACTGTATCACGGAGGTAGGGATTGGCAGAACCACTATAAAAATCGGTTGTGGAAAACAGGAACCCGGTGGAGTTCCCTTCATTGTATTTATGGGAAAGGGAAAGCGAGAGTGTCCTGCCTTTTTTGGTGAACTTCTGTCTCCATAAAACACTGGCCAGATAGGCTTCGTTGGTGGATTCAGAGGAGTTATCAATCTTATTATCGTTGACCAGGTCCAGGTTTTCATCCTGTGACAAGGTGTTGGAAATAGTAGCGCTCGTCTTTCTTTCTTTTTTGGCATTCACCTTGAACCGAAGCGAAGCCAGTGAATCGATCTTGATATCGTACATGCCACTGGCCAATTGCCTGGTTTCCTGGGTACCACTTTTGTGGTTTTCGCGGGAATAATAAGCGGAATCGGGCAGAATGTATTTGGTCAATGAGTTCCCGATGGCCTCGTTTTTTATATCCCGTATTGTATAATTCAGGTTCATGTTCTGCTGATCCTTTAACCATTTATTGGAATAATGTGCGCCAGCCTTGAACGTACGCGGTATCCCTTCATCATAGAACTGGTTCGACCAATCCCCGAAATCATCATCCCCATCACTGCTGATCATGATAAACCCGGCACCCATTTCCACCGTCGCATCACCAAAATCATCTCCCTCGCCAAACTTGTTTCGGTCCTGCCAGCCCAATCCGGTCTTACCCGTATTGGAGGCGATTCCATATACCGAGAATTTCTTTTTTCCTTTAAAAAAGTTCAACATGGCCTCTTCGGAATACCGCTCCTCGGTTCCTCCCCCAATAACCACCTTACCGAAATAGCCCTTTTTCTTATCCTCCTTCAGTACCAGGTTCAGGGTTTTGGACCGGCTCCCGTCATCCACACCCGTAAATTCAGACTGCTCACTTTTTTTATCAAAGGATTGCACCTTATCAATGGCATCGGCCCGCAGGTTCTCAATCACCACAGCCGGGTCATCTCCAAAAAATTCTTCCCCATCCACCAGCACTTTTTCTACTTTCTGGCCCTGAGCCGTAACCTGTCCTTTATTATCCACCTGCAATCCCGGCATGATCCGGAGAAGGTCTTTTACCGATGCTCCGTCCCTAACTTTGAAACTGTCCGCCGTATACTCGATGGTATCCCCACGCATGCGAATCGCCCGGTTTTGCTTCACGATCACCTCCTCCAGTAATTTACTCGTAGGGATAACGGGAATTGACCCTAAATTGAGCGTCTCACCAGCTCCAAGACGGATATCCTCCACATGATCAACATATTTCGGATAATGAATATATAGGTAGAAATGGCCAGTATCCAGACTTTGGAAGGAAAAAGAACCATCGGTTTTGGTCCGAACAAAGCGGTAAAGCGTAGAATCCTTCTTATTGACAAGGGAAATGATCGCATCGCCGAGGTTTTTCTTCTCAAAACTGTCCAATATGACGCCGGATAACTGTGCTTTTTGGGAGAAGGCGGAATAGGAAAGGAGTAGGCCTATACAGAAGGACAGCAGACGATATCTCATGCAATTGCTTTAGGGGTGGTTTTGCGAAAAAATCGAAGATGCTAAATTCCACTAATTCCATACGGATTCAAAACCACTAATCCTTAATTTTACGTTAAACCGGGTTTATTCCCGAATTTCAGCTACCATTCTTCCATTTCTTCTAAAACCACATACATGGCTTCCTCCAAAAAGAAAACGGCAAAATCAAAACGCTATGAAGAAGTGGAATATGTGGATACATCAAAACCGGTTTGGAACTATTCCCTCCTAACTGAAGACGATATTCGAAATTTTCAGCAAGGCACACATTATAGTTTGTATGAAAAATTCGGATCCCATTCCATCCAGGTAAATGATCAATGGGGAATGTACTTCTGTGTCTGGGCCCCCAATGCCACTTCGGTCTCCGTAAAAGGAAATTTCAATGACTGGAAAGATCATGAATATGAGCTCAACCCGCGTTGGGACAAAAGTGGGGTATGGGAGGGGTTTATTCCAGGCTTTAACCTCGGTGAGGTGTACAAATACCATATTGTCGGGTTTAAGGGGGTAGAAACAGATAAGGGAGATCCATTTGCCCGTTTCTGGGAGAAGCGGCCAAATACCGCCTCGATCACCTGGGATACTTCCTATGACTGGGCAGATAAGGAATGGATGAAAAAAAGAAAGAAACACAATTCCCTCGAAGCGCCCTGGAGTGTGTACGAAATGCACCTGGCCAGTTGGATGCGCCCGGATAAAAACAATGAAGAAGTTTATAACACCTATGACCAGATCACGGAAAGATTTATACCCTATTTACAGGAAATGGGATTCACCCATGTGGAATTCATGCCGGTGATGGAACACCCCTTTGATGGAAGCTGGGGTTACCAGTGTACCGGATTTTTTGCCGCCACTTCCCGTTTTGGTGACCCGCAGGGATTCATGCGGATGATCGATGCCTGTCATGCAGCCGGGATCGGTGTCATCCTGGACTGGGTACCTTCTCATTTTCCCTACGACGCACATGGGCTATTCATGTTTGATGGGACGCACACCTACGAATATGCCGATATGCGCAAGGGATTTCATCCGGATTGGAACAGCTATATCTTTAACTACAAAAGGGGAGAGGTCAAATCCTTTCTCATCAGCAGTGCCCGGTATTGGTTTGACCTGTTTCATATTGATGGCATCCGCGTGGATGCGGTCAGTTCCATGCTTAAACTAAACTATTCCCGAAAACATGGCCAATGGGAACCCAATGAATATGGTGGAGACGGGAACCTGGAAGCCATCGCTTTTATCAAAGACCTGAACGAAACCATTTTCCGTGACTTCCCCGATGTACAGACCATTGCCGAAGAAGCTACGGATTGGCCAGGGGTTTCCAGGCCCACCTTTGAAGACGGATTGGGTTTTGGAATGAAATGGATGATGGGCTGGATGCACGACTCATTGGACTATTTCAAGATCGATCCGATGTTCAGACAGTTTCACCAGGACAAATTTTCGTTTAGCATGATGTACTACTATGATGAGAACTTCATGCTCCCCTATAGCCATGATGAAGTGGTGCATGGCAAAAGCCCAATGATCTATAAAATGCCGGGCGATGAATGGCAGAAATTTGCCAACCTGAGACTGCTTTACACTTACATGTGGACGCACCCAGGCGGAAAACTCCTGTTCATGGGTTGTGAATTTGGGCAAACCACTGAATGGAATTATAAATCTGAATTGGATTGGGGACTTCTGGAACATGATTGTCATAAACGCACGAAGGACTGCGTGGCTGATCTGAATAAACTCCTTCGGGCAGAGCCCGCCCTTTATAAAAACCAGTTCACCATGTATGGTTTTGAATGGGTTGACCTGAATCGCCGGGCAGAATCTGTGATTGCCTATCGCCGAAAAGGCAAAAAGAAGGCAGATGATGTTTTGGTTATCCTGAATATGACCCCCGTAGTTCGCCGGGACTGGGAGATTTATGTCCATGGACATACCTTTACCACCGAAATTTTCAACAGTGATGACCGAAAATATTGGGGAACAGGGGATACGTTTAACCCCGAGATCCGCTCCGAACTGGTGGATGAGGAGAACATGGTTTACAAACTCACCCTTCACCTTCCTCCATTGGCGGGGATCGTGTTGAAGTAGGAATGTTAAATATTGATAATTAATTACTAAGGGAATCCCACTATTCCAATAATTTTCACCCTTCCAGCACAATTTTTAGGCGATTCTACCGTCTGAGATTAGGACTTTTCGGGCGGATGGTTTACATTTAATACCCGGCTGAATCGACCAAAACAATTTTCCTATGAACCGCTACTACCAGATATTTCTATTCCTACTCCTTTCGGGGGCCGTTTCGGCACAGTCCGATAGCGCTCAATACTTTCTGGATAAAGGTTTAGCAGAAAAACAAGCAGGACGCAAACTGGAAGTGTGGAAGCACCTGGACAAAGCCTATCATTACGACTCCAACAACAAACAGATCGTTTCTGAATTAGCTAATATTTTATTTGAACTCCGAAAATATGCCCAGGCCAAAGAAATGATGCAGAAGCTCGAAAAAATGGGGGAGAACTCGGCCTCTCATTATCACCTGTTACTACAGATCTCCTACAACCTGAAACATCACGATGATGTCATCCGATATGCCCAGCTATTGAAGGAAAAGGATGCTACCGCCAAGGTGAGCTATATGTTAGGCAAAACCTACTACAATCAGGAAAACTATGGCGATGGAATACGCTACCTGGAACAGGCGCAGAAAGAAGAACCCGAGAATGGAGAAATTCCCTATCTCATTGGCAGAAGCTATGCCGATATGTTCAATTACAAATACGCTATTCCGCATTATATCAAAGCCATTGAATTGACCCCTTCCCGTCCCGAATGGATCTATGAATTGGGGATGATCCACTATGCTTTGGGTGATAACAAGAACGCCCTGGTTTATTTGCTGCAGGCAGGGGAGAAAGGTTACAAAAAATCAAATGATTATCACTACAACCTGGGGATCGCCTATCTCAATACAGGCAATCTGGATGAAGGGTTGAAGATCTTCAACGAATTATTAAAGAAAAGACCCAGCGACCTCAATATTCTCAACCTCGTGGCCGAATCCTATTACTATGCCGGCAAATTTGATCTGGCCATGGAATACTGGGATAGAATGTTGGAATATGACAAGAAGAACGCCTCCGCCCTTTACATGATCGGCATGTGCTATCAAAAGAAAGGGGAAAAAGATAAAGGAACGATGCTCTGCGATAAAGCCATCGAAATGGATCCTTCCCTGGCGAATTTGAAGCAGAAGAAACAATTGATGGGCATGTAGCACTATGTACCGCTAAGGCGCTAAGGCGCCAGGATACGCGATGATGTTTTGGCGCCACATTGCGACGTTGCGCCCTGGCGGTAAAATTCAATTACATTCTTTCCGGTACGCCAATCCCCAACAACCCCATCGAATTCTTGATCACTTCTGCCGTCAACGCACAAATTTTCAAGCGCAATTGCTTTTTCTCTTCCGACTCCGCATTCAAAACAGAATGTTCGGTGTAAAATGTATTGAATTGCTTAGCCACTTCAAACGCATAGATAGCCAATAGGGAAGGGTTATGTTCCAAAGCAGCCTGATCAAGGATCACCGGGTACTGCTCCAATTTACGGATCAATTCACGCTCTAATTTGAAGAGCGCGCTTTCCCCCGTTGGTGCATTATTATCTATAGGCGCTTTGCGCAACATGGAGCGTATCCGCGCATGAGTGTATTGTACAAAAGGCCCGGTGAACCCATGAAAATCGATGGACTCTTCCGGGTTGAAGATCATTCGCTTCTTGGGGTCAACACGAAGAATAAAAAATTTCAATGCACCAAGACCAATCATTTCATGTAGGGCATCCAACTCCTCTGGTGTAAAATCTTTCACCTTTCCCAACTCTTCTGTTTTGGCCCTGGCAACTTTCACCATTTCATCCACAATATCATCCGCATCCACCACCGTGCCTTCGCGTGTCTTCATCCGGCCAGTCGGGAGTTCCACCATGCCATAACTTAAATGGTAAATGCCAGCTGCACCGGGAATTCCCAATTTTTCACAAATAAGTTTCAGGACTTTAAAATGATAATTCTGTTCGTCCCCCACCACATAGATACTTTGCTCACAATCAAACTCGGCCTGCTTTTGTTCCGCCAAACCAATATCCTGCGTGATATAAACGGCTGTTCCATCCCGGCGCTGAACCACTTTTTCATCCAAACCGTCAGCGGTCAGGTCGATCCAAACACTGCCATCTTCTTTTTTATAAAAAACACCTTTGGCGAGTCCATCTTCCACAGCTTTCTTTCCCAGCAGATAGGTATCACTTTCAAAATAGGTCTTATCAAAATCTGAACCGATTCGTTGATAGGTCACATCAAAACCGCCATAGACCCAACTGTTCATTTCCTTCCAAAGGGCGACTACCTCTGGTTTGCCCGCTTCCCAATCCACCAGCATTTGCTGAGCGGCCTGCATGATCGGTGCCTGCTTTTCAGCGTCCTCTTTTGTCAACCCTTTTTCGATCAGTGCAGCCACCTGTTGCTTATGTTCATGGCCAAAACGGACATAATAGTCGCCTACAAAATGATCCCCTTTTATGCCTGTGCTGGCAGGCGTGGCGCCATTGGCAAACAATTGCCAGGCCACCATACTCTTGCAAATATGAATACCCCGGTCATTGGAAATACAGGTTTTAAACGTGGTAAACCCTGTGGCCTTATAGATCTCAGCAATACTCCATCCCAGGAAATTATTTCGCAGGTGGCCAAGGTGCAAGGGCTTGTTGGTATTGGGGGAAGAATATTCAACCATGATCCGGCGACCAACGGAGGACTTTGAACCAAAGTCTGCTACACCATAATTTGATTCAAGGGACTGTATCCAAAAATTGTCTCTTACAGACAGGTTCAAAAACCCCTTGATCAATTGAAAGGACGTAAACAGGTCGCTGTTCTTTTCGAGTAAAGCCTGGCCAATTTCATTACCTAATTGCTCGGGAGATTTTTTCAGGGATTTGACAAATGAAAATAAAACAAGGGTATAATCCCCGTCAAATTCTGGCTTCGTCTCATTAATGGACACCTCCGTTTCAGCAACCGAAATTCCATACAATTCCCCGATCGTAGCCGCACAAATCTTTCTTATTTGATGAACTAAAGCCATGAAAGCCAGTTTTTTTGCGAAAATAAGCAATGTTTTTAAGTGAATAGTGAATGGTGAATAGTCAATATGCCTACTTATAAACTATAGCAAATCCAAATTCACCATTCACTATTCACCATTCACCCTTTCCTACATAATTTCAATATCCAAGTATAATTTTATCAATTCTTGTTTATTTTTGCCCAATGCACCGTCACATCCATTCCGCTCGTGACCTATTGATCCCCGTGATCGATTTTTTTTATCCTCCCTTTCGGAAATGGATGGATATTCAAACCTTTCGGTATGCGGCCTGTGGGGGAGGGAATACCGTGCTTGGCTTGTTGGTGTATTATGTCTTCTTCAAATTCATTCTCCGCGAGCAAATGCTCGACCTGGGTTTTTATACCTTCACCGCTTATACAGCAGCGCTTTTCTTCTCTTTCTGTGTCAGTTTTCCCGTCGGTTTCTTCCTTATGAAATATGTGGTCTTTAGCGACTCCAATGTTCGGGGCAGAAGCCAATTATTCAGGTACCTTTTCTCCTTCTTATTTACCCTGACCCTGAACTATATTATGTTGAAATTCCTGGTTGAGAAGCTGCACATCTTTGTTATGCTATCCCAGGTCATCACCACCATCGTGGTCATATTGACCAGCTACGTTATCCAACGATTTTTCACCTTTCGGGTCAATAAAGTGGAAGCTAAAACTCAATAGTTCCCACCTTTACAGCCAATTGTCCACCCAGGTTACTCCGGATCACTAATTTATCGGATAGCGGATAGATCCCTACCATCGTGAGTCGGTCCAATTGCCCATAGCTGGAAATACCTTTAACCCATTCCCGATTGATCTGTTGATTGGCCATAGCCATGGCAGAATCAATATAACTACCCAGGTCAAACCGTGAATTCTCTTCAATGGATTGAATGATCTTTTTACTAAATAACCATTCCGCGCTTTTAAGCAAGAAGGCGCGGGTTTTAATATCAAAATCCACATCGCTGATAGCGAGTTTACGACTGGCCGAATCAAAGAATGGTTTTCCAGTTAAATACACCGTACCCGAGTTGGAGCCACTGAACGTTACCTTGATGATGACCTTTTCGTTCCCGATACCATAGATCCTCGATTCCTTGACGGTGATCTTTTTTTTGATCAAGCCCTTATTTAGATCAAAGGTCTTCCCGATCATCTGTTGATTAAGCAACTGACTGAGTGAATCATAGTTTAGCACCGCATCTAAAAAGATATTAAATCCGCCTTTTGCAGCAGCCGAAGAAAGATTGGGTACCAACGTAGGCTGGTCATCCGGTTTTTCAAAGGAGATGACCGGACGCGCCACCAATCCCAATCCCAGGTTCAATGAATCATTGCGAATCACAAACCGGTTGAGTCGCAGGGATTGGGGGTTTATTTTCAACCAACCCAATCCGTTCAGGTTATACGAGGCCGAAAGCTGGTTCCAAAACTGTTGTACCTGAGGTTTTAGATCTACCACCCCAAATGAATCGGTGATAGCTTTCTTGGAAAGGTCGAGTTCACTCGCCATTCCTTTCATGACCTGATCGGTGATATCCTGGCCCCAAAAACACACCGTGCATTTATCCACAGCCACTGGTTCTTTCCGGATCACCGAATTGAGTAACTTATAATTGGACTGAATGGCTAATTTACTCGTAAAGCCCACTTCCACGCGACGATCTCCTTCCGTAAACCCACATCGACAAGGGCTGGTCCAGGGCGACAAAACGGCCCCACCTACACATAAACGTGTTGAGCCAATAATCTTATAATATCCGGTAAAATCAAGATCAAGCTGATTGCTGCTCCCTTTTAACCGAAGGGGTCCCCGGCGAAACTGGTATTTATAGCGGGTATCACAGCCATTTTCCACCCAGCCATCCGGCCAGTTGGGTGACGAAAAGAGTGTATCCACATTCTTTTCCGCCATCAGATAAATAGGTTTCAGGTCTATCTGAATGGGCAAGTTGATCTCGGAATAGGGTAAGGAATCCAATTTAAAATCCGTTTGCGACAAAAGCGGTTTATCCGGAATGATCTTTTGCGCCCCGGCACTGGCCAGGATGAGCAGGGAAAAAAGAAGGGATAGGGTGCGTTTCAGTTTCACTGAAAAATTATTAATTATTAATTATAAATTATTTAATGGCTAATTGCCAATAGCTAAAAGCCAAAAGCTACTCCTACAAGCTAACCACCAAATAGTACAACATCACAAAACAGGCCACTAATTTCAACAGCGAACCAAACAGGAACCCCACAAATGATCCCCAGGCTGCCCTAAGGGCATGTTTGGAATCATTCTTCGCGATCATTTCCCCGATAAAGGCCCCGGCAAAGGGTCCAATGATGACACCCCAGGGGCCTATCCAAAAAGCGGCTAAAAATCCAAGGGTACATCCCCAGACCCCATACGAACTGCCTCCAAATTTCTTGGTCCCCCAGATCGGGATCACATAATCAAGTACCAGGGTGATTACAACCACCACTGCCCAGATCACCAGGAAACGGGTGGAAAAAGGGGCAGGGTCGCGGAACTGCTGGACCAAAAGCCCGGCAAAGGCAATGGGTGGCCCGGGAAGGAGGGGGAGCAGGCTACCGGCTATACCTGTAAGAATCAGTAAGATGCCAAGGATGATCCATAACCATTCCATATCCGTCGATTGGAAAATGAAGATATGACATTTTTTCACCTTCCCACCCCGTGGCACTATCATTGAGAAGTTAAATTGAATCATAAAAGAAGAACTATATGGGAAAGATTATTGGAATAGACCTGGGAACAACAAACAGTTGCGTTGCCGTTATGGAAGGCAATGAACCGGTAGTGATCGCTAACGAGGAAGGACGTCGTACAACTCCCTCTGTCGTGGCCTTCCTGAAGAATGGCGAGCGTAAAGTGGGTGATCCGGCAAAACGCCAGGCTATCACCAACCCCCAAAACACCATCATGAGCGTAAAACGCTTCATGGGTCGCCGCTTTGATGAGGTGACAGAAGAGATCAGCCATTGGAGCTATAAAGTGGCAAAAGGTGACAATAATACCGTTCGTATTGACATAGATGGCAGATTGTACACGCCACAGGAAATCAGCGCCATGGTGCTTCAAAAAATGAAGAAAACCGCTGAAGACTACCTGGGTCAGGAAGTGACCGAAGCCGTTATCACGGTTCCGGCTTACTTTAATGATGCCCAGCGCCAGGCCACCAAAGAGGCAGGTGAGATCGCCGGCCTGAATGTGCGCCGTATCGTAAACGAACCTACCGCTGCCGCCCTGGCCTATGGCCTGGATAAAGGCGGAAAAGACCATTACGTGGCCGTATTCGACCTGGGTGGAGGTACTTTTGATATTTCCGTACTCGAATTGGGTGACGGCGTGTTTGAAGTAAAATCCACCAACGGAGATACCCACCTGGGAGGTGACGATTTTGACAAAGTAGTCATGGACTGGCTGGCCGATGAGTTCAAAAAAGAAGAAGCAGTTGACCTGCGGAAAGACCCCATGGCTCTCCAGCGTCTGAAAGAAGCCTCAGAAAAAGCAAAGGTTGAACTCAGTTCCTCTTCGGAAACAGAGATCAACCTGCCCTATATCACCGCCATTGACGGAGTACCTAAACACCTGGTTAAGAAACTGAGTCGCAGCAAATTCGAACAGTTAGCGGATAATTTATTTGAACGCTGCCTGAAACCCTGCGAAGCAGCCCTCAAAGATGCCGGATTGAACGCCTCCCAGATCGACGAGATCATCCTGGTAGGTGGTTCCACCCGTATTCCCAAGGTGCAGGAGATCGTGGAAAAATTCTTTGGCAAAAAACCCAACAGAGGGGTAAACCCCGATGAAGTGGTAGCTGTTGGAGCCGCTATCCAAGGAGCCGTTTTAACAGGAGAGGTAAAAGATGTGTTGTTGCTCGATGTGAGCCCGCTTAGCCTGGGTATCGAAACCTTGGGTGGTGTCATGACCCCGCTCATTCCATCCAATACCACCATCCCTACCAAAAAATCAGAGGTATTCTCTACTGCATCAGATAACCAACCCGGTGTTCAGATCCATGTGATACAGGGAGAGAGAGGGATGGCCAAACACAATAAGAGCCTGGGTATTTTCAACCTCGATGGTATCCCGCCCGCTCCAAGAGGTGTTCCGCAGATCGAAGTGATCTTTGATATCGATGCCAATGGTATCCTGCATGTAACAGCGAAAGACAAAGGAACCGGCAAAGAACAAAAGATCCGCATCGAAGCAGGTAGTGGGTTGACCAAAGAAGAGATCGAAAAAATGAAGGCAGAAGCCAGGGCCAATGAAGCCACTGACAAAATTGAAAAGGAAAGGGTCGAAAAACTGAACGCCGCCGATGCCCTTGTATTCTCTACTGAAAAACAACTCAAGGAATACGGCGATAAGATCCCTGCCGATAAAAAAGGCGCGATTGAAACCGCCGCCGCTAAACTCCGCGATGCCCATAAGGCCCAAGACCTTGGTGCGATCGAAACAGCCACCAATGAACTGAATACAGCCTGGACAGCCGCCAGCGAAGAGCTTTACAAAGCGCAGCAGGCAGGCGCACAACCCGGTGCCAACGCCGGAGGGGAACAACAACAAGCAGGCGGAAATACCGCCGGTGAAAATGTTACGGACGCCGAGTTTGAAGAAGTAAAATAAATGCTAAGAGCTAATAGCCATAAGCTATTAGCTCTTAGCCCTTAGCTAACTGCTGCTTTTACACCTTTTTAACAACTTTTCGCTTGTGTCGTTTGCAAAAACAACCTAAGTGTCGTATATTTGCAGCGCAATAAGCTGAGCAAGTTAGATATCAACTTCAAGAAGAACGCAGAACCGTAACCTAAACCAGTCCTACACAGCTTGCCCCTGGTTTTTTTACTTCCGTTTCGCTCAGACGATTAATTAACGACAGATCAAAAAAAGGAGTTTTTATGAAGAGCATTGTCATGCAATCAACTGTGCAGTTGAATGAAGAAACCAAACAACAACTGGCACAAGAAGTAAAGGAAACATTGGCGAATGAAAATGAAGCCAACGTAAACCACAAAAAAAGAAGTTTCACATCCGCAGAAATGTGGAATCATCACCGCAAAGCCCGTTCGGCCAGCGCGATGATCCGCAAGTGGAACTTGAACTAATTTTAAGACAAACGTCCCGCCTAAAGCGGGACGTTTTTGTTAGTAAAGCGTTAAAGCGCCACTCCTTTTAAAAAAAATCAGGAGAAGCGATATGCAAAGAGGGGCATGGTTGCATCCGGTTTAAAAACCTATCAACCATGACGCAAAAATCCCTTTTCCTTTCTACAGGGCTGATCCTGCTGGGCAGCTTTATCGTTGGCTTTGGAAGCATACGTCAAAAACAAAAGACCTTCGGTCGACATCTCCCGCCTTCTTCCGCAGATACGACCATTCCCGACCTGGGTGTCGCTAAAGACCATAAAGGAAAGATCATAACCTCCCAAAAAGGGGTGATCCATTTTAGTTCCGGTCTCCACAATGATTATTACCAGATCGACACCATCAAACGAACCGGATACCTCTACCTCGAAACCAGGCTGGATAAATTCATCAATGAAAATGGGGCAAAGACACCACTCAACCTCTCCATCGTGATCGATCGCAGTGGATCCATGAGCGGGGATAAACTGGCCTACGCCAAAAAAGCAGCCCGGGATATCATCCATAAACTGTCAGAAGATGACTTTGTAAGCATTGTGGTGTATGACGACAATGTCAAATTACTGCAGTCCTCTACCCGCGTGCTGGACAAAGAATCCATTCTCACCAAGATCAACCGGATCGAAACGGGTGGATCTACCAATTTGTGGGGAGGAACCGAAATGGGTTATCAACAGGTCAAAGAAACCTACAAGAAAAATTATGTCAACCGGGTGTTGCTGATCAGCGACGGGCTGGCCAATGTGGGACTTACCTCCATGTATGAGATCCGTCGTAAGGTGCAGGATTTCAAAGACAGGGACGGCATTACCGTTTCTACTTTTGGGGTGGGGTTAGATTACAATGAACTGCTGATGACCGATATGGCCGAAGCAGGATCAGGAAATTATTATTTCATTGATAACCCCGAAAAAATGGCCGGGATCTTTGAAAAAGAATTAAATGGCCTGATGAGTGTTGCTGCCCAAAATGCAGAATTACGTATCCGCTTACCACGTGGCATAAAAGTGGACAAGGCCTTTGCCTTTAAATATGAACAAGTGAACCAGGAACTGGTCATCCAACTTCGGGATCTGTTTTCAGAAGAAACCCGCGGTTTCCTGATGCGCTTTAGCATCGATGATTACGCCAATGTAGCCCTCGATTTCACTTGCCGGCTTTCCTATGACGATGTCAGCACCCGGGAAAGAATGACCATGGAAAACCGGAACCGATTGAATCCTTCCAATGACCGGGAATTGTATCTGACCTATTTCAATGAGCCGGTCATGCAGCAGATCGTTCTTTTTGTGACCAACGAAAAAATGGAGATCGCCATGATGGAGGCCGATAAAGGAAATTATGATCAGGCCAGGAAACTGGTAAAAGATAACGAGGACTTTCTGGTCGAAAATAGTGGCTATGCCAGTAATTCCGTGGAGATCCAGAAAATGAAATCCGCGAATGAATCCTATTCCACTCAACTTAAGGAAGTGGAAACCATGAGTACTGATTCAGTCAAATACATGCAGAAATCAAACCGTTCCACCAACTACAAAATAAGGGGCAAGAAAGGAAACTGACCTTAACTTATGAAACAAAGAAAAAGGGGAGTCCGTTATCCGGGCTCCCCTTTTCTATATAGCGATTTTGGTTGCTTACATGATACGCATGGCCTTGACAAAAAAAGTGGTCACAAAAGGAAGAATCAAGGTCAACCATTCCCAATGACTATAGATCGCAAAAACAAGCGCTGCTGTTGATACTAAAAAACCAAGCCAGGGTAGGAGGGTGGATTTTCTTTCCATGCGGTAAAAAGTTTGCGCAAATATATATGCTATTTGGCAATTTGAAAATTTGAAAATAATACCCCCAAACCCAATCCCGAAAATCCCTCAATCCCTGAACATGCCTTAAAAAACATATTTTTCTCAAAAATCCTGGCCCATCAGGGAATTTCAGAAACTTTTTTCGTTATTTTACAATGTGTACTAAGTACACAGATAAATCTTTTGATCAACGGGACAGATGGAGTTGGATAGATTGCTTGCTTCCTCGAAATTTGCCCCCCTTACTACCAACCAACTGGCATGAAAATACAGTTTTACCTGCGATTTCATACATCGTTCGGGCAAACACTCTGGATCAGTGATAATGGCATTTCTCCCGAAACCGACCTGGATTCGGAGGCTATTGCCATGACCTATTTGAATGATCAATTTTGGACCGCTACCCTGGAGATTGCAGAACCTGGCTCAGGTACCTATCATTACAAATACATTCTAAAGAGGGAGGACGGAGAGATCATTCCCGAGTGGGGAACAGACCGGGTGGTCGATATACCCAAAAAGGGGACGGAGGAGATTGTCCTGGTGGATACCTGGAATCATGCCGGGGAATATGAAAATTGCTTTTTTACCGCCCCTTTTACGGAGGTTTTGCTAAAAAAACAAGGCAAAAAATCCGGGAATGGCCAGGACAAGGTCTTCTCTCATGTTTTTCGCGTCAAAGCCCCACTGGTTCAAAAGGACGAAGTGGTTTGTTTGGTGGGAAGCGGCGAGAAATTAAGGGACTGGGACACAGAAAACCCCATCCTGATGGGGCGGGATGGTCACTGGCAGATGGCCAGGCTTGACCTGAGCGCGGAAACATTTCCCATTGCCTACAAGTATGGCGTTTACAACACGAAGGAAGAGAAGTTTGTGCGATATGAAACCGGGGATAACCGCATCTTGCATACCACGGCCGGCACAGAGAGATTGACTTATATCCACGACGGATTTATTCACCTGCCCAATGATACCTGGAAAGGGGCAGGAGTGGCCATCCCGGTATTCAGTTTGCGCAGCAAAAAGAGCTTTGGTGTGGGAGAGTTTACCGATATCGAATTATTGGTTGACTGGGCCCGGCAGGTAGGGATGAAACTGGTGCAAATCCTGCCTGTCAACGACACGACCGCAACACATACCTGGGAGGATTCCTATCCCTACGCCGCTATTTCTGCTTTCGCCCTGCACCCCTTATTCATAAACCTGGAAACAGTAGCCGGCAAAAAACAAGAAGAGAAGATCAAGTTGTTGCGCAAAAAGCAAAAACAGTTAAATGAATTTGATGGGGTCGATTACGAGACCGTGATGAAATTCAAATTGGGCATCCTGAAGGAATTGTTCGAAGAAGATGGCGACCGGATCTTCAAGGACGAGGTTTATAAGGAATTCTTTTCTGCCAATGAACACTGGCTGGTTCCATACGCTGCCTTTTGTTTCCTGCGTGATAAATATGGCACGGCTCATTTTGATGAATGGGATACACATTCTACTTACGACCCGGAAGAGATCAGGAAATTGGATCAGCCGGGATCTGCAGCCCGGGAAACGATCCGTCTTCAATATTTTATTCAATACCATCTTCATTGCCAACTAAAAGAGGCAACAGCTTATGCGCATAAACATGGGATCATTCTAAAAGGAGATATTCCCATTGGAATCTATCGCTATGGATGTGATGCCTGGATGGCCCCTGATCTTTATGAAATGAATAAACAGGCCGGGGCGCCACCTGATGATTTTGCCATCAAGGGACAGAACTGGGGTTTTCCCACCTACAATTGGAAAAAGATGCAGGAAGGCCACTTTGATTGGTGGCGAAAGCGCTTTGAGCAAATGAGCAATTACTTTGATGCCTTCCGAATCGATCATATTCTTGGTTTCTTTCGCATTTGGGCCATTCCCGAACATGCCCGCGAAGGCATCATGGGTCATTTTGTGCCCGCGATCCCTGTTTCCATTCAGGAATTTGGCGAACGAGGCATTTGGTTTGATCAGCTTCGTTATACCAAACCATTTATCACTGATGATGTACTGGGTGAACTCGCCGGTGATCTTTTTGAAGAAGTAAAATCAAATTATTTATCCGGTAACGGATGGGGTAGCTATGCCCTCCGTCCCGAATATGATACGCAGAAAAAAGTGGAGGCCCACTTTGCCGGACTTGAACAAACAGAATCCAATCGCCGGATCAAGTTTGTGTTGTTTGACCTCATCTCCAATGTATTGTTGTTTGAAGACCCAGAACGGCCTGATAATTATCATTTCCGGATCGCGATGGACAGAACCATTTCCTTCCGGTATCTGGAAACTGGCACACAGCAAAAACTCAAGGATCTCTATGTAAATTATTACTTCGAGCGGCAGGATGAGTTTTGGAAAACGGAGGCCATGCACAAGCTTCCCTATCTCAAACGCGCCACCAATATGCTGATCTGTGGAGAAGACCTGGGCATGGTGCCTTCCTGCGTGCCTGATGTGATGAAGCAATTGGGAATATTGAGTCTGGAGATCCAACGCATGCCCAAGGATTCCAAAACGGATTTCTTTAATCCGGCCTCTGCTCCCTATCTCTCCGTGGTTACTCCGTCGACCCATGATATGAGTACTATTCGTGGATGGTGGGAAGAGGATAAAACACGCATCCAGCGCTTTTTCAATCAGGAACTGGGGCAGGGTGGGGATGCACCTTATTATTGCGAGGCCTGGATCAACAGAGCCATTATTTTACAACACTTGTATTCACCTGCCATGTGGAGCATCTTCCAATTACAGGATATCCTGGGTATGAATGAAGTGATACGTAGAGAAAACCCACATGAGGAAAGAATCAATATTCCGGCTAACCCCAAACATTACTGGCGTTACCGGATGCACCTGACCCTGGAGGATCTGATCAAAGAAAAAGATTTTAACCGCGAACTGGCGGATTATATTCATCATTCCGGAAGGAACAACGCCTGATTGAAAGTCCGCTACAAACGATACGAACTCCCATTCCGGTATCCCTTTACCATTTCAAGGGGTACCAAAACCCATCAACCCACGCTTATAGTGGAATTGGAGCATTTTGGCGTGCGTGGATATGGCGAAGCCCCAGCCATTACCTACTATAATATCCCGGTAGAGAAAATGATCGAAGACCTGGAAAGGAAAAAGATCTTCGTTGAAAAATTTGCCTTTACCGACCCGGAAAGATATTGGCATTACCTGCATCATCTTCTTCCACAAAATCCTTTTCTGGTTTGTGCCCTGGATATTGCCGCCTGGGATCTCTTTGGCAAATGGAAGGGGAAACCTCTTCACCAACTCTGGCAGATCGATACATCGCATCAACCGTTAACTGACTATACCATAGGCATCGATACCGTGGAGAAAATGGTGGCCAAAATGGAAGAAAAACCATGGCCCATCTACAAAGTGAAAGTAGGAACAGACAATGATCTGGAAATGGTGGAAGCCTTGCGTCGGCACACCGATTCGATACTTCGGGTAGATGCCAATTCGGGTTGGACGCTGGAGCAGGCTATGGACCGGATCCCAAAACTCAAAGACCTGGGCGTAGAATTGGTGGAACAACCCTTGCACAAAGACGATTGGGAGGGTATGAAAAAATTATTCGAATGGTCACCACTGCCACTGATCGCGGATGAAAGTTGTGTGGGAGAAGAAGATGTAAAAAAATGCACCGGACATTTTCATGGAATCAATATCAAATTGACCAAATGCAGCGGTATCACGCCGACCCGCCGCATGATCACGCAGGCTCGCGAACTTGGCCTTAAGGTCATGATCGGGTGCATGAATGAAAGCACCATTGGCTCAGCGGCCATGGCCCATCTGGCACCGTTAGTGGATTATCTCGATATGGATGGCCCTTTACTCCTGGCCGAAGACCTGGCCACAGGGCTTTCCTACCAAAATGGATCGTATTCCCTCCCCGTGGAAGCCGGGCTAGGGATCAGCTTGACCGAACCGTTTTAATTTCCTACCTTGTATAGACCTATTCAGGATCTGATACCCCATTTTTTTTAAGGTTTTACTAACAAACAAGTCGGCACCAAACGGTTACTAAATACGTTGAGTGATTGGACGGTGAATCAGGCCTTATTTTTGTTAGTTAACCCAAAACTGAGCTATGAAGACTTTCTGGACAATACCATTTTTCTTATTCCTTGCCATTTCATCCCGGGCACAGGACTTGCATGTGGGGCTGGCTACAGGCCTCTCCAACTATCAGGGCGACCTGGTAGATAAGTATTACGACTTTCGCCAAACCAATGGCCATATTGGGATTACCCTGAGCTATGAACTTTTTGACCAGATCATTTTGCGCGGTGGGTTGACACACGCACGTATTCAGGGAAATGATAAATACCAGGAGAAAGATGTGCTGGTAGCGCGTAACCTGTCGGCCAAAACCTCCATTACCGAACTCAGTCTGGTGGGTGAATTCTATTTCAATAACCTTTATTATAAACGTTGGTCACCCTACCTTTTTGGCGGGGTAGCCCTTTTTCATTTCAATCCATTTACATTGGATTCCTCTGGCACCAAACGCTTTCTTCAACCATTGGGAACGGAGGGCCAGGGATTGGCTGGATACAACAAAGAACCCTATTCCAGGCTGCAACTTTCCCTTCCTTTTGGTGGAGGTGTAAAATATGCCATCACCGATGATATCCGGGTGGGATTAGAGGTGGGTCTTCGAAAAACCTGGACCGATTACCTGGATGATGTCAGCACCAATTATGCCGACCCCAACGATCTGATCAATGCCCGCGGCCCCTTGGCTGCCTCCCTGGCTTACAGGGGGGATGAACTGCCTGGTGGTGACCCCAATATTCCCGCAAAAGGTGCCCAGCGGGGTGGAGAGAAATACAAGGATATTTATTACTTCACAGGCGTGAATGTCAGCTTCCGGATCGGGAAAAAAACTACCGGGGATGATGGCCGCTACCGGCCGGGAAGAAGAAACCGGAATGCCTGTCCTTCAGTTCCCCTTTAAATACACATTACCGCAAAGGCGCAAGGGCGCTATGGAACGCAATATTCTGGCGCTCCATAGCGCCCTTGCGGTTAAACATTACTAAGTGCCGATTGTAATTTACTTTTGTAATATATAATCGACAATGGCATACAAGAACCAGCAGCACTTCATCCAGGTACTCGAACAGGCAGGCGAATTAGTAAGGATCAAAACCTATGTTGACCCCAAACTCGAGATCGCCGAGGTCACCGACCGAATCAGCAAGACACTCGGTGGTGGAAAAGCGCTTTTATTTGAAAACACCGGTTACGATTTTCCGGTGCTCATGAATGCCTATGGCAGTGAAAAACGGATGTGTCTCGCGCTGGGTGTGCAACACCTCGATGATGTTGCCAGAGAGATCGAATCCTTGTTTAAACTATTATCCGCACCAAAGGAAGGTATCCTTGACAAATTAAAAGTTCTGCCAAAGCTGGGGCAGTTTGCATCATGGATGCCCAAAGTAATCAAGGGCAGGGGGGAATGTCAGGAAGTAGTGATCATGGATCCCGATATCACCAAACTTCCGGTAATTACCTGCTGGCCAAAAGACGGAGGGCCATTTGTCACCCTTCCCATCATACACACCAAAGATCCGCATACACAAACCCGGAATGTAGGCATGTACCGGATGCAGGTATTTGGGCCAAAACTAACCGGAATGCATTGGCACAAACACAAGGTTTCGGCCAAACATTTTAATGAATACAAGAAAAGGGGAGAACGGATGCCTGTGGCCGTGGCCCTGGGTGGAGATCCGGTATATGCCTATTCTGCTACCGCCCCGTTGCCGGAGAATGTGGATGAATACATGCTGGCAGGTTTTCTGCGCAAGAAAAAAGTGGAATTGGTAAAATGCATCTCCCAACCGGAGATCGAAGTTCCTGCCGATGCGGATTTCATTATAGAAGGCTATGTAGACCCTGGTGAAGAATTGATCTGGGAAGGCCCTTTTGGCGACCATACCGGCTATTATTCATTACCGGATTGGTACCCCAGGTTTCACATTACGGCCATTACACATCGAAAAAATGCTGTCTATCCCGCTACTATTGTTGGCATTCCGCCGCAGGAAGATGCCTGGCTTGGGAAAGCCACTGAAAGGATCTTTCTCGCCCCAATCAAGATGACCATGGTGCCGGAGATCATGGATATGGATATGCCGGTAGAAGGCGTATTTCATAACCTCGTTATCACGAAGATCAATAAGGAATATGCCGGTCAGGGCCAGAAAGTGATGAATGCCATGTGGGGTGCCGGGCAAATGATGTTTAATAAAATACTGGTGCTGGCTGATGGGGAAACACCGATCAGTGATTATTTGCCACTGTCGCAGAAGATATTTCGGAACCTGAATCCCGCAACCGATCTCTATTTTTCCCAGGGACCCATGGATGTGCTAGATCATAGTTGCAGTAAACTGGGATTTGGGGGGAAAATGTGCATGGATGGAACGAAAAAAACAGAGGAAGAGATCGATGAGCGCTATCAATGGAAACCGTGTGGAGAAGGTTGGTCAGATGAGGTAGTCAAAAACTTCCCCGAGATCATTTCCGTAAACAGCCAATTGCTGAAACATCAGATACCCTGCCTTATCGTTTCCATAAAAAAGGAAAGAAAGGGCCATGTTTCCGACCTCCACCAGCGGCTCTTTAGTCGGCCTGAATTGGAAAGCATAAAATTGATCCTGTATGTAGAGCATACCGTAAATGCGCAGCATTTAGGAACGGCCCTCTGGCGTTTTTGCAATAACCTTGATCCTAAACGGGACCATTCCCTGCATCAAAGAGAATTGGCCGCTGGTAATAAACTCTTTGCCTGCATGGGCCTTGATGGAACAAGAAAGACAAAGGAACATGACGATTTTCACCGGGATTGGCCCAATATCATTGTCGCCGCCCCTGACACAATTCGTTCGGTAGATGAGAAATGGGCTCAATTGGGTCTGGGCGAATTTCTTCCATCGCCTTCACTACAATTCAAAGATCAGGTGTATGGGGAAGAGGCGGTGGTAGCGTGAGGCGTGAGACGTGAGACTCCTCACGCCTCACGACTTCTTAACCACAATCCGCTGCTTTTCCTCCTTTAACACTTCTTCAAAGAATTGCTTTACGAGTTTGAAATCAACGGCAGGAATGTGGTGCTGCAATAATTTTAGCTCTACAACACTGTGGATGGTCTTATTTGACTCATCAAACCAATAGTTTGAACGATAGGTTGCATAGGCATTATTAAACTCGCGTGGTTTGGGTAATGCATCCACCAGAAAACCATCCGGAAGTTTGATCTGGGTGGTATCCAAATGAACAAAGGGGTTTCTGAAATAAAAATCCAACTTTCGGTTTTCGTTTTTGGGCATCACCCGGGTCCATAATTTATAAGGGTGGGGGGCCAGAAATATTTTATTGCCGGCCGTAAATTCCGGAATTTTTTCAAACTGGAGTTTCAGATTGACTTTCTCCTTCTCTTTGGCCATCAGAAAATCATCCGGTTGTTTAAATCCCAGTGTAAAAACGATTGACTCTTTTTGGTCATCTCTTTTTTCCTTCAGAATATAATCGATCATATCCTTAAATGCCCCGGTCGAGCGTAAACTGGACTCGATCATTCCTGAAGCGTCTGCTGAGAGTTCAATCTTATTGTGAATAAGAAAACTGTTGGCCTCTGCCGTACTCTTGGGGGTCGGTACTAATATGCCGCCATTCTCGGTAACCAGCAAGGCATTTCGGTTTTCGGTATTTGTTCCAAGTACCCCAAACTCAGCAATATTACTTGTGCATTCTAACCAAATTGAATCCTCAGGTTGCGGAATACATAGGATGGCATGATTAAAATTATGAATTGGGAAAGCTGGATCTGCAGGGAGTGAATTATATTCAGAATTAATGATCGCTATATGGCTTCTGACCCCTACAGCACCAAGTGCTGCTTTCATGTAATTACTTAAACCTTTACAATCACCATACTTTTTTTGGTCAGTAAATGTTGCAGAAAAGGGCTTTACTCCGCCTATCCCTAGTTGGATACTTACATATCGAAAATTATCTTGTAAATACTTGTAAATAATCTGCGCTTTTTCCCGATCCGAATTCGAACCTTTTACCAAATCCTTAAAAAAATTGACCCTATCTTGAGGTAATTCATCAAGTCCCACATATAACTTGCTTAACCATTGCCCAAAAGATTGCCAGGAACTTAATTCACCTGGATAACCGTAATGTGAAAAATTATTCAAAACAAGGTCAACTGACGGGTATCGGTCAATTTGATTGACCGCGCCCTCCTCGTATTCAAAAGGCGGGAGATTCCGGGTTGTCCAGAGATATGATTTTGCCTTGCCCAGATCTTTAATAACGGGTTTGATGTCAATATTTTTAGCACGATATCGTAGAACTAAACCACTAGGAATCACAGCTTCAAATAACGATTCCACGATCGCCTCACCTGGGTTCAAAATTTCGTACCCGGGAAGTTTTAAGGTTCCTTTAAATTTCTGAACATACTCAATTTCCACAGTCACAGGGTAGGAGGGGGCGGGAACATCTACATAATAATATGTTCCTTCATCTATCAACCCCTCTCCAGTTGCCTGCATCATCATATCTTTCTTTTTAAATCTGGCGGTTTGTTTTCCTGATTTATCAAACACTTTAAGGTCCATTTCATCCAGGTTGATATATTTAGTGGAGAAAAGGGCAACCAGAAGCGAACGTCTTCCATCTTCGTTCACGACTGAATATATATGCTTTCTTGAATAGGTTGCCTTTTCGAGATCCTCAACTACTACACGCTGAAGGTCATATTGCGTGATCACACTCGCATCCTTCTTCACTGAGTCGGGGAGAGAGGAAAGGTCATATGAAACAGTCTGAGCATCTGCCGTAACGCCAAGCAAAGTAAAAATCATCAAAAAAATGAGATTTGGTATTCGTTTCAAACTCATGGCCTGGCTTTTTTCTTGATCACATATTGTTCATTCAGGATGTCGAACAATTGCTTATAAAATTCATGAAAGGCCCCATACTCCTGAACAGAAAAGAAGGGTTTCTTGAAATCAATGGTGATCCGCATGGAAAGGCGGTCATTGGAAACCTGTGAAATCCGGGTAATGGAAATGCTTGTATCCGGCATGATCATCCGAAGGTTTTTAGGTACTGCATCCCATTCATATCCTTCCGGAAGAAATACATTCCCCGTGATCAAATAGGACTGATTGGCCCCAAAAAATACATCGGCCTGACGGGTATCGGCAATAAACGGATTCTTTTCCAGCCCGGTGAATTTATTAACAGACAAAAAGAGATAGTCGCCTGTACCGTTTATTGTTTCTGTAAATTGGATATGCTGTACAAAGGGTAACGAATCCGAATCCTTATTGTCAAAGGTCACACTGTCAATTTGGAGATTTGGGTCATCGACACCCATAAATCGCTCCTTGAATTCTTTTTCCCCCTTTCTCGCCAATTCGATCTTGCGCAACCGGGAATAATCTATACTGGTAATATCTTCCTTTACCTTGACCTTCCCATCGGCTTCCACATGCCCATTGAGTACAAAAACCTCCTTGTACGTTTCGTTGGGATCCCAAAGGGTTACCCATCCCCATTCTCCGGTATCAATCTTTTCAATGACCAATCCCTCGGTCATCAGTACATCACGGGGAATAAGATGGGTAGGGGTTTCCTTTTCAGATCCATCCAATACATATACCTTGCCCCCAATGGTCACATGGGCTAAAACTTTATTGAATTGATTGAAACCAGGATAGTCATAAGTCCCCGCATCCGTAGCATTCACCATACCATTTTCATGCGTACTAACCAAAACGGGTTTAGCATCAAGACCGGCATTGCGAAGTAAATTCACCAGGATAAGATTGATCTCCCCGGCCGTTCCCTTTTTGTCCTTCCAGGCTGCCTTCACGCCATCCAGGGCCCAGATGCCGTAGTATTCATTCCATGCCATGTTCTTCCGCACATAGGCGTGAATGGTCTTCATCCGGCTATAATCATCCTTTACCTGGGCCAACTCCAGATCCAGATCAGTGGTACGGGGAATATCCCTTTTCAATTGTATGCCAAAATCCTCGTCTTCCATCAGAAAACGAATCACTTGCAGCCAATTGATGTTTCTGTTTTTCCACAAACCACTGGCCTCTTTATAGGCGGATATAGTAGTTTCCAATCGATCCATATAGGCCTCTTCGTTGATCACATTACTCTCATTGCGAAAACCGGGTATCTCTTTCATCAGATAGGACTGAGCCACCCGGGCCCCCTTGCTTTCTTCCTTGCGTTCATACTTTCTGGAACAAAATGGGGTATTGCGCATCTGGATATAATCGGGAAAGTCCAACACATACCGGCTCACCTTTACCGGTATACTATGCTGAAAATACCAGTTGATCAATCCGATACCGTTGTGCTTGTATTTGTATTCAATAATGCTGCCCACCTTCACTTCAGGAAAGGTGAACACCTTTTCGGCAACCCGCTTATTGATGCTCTTGTCAAATATCTGTTTCTTATCCACCTTGGTAATAACAACTTTTCCCGATGGATCCAGGTTATAGGTCTGGGCTACAACATCTCGTATGCTTTGATCCTTGTCACTGGTACTATAACGTAAATGAATATCAGCCCGGTCAAGTCCTTCTTTTTTAAGAATCTTTATCCTGACCCGCTTTTCCAATACAATCCCGATCCCGTCAATATAGGCGAGCTCGCCATCCTCCACCAGGATCATGGCTTCTGCCTCAGGATCAAATGAACATTGGGTCAATTCCAGATCAGCCTTATCAACGGTACCGAAGGGGGGAATCTCTGTATCTTTGACTTTCTGGGCTTTGATATGTATGACCAATAAAGCAAAGAGAAGAAAGAGGAGGCTTTTTCTCATGTGGTAAGATTTAATGATTTAGAAAATGAAAATAATGAATTTTTTAAAATCCCTGCAAGTTTACAAATTGATAATACTACTGTTACTGATCTTGGTCAATTCGGGTTGCGGATCGTCCAGAAAAATTATAACAGACCCTGAAACGGCACCCCTGGAAAAAACCCTGCTCTGGCGGATTACCGGAAATGGGATGACCCAGCCCTCTTACCTTTTTGGAACCATCCATGTGCTGTGCAAAGAAGATGCGCTTTTGAGCGATAGTCTCCGGTCGGCCATCCGCAGAAGCCAGGGCATTTATTTTGAAGTGGACATGGATAACCTGGTGGAAATGATGGGAGCCATGACCGGAATGAAAATGAAGAATGACACGACACTTGCCGATCTGTTGGACAAGGAAAAATATCAGAAAGTAAAGGCCTATTTTACCGAAAAGGGAGGACTATTGCCATTCTCGATGCTGGAGCAATACAAACCATTCCTGGCCGCATCCACACTGATGCAGGACAACCTTCCATGTGACCAAAATATCGCGATGGAGCAGGTGATCATGAATGAGGCAAAGAAAAATAAGAAAAAGATCAATGGGCTGGAGACCTTGGCCTACCAGATGAGCATATTTGATTCTATCCCCTATAGGCAACAAGCCGACTTGCTGGTAAAATACATTGATGCGGATACGGCTTCTGTGAATACGGCCCTCGAAGATTATAAGTCTATGGTAAATGCCTACAAATCACAGGACCTGGAAAAACTCGAGGCCTTGATCAACCAGGAAGATATGGGTGTGGCCAATTTTGAAGATCTGTTGTTGAATAACCGAAACCGCAACTGGGTGGTCAAACTAAAAACGCTTTTGCGGGATAAGACCTTTGTGATCGCGGTAGGAGCGGGGCATTTACCGGGGAAGAACGGTTTGATACAATTACTTCGTGAAGCTGGCTACACCATTGAACCGGTGGACAACCGGGTGGAATATAAATCAGTTCCCGTACAGGAAATATAAAACCCGTCCGCCAAAGGTGGGACGGGTTTTACCTATTCGTTGAAAAAGGAATCAGATCCGCTCCAGTACGGAGAAGAAAAAATCTCCTTCTATTTTAGCATTCTCATCGCTATCACTGCCATGAACGGCATTTTCGCCGATGGAACTGGCAAATTTCTTACGAATGGTTCCTTCAGCAGCTTTGGCGGGATCGGTGGCGCCGATCAGGGTCCTGAAATCAGCCACAGCATTTTCCTTCTCCAGGATTGCTGCGATAATAGGCCCGCTGCTCATAAAATCTACCAATTCCCCATAAAAGGGACGCTCTTTGTGGACCGCATAAAACTCACCCGCTTTTTCCGCGCTCAGTTTGGTTTGTTTCAGGGCAATGACTTTAAAACCCGCTTGGATCATCATGTCCAGGATCGCCCCGGCATAACCTCTTTTCATGGCATCGGGCTTGATCATGGTAAGTGTACGATTACTCATATTGTGTGTGTTTTGCGCCGCAAAGATAGAATCTCCGACGATAATTCCTAAATTAAAGCTACTTTTGCCACCGTTTTATGAAACCCCTTGCTGATCTTTTTCCGGAATTACACATCCCCCGAAAGGTGGGCATCACCATGCATCAAAAACCCGATGCGGATGCGATGGGTTCCGCCATGGCCCTTTCCGCCTTTCTACAGTTGCTTGGGCACCAAGTTAAAGTCATTTCTCCCACCAATTGGGCAGGCTGGCTGAACTGGATGCCGGGATCTAAGGAAGTGATTGATTTTGACCGACACCGTGCCGCTGCCGAAGAAGGCCTGAAGGGGATCGACTGGCTGTTCTGCCTCGATTTTAACCACCTCGACCGGACTAAGCATCTCGCGCCTGTTCTGGCAGCACTGGATTGTACCAAAATCCTTATTGACCACCACCGCGAACCTGACGAGGTAACATTTCAATACGGGGTGAGTGATACCTCCAAATCGTCCACCTGTGAGATGATCTATGACCTGATCATTTCCTCCGGGAATGCCGATAAGATCAATAACTCCATTGCCGATTGTATTTACGCCGGAGTCATCGCTGATACAGGGTCCTTCCGCTTTTCATCTACACACGCCGGGGTTCATCGCCTCGTGGCCGACCTGAAAGAACGCGGATTAGAACATATGCATGTGCATGACCAGCTTTTTGATAATTACCTGGAAAATCGCCTTCGCTTTATCGGTCACGTGCTACTGCACCGCATGGAAGTGATGTATGAATATAACACCGTCCTGCTGACCGTGCCTAAATCAGACCTCCTCCGTTTCCATATCAAAACAGGCGACACAGAAGGCCTGGTCAATTTTCCCCAAACTATTCAGGGGATCAAAATGGTGGCCATTGTGATCGACCGTGACGAGGAAAGAAAATGGAGTTTCCGCAGCAAGGGAGAATTTGACTGTAATACCTTTGCCCGAAAATATTTTGAAGGCGGCGGACACTATAACGCCTCCGGTGGCAGAAGCTCAAAAAGCATTGAGCAAACGGTGGTTGATTTTAAACAAGCCCTCAAAGAAAACAAACACTTACTCGAATAACACGCTGACTCAATAGTAAAAACAAAACCATGCAAAAAAAGCCCCTGCTCTTATTACTCCCATTCCTGATATTGGCCGTTAGTGCCTGTAACCAGGGATCCTTTAAAAAAACCAAAAGCGGACTGGTTTACCAACTGTTTGCCAAAGGTGACCCCAAGGATTCTTTGCTGAAAACAGGTTGGGCCGTTAAGTTTGATTATGTACGCAAATTCAATGATTCTGTATTGTATGACAGCCACGGCAAAATGCCCGGTTTCGCCCGTGTGGAAGTTTCGCCAAACACCCAGTACAGCATCCTCGAACTCCTTCCCTTGATGCGGAAAGGGGACAGCGCCGTAGCCATCGAAATGGTAGACTCGCTCATCAAAAGAGGCGCACAGATCAATATGAATGTAAAAAAAGGTGACCGCTTTGTAACCACCTTCCGGATCATCGAAGTGTTCACGGTTGATTCGCTCGCCCAGGCAGAATACACCCGCGAAATGAAGAAGGATATGCCTCGGCGTTTGAAAGAACAAATGAGCCAGGTAGCAGAAACGCGTAAGAAGAATCTGGAAGAAATGCAAAAATCAGGTGAAACAGCTCGTGGTATCCAAACAGTGGAAGATTACCTCAAAAAGAAAAATATTACCAACGCCAAGAAAACGGAGTCTGGTGTGTTTTACACGATCCAGGATCCTGGTACAGGCCCAGCCCTGAATGCCGGTAAGTATGCCCGGATCAAATATTCCGGTCGCCTGATGGCCAATGACAGCACCTTTGAATCGAGTGTGTACCCACTTCAGGTGGGCGTTGGTGGAGTGATCCATGGTTGGGATGAAGGTTTGGTGGTATTCAATCAGGGTGGAAAAGGCACACTGTATATCCCCGGTTTTCTGGCCTATGGCAGCCAGGCTGGCCCTGGTGGAAAAATATTTGAACCCCTTGTTTTTGATATCGAGGTACTCGAAGTATCAGATGAGCCAATTGCCCAACCCGATATCGTACCCGGAGGTCAATAAACAAAAAACTCGTTGGAATTTATGAAAGCCTGCCGGTCTTACCGGTAGGCTTTTCTTTTAAATGACCCACCAGGGTAACCGCTTCAACCGCCTCGCGTACATCATGCACCCGAAGGATATCTGCTCCGTTTAATAGTCCGACAGTATGGAGAACCGTGGTTCCGTTAAGTGCTTCTTCGGCTGTTATGCCAAGGGTTTTGTAAATGGTGGATTTCCGGGATACACCTAAGAGTAGGGGGTATCCCAAGGAGCGAAAGACCGGCAAATACCGAAGAAGGGCAAAGTTCTGGTCCGGTGTTTTCCCAAAACCAAAACCGGGATCGAGTATCAGATCATGAATGCCCCGTTCCTTTAGAACATGTATTTTTTGGGTAAAAAAGTCAAGCAGATTCTGGTCAATTTGGGAATACCCGGTTTTTGATTGCATATCCTTGGGTGTGCCAGGTATATGCATCAATACATAGGGAACCCGGAGGGAGGCTACAGCCGGGATCATGTCCGGATCAAAGGCGCCGGCACTGACATCGTTGATGATGGAGGCCCCTGCGCTCACCGCCTGGCGTGCAACTTCACCATAAAAAGTATCAATTGATATTAAGAGGTCGGGAAAGGCCTGGTGAACCGCCTGTATGGCGGGAATCACCCGTTCCAGTTCTTCCTGCACATTGAGTCTATCGGCACCCGGACGGGTACTTTGTCCCCCAATATCCACGATAAAAGCGCCTTGTTTCTGGAAGCGGTCTGCTGTTTCAACCCATTCTTTTTCCCCGGTTTTCCGGCTGCCGGCGTAAAAGGAATCAGGGGTCACATTCAATATCCCCATCACCAATGGGCCTTCCCATTCCACCAGTCTGCCTTTGCAATTCCATGTGAACATTCGCGGGTAGTTTGTTACTTTTGAAGCTAAAGTATAGAATAAAGACCAATGACGGACACCCATCAGCAATACGGAGAGGCCATTCGGCAAAGCAAGGATATTTTTTTAAAGAAAACACGTGACTATGGAACGGCCTGGCGGGTCCTGCGAACCATTTCAATTGTTGACCAGATTTTCATCAAAGCCCAACGGATACGGACCATTCAGGAAAAAAAACAGCAAAAAGTAGCCGATGATATTCCAGGTGAATTCAGGGGGATCATCAACTATGCGGTGATCGGTCTGATGCAACTTCAATTGACTGAAAAAGACCCGGAAGAACTTGCCCCCGAACTGGTCGAAGACTTGTATACAAAATATGTTCAGCAAGCCGAAAACCTGATGGCCGATAAAAATCATGATTATGGCGAGGCATGGAGAAGCATGAGCCAGGAAAGTTTTGTCGATCTGATTCTCATGAAACTCCAACGCATCCGGCAAATTTTGACGAATGAAGGAAAAACACTGATCAGTGAGGGGATCGATGCCAATTATTTTGATATCATCAACTATGCGGTATTCGCTTTGATCCTTTATCCGGATAAGGCATAGAAATTATTGGCTATTTTCACACCGCATAAATCCAAAGGCGTGAAATACATCATTCAACTTTTACGGGTCATCGTCGGGGTCCTCTTTATCTTTTCAGGCCTGGTAAAGGCTATTGATCCCCTGGGACTGAGCTATAAGATGAAGGAGTTTTTTGACCTGTGGGGATGGGGGAGTCTCAATTCCTATACGCTGGCACTTTCCATCACCATGATCGCCTTTGAGATCGTCGCTGGGGTTGCCTTGCTATTGGGTTGGAAAGCCAAATGGGTAGTATGGCTGCTCCTGCTTTTGATCGTCTTTTTTACCTTCCTGACAGGCTACGCCTACTTCTCGGGAAAATTCAAGAACTGTGGTTGCTTTGGTGATTGTATTCCCATTACTTCAAAGACCTCTTTTATCAAGGACCTGGTCTTGCTGGTAATGATCCTGATATTATTGATGGGAAGACGGTTTATTCAGCCGCTCTTCAGTAACCGTGCCACCCATGTCCTTTTGTTCATGTCGGTGATCCTGAGTGTAGGGTTACAATGGTATGCCTGGGCCTTTCTTCCTCCAGTAGATTGCCTGCCATTTAAAAAAGGAAACAGCATCCCGGAAAAAATGAAACCACCCGCCGGGGCACTGACCGATAGTTTTGCCATCCGGTATATCTATGAGAAAAATGGCACGAAGTATGAGTTTTCGCCAACGGAATTACCGGCCGATTTCAAAACCTACAAGTATATTGACCGTATTGACAAATTGGTTCGAAAAGGAAATGCCGAACCCCCGATCAAAGGCTTCGCGCTTCGGGGTATAAGCGGTGCCGATTCCACGGATATCATCCTGAATTATGAACAGGCTATTTTGGTCTTTGTCGAAGAACTCGGAAAAATGCCCGGGAACTGGAAAGAGAAGCTACGTCCGGTTGTTGAATTAGCGAATACTAAATTCATTCCGGTCTGTTTGGTCACCACCTCCATTGAAGCGGTTAAGACAGAACTGAAAGAGGTGGGAATGGATGACCTTCCTATCTTTTCCTGTGATTTCACCGCCATTCGCACCGCTGCCCGTTCCTGGCCTACCTATTACCTACTTGACCGCGGAAGGGTAGAGAATAAATGGAGCCAGCGTACCGTATTTGGCTTATTGTTTACCCTGGGCAACAGGCGGCCCCTAACACCACCATATCCCGAAGAACCGATCCTGCCTGATTCCTTGTCCACCTCAACCGACACCTTACAGACCCCATGATCCGTTTGGCCATTAGACGTCTATTATACGGTGGCCTGGTCCTGGCCGGGGTGGTCATGCTTGTGTTTTTTCTCTTTCAGGGAATTGGCGACCCTTCACGGTTAGTGTTAGGACAAAGCGGTGATTCCCTGACACGCGAAAACATTCGAAAAGAATTGAACCTGGACCAACCAAAGTGGAAGCAATTCCTCCTATACATGAATGATATTTCTCCCCTGGCCATTCACGACCGGGATGAAATAGCTAAAAAAGGGCTGAGAGGCCTTTTCATTGGAAATAAAACCACCCTGGCGATCAAATGGCCTTATCTGCGCCGTTCTTATCAGTCAAAAAAAGAAGTCGGAACTATCCTTCTCCAGGCTTTACCAGGCACCTTGATGCTGGCAACAGCAGCCTTGTTGATCGCTGTTTTATTCGGCATCCCGCTTGGCGTACTTTCAGCGGTTAAAAAGGATACCTGGTTGGACAGTTCGGCCGTTTTCACCAGCATACTGGGTATTTCGGCTCCATCTTTTTTCATGGGGATCCTGGTCGCTTATTTGTTTGGATTTGTATGGAGCGATTTTACCGGACTTCACCTAACCGGCAATTGGTTTGAAATGGATGAACTTACGGGTGAACGAAGGCTTACCCTAAAAAATATTATTCTGCCCGCCTTTACCCTCGGCATCCGCCCGCTCGCGATCATTACTCAGTTGACCCGTAGTTCGATGCTGGATACACTGCAACAGGATTATATAAGAACCGCCCGGGCCAAGGGTCTTTCGGAAATCCGCGTCATTGGCAAACATGCCCTGCGCAATGCCCTCAACCCGGTGATCACCGCAGTAACCGGATGGTTTGCCGAACTGCTCGCCGGTGCTTTTTTCATTGAATACATATTTGGCTGGCAGGGGATTGGAAAGGTTACCGTTGACGCATTTGAAAAACTGGATTTCCCGGTGGTCATGGGCTCCGTACTCCTGTCTGCCACTTTTTTCATCCTTGTCAATGTAATGGCTGACATCCTTTACGGCTGGGTAGACCCACGCATCCGGAAAAAATAATAATATGGCCGTATTCAGACAAAGAACTGACCAGTATCATGCTTTCTGGCAGGAATATTGTCCTAACTTGAATAGGGGCAAAAACTTCCCATTCAACTATGGAAAAGATCAGTGTCCTGCTCAGCCAAAAATCGCCCAATTTTCATACGATCGGTCCAACCGAACCACTCGATGATGCACTTCACCGAATGGCCAATGAAAACACCGATCATCTGATCGTACTGGGAGAAAACAATTGTTTTATGGGAATCCTATCTGACCATGAGATACTGGCCAAAAGCCTCATGAAAAAGATCCCGGTTCATAACCTGAAAGTGCGGGATGTTTTGGAAACCCGGTTCCCAACAGCGATGATCGGAGATACAGTAGAGAAATGTATCCGATTACTTCACCAGCATAAGTCCCGCTTCCTGGCGGTGTTTGATAATTTTGATTTCAGGGGAATACTTTCTGTAGATGATCTCCTCGATGCCATGTTAAGCCGTAAAGTGGAATTGAGTTGAGAATGGGAAGGCTTACTGTATGATGACTTCCTGAATTTTATTTTCTCCAAGGGCTTCGTTTACCCGGGTCTTGATATTTTCCTTTTGAAAATTAAGTTCGGTACGCAAAGGAGCCACATCGGTGCGGATAACGAGTTTATCCCCAAAAATGCGAATGCTCTCTGTATAGCGTGCAATGGTTTTGCCCATGATCTCTTCCCACATCTCTTCGATCTGAAGGGACTGGATGGATCCTTTGATCCGGCTTTTGGCCAGAAAGGACTGAATGGCTTCGCCCAATGAAAATTCACCCATGGGTCAAAGGTACTGAATCATAGGTCAAGGAGGGTATAGGGTATACCCGTTTGGTCAAGATGGGCAGCCAGGCGTTCGGGGTTGGTGTCAGTGATGAGCACCTGGCCTTCGTGATGGAGGCAAACCCGTTCCAGCAGGTTGGCGATCCGGTCTTCATCGAGTTTTTCAAATACATCATCCAGTAAAAGCAGGGGAGGGAAGCCTTTTCGCTGAAGAAGTACTTCCAACTCGGCCAGTTTCAAGGCAAATAGTAAGCTTTTTCGTTGTCCCTGGGAAGCAATTTGGCGAAAGGCCATCCCACCAAACTGGATCTCGATATCGTCCCGGTGGATGCCGGAGGTGGTGCGTTGCAGGGCCATGTCCTTTTTACGGGTCAGTTTCAACAATTCATCCAAACCGGCCTCCAACATTTCACTGTCATATACCAGGCTCACATCCTCAAAATGTCCGGAAATTTCATTGTACACCTGTTTCACCATGGGAAGGAATAAAACCAGGAAATCCCGTCTTTTCTCAAAAATCGGTACCGCTTCCTGAACAAGCTGGTTGTCCAGTACTTCCAGCAGGGCCAGGTCATGTTGACCCGATTCAGCCATGCGTTTAAGGAGTGAATTACGCTGTGCCAGCACTTTGTTGTAAAGGATCAGGTGTTGAAGGTATTCCGGATCAACCTGGCTGAGGAGTGCATCCAGAAACCGTCTTCTTTCCTCGCTTCCTCCTGTGATGATCTCCATGTCATCCGGAGCGATGATCACACAAGGATAACGCCCAATATGGGCAGAAAAGCGGTCATAAGCCAATCCATCAATGGAAAACTCCTTTTTCCCGTTTTCCCGCAAAAGACAAACGGTTTTCTCAGTCATACCCTTGTAATCTACCTGTCCTTCAAGCCGAAAGCCCGAGGTCCCTTGCCTGACACAGGCCCCATCCAGCCGCGTAAAATAGCTATTGGTGAAGCACAGATAATGCAAGGCATCCAGCAGATTGGTCTTGCCCACCCCGTTCCTACCACAAATACCTGTGACCCTCTCCGGGAAGGAGAAAGTCCGGTTTGCGTAGTTCTTAAACTGGACCAACGATATGGAATTAATTTTCAACACGATGGGGGTGTAAATTTATGCTGTAAAAATCCTAATTTCCACGCCTGATTCCCTATTTTTGCACCTCAAAATTTTAGCCGGTGGCGACAAAATTTTCCAAAGAGACTTACCTGTACTGGTACGAACTGATGCAACTGATCCGCCAGTTTGAGCTGATGGCGGAAGAAAAGTACAAAATGGAAGGAAAGATCCGTGGGTTTTTTCATGCCTATATTGGGCAGGAAGCCATTGCCGCGGGTTGTATGACCGCTACACGTCCGGAAGATCTTTATATCACCGCCTATCGCGACCATGGCCTGGCGATCGCCAAAGGGGTTTCTGTCAACAGTTGTATGGCGGAACTCTATGGTAAGGCAACAGGTAACGCCAAAGGTAAAGGTGGTTCGATGCACTTCTTTGGTAAAGATGTAAACTTTTATGGAGGCCATGGGATTGTGGGCGCACAGATAGGGACGGGCACCGGCTTGGCCTTTGCCGAAAAATACAAAGGCACGGACAATGTGGTGCTTTGTTTCTTTGGAGATGGGGCAGCCCGCCAGGGTATCCTGCATGAGTCATTCAACCTGGCCATGCTGTGGAAGCTTCCGGTGATCTATATCTGCGAAAATAATAACTATGCCATGGGTACCTCGGTAGAGCGTACCTCCAATGTGATCGATATTTACAAACTGGCCGATGCCTATGAAATGCCTGGTGATGCGGTAGACGGCATGCACCCCGAAGCCGTTCATGAAGCAGTAGCCCGCGCAGTAAAAAGAGCACGTCAGGGTGATGGCCCCACTTTGCTGGAAATGAAAACGTACCGGTACAAAGGACACTCAATCTCTGATCCGCAAAAATACCGCACAAAAGAAGAAGTGGACGAATACAAAGACAAAGACCCGCTTCAACAGGTACTTCAAACCATCCTGCAACAAAAGCATGCTTCACAGGAAGATATCAATGGCATCAATACCCGGGTGGATGATATCGTGAATGAATCCGTTCGCTTTGCTGAAGAAAGCCCCTGGCCAGATGATGATGAGGTATTAAAAGATGTTTATGTGGATAAGAACTATCCGTTTATCGTAGACTAAAAACAATCAACCGTTTTATTAAAAAACCCAACAGATATGTCGAAAGAGAACCAGGTGATCGAAAAAGACCACAATGAGGTAGTGGTAGAAAAGGACAAAGATTTTTGGTCCAAATACCAACGCCCCATCCTGATCGCCAGTGCCCTGATCATTTTAGTTGCCGGTGGTTTCATCGGATATAAAAAATTCTACAAAGAACCTCTGCTTGCCAAAGCAGAAGATGCCCTCTTTAAAGCTGAAGAGTATTACCGCAAGGATTCACTTCAGAAAGCCCTGAATGGTGACCTGATCAATCCTGGATTTGTAAAAGTGATCAGCAAATATGGCAATACCCCGGCTGGTAATCTGGCTCGTTTGTATGCCGCCGATTGTTATGCGCGCACAGGCGATTTCGCTAAAGCCGAGCAATACATATCCGATTTCAAAACGGATCAGAAAATGTTACAGGCGACGGCTTACAAACTTCATGCAGATGTTCTGTCTGAACAAGGAAAGAATGAGAAAGCCATCGATCTGTATAAAAAGGCGGCTGGTCATTTCACCGAAGACAAAGAGAATTCTGCCGTATATCTTTCCATGGCAGCGATGCTCTGTGAAAAAACAGGCAAGACCAAAGAAGCCATTGAGCTTTTCAAAGAATTGAAAGAAAAATTTCCCAGGACCGCTGCAGGTAGTGAAGCAGATAAGTACCTGGGTAAACTCGGAGGCCTGTAAAAGCTTCATCTATGGCGGATATAAGCAACAGTAACTTATTGAATACAGCTACAGGCATTCTGAAAAAGAATGCCTGTATTGTTTTGGTCAAGACCGAGTGGAATGCCGCGATTACCGACGAACTCGAGAATGGCTGTTTGCGCTATTTTAAAACGGAAAAAGTAAAAAGCCTGGAAACACTGATCGTTCCTGGGGCCATTGAGCTCCCCTTTGCCATTAAAAAGCATTGGGAGAATGCCGGTGTAAAGCACAAACCAGATGCTTATATCGCCCTGGGTTGTGTGATCCGGGGTGGTACACCCCATTTCGAATATGTTTGCCGATCGGTCACCGATGGCATAACACAACTTAACCTCCTCCTTCCTGTTCCCACCATATTTGGGGTTTTAACGGTAGACAATGAGGAACAGGCGCGGGAAAGACTGGGTGGAAAACATGGCCATAAAGGCGAGGAAGCAGCGATCACCGCCCTGAAAATGATCGCCTTTTCGCGTAACTTGAACAAATGAACCCGTTCCCCGGAACACCATGAACGTACATCTTTTCATACCTTGTTTTGTTGACCAGCTTTATCCTGAAACCGGCTTTAATATGGTCAAGGTGCTGGAAAAAACAGGCTGTGTGGTCAGTTACAATACAAATCAAACCTGCTGTGGGCAACCTGCTTTCAATGCCGGTTTTTGGGATGAGGCTCGTACTGTAGGAGCCAAATTTGTGGATGATTTCAAAGAGGCTGAATACATTGTTGGCCCCAGTGCGAGCTGTGTTGGTTTTGTCAGGAACTATTACACCAAACTATTTGATAACTCCTCCCGACACAATGAAGTAAAGGAACTCACTGGCCGCATCTATGAATTCTCCGAATTTTTGGTAAATGTCTTACAGGTTACCGATCTCGGCGCCTCCCTGAAAGGCAAAGCCACTTACCATGACAGTTGCGCCGGGTTACGCGAATGTGGCATAAAAAAAGAACCCCGGAAATTGCTGGAGAAAGTAAAGGGATTGGAGTTAGTTGAAATGAACGATGTGGAAACCTGTTGTGGTTTTGGCGGAACCTTTGCAGTAAAATATGAATCCATCTCGGTTGCCATGGGTGAACAAAAGGTGGAAAATGCCCTGGCTACGGGAGCTGAATATCTGATCTCAACGGATCTGTCCTGCCTGATGCACCTGCAGGGCTATATCCGAAAAAACGGACATGCCCTGCAGACAATGCACCTGGCAGATGTACTGGCCAGTGGATGGTAGATCAATTATTGGGGAAGGACCACATGATCGATCACATGGATCACTCCGTTCTTTTGATAAACATCCTTAATGGTCACGGTAGCCATCCCGCCTTTCTCATCTTTTAATACCACGTTCTTTCCTTCCATCATGGCCCAGAGTTTTCCACCAGCTACTGTGGTCAATTCTGTTTTTCCATTGCCTTCTTTGATGCGACGCACGAGTTCTTTTGCATCGATCTTTCCGGAAACAACATGATAGGTAAGTACCTTGGTCAATGTTGCTTTATTCTTTGGTTTCAACAGGGTCTCCACCGTACCCTTCGGCAACAGGTCGAAGGCGGCATTGGTAGGAGCAAATACGGTAAATGGTCCATCGGATTGGAGGGTCTCCACCAAGCCTGCCGCTTTTACAGCAGCCACCAGCGTGGTATGGTCTTTTGAATTGACCGCATTCTCCACAATGTTTTTCGAAGGATACATGGGGGCGCCACCTACTTCAACCGTGTTCTCTTTCTGGGCCTGTGATTGAATAAAGAACAAAGACGCCATGAACAATAAAGCTGACTGTTTGATCCGTTTCATAGTTTTTTTGAGGTTTGGTGAAACAATTTGAAATAGATACGCAAGTGGAGAAAGATTGGATTGGCAGATAAAAAGAAATTTTATTTTCGTGCTGAATTTGTAACAATTCGTAACCAAAGCATCAACCATGTACTGGCTTGTTAAATCAGAACCGTTTAAGTATTCCTGGGATCAGTTTGAAAAGGATAAACAAACCTTATGGGATGGTGTACGCAATTATGCGGCCCGTAATAATCTGAGATCGATGAAAGAAGGGGAGGAGGTGTTTTTTTATCACAGCAATGAAGGTCTCGAAATCGTGGGCATTGCAAAAGTGGCTAAAGAATCTTTTCAGGACCCTACTACAGACGAAGAGGCCTGGGTCGCCGTAGACCTCAAAGCCTATAAAAAATTAAAAAAGCCGGTAACGCTGGATACCATTAAAAAAGATAAAAGATTGGCCAACATGGCGCTGATCCGATTAGGCCGTCTATCCGTTCAACCCGTCACCGAAGAAGAATACAAGATCATTCTCGAACTTGCAGGAATGTAACAACATTTTTTCTTTGCGTTCCTTGGCGCCCTCGCGTCTCTGCGGTAAAATCTACCGCAAAGTCACAAGGGCGCTATGGAACGCTTTGAATGAATACACATTGGCATAAAACATTGCTTATTGCTATTTTTTCTCTTCGCAGCGGTTAAGTTTTCCTCCTAATTTTTGGGCATGAAAAAATTAGTAGTGCTAACAGGTGCAGGAGTCAGTGCGGAAAGTGGCTTGAAAACCTTTCGCGACAGCGATGGCTTGTGGGAAGGATTCCGGGTAGAAGACGTGGCCACTTTTCAAGCCTGGCGAAAAGATCCGGAACTGGTACTTGAATTCTATAACGTACGGAGAAAAGGAGTACTTGAAGCGAAACCAAATGCCGCGCATATAGGACTGGCCGAACTGGAAAAAGATTTTGACGTAACCATCATTACACAAAACATTGATGACCTTCATGAAAGGGCCGGGTCCACACGAGTATTACACCTTCACGGGGAGATTCTGAAAATGCGCAGTGAATCCGATGCAAAACTGATCTACCCCATTACAGGAGATATACAGCTTGGAGATACAGCAGAAGATGGAGCACAACTCAGGCCACATATCGTTTGGTTTGGCGAATCGGTCCCTATGATGGATGCCGCCGTTCCCCTGGTTCGGGCAGCGGATATCTTTGTGGTGGTTGGCACTTCACTTGTGGTTTATCCTGCAGCAGGACTGGTAGATTTTGCGCAACCTGCCATCCCTAAATTCATTATTGATAAAAGAATTCCCTACACTTCCCGCCAACAAAACCTGACGACCATTGAAAAGCCGGCAACGGAAGGGGTCTCAGATTTGATAAAAGTTTTAAAGGACAAAAGTTAACCGCTAATGGCTAATAGCTTCTTGTCTTTCCTCAAAACAAATTCCCTCCCTCTCCAATTCATTGAGGACAGGCAAATAAATATTCGGTTCAGTGGGGATCTTTAGTCCTCTTGACCGGATGGTTCCATTAAGAATGAACTTGGCCGCGATTCCTAATGGTAGTCCTACTGTTTTTGCCATGGCGGTACGCAGATTGTCCTTGCCTTTCACGACCAGGTGGCTGGTCAACTGATAGGGCTTGTTATTAATTTCATAGTCCAGTTCATGAACCATGACGATCATATCCTTATCTGCAGGAGAGAGAATAAGTTTTTGCTCAGCCAACTCCTGAAGGATCGTGGCTGAATCACGTGCAGGAGGTTCGATCTTCCGGTCATCAAACAATCCCAGGAAGGAGTAGGCATCAAAATGCCTTTCTTTTTGTGCCTTGCTTAAACCAGATGACCAATTTTTATAGGATGTCCCAGGCTCTACCTTATCCAAAACACTTGTCAACCCGGCTGCCACAATTCCCTGCCATGCTTCACAAAAAGATTTATAGCGAAGCGTTGTACGAATAAAGGTATGTGCCTCTTCCAGGTGGTAGAGTGGGATATAGGCAAGGGAATCGCGATTGGCATACCAGGCTAGGGCAGGAAGCCCTGGTACGGAGATAGCCGGACAGGATTCAAAAATCTGAGTATAAGGCTTTCGGGTTTCCTGGTTATTCTCTTTATAAACGGCCCCTGCTGATCCCGCCATGATGATGTTGCGTGGGTTCCAACTGATCTTATAATGCCAGGGGTTATTATCGCTTTCCGGCGCCACGAGTCCCCCACAATGGGAAAGGAAACGGTTGACCTTACCTTCTCTGGCATGAATTTCATCAATGATCTTCATCGCACTCATGTGGTCTATACCGGGATCCAAACCCATTTCACATAAAAACAGCAACCCTTTTTGTTCAATGACATCGGCTAAATGATGGATCGATTCATCCACATAGGAAGCCGTAAGTAAATGTTTCCCCAATTCCAAACAACTCATTGCCGCCAATTGATGCAAAGTGGGAGGGAGCAGGGAAATAACAATATCTGATGCCGCAATAAACTTGTTTCTTTCTTCCGTCTGCTGAATGTCGATTGCAATCGCCTTACCATGAGGAGAACCCCCTAATTTGCTTTTGGCGGCCTCCAGGTTCATATCCCCAAGGGTAAGGAACCAATTTTCCTGAGGTGCATTTTCTAAAAGATAATCAATCAAGACCGTAGCTGACTTTCCGGCACCCAACAACAATATCTGATGCATGTAATAAATTTATTCTGGTCCAAAGATTGTACTAATTTTATAAAAATCTTGGTATATGAAAAGAATTCTGATCCTCGGACTTTTATTCGCCGGAATAAGTGCTTCCTCCCAATCCCTGCATTTTGGATTAAAGGGCGGCGCCAACATCACCAATTTCACCGGAGGTGATTTCGGAACAATCAAGAACAAAGCCATTGTAGCCTTTCATGGCGGTGGTTATCTTAATATTCAATTTGCCGGTCTGTCGGTACAACCCGAAGTGTTGATCTCTTCCCAGGGTTCTAAATTAGAGGACGCTGGTAACACGGAAACCTGGAAGGCCACCTATATTGCCGTTCCGGTAATGTTGAAATTTAAACCATCAGGAAATTTTTACCTGGAGGCTGGCCCGCAGGTCTCTTTTAAAATCAGTGAAGATATAGGCAATCAAACCTTCAATGAATTTGCCAAGGATCTTGACCTCTCTATTGGTGCAGGATTAGGTATTCAGGGAAAATCCGGATTTGGACTGGGTGCACGCTATATGGCCGGATTGTCAAAAGTGGGTGACTTTACCAGTAGTTCTATCGATCCGGATTTTAAAAACGGGGTATTACAGATCTCGTTGATGATCGGGCTTGGTGGCGGAAAGTAGTATCCTCTATCATTCATTCCTTGCCCATTCCTCACTCCATTCGCCTGAGACAACCTGTTTGATCTTATAACTGACTTTGATCCCACGGTTGTTATCGGGAATCTTGATGGTCATTGTCCCATTTGGGGCAACTGACCGGAAAGTGATGGTCTCGGTGGTCAAGGGTAGTTCACTCGGTTTGAGATACGATAATTCGACCAGAACCTGATCCAATACAAAAGAAGAGCGGTTGGAAACTGTTAACTGAAGATCCTTGATCCCTCCAAATGCAGCCCTTTTATATTCATTGGCGTTGACCGAAACCAACCGCGATAACTCTTCGGAAGAGCGGGGAACACCATCCTTTTCATCTCTAGTCTTTTTTTCGCGGGTTCCTTCCTCTGATGGAGATGTGGGTATCTGTTCGGAGATTGTTTGATTTTCCTTGTCTTGATCAGGTTCGCCGGGTGGGGTAGAAGCCTGACTGTTTTTTCCAATCGGTTTCTTGCCTGTTGGGTTCAAAGATGACTCCTGAAAACCTTCTTTTACGTTTTCCTCCAAATTGCCTGTTTCCAGCGTAACAGCCGGAAATAGTCCGGGTTGTTCTGTTTCCGTTTCGGTCTGTACCGGGCTCACCTGGGTGTTTGCCCCGAAGGGCTCTGGTTGAGGGGGCTTATTGGTAAGGGTCAGGAAAACCAGCGTTCCAAGTACCCCGACAAAAAATGCGGCCACGGCATACCGGCCGGCATTGTTGAACCGCTTGCGGCGGCTGAATCGCTCCTTCCGGTCATGCAAGGTCTTTACATACATTTCTTTGATCTCGTCCAGCGACCGCTCCATTTTGGTCTCCATATGAACCACTTCAACTTCGGGTTCTTCAGTCTTTTTCAGGGATAAAGATGGAGTGTTCTCTATTTTTGCTTCAGGTAATTCTTCCTCTTTGCGCATTACAACTTCAGTCGTTTTTTCCACCGGTTTGATCAATGTAACGCGGGTATTCTCCTTCTTGGGCATAACCACCACAATGGTGGAATAGGCGGGTTTCTTTTCGGGTTGGGGTTCTTCTGTCTTTTCGTTAATGGCTTCCTGTTTCTCCACTACAGGCTCCTTTTTTTCCTGCTGGGATTGCGAAGCGGTTGGGCGTTTAAAAAACCGGTCATAGGGTTGTTCTTCTACAACGGGGGCGTAGGGCTTTAGCTCAGCGATCTCACTGGGATATCGCCAGGCAGCACTCTTCCCATCGACCCATATCAGATCGTAGGGCTTTAGTCCAAGGGAAATGATCTCATCCAGCGAATAAGGCCCTATCTCCCTATTGCTGCGAAGCATGCGGTAAGTTGACATAACCCGTCCAGAGTTTGGTACTGCGATAAAACTACGAAAAAAACATACCCAATAATGCAAAAGCCTTGTTATAACGGGTATTTGACGGGATTTGCCAGGTCAACACAGGTGGATAAATAAGGCCTAAAAAACACCTGATTCCGGGTCGGTATTAGGGGCAATTCCGGTACATTTGCAGACCGCAAAAAAGCCGAAAAAAAAGCCCTTAATAAGAACGTATGGACGAAAGCTTAGTGCCACAGGAAACCAATGATCAGGACCGGATTATCCCGGTCAATATTGAGGAACAGATGAAGACGGCCTATATCGATTATTCGATGTCGGTCATAGTCGGACGAGCCCTGCCGGATGTCAGGGACGGGTTCAAACCTGTACATCGCAGGATCCTCTTTGCCATGAATGAATTGGGGATCAATTTTAACCGCCCTTTTAAGAAATCTGCCCGTATCGTCGGTGAAGTGTTGGGTAAATACCATCCCCACGGGGATACGGCGGTTTATGACGCCATGGTGCGTATGGCCCAGGATTGGAATATGCGGTACCCCCTGATCGACAAACAGGGAAACTTTGGTACGCAGGATGGAGATGGACCGGCCGCTATGCGTTACACAGAGGCCAGGTTGAAAAGGCTTTCCGAAAGCCTGTTGGATGACATTGAAAAGGATACAGTTGACTTCCAGTTCAACTTTGATGATACCGAAAAGGAACCCACAGTCCTTCCTTCACGGATCCCCCAATTATTGATCAATGGCTCCAGTGGTATCGCGGTAGGTATGGCGACCAATATGATGCCCCATAACCTGACCGAAGTGATCGACGGTTGTATCGCCTATATTGATGACCGGGAGATCACCGTGGAAGGATTGATGCAACATGTCAAAGGCCCTGATTTCCCCACGGGGGGGATCATCTATGGAATGGAAGGGGTGAAGGCAGCCATGCATTTTGGCCGTGGCCGGGTCGTTCTCCGCGGAAAACTCCATGTCGATACCAAACCTTCAGGCCGCGAACAGGTAGTTATCACCGAGGTACCTTACCAGGTTAGCCGTGACACGCTGACTGAAAGAATCGGCGCCCTGGTAAATGAAAAAGTGATCGATGGCATCGCCCACGTAAACAACGAATCGAACGAAAAAGAAGGCACCCGGATCGTGATCGACCTGAAAAGGGACGCGATCGCCAACGTCATCATCAATCAACTCTATAAACATACCGAGCTCCAAACAAGCTACGGGATCAATAATGTCGCTCTGGTAAAAGGCCGACCCAGGACACTGAATGTCCGGGATCTCATCTCCGAATTCATTGAGTTCCGTCATGAAGTAGTGGTTCGCCGAACCAAATACGAATTGGCAGAAGCGGAGAAAAAAGCCCACCTTCTCCAGGGTTACCTTATCGCACTGGATCACCTGGATGAAGTGATCGCCATGATACGTGCCTCTTCCACACCGGATATTGCCAAAGAAAACCTGGTCAATGCAGGCTGGGGTCTGGATGAGATACAGGCCAAGGCAATTCTCGAACTTCGTCTCCAACGCCTCACCGGCATGGAGCGCGATAAGATCCGGGAAGAATATGATGAATTGATGAAACTGATCGCTTTCCTGAAGGACCTGTTGTCCGACGAGGCGAAAAGGTTTGATATCATCAAAGCCGAACTCATCGAGATCAAAGATAAATTCGGAGATGAACGCAAAACGGAGATCACCTACCTCGATGATGAGGTAAAAATAAAGGACCTGATCAAAGAAGAAGATGTTGTGATCACCATTTCCCACCTGGGTTATATCAAGCGCACCCCGGCTGAAGAATACCGGGCCCAGCGTCGCGGAGGCAGGGGTTCCATTGGAGGTAAAACGCGGGAAGAGGATTTTATCGAACACCTCTTTGTCTGCTCTACCCACCATACCCTGCTCATCTTTACGGAAAAAGGGCGTTGTTATTGGTTAAATGTGTATGAGATTCCGGAAGGGGAGAAGACAAGTAAAGGTCGCGCCATTCAAAACCTGGTACAGATCCCACAAGATGATAAGGTCCGGGCGGTTATTGATGTAAAAGACCTGAAAGACGAGGAATTTGTGAAAGGCCATGATATAGTGCTTTGCACCCGGAAAGGGATCATTAAGAAGACTGAACTGGAAGACTTTAGCCGTCCTCGCCAGACCGGTGTCAACGCCATTACGATTATTGAAGGTGATGAATTGCTGGATGCGAAACTGACCGATGGCCAGTGCGAAATCATGATGGCGGTAAAGAGCGGTAGGGCCATCCGGTTCCCTGAAGATAAGGTTCGACCCACTGGCCGTGGCGCCATCGGGGTTGCTGGTATTGACGTGGACGAGGCCGATGATGCCGTTATCGGAATGCTTTGTGTAAATCCCGTCACAGAAGCATCCAAGACAGTATTGGTAGTGAGTGAGCAGGGATATGGAAAAAGGACAGCCGTGGATGAATATCGGATCACAAATAGGGGAGGAAAAGGGGTAAAAACGATCAACGTAACCGAAAAAACTGGTAAATTGGTCGGGATACTGGGCGTCAATGATTCGGATGACCTGATGATCACCTGCCGAAGCGGGGTGACCATCCGGATGAAAGTGGCCGACATCAGTGAGCAGGGAAGAGCCACACAGGGTGTAAAATTGATCCGTCTGGATAATGGCGATGAGATCGCTGCCATCACCCGGATTGATGAGCAACCTGGAGAGGAAAATGGGACAGCCGGAACCGAGAATCTGACCCCTGACGCAACCCCTGGAAACGAAAATCCATCTGCAGAATGATCAAGTAAGATCAAAAAGGCTTAACCAATCTTTTATTATAAACATTCGACAATGCAAAAATTCACGTTAACGGCCCTGCTTGCTTTCTTTGCCGTATTGGTATTCGGTCAAAAGATCGATGATATCAAGGAAGCGATCGGAAAACAGGACTGGACCAAGGCCAAGGATATGGTAGATAAATACATGGCCAATGAGAAAAACATGAAAAAGAACGAAGGGATCTGGTATTACAAATCCGTCGTGTACAATGAAGTGTCCAAAGATGCCGCCCTCGCCGCTCTTCTAAATGGTGCAGACGGAAAATGGGAGGCATTTGAAGCATACAAGAAGCACCTGGAAATTGATCCCAAGAACATCCTGGGAACCCTGGAACAGAATGTTCGCTTATTTGACATCTATAACGGTTATTTCAGTCTCGCTGTAAATGACTTCAATAACAAAACCTTTGAAGGCGCTTTAGGGAACTTTAAAAAAGCCTGGGAGGTTGAAAAATATATCCAGTCAAAAGGATTTGTTTATAATAACGGTCAATCCGATTTTTCCTTCCCGGCCTTTGATACCTCCATGGTACAAAACATCGCTTCCGCAGCCTACAATGCCAAGAAAGTGGAAGAAGCTGTTGGATATTACAGCCAGATCGCAGATGCTAAGATCGGTGGACCAGACTATATGAATATCTACCAATTCCTGGTAGAGCACTATATGGAAAAGGGTGATAAACCCAATACAGAGAAATATCTTTCCCTGGGTCAGCAATTATATCCCGAGAATTATTATTGGATCCAGGTACAAGTTGACGAAGCAGGGGAGACCGACCTGCCAAAACGCTTTGCCAAATACGAAGAGGTGGCCAAAAAATATCCCGGCAACTATTTCCTGCTTTACAACTATGCGGTAGAACTCTTTAACTTTGCGTATACGTCGGATACCAAGCCCACCGATTACAAACAGATTCAGACTAAGATCGAGGAGACCCTGAATGCAGCCTTGGCCGCCAAAAAAGAAACCGATGGACATGAAGCCAATGTATTGATGGCCCGTCATCTGTATAACCTGACCTTTGATATGCAGGAAGAACAACGTCTGATCAAAGGCCAAACCCCGGCTGATCAAAAGAAACGCAATGACCTGCGTGATAAGATCAACCAGAAGTTTGATGTGTTGCTGCCTTATGCCCTGGCCAGCTATGATTATTACGAACACAAATCAGAAATCAAAGCCAGTGAGAAAGGAAGTTGGAAACTGATCGCCGAGATCGTTTCAGCTTGCTACGACGCCAAAAAGATGCCTGAAAAGGCCGATGAGTACCGCGACAAAATGAAGAAGATCCTTTAATCGAATAGGAGCGTTATATTTTTTCGAAAGCCGGGTTAATACCCGGCTTTCTTCGTATAAACCGCTATTGCAATTTTTGCAAGACTGAATTGGGCAAAATAAATTTGTTGGAATTTAAAAAGTTAAACATGAAAAAAGGGGTGCGATATTTCCTCAATTATATTTTGAATATAATGGACTTCAGGCCTACAAGAATAGATGAGCAGCTCAAAAAATATTCTTCCAAAACGGAAACACAGGCTGGAATTAATAAAGACTGGAAAATTGTTTTGACAGATCTAAACATGGTTTTATGGAACATGGAAGAGAAATTAGAGATTTTGGAAAACCACCAAACCCAGAAACACTCGCCAAATATGGTAGAATAGATCCCGAAATCCCCAACAGGATTTTAAAGATCATTGAACAGGAAGGTATCCACAGAAGGAGTCTTGAACAATTTGCATTGAAATGGGCCATCCGTTTGGACTTACTTGCAATAATCTGTGCCTTTATTCTTGTTATTGCCACCCTGCTGGTTGGTGTGTATTTTTTGGTTAATGGTTTTCCTGTAACAGGGGCTACTATAATCACATCCGTAACTGTAGCGCTTGGTATCAGTTTTTTGACGAGGGGAAGGAGGCGGAAAAACGTTAGAGAATAGAACAGAGTGAAAATGCTTTAAATATTCGACTTAACATAATATAAATTATAAGAAAAATATACCTTTGGGCTGACAGCAGGCAGGAGCCTTCGGACAACCACCAAATCAACTATCTTTATACTCAAATAAATCATTACAGATGGATTATCAATCTCCTAATCATTCACGGCAGACACAAATAGTTCTCCCCCAGGTGGGCGAACAATCCACGGTTAAGAATTTCATGGCGAATGTGTTCACGTTCATGTTTATCGCACTTGGGATATCGGCTCTGATCGCCTATGTATTTGCCAATAATCAGGAATGGATGAATGTTCTGACGGGTAACAAAATCCTGTTTTATTCAGTCATTTTTGCCCCACTTGGATTTGTATTATTAATGTCATTTGGGTATGGAAAACTCTCCGCACCGGTCTTAGTAACCTTATTTATTCTGTACTCCGCCATTAATGGTATTACATTTAGCTTTATACTTCTACAATACAAAATCGGATCAGTAATTGGGTGCTTTATTTCCGCCTCCGCTATGTTTGGCGTAATGGCCTTTATGGGATATACCACTAAAAAAGACCTGACCTCCTTTGGCCGGATCATGTTCATGGGACTGATCGGAATCATCATCGCCTCGTTGATCAATATCTTCCTGGGCAGCAGCACCATGGACTATATTATCAGTTTTATCGGTGTAATGGTCTTTACCGGACTGACCGCCTATGATGTACAAAAACTGAAACGTATTGGTGAAGGCATCGAAATGGAAGGTACACCTGCAGTGGAAGTGCGCAAACGCTCCATCATGGGTGCGCTGACACTCTACCTTGATTTCATCAACCTGTTCCTCATGTTGCTCCGTCTTTTTGGTGGAAGACGGGATTGATATAATATTATATGGACCTCCGCGAAGCGCTTCTCGCTGAACACTCCAAAGCCCAATGTAACCGGATCGTGAAATGGATCGGGAGTGACCAAAAGCGTTTTGACCAGTTATTTACCTTGTTTACAGGAAAGGAATACCGTGTTGTTCAACGGGCTGCCTGGCCAATAAGCTATGCCGTAGAAGCACATCCCACTTTGATTCGTAAACACTGGGGAAAGTTGGTCAAATACATGCAGGACCCGCTGGTGCATGTTGCAGTAAAACGAAATAGCCTGCGGCTGATGCAAGACCTTGATATCCCCGTAAAGTACCACGGGGAGATCATGAATCTCTGCTTTGACTACATCATGCGTATCAACGAAGCCGCCGCCGTAAAAGCCTTTGCGCTGACAGTATTGGATAACCTCTCCAAAACCTACCCCGAAATCAAACAGGAACTCGCCACCATTATTGAAACACAGTGGGAAGCAGAAACGCCGGCGTTCAGGTCCAGGGGAAGAAAAATATTGCTGAGAATTAGCCATTAGCTAATAGCTAACACCTAATGGCTAACCTTCTTTTCTCGATAAAACTCCCGAAACAACAACCGTAAATTCTGGTCGTAGGTTATATAATTATACAGCCAGTTGAGAAAAACAAACAAGCGGTTCTTCACACCCAAAATAAGCATCAGGTGCAAACCCATCCACACCATCCAGGCTGGAAACCCACCAAAATGCCATTTGGGTTTTGAAAGATCCACAACGGCGAGGTTCCTACCCACCGTTGCCATAGATCCTTTGTCTACATACTCAAATTCCTTCTTGTCGCTCCGCCCTTTTTGTGCACGTAATAAGTTTTCCGCAATGAGGTCTGCCATCTGTATCGCACCCTGGGCTACCTGGGGATGTCCATTTGGATAAAGTGGTGTTTCCATAAAAGCGAGGTCACCCACCGCATAAATTCCTTCATGTCCAACCACTTCACAATGACGGTTTACCTGTATGCGGTTTCCTCTGGCCAATGCCTTTTCTCCTATACCAGTCGGTACATTTCCTTTGATACCCGCGGCCCAGATCACCAGGCTGGAAGGAATCGTTGCCCCATCCTGTAAGAAAACATTTTTCCCATCATAATCTTTCACTAAAGTGCCGGTTAACAAGGTAACACCCAATCTTTCCAGATATTTTTTGGATTGCCGGGAGGAGGCTTCAGACATGGTTCCCAGGGTCTTTCCTGAACCCTCAAGCAGATAGATATTCATCTTGGTGAAATCCAGTTCGGGGTAATCTTTTGGTAAAACATACCGTTTCATTTCCGCCAGCGCCCCCGATAGTTCAACCCCGGTTGGCCCCCCACCTACAACCACAATATTCATCAGGCGCTGCAAATCTTCGGGATCTGTAGCCCGAAGCGCATCCTCAAAATTCTGTATGAGCCGGTGGCGAATTTGTAATGCCTCGACCGTTGACTTCATCGGAAAGGCCTTTTCCCCTAATCCACTATTCCCAAAGAAATTTGTATCGGCCCCTGTAGCCAATACCAACACATCATAACTGATCTCTTCCTTGTCGGTCACCAATACCTTACCCGTTGGCCTTATTTCCAGAATATCCGCTAACCGGAATTTGACATTCTTGCTGTTGTGAAATGCCTTACGCAAGGGAAAGGAAATATTGCTCGCATCCAAACCGGCAGTGGCCACCTGGTAAAATAAAGGCTGAAACTGGTGATAATTGAAGCGATCCACCAGCAAGACATCCATTCCCGGTTTGTTGTTCAACTTCCGGGCCAATCGCAATCCCCCAAATCCACCCCCCGCAATCACTACTTTCATGTCATTTTGTTTTATGACACAAATTTATGAAATTTTCAATAATTATTGAAATTAAAGATTTTTTAATGCAAAAGGCCAATAGCCAGTAGCTATCGGCCTTTAGTAATTAGTTAACAGCCTAATAGAGCATTCTCGCTTTGATCGTTTCCTTCACCTCTCTCAGTAAAGTAAGGGCCCGGCCGGAGATATTCTTGTCCACATCCAACACTACATACCCGATACTTTCATTCGTCTTGAGGTACTGACCAACGATATTGATATTATGTTTTGAAAGTTGGGTGTTGATGGCCGAAAGTACACCTGGGACATTGCGATGAATATGCAGGATTCGATGCGCGCCTTCCTGAGGAGGAAGGGCCAATGCAGGAACGGTATGGGATCCAAACGTGATGCCTTTTTCCAGGTAATTATGCAATTTGGCGCTCACATCTTCCCCGATATTCTGTTGCGCCTCTTCGGTGGAGCCACCAATATGCGGGGTCAGGATCACATTGGGCAGATCTTGTAATGGTGTTTGAAAACGGTCGCCATTTTTTTCTGGTTCCCAGGGAAACACATCCACGGCGGCACCACCAATATGTCCGTCAAGGATGCATTTACGCAATGCTTCGAGATCAACGACCGTGCCTCTGGCGTAGTTGATCAGTATCGCCCCCTTTTTGAAATGTTTTAATAAATTCTTATTGATGATATTTTGAGTCTGAGTGTTTTCAGGAACATGGAGCGTTACCACATCTGACTTGCTGACAAGTTCTTTTAATGATTTTGCATCTGAGGCATTTCCCAGCGGAAGCTTGGTCTCTACATCATAGAACAACACCTTCATGCCAATGGATTCAGCCAATACACTGACCTGGCTACCAATATTTCCATACCCAATGATTCCCAGTGTTTTTCCTCTGAGTTCATAACTCCCCTTGGCATCTTTCATCCAAATGCCTTCATGGGCGGCCTTATTCTTATCCGGGATCCGTCGGATCAACATGATCGCTAACCCGATGACCAATTCGGCTACCGACCGGGTATTGGAATAAGGGGCATTAAAAACAACCACACCTTTCTCGGTGGCTTTACGCAAATCCACCTGGTTAACACCAATACAAAAACAACCGATGGCTTGTAATTTATTGGCTGCTTCCAATACCTTGGCGGTGATTTGTGTTTTGGAACGAATACCAAGAATATGTACATCCTTGATCTCTTTGATCAGTTCCTCTTCGGTCAGGGCCTTGTTGATCTTTTCGACCCCTTCATATCCATGAACTTTAAAATTCTTTACGGCTGTATCGCTGATATTCTCCAGGAATAAAATGCGGATCTTGTCTTTGGGATAACTTGTTTTACCCTGTAAAGTACTCATAATGCCTGCAAAGATGCGGAAATTACGATTGAAAAAACGTATTACTAACATTCGTTTTACAGGGGTTTAGCATTATATTTGTTGGAAGTCCAACTGTAAAATCATTTTCTTTTGAAAAACAATCTGATTATAGCCGCCCTCCTGGGCATAATATGGGCAGGATGTACCGTATCCGGAAGGGATAAGCATCCTGATACACTCTCCCCCACCCTTGCCTATACCGATCCCGCCTCCACTGCCAACTACGCAAAATATCATGACCTGGTAGCGGATTTTATGAAAGCCAATCTTCTTCAACGCGGCTTCAATGGAGCCATTCTCGTTGCCAAGGATTCAACAGTGGTTTATGAAAACTATCATGGCCGGATCGACCTTCGTAAAAAAGACAGCATTCACGAGCATACTGCTTTTCATATTGCCTCTACCTCCAAGACCATGACCGGTATGGCCATGCTCCAATTAGTGGAACAAGGCCTCGTAAAGCTGGATCAACCACTGGAAGAATTCTTCCCCGGTTTTCCGTATCCCGGTGTTACCGGTCGTTTGTTATTGACCCATCGCAGCGGTATACCCAACTACCTCTATTTTTTGGAAAAGGGAAAATGGAACAAACAAATACGGATCAGTAATCAGGGAGTGCTGGATGCACTTTACAGCATGAAACCGGGTAAAGAATCAAGACCCAATTCACGGTTCAGCTATTGTAACACGAATTATGTTTTGCTGGCGCTGATCATTGAAAAGGTCAGTGGTCAACCTTTTCCGGTCTATATGAAGGAAAAGATCTTTACTCCTCTGGGCATGACCGATACCTATGTGTATACGCCTGACATGGAAACAACGGTTACCCCGAGCTTCCAGTATAATGGCGCCTTATGGAGACTTGATTTTGCCGACGATACCTATGGTGATAAAAATATTTACAGCACTCCCTCCGATCTTTTGAAATGGAGCCTTGCTGTTCATGGCAAAGAAGTAGTAAAGGATTCGATGCTTCAATTGGCCCTTACGCCCCATAGCCTGGAAAGACCTTCGATGCATAATTATGGATTAGGATGGAGAATGATCACACTCCCCAACAAGAAGACCGTCTATTACCACAACGGTCGCTGGCATGGGAATAATAGCGCCTTTGCCTATTTGCCAGAGGAAAAGGTAACGATCATCATTGTAGGAAATAAATACAACAGCAATATTTACCGGACGGCACGCAAAGCCTATGACATTTTTGGCCAATACCTCCAGGACAATGAAGAGGATGCTGGCGAAGAATCCCTGATGGTACAAGCCGAAGAAAAACCGGGTAATATGGGTTCTCCGGCACCGCTGGTCGCCAAAAAGGATTAAAGTTCCCTTCACCCAGGTCAAACAGACCCAGGAAGTACACAAAATCATATTGATTCTGGAAATAGTTTCCCAACTTTAAGGAAACGTATTTCCCATGAAGATCTACAGTGCGGAGCAAATCCGGCAATGGGATCAATATACCATCACTCACGAACCTGTGGCCTCCATTGATCTGATGGAAAGGGCCGCCCAGGCTTGTTTGGACTGGATGGAACAGGAAGGTATACTGGCTTCCACACCACCCGTTTTTATAATTTGTGGCAAAGGAAATAATGGAGGTGATGGGCTTGCCCTTGCCCGGTTATTATTGTCCAGAAAAATACCCACCTCTACCTATATACTTGAATTCGGCAACCTGGGTACCCCCGATTTTCAAACCAACCTTGCACGACTGCATCCGCTAAACGGGAATATTCATTTCATACAAGAAGAATCCCAGTTTCCCACTATACCCTATGGTACAGTCATAATAGACGCTTTGTATGGCTCCGGCATGAACCGTCCCCTCGAGGGATTGAGTGCTGCCCTCGTCAATCATCTCAATGCATCCAAATGCACGATCATTTCCATTGACATACCGAGCGGGCTATCAGTAGACCGGTCCTCCAGAGGAAACACCGCCATACTGGCAACACATACCCTGAGTTTTCAAACCCTGAAACCAGCCCTGCTCATACCGGAAAACGGGCCTTATACCGGTCAGGTGTCTGTATTGGATATCGGACTCCATCCTGAATTCGAGGAAACCACCACGGCTACTTTTACGCTACTTACCCCGATGATCGCTGCTGGCCTGCTAAAGAAACGCGATAAATATGCCCACAAAGGAAATTTCGGTCATGCTTCTTTGTTAGCTGGAAGCACCGGTAATATGGGTGCAGCCGTGCTGGCCGCGAGGGCCTGTATGCGGTCGGGTGCAGGGAAGCTGACCTGCTATGTGCCTGCTCCTGGTCTTGGCGTATTACAAACCACGGTTCCGGAAGCCATGGTCAGGGTTAGTGGTTCCGGTAACGAGATCGAAGGTTACTTTCCCCTGGCCGACCACCAGGGATTGGGGATCGGGCCGGCGATCGGGCTGGGAGAAAAACAAAGGGATCTTTTTCGCCAGGTTTGTAATACTCATCTTCGGCCCATGGTCATTGATGCTGATGCATTGACCCTTTTGGGAAAATACCCGGAACTCTGGGAATTTGTCCCCCGCGATTCCATACTCACCCCTCACCCGGGTGAATGGGAGCGGCTTTTTGGAAAGACCGCCAACGATTTTGAGCGGATGACAAAGACCAGGGAGGCGGCGACCCAGCGGCAAATAAATATTGTTTTAAAAGGGCATTATAGCTTTATCGCCCTGGCTGACGGTACGGCTTGGTTCAATTCGACCGGAAACCCGGGTATGGCCACCGCCGGAAGCGGCGATGTACTGACAGGTCTACTGACCGGACTGCTGGCACAGGGCTATACGCCTGGGGAAGCGACCCTGCTGGGGGTTACGCTCCATGGATTGGCCGGAGACCTGGCCCTGGAGACGGGTTCCGAGCCCTCATTGATCGCCAGCGACGTCGTAGACCATATCGGTGCCGCTTATGGCCTGCTTTCCAGCCCGGATGAGGAGGAAATCGAGCTATTAAACCAATAAAAAATCGATCTATATTATTCTGAGCGCCAGCTTTCAATTTCGGGTTCCAACCCCTATCTTTGCCGTCCTTTAAAAAGTAGTTTAAGAACCACCTGTTTATGGATAAATTGATCTACGTCGTTCCTCTGATGGCCGTGATCGGCCTTCTTTACACTTATGTGAAATTCAAGTGGGTAGCTAAGCAGGATGCAGGCACTGACCGTATGAAGGAGATCAGCACCTACATTGCCGATGGTGCCATGGCCTTTCTTCGTGCCGAATGGAAGATCCTCGGTTATTTTGTGGTGATCGTAGCGATATTATTGGGTATCATGGCTTCGGCCAACCCAAGCTCGCACTGGTCCATTTCCATTGCCTTTGTTATTGGTGCTGTGTTTAGCGCAACGGCAGGCTATATCGGTATGCGGATCGCTACTAAGAGTAATGTGCGTACGGCCCAGGCCGCTCGTACCAGCCTCAGCAAAGCCCTGAATGTATCCTTTACCGGAGGTTCCGTAATGGGATTGGGTGTAGCCGGATTGGCTGTACTTGGACTGGGTAGTTTGTTTATCGTCTTAAAAATGATCTTTGTTCCGGATGGTGCTTCGGTCAATGGTCCTGAAATGGTCCGTGCCATCGAAGTATTGACCGGATTTTCCCTTGGCGCTGAATCCATCGCCCTTTTTGCGCGTGTAGGCGGTGGTATCTATACTAAAGCAGCCGATGTGGGCGCTGACCTGGTGGGTAAAGTAGAAGCCGGTATCCCCGAAGATGACCCCCGCAACCCGGCGACCATTGCCGATAACGTAGGTGATAACGTGGGTGATGTGGCTGGTATGGGTGCCGATCTTTTTGGTTCATATGTTGCCACTGTACTGGCCACCATGGTACTTGGTCAGGAAACCATTGCACACAATGACCAATTCAATGGCCTGTCTCCCATCCTCCTTCCCATGGTGATCGCTGGTGTTGGTATTCTTTTCTCCATCGTGGGCACCTGGTTTGTTCGTATCTCCGAAAATGCAGGCATCAATACTTCCACTGTACAGAAAGCCCTGAACATGGGTAACTGGGGTTCCATTGTATTGACCGCCATTGCTTCGATATTCCTGGTACAATTCATTCTTCCTGAAAACCTGACCCTGCGCGGTCATGACTTCACCAAATGGGGTGTTCTTGGTGCCATCGCTGTTGGTCTGGTTGTGGGAACTTTAATGAGTATCATTACCGAATATTATACCGCCATGGGCAAACGCCCGGTATTGACCATCGTCCGCCAATCGGGTACGGGTCATGCCACCAACGTGATCGGCGGACTGTCCGTTGGTATGGAATCTACCATGTTACCCATTTTGGTACTGGCCGGTGGTATCTGGGGCTCCTATTACTGTGCAGGTCTTTATGGTGTAGCCATTGCTGCAGCCGGTATGATGGCCACTACGGCCATGCAATTGGCCATCGATGCCTTTGGACCAATCGCTGATAATGCCGGTGGTATCGCTGAAATGAGTGAATTACCCCCGGATGTGCGCGAGAAAACAGACGTATTGGATGCTGTAGGTAATACCACTGCAGCAACAGGTAAAGGATTTGCGATCGCCTCTGCTGCCCTGACCGCCCTGGCCTTGTTTGCCGCTTTTGTGGGTGTTGCGGGTATTGATGGCATTGACATTTATAAAGCCGATGTATTGGCCTCTCTCTTTGTCGGAGGTATGATACCTTTTATATTCTCTTCATTGGCCATCCAAGCCGTTGGACAGGCCGCCATGAGCATGGTGGAAGAAGTAAGACGCCAGTTCAAAACTATTCCGGGTATTATGGAAGGAACCGGAAAACCGGAATACGAAAAATGTGTTGCCATCTCTACTGATGCCTCCATTAAAAAAATGTTGGCTCCTGGTGCCATTACCATCATCTCCCCATTGATCATTGGATTTGTACTCGGACCTGAAGCATTGGGTGGTTTCCTGGCCGGTGCTACGGTAAGTGGTGTGTTGATGGGAATGTTCCAAAACAACGCAGGAGGTGCCTGGGATAATGCCAAGAAATCATTTGAAAAAGGCGTTGAGATCAATGGTGAAACCTATTACAAAAAATCAGAACCCCATAAAGCTTCAGTTACAGGTGATACCGTGGGTGATCCTTTTAAGGATACCTCCGGTCCTTCCATGAACATCCTGATCAAGCTGATGTCCATCGTTTCCCTCGTTATCGCCCCCACCCTTGCGCAGGTACATGGTACCGGCGGATCCCACCATGGCACCCCTGCCAAAGAGGTGAAAGTGGATAAGATAAGTGTGGAAACCAACCCGTCTGTTACGGTGCAATACCCGTCAAAATAACACGAAGAGTCTAATCAGAACCATTACAAAGTCCCGGTGTTTCTACATCGGGCCTTTTTTTTGTAACCTTTTGACAATCCTAGCGTCATACCTTAACAGATGTTAAATAATATTAAATAAGGTTGCCAAATATCCGGAATACGAAAAAACTCGTATATTCGAATTACAATTACTTACCACTATGTCAAACAGCAAGCATATAAAGCCCACCGAGAGTGAGTTGGAGATATTGCAGGTTCTGTGGGACAAGGGCACGGCCACGGTAAGGGAGGTCCATGAGGAACTCTCCAAGACCAAGGAAGCCGGCTATACCACGACCTTGAAACTCATGCAAATAATGAATGAGAAGGGCCTGGTGAAGCGGGATAATTCCATGCGCAGCCATGTTTATCAGCCTGCCGTGAACCGTGAGAAGACCCAAAAGCATTTATTAAATAAAATGATCGATTCGCTGTTTGGCGGATCGCCAACCCAGTTGGTCATTCAGGCCCTGGGAAATAATAAGACCAGTCCCGAAGAATTAGAAAAGATCCAGGAGTTATTGGATAACCTGAAAAAACAGTAAGCATGCCTGCTTTGCCAGCATCCAACTTTCTGCTTTCACTTGGTTGGGCCATACTGAACAGTTTTTGGCAAATGGCCCTGATCTGGGTTGTTTACCGGGCTGTGCTGTTCCTTTTCCCGAAGCTCCGGTCCTCCTGGCGTACCGGAATCGCTACCGGTTTTGTATTAGGTGGGTTTGTTTGGTTTCTTTTCACCTTGTTTATCTCCCTTGGCCAGGGTTCAGACACCCGGCTATTTGGTGCACAATTGGCTGATGATAATTTGATCACTCAGGTGCGCGCTAATCTTTTACCCCTTCTCCCCTATGCCGGGGTTTTATACCTCGCCTTATTGGTGGTTCCCGTACGACAATTCATTATTAATTACCGGTATCTCCAATTGATCCGTCAACATGGGTTAAGCCGGATACAAGGGGAATGGAAAATATTCACGGCCCGCATGTCATCCTATATTGGTGTGCGGAGACCCGTCCAGGTTTGGATATCCTCCCTGGTCAAATCCCCTGTTACGGTTGGTTTTCTCCGGCCCATGATCCTGATCCCACTGGCAGCCGTAAACCATTTGGATATGCGGCAGATGGAATCCGTTTTGTTGCATGAACTCGCGCATATCCGTAGAAAGGATTATTTATTCAACTTCCTGCTCACCATCATACAATCTTTACTTTATTTCAATCCCTTTGTTCGTTGGATGATCCAACAGATCGAAGAGGATCGCGAATCCAGTTGTGATCAACTGGTGATACAATTTGGCTACAATGCCCATTCCTATGCAACAGCCTTACTGGCATTGGAAAAAGGCTGGCCAGGAGTGGAAAAACAAGCTTTGTCCATGGCCATGGCCGCCACTGGCGGCAACAAAGGATTGATGAAGCGGATCGAGCAGATCGTAGGTATTCCTTCCGTAAAAAAATGGTGGACACCGGGTCATATCGCAGGTATTTGTTCTGCGATCCTGTTGGTGCTGTTCTCTCAGGTTCTTGTACTCAACAACCCCACAAAGGAAAAAGCCCAAGGTCCTACCCTGCACGAATGGGTGGCAGGACATTTTTCGTGGCCTTCCAAAAAGGCAGAGGTAAAGAATGTGGAAGCGCCTGGACCTGCCCTGGCGACAATCAGTCCGGCTGCATTTACAGAAACAAAAACACCACTACTCAAATCAACAACCCCTGAATCACTCAATCAGGAATATGTTCGATATCCAGCATACAATGACCCTGCCTTCCAATACGTCAGCTTACGTGAACCCGTGGAGCCTGTTTTGACGGCGGAGGAAGAAGCTGAAGTGGATAATGCCGTAGAATTGTCACGTCGCCTTATGCAGGAGTTGCAGTGGGATGCGATGCGTAAACAATATGCAGATGCCCTGACCCGATTGGAACAGGAGCGTTTGAAAAAAGAACATCTGGCACAATTCGACGCAAAGGAGTGGGCCGATTTGGAAAAGAAACTGAGGCTTCAGTATGAAAAGATCAACTGGGAGCAGGTAAATGGGAAGTTAGATATGGCCATGGCAGGTATTCAAATGGACAGTGTGATCCATGAGGTAGCAAAAGCCCAGGAAAAGGTAAGATCACTCGAAGGGCTGATGAAATCCTACGAACTGGCATCTATTCCCGATACCGATCTGAGTCTCGAAACTTTGAAGAAGGAAGAAGAGCGACTACGCAAAGAATTAGACCAACTCAAAAAGGTAAGGACGCGTAAGATCGTTCGTCTTTAATTCCCCTACATCCTTTTTACCAACAACGCGGACAGGCTTCGCTGTATTTATTCCCGATCAGGAAACCAATCATGATCTCGTGCGTACCCCGACTTACCGTATTGAGATTGGAGGTTGTAAGATCATAGGCATAACTAATATTAAAAGTATTACCTACGTTTACCCCTAACATACCAGCATATCCATCTTCCAGGCGATAGCTACCCCCTACCCAGAAGAGGTCACGGTATTGCATTTTCACATTGGCTTCTATCTGGAATTCACGACGAGAAGAACTACGAATATATTTGGTCATGATCGAAGGCACCATATTGATATCTTCTGTAAGCAGGAAACGATATCCCCCGGTAAGAAAGAGATGGGGTACAGCACGTCCTTTTTCCACAATGGCCGCATCATCCACAAAAGAAATATTCTGTGGAACTACCTGCTGGGCTGACAAGCCAATAAAATAATCGCGTGAATACAACCAGAGACCGGCACCGATATCGGGTTTCAATTTGTTCAATTCACCCGAAATAGCTGCACCGGTGGCAGGATCAAATGGATCACCGCCGCCAAAATCCTGTTTTGTTTTATCAATACTCACCGTGGTAAATCCGGCAGAAAAACCCGCCGACAGGTTTGTCGTAGGATTGATCCCGATATGATAGGCATAAGAAGCATAGGTGGTAAACCGGTTAAAGCTTCCAGTTTTATCATTGATGACGGTCATACCGATACCATGATGGGGTTCAGCCGCGGTATAATTCTCCCAATAATATTTTCCACGGGGGTTTTGCCCGGGGATACTATAGGAAGTGGCCGAGGTGCGGTAGTCATTTTTACCCAGGGGGCCATGCACAGTAAGATAGGCCGTTCGTGGCGCACCAGTTAAGCCCACCCATTGGTCACGGGCACTCATTTTCACATCCCAATAATTCTCGATCCCCGTGATCGCCGGATTGACGATATAGGGATTCAAAATGTACTGGGTATAGTGGGGCTTCTGCTGGGCCATTGCTGGAACCAACCACCCACTCACGAATAAGAATAATAATCCTTTTCTCATTTTCTTATCTGATTACGTCCACATATCCGGCCATGCGTTTACGGCCGTTTTTCGGATCAACAATATAATAATAGGTGCCCACAGGAACTTGTTTCCCATTGACGGTACCATCCCATGGCGTGGTATAGCCAACCGACTTGTACACCAACTGACCATAGCGGTTATAAATTTCCACCGTAGCTCCCGGATAAGTATCCAGATATTCAATCACCCAGCGGTCATGAACCCCGTCACCATTCGGGCTGAAGATATTCGGTATGACCGGGCTCTTCAGCACTTTCACAAATACCTGGTCCTGATCAGTACAACCAAAATCAGAAGTAACTGTGAGTGTGTAAGTGATATCATCCGACGGTGAGGCTTTTGGATCGGCAATGGTGGGATTATCCAATCCGGTAGAGGGTGTCCAAAGATAATTGACCGGGAAGTTGGCATTTAACACCGGGGTCAATTGTACCACGCCGCCTTGCAACAAGAATTTATCAGGTCCTGCATTCGCCACAGGAACAGGATTCACAGGTACGGTTTGCTCTTTGTAATTGACACAACCATTCGTACCGGTAAACGTGTATCGGATCAGATGCGAACCGGAACCAGCCGTGGCGGGATTGAACAATCCGGAAGCAGATACACCGGGACCTGTATATACACCTGTGCCGGGTAACCCATTGGTCACACTGGCCTGTGTCAGTTGGAATGGCGATACATCAGCACAAACCCCATTTACGGGATCAAATACCACTTCAGGTGTAGCCAAAAGTGTAAAGGTCTTGTCCATTGGTTCGAGACAGGTAACTCCCGAATACGCGATCACCCGGATGGTGACATTCCTTGAAGCAGGCGTTCCGAATTCAGGATAACGGAAAGAATATTGTTTACCCTGTGCAGGTGTTTCATCCACCGTGAACAAACTCATGTCATTATTAGCATCCCAATAGATCTCCAGCTTAACAATATTTCCATACCCTACCACATACGAGAGGTTCTCAATGGTAATATCCTGATTGCTACACAAGGCGGCATTGTTCCGAATAGTAAAGTCCGCTTTGGGAATTGCACTGTTCACATCAAACGGTTTGGAAAGTGTATCCCTACACCCCTGATCCGATGTAACGATCAGTTGAGCCGTATAGTTTCCGGTGGCTGTATAAATATGTGAAGGATTCTGCTGACCTGATGTATTGGGGTTACCCGCTGTTGCGTTGGCATCGCCAAAATTCCAGTTCCAGGCCGCAATGGATCCGGCTGCAATGGAACTGGTATCTGTAAAGTTTACAGAAGGATCGGTCAAACAAACTTCGGGAGCAATAAAACCAGCCTTAGGATTTACATGTACGGTTAGGTTATTGCTCGTTACGGTACTTACACAACCTTTATCGGTTTCTACCTGAAGGGTAACCGTATAAGGACCGGTTTGGTTATAAATATGGGTGAAGGCGGCCCCATTATTCAGGACGGCATTGGATGCATCGCCAAAATTCCAGGACCATTTATTGATATTTCCTGAATTCGGTACAGAGGCATCAACCAGCGTGACATTTTTATTCACACAAGTCGCTCCGCTGATCGAGAACTGTGCGGTTGGCAAAGCATTCACGGTCACATTCATTGTTTTGATCGTGGAGGGGCATCCGATCGCGGAGGTTGAAGTCAAGGTCACTGTATAGGTGCCAGGACTTGTATACGTTTTAGAAGGATTGTTCACGGTCGATGTTCCGCCATCGCCAAAGTCCCAGGCCCATTGGGTGATTGAACTGTTTGGTGCGGTACTTTGATCGGTGAAATTAAATGCCCCACCCAGACAGACCTCTGCTTTATCCACTGTGAAATTGGCGGTGGGTTGGGCATAGATCGTGTTCAATAAGCGAACACTGTCGTCCACACAACCATTATTGGAGGTTACAGAAAGGGTAACCGTATAAGGCCCCGTTCCGGTATAAGTATGTACAGGGTTTAAAATATTTCCCGCGGTATTACCATCCCCGAAATTCCAGGCATACGTAAAGGATGCTTGTGAACCATCCGTGATGGAGGATTGGTTAATAAAGGAAGCCGTACCTGCAGGCAGACATACATTGGGCAAGGCAAAACTGGCCACCGGGTTCGGGTGAATGGTTATTGTTCTGGGGAACTCTTCACTCTGGCATCCGGTGATGGTCTCCACTTTTAGTTTGACCACATAGGTTCCAGGTGTATTATAAACATGTGTTTGATTCGCATTCGTGGTTGCTGTCAATACAGGGGATCCGTCACCAAAGTCCCAGAACCATTTAACCAGTGTACCTCCATTCGATACAGACGAAGTATCGGAGAAGGTGATGGTCCTGCCAGTACAGAAAGGAGCGGTAGCGCCAAATTTAGCAATCGGCTCATCATTCAGTATGACCGTTTTGGTCATCGTATCGGAAACGCAACCTACATCCGTGATCACACTCAGTCGGGCATTATAGCTTGGCGCGGAAGCATACCTGTGTTTGGGGTTCTTGATGGAATCGATCTGTCCGTCACTAAATATCCATGACCATTTTATGATATCGCGTCCATCGGTATTGGTGATGTCAAAAAAGGATACACTATCCGACACACAACCACTGGTGGTAAAATTAAAGTTGGCAGTCGGCGGGGCAAAGACCTGAAGATCGTAGTCTATTTCCTGTTCCCCGGTACAACCATCACCCGTGGGGTTTTGCACCAGTACTTTGATGGGGAAAGTGCCCACTGTGTTAGCCGTATAAGGGGCAGGCAGTTTATACCTATAAACGGTACGTGTTCCGATCACCCAGGTTGAATCGGCCACCGGGCTGTTCAGGGTCACATCCGGGAAAAGTCCATTGAACTGCCACCGAATGGAAGTAGGCTGATAAGGGAATACAATGGAGAAAAAGAAGGGCGCTCCCTTACAGGCCGCGGGAAAATTAACCGTGGCATAGGTATTTTGCGTAGATACAAATTGATAGAGGTCACGCACATTTGTTCCGGCCGAATAGGCATAGGATTCAAAGTTTCCAAGGCCATAGGCAATCGCATTGAAACCGCTATCCGCGGTCAATCGAAACGAAGGATTGGCCAGGTTGCTTAGGTTTTCGACCAGATAGGAATATCCAGGTGCGCCAGGCATGGGCAGGAAGTTCGATACCGGAGCCACATTATTGATCCGAAAACTTCCTGCAGCGGCGGTTTGGATATATACCGACAGGTAACGCTGTGAAATTTGCTGAAGTGTGGAGGAAAAAATGGTGATGTCATTGATATTTTGTTCCACCGGATTCAGGACCACCATATCCGGGTCACCCAGGTCATTGCTGGCATTTGCCGCATCCGAACTCATCATATACTGCATGCAACTGACCGGTTTGCTGGCCGTGATCAGGAAAGCGGTGTTCACCGGAGCCGGATTCGCCGACGAAGCCGGGTAAAATTCACCCGCATTCAAAGTAATGATTGGCCCCGAACCAATATCGATATCCGTGTTATCCTCGGAAGCTATTACTCGATAATGAAAACCATTGGGGTTATTGGCAAAAGGGATCACCCCAAAGCTCTTTCCCCAGGTATTGACGGGATATAATTGCTGATACAAAGGGTCATAGGACCCGCCCATCTGAGCGCCGTTACCAATCGCCAGCGAGGAACTACCGGAGAATACTGCGATCTTTTTACAGGTCTCGGATCCCGTTGCTACCGACTCCACCAGCGTACCCGTCAGGTCCTGATCGTCCTGGATCTGAAGTACATCACCTAGATTGGTCAATACCATCGTGGTAGAAAGGGCATTGAGTACCCCATTTCGCCGAAGGCGGAATCGAACCGTTGTATTGGGTTCTACCGCGATGATCTGAAATTGGGACTTTGACCCCGAAGTACTGTTTTGGAAAAAGGTGGCAACAAAATGCTTCTTCCCCAACACATTCTCCGGAAGGATCAGGGAGGCTGCGGAGCGGAAACCCGCATAAATATGGGCGTAAACCACTACGGGTGGCTTACCCGGATCCACCAATACATGAATGCCTTTATTTACGACAACTCCGGATTCTCCAAAGTTGACATGGGCATTGCTGTAAGGAATATTGATGGGGCCAGCCACCTGGTTGGCATTCACCGTGAAAGTGGTGTTGAACCCATTTACCGATATGGTTCCGGAAGAATTTTTATCCGAGGTGATGAACAAGGCCATCTGCGCCTGGTTCGCTCCTGAAGGGGTATGAGACGGAAAACAAAGCCAGAATTCTTTTCCCTTATTGGAAAAATCCTGGGAAAAAAGCGGGGTCAATGCTGCCGTGCAGAATACGGCAAACAGCAAAAATCTTTTACTCATGCGTGTTTCAATGTCCTGAAAATGTCCTGAAATGAGTCCCAAGTTAACAAAAAGATAGTATAACCTGTAGGTAAAACTACTATTGCATAAATGGACTGTATGCCAGTTGATTGAAGAAGGTTTTGGAGGCTTTTATTTCGTCAAATCATGTAGTTTTTTTTAAATATGTACTTTTATCAAATATAAAATTTGAATTAACCATGCTATTTTATTTTAAATGAGAGATATAGATTCAAATTTTTTAGCTTGTTCAATACATGGTGAATTTGGGTGTATTGAAATGAATTCTGCTTCTAATTATATCTACTTTAAATTAAAATAAATCTATTTAAATAATTGAATTTCTGTGTATTAAAGTGAATAATGTATAACTAATAAATTTAGGCACATTTTTTCGAAGACATTACGTCAAAAAGCCATGGAACTTAGTTGGTAAAAAAAATACGGTTTCCTCCCGATTTCCTAAATCCTTCCCAATCCTCCCCTGCCCTACACAGGCTATCTATTTTTCATGCAGATTTGTGGTATGAAGCGATCGTCCACCGTACTGGTTATTGTGCTATTCCTGGTCTCCTGCGGAACGGCCAAACCACCCGACTACCAAGGCATATCCAAATTCAAGGTACATTCCATTGGTGCCAGTGAATCGGTGATCCGGTTTCACCTGGATTATTTTAACCCCAATGGATTTGGGGTGACCATGAAGGACGCTGAATTTGATGTGTATGTAGAAAATGAATACCTGGGCAAGGCCAGGCTGGAGGACAAGATCAGGATTCCGGCGAGATCGTCATTTAGCATCCCCATCCGGATGACGGCGGCCTCAGGCTACTTGCTCAAACATAGCTTCGCCATGTTGATGAATATGCCCCTTCAACTAAAGGTGGAAGGAACGACAAAAGTGGGGAAAGCGGGTTTTTATAAAAAATACCCGGTATTTTTTGAGGGAAAACAGGTGATTAGGGAAGATTGATAGCATCCATCATCCGGCTACTATCACCCCCCATGCTTACAGGTCTTGGGAAGTTTGTTATAGGCATCCGGATTGGCGGGATATTCATCGGCTTCATAGCCGGCATTAGCGATTGCCGCCTTTATGGTCTCGGCATTGATCCGATTGGTTAAAAATTTCACCATGGTCTCCTTTTTACGCCAATTCACATTCACATAGGTCACCCCGTCATAGCGTTTCAGGTACTCTTCAATCCTCGTCTTACAAGCTTCGCAACCTACCGTAGGGGTCTTTATTTTGAGGGTCTCCACTGCCTTAGTCTGGGCAGAAGTAGAGATGGATAGGCTTCCAATGGCCAGGAAAAGAAGGATTATCGTTCGCATAGAAGGTATTTGAGGGGTAAATTACAAAACCCCGGTCCAATTCGCAGGGTCATGGCGCCATTTTAACAATATTTCCTGTTGTCCGGGCTCTACCAGCCCTTTGGCGCCTGCCGCCTCCAATAAATGGGTGTAGTCAGTCAGGGGATAATAAGTGACACCCGCCTTTTCAAAGGCTTCAGTAGCCTGGGGGAATCCGTAAGTGAAAATAGATACCATCCCTTCGATGGCCAGGCCTGCTGCTTTCAATACATCCACTACCTGTAAGCTGCTTTTGGCTGTTGAAACCAGGTCTTCCACCACCACTACTTTTTGTCCGGTTTCAAAATACCCTTCAATCTGATTCCCCATCCCATGCTCTTTGGGTTTGGGACGCACATACATAAAGGGAAGTTTTAATTGATCAGCCGCCATGGCACCCCAGGCGATCCCCGCTGTAGCTACACCGGCTATGAGATCAGCATTGGGAAAGCGCTCAAATATCACATTGCATAGCTCCGATTTGATATAGTCACGCACATAAGGAAAGGAAAGGATCCGACGGTTGTCGCAATAGATCGGGCTCTTCCATCCACTCGCCCAGGTAAACGGGGCTTGGGGACTTAATTTAACTGCATTAACTTGTAATAGTTTCTCGGCAACAATTTTCGCATCGGTCATGCGGCGAAGGTAAACCAAAGCTATGTATCTGAAAATTTACTTTGAGGATAAACCCTTGTATCTCTGCGATGAAATCGATGAACAGATCGAACCCTTTGTTCATCATGATGATGCTGTTTTCATTGATGAACTGGATGCGCATACTATTAAATCCATGATCCATGAAATACAGCAACCCGCCATTCATGCCGGTGTATTCTTTCACAAAGACCTGGAGAAATTAAAAAAAGAATTCTTTCGAAAGTTTACCGTCTTCGTTGCCGGTGGTGGTGCCGTGTTGACCCCGGAGAATGAATTGTTGCTGATCTTTCGAAGGGGTTTCTGGGACCTGCCCAAAGGCAAACAGGACAAGGGCGAGCGTATTGAGGATTGTGCCTTACGGGAAGTCAAGGAAGAAACAGGACTAAAGGATTTGGAGTTGGTTACCCCGCTCCTTACAACCTATCATACCTATCATGAAGGCACCCGTTTTATTTTAAAGGAATCGTATTGGTTCCGGATGAAAGCCCCCAAAGATCAGGCTTTGACAGCCCAGGCTGAAGAAGATATAACCGAGGTCAGGTGGGTGGAATTGAACGAAGCCAGAACCTATTTTCCCCGGATGTTCCCCTCTGTTCGTGATGTGATTGAGGCCTTGCAGGATTAAGCTTCTTTACACCTTTTTAATACAGACTGCGCCACCACATCGGGCAGGAAGGCACTGGCATCACCCCCGTTACGGATGATATCACGTACAATGGTGGAGGCTACAGAGGTGTATTTGGGTTCGCAGGTGAGAAAGATGGTTTCAATATTCTTGTCCAATTGCCGATTGGCATCAGCGATGGTTTTTTCATACTCAAAATCGCTAACGTACCGGATGCCCCGCAGGATGAAGCGGGCTTTAATCTTGCGACAATAATCAATGGTCAGTCCCTCATACGTGGTACATACAACCGAAGGATGCTCCGCAAAAAGATCCTTGATCCATTCCAGTCGTTGGTCAGTGGTGAACATCGGTGATTTCCCGGTATTGGTACCGATCCCTACCACGATCTTGTCAAACAAAGGCAAGGCCCGGGTGATAATATCCACATGGCCAAGTGTGACAGGGTCAAATGTCCCTGGAAAAAGACAGATCCTTTCCATAATTTAAATTTACCGGCAGCAGGCCGTTAGTAGGGACTAAGATGGGATATAAATGGTAAATGACGAAATTAATTCTGCCGGTTAGAAAGGAGGTACAACACGGCCATGCGGACCGCCACTCCATTCTCTACTTGTTGCAAAACAAGGGATTGCTGACCATCAGCCACATCACTATCCAGCTCCACGCCACGATTGATCGGTCCGGGGTGCATGATGGTGATGGGTTTGGAAAGACTTTCCAATAATCGGCGGTTTATTCCATAGGCCAGGCTGTATTCCCGCAGGGAGGAGAAGAGTACCTGATTTTGTCTTTCTAATTGAATCCGCAACACATTGGCTACATCGCACCACTCCAATGCCCGACGCAGGTCATACTCCACGCGTATGCCAAAGGTTTCGGTCATGTACTTTGGAATAAGCGTTGGTGGACCACAAACGATCACTTCCGCCCCCATTTTCTTCAACAGATAGATATTACTTTGTGCCACCCGGCTGTGCATGATGTCACCAATGATGGCCACCCGAATCCCTTCCAATGTTCCCAGTTTTTCCCGAATCGATAAGGCATCGAGCAAGGCCTGCGTAGGGTGTTCATTGATCCCGTCACCGGCATTGATCACCGCGGCAGGAATATGTTTAGCAAGAAAATGCGGGGCTCCACTGGCACTGTGACGCATCACGACCATATCCACTTTCATGGACAAAATATTATTAACCGTATCCAGTAGTGTTTCTCCCTTGGAAACGGAGGAACCAGAGGCGGAAAAATTGATGGTGTCGGCAGATAACCTTTTTTCTGCCAGTTCAAAAGAGATGCGCGTTCGGGTGGAGTTCTCGTAAAAAAGGTTGACAATGGTGACATCCCGCAAGGAAGGCACTTTTTTGATCGGTCGTTGTAAAACTTCTTTGAACTGTTGGGCGGTCTGTAAAATGGTCTGAATATCTTCCGGGGTAAGATCTTTGATACCCAGCAGGTGTTTGGTAGAAAGGCTCATTAAAAAGCGAAGATAAAGCAAATTCCCAAAACCTGTTCCGGCCAATTATTTCTTACCGGACTTTTGCCGGAATACCTGAACCGCGCCCCTGTTTTGGCTGGACACGATGAGGGAAGAACCATCCGCTGCCCGTAATCCAGCCACCGATTTCCCGTTACCCGGAATACAAACCCCGCTCTCCATCAGGGACAATGGCTTAAAGCCCCCTTTCCCATCCCCCTTCAGGACAAGTCCGCGTAACGCATCATACCGCCCATTCCCCGGTTCCGTGCTATAATCATTGGTGGACAGAAAAAGATCCAGGTTCCCGTCTGCATTGAAATCACCGGTCACCATGCCATTCACGACCGAGTATTGAGCCATGACCGGAAGCGGATGTAAGCTAAACTTGCCGCCTCCATCATTGCGGATATAATGACTCTGCAGGCAATTGACCTTTAATCGCAGGGCCCCTTGCAATTCCGCAGGCGTAAATAATTGGTGAAAAGTGGCAGTGCCAAAAGAACGATAGGAAAGAAACCTTTTCTTAATGAAAGGCATTTGGTCAACGATATCATCCCGCGTATGGGCCGGAAATTCCTGCCATTGTTTATCGATGTCTTTTCCCCGGATAAAGCTGGTAGGAATGGCTTCTGTAACCCCATTCTTATCAAAATCCTTGGCATAAACCGAGACGGGGTATTGTGGCGATGCCTTGTAATAGGAGTTCTCCCCCAGGTTGCCGGCAATAAAGTCCAGGTCCCCATCCTTATCAAAATCCCCGCTGGCCAGACTGGTCCACCATCCGGAACGATCACCAATCCCCGTTTTGGCGGTCATATCCTCCAAAATCCCTTTGTTGTTGCGCAGAAAGGTCAGGGGCATCCATTCCCCAGCCAGGATCAGATCGGTCCAGCCATCCCCGTCAAAATCGCTCCAGGAGGCATCCGTGACCATCCCCAGGTTCTTCAGGTAGGGGGCAATGGTGGATGTGATATCTGAAAACCGGGCCTTTCCGTCTCTGGAATCATTTCGGAAGATAAATGATGCTACAGGTTGGGGGTAATTCCAGGGTTTCACCCTTCCCCCAACAAAGAGGTCAAGATCGCCATCCTTATCAAAATCAGCCGCCCGTACACAGGATTTGCTCACGTTGCGGATTGGAATGGTACCATTGTCAGGCGTAAGTTGACCTTTCCCATCATTGAGGTAGAAATGATCCTGATAACCATTATCCTCATTCCGGTAGGCATACCCTCCTGCCGTAATATACAGGTCAAGATCACCATCCCCTTCCGCATCAAACAACAAAAGCCCCTGGTCATCCGATTCTTTTCGCGAAGCAAGCTCCCCGTTGAGCAGGGCTTCCTGTCTAAACTTTCCGTCAGTACCCTGAAAGAAAAGCATAGGACTGAAACCCGGTGAACTTCCCACCACAAAATCCTCCAATCCATCTCCATTCAAATCACCTGTAGCGATGCGGGGGCCATTTTCCGTAAACTTATGCGGTAATAATTTCTGAATATTGAAATCAATAAAATCCCTTTGTTGATGTTTAAAATCGATCCCAACACCACGCGTCACTTCCGTAAACCAGGAGTAGCTAACACCTCCATTTGTGTTTATCGCTGGTCCGGCGGACTGAATACTGGCCTTTATGGTTGAATTCCCAGGCGGTTTTAAATAAACAGATCTTTTTCCACCCGGCCATTGGATCACCACTGAATCGATGGGTTTGCCTCCCAATCCAAAATGTACTTGCGAACTGACGGAAGAAATATATCCGCGGTAGGGATTGTGATGAAAATACTGGATCTCATTTCCCTGATGCAAGGTTATAGTGGCCCCGATGGCCTGTCTGTTTTTTTCTGTTCCAGAAAGCTCCACCCGAATAAAACCGTTTTCTTTAACCGACGCGAGACGGTTTTCAAAAATACCTGCGGGGTCGTTGATATTGTTCATCACGATGTCGAGGTCGCCATCTTTGTCCAGGTCCACATAAACAGCCCCATTGGAAAATGTAGGTTCTTCCATGCCCCACTCGGCTGTCATGTCGGTAAAACGGAGGTCGCCATTATTCCGGTACACAAAATTGTGGATCTTGACCACGGGTATTTCATTGATCATTTCCTGATCCGTAACCAATGTGCCGGCATCTTCGCGGTATACAATGAAATCGTGATCAGTAATGTCTTTGGGAAATCCATTGGAGAAAAGAATATCGCGGTATCCGTCATTGTCAAAATCAGCAGCCAGGGGTGTCCAGCTCCAATCGGTTTGTGCAATACCCCCGAAATAGCCGATCTCGGCAAACTCCGGATGACGAAGCGAATCGCCCTCTCCCCGGGATGGCCCCAGGTTCAGGTGAAGCATATTGCGTACATACTGGTATTGGAACCCGTACATATCACTGTTCTGATAGGTGAGATAGTTGTTGGCATTGAGAAACATTTTCCGACGAAGGTTATCACCGGGAGCCATATCTGCTTCGATCACATCGTCTAATCCATCATTGTTCATATCCACGGCATCGGAGCCCATGGAATTAGCCGCGCCATGTTTGAAATAATCCAGCAGGCTGTCGGTAAACGTGCCATCCCGGTTATTGATATAAAGAACATTGCTGGAGATATAATCATTCGCTACAAAAATATCAAGCCATCCATCCTGGTTGACGTCAAAAATGTTGGCTGCATGGGAATAACCTTCGATCAGGATACCTGCTTCGCGAGACACTTCAGTATAGTAAGGATGTTTCAACGAATCACTCCAATCATTCCGAAATAATTTTCCCGTGCTCGGGTGTTCTCCATGGAGGTTACGTTTCCTGAACTTATTCGCATATTCATCCTTGATGATATGGTTAACCGCGATATAGAGGTCAAGGTCCTCATCGTTGTCATAGTCAAAAAAATAAGCCATGGTGCTGGAAGAGGTATCAGCCAATCCGTATTCCGCTGCCAATTCCTTGAACACAGGTACTTTATTGTTATTCAGCCCCTGGTTTACATACAAGAGGTTGATTCGTTTTAGCGGATCATGTTTTGCGGTTGCGCAAACATACATATCCATCCATCCGTCGTTATTAATATCTACCACGGCCACTCCCCTGCTCCATATCCCCCCACCAGTGGTTTGGGAAGCATCCGTTACATCTTCAAAGCGAAATGCCCCTTTATTCAAATAGAGTTTATTGGAAACCATGTTGCCGGTGAAATACAGATCCGGGAGACTGTCATTATTAAAATCTCCGACGCCTACACCTCCGCCATTGTAAATGTTGGCAAAGTCAAAGATGTTAATGGAATCGTCCTCAAATAGTTGGTTGATGAAATCTATGCCGGTTTGGCCGGCGCTTTTTTGCACGAAAATGCCATCCTTTTCGCGGCAGGAACTGATCATGAAAACTAAAATGACCAAGCCAGGAAAAAATACATGAAGCTTTGAATTTCTCATGTGTGGGTGGTTGTTCGATTCGTTGGTTATGGTGCGAAATGCTAATATATGAAAGGTCTTAAAAATCAAATAGGCAAAGCCCGAAGGCTTTACCTATTTGAAGGAAGGATGAAACTACTTACTGCTTATGGTTTAATGAATCCGTTGCTAAGGTCAATTTGTTGTTGTGGTACCGGGTAGAAATCCTGTGCAGGCGACGCGTAGGTCGGTTTGGGCACAAGGATCACCTGATAAGGCATGGCACTCTCATAGGTATAATAGGCATTGATTTCGGTGGCGGCAATACCCCAGCGAACGAGGTCAAAGAAACGCCATCCTTCAAGACCTAACTCCAGGGTGCGCTCCAAACGTACAGCGGTACGGCCGGCGTCCTGGTTGGCAAAGGCCACCGTATAAGGCTCCGTGCGCGGTGTTCCGTATGTATTGGGAAAACTAACCACAGAACTATTCTTTGCGCGATTACGTACCCGGTTGATCAATGTTTGTGCAGTAGCCAAGGAGCCACCACCTTCGATCTCGGCTTCAGCAGCCATCAGGATCACATCGGAGAAACGGATATAGTTTATGTTCAAGGCCACACCTCCTGCGGAGAACCAGACACTGGCATCATGGGTAGCACCCACCTGAGACTGGCGGATTACTGTTTTCTTATTGGCAAAAGGACCAGAAGATACATCCCTTCTCCAGGTAGTTTGGAAGGTACCCCAGTCGTGGTAAGGAACTCCGTTACGGCCAATCGTCCAATCGAGCCGTGTATCCACATTTCCACTATACTGGGTATAACCGGCCATACCGGCAGGATCCAATACATCCGTGTTATGCGGGTTGGTTACAGGCAAACCGTTTGCATCTGTTTTAAAGCTATTCGTGAACCAGTAGGTGGGGCAAAAGAATCCAGCTCCTCCAAGGTTTGTAGCAGGCGTATTCAGCAGGTCACCCCAGTTACCATTCCGCGCACCGGCATTGTCTTTCGAGGAGGCCTGGAAAGCCAGTACCGACTCACGGGAGTTATCAAAATCCACATTGAAATTGTCCTCATAGTTGGTCGTCAGGCCAAAGGCAACACCCAGGGGATTTGTTCCATTGGCAACCACATCATTCAAAACAGTTCTCGCTGTTGCGAAATCTTTGGTGAACAACAGGATCTTTCCATAGATGGCACCGGCCACCCATTTGTTGATACGACCTACAGCATCCATATTGGCAGGGAGGTTTTCCCAGGCAAATTTGGCATCCGCAACGATCTGAGGCCAGATATCCGTTTCGTTGGTAACACCGAGGATGGCGCCACTGGCCAGATCAGCATCGATTTGCTCATCCAGATAAGGCACTTTGTTATAGGTTATTTTAGCCATGAAATGGTACCAGGCACGAAGAGCACGTGCTTGTCCGGAGAGACTTTTCTTGGCGTCATCACTAATGGTCTGCACCTTGGCCAACACTTGCAATACCGTATTGGTCCGCTTTACACCTTCATACAATGCTTTCCAACGGTCATTCAGCCCTCCGTTCGTAGAAGTGGCATCATGACGTTGAACCGGTGTCATGTTCGGTGCCTGGTCATTGGGGTCAGAACCTTTATTGGCTTCACCACCACCTATGGCTCCATACAGGAAGTTGGAACCACTGGATCCCCACTCACCTCCCAGTCCTAATCCACCATCATGACCATCCAGCATGGCATAGGCAGACAAGAGGAGTTTGTTCACCCCTTTCTCGGTAGCCAGTGTATTTTCATCCAATACACCTTTTGGATCTACATTCAGGAAACCCTTCTTACATGCGACCAGCGAAACAAGCGCTGTTGCCGCCACAAGCAGGATCAGTTTTTTACTTTTCATATATAACATTTTATTAGGGTCTTAGAAATTGATATTCGCTCCAATGATGAATTGTCTTACAGTTGGGTAGGCACCTACATCTACGCCGGCAGCACGGTCGTCAAAGCTCACGATATCGGGATCCAGACCGGTGTATTTTGTAATGGTGAACAGGTTGGTACCTTGGATATAGAGACGTGCTTTCGAAATCTTCGCCTTGCTGAGCAGGCTGGCAGGAAGGGTATAACCGATCTGCAGATTGCGTAAGCGGAAGAAACCTGAATTCTCTACATAATAAGAGTTCACGGAACCTGAAGTACTGAAACCACCAGCTGTTTGTGTTACCTCCTGAATGGGGGTAGTGGCATTGGGGCGGCTACCATCGGGCAACCAGCTATCATACAAGGCACGCTTGCTGCGTCCACCGGGGAAACCACTGGAGAAATCAGTCCACCACCTGACAAAGTTGAAGGATTGCTTTCCGGCAGCTCCATAGAAGAAGGCCGAAACATCAAAGGCTTTGTATTCCACGGCCAGGTTAAGACCATAGGTGAAATCCGGATTGGGGTCCCCGATAATAGTCCGGTCATTGGCATCAATTACACCATCGGGTTTGCCGGCAGGGCCACTGATATCCGCATACTTGAAACGGCCCGGGCCTGCACCTGCCTGAGTAGGAGAAGAGGTAACATCAGAAGTAGATTGGAACAGACCAACCACCTGATAACCGTAATAGGTATTCAAGGGGCTGCCGACAAAGTTCCGGGTAGCATTGCTACCGATACGGTTGGCTTCGTTGGCTGGACTGTTGAAATCAAAGAACTGTTGGGTTCCATTGATCCCGGTAATCTCATTCTTATACGTTGTAAAGGTCAGTGTAGAGATCAAACGCAGATCCCGGTTGATATTCTTCCGGTTGGTGATCATCAGGTCTACACCGGAATTCTTCATACTACCTACGTTACGGAAGGCCGGGTTATTGGCGGCAACTGCACCAGCGATGGCTTGACCGGCAGGGTTATAAAGCAGATCGATCGTTTTTTTCTGGTACCAGTCAAAGATGACATCGGTAGAGCCATTAAACAGGGTGGCATCAAAACCGATATTAGATGTAACACTTTGTTCCCACTTACCCAGTGCATTTCCTACAAAAGAAAGGAAGAAACCTTCCTGAGGAGAGCTTTGCGTACCGGTCAGGTCGTACCAGGAGCTTTGACGGTTACTACCAAAAGTGGTAAAGGCATTGGAGGCACCTAGGGCAGCCTCATTACCCATTTTACCCCAGCTACCACGGATCTTCAAGTCATCTACCCATTTTACATTTCCAAAGAAATCTTCATCGGAAATGCGCCATCCCAGCGAGAAGGCAGGGAAGGTACCCCATTTGTTGGGATCCAGGAATTTGGAGGAACCATCACGACGTACGGTAAGGGAAGCCAGGTATTTTCCACCAAAGGAATAATCCGCTTTAGCAAAATAGGATTGCGTAGTAACGGGTGTATAGATCACACTTCCACTCAGGTTTTGAGTTGAACCGTTCGACAGGTTAAGGAAAGGCAGGTAATCATAACTATAGTATCCGGTAGAAGAACCGATCACCTGACGACCACCTGATTTCTGTGCCTCTGTACCTACGACCACATTGAGGTCATGTTCCTTAAAGCTTGCTTTATAGGAAGCCTGGTTGGTCCAGATCCAGTTATTGTTACGAATGAAATTCTCAGAATAGGTCGTATTGGCATTATTCTCTGTATGCTCGTACTCAATGAAAGGATAGGTGAACGAGTTATTATAGTTGATCGCGCCCCCGAAACTGCTGCGGAAGGTCAAATTCTTCATCAGGTCGATCTCCATATAAACGTTACCAAAGATGTTCATATCGTTGTTCCGGTTGTTCCGGTTACGATACAGAACGGCAAGCGGGTTCTTGGCGTTGCCCCAGGTACCAAACCCGCTACCCCCGGCTGTTCCGGCAAAATCACCCGGAACGATCGTATAAACAGGGATAATGGACATTGGGCGGAAGGTCTGGGCAATGATACCGCCTTCGTCGTTGTTTGCCGGCCGATTGGATTCGGTTGCAAAAACCTGAAGGTTTTCACCGATCCGTACCCGGTCGAGAATCGAAAATTCAGAGTTCAAACGGGCGGTATATCTTTTAAAGAAGTTATACTCGGAAATAGCTTGCTGGTTGAAATAGTTCAAGCTAAGCAAGTATCGGCTGTTCTCCCCTGCCCCATTAACGGATATATTATGATTTGTGATCGGGGCATTGCGGGTAACCTCATCATACCAATTGGTACCTGACTTATTTGACGGTACAATAATATAAGGAGTATACCCCGGGTCACCCAGCTGGTTATAATTGAGTGAATAAAGACTGGGGTTAACACCCGCGTTTCCACTCATGATCGGCACACCATTATTCGGGGCACCAGAGTAATAAATGTAATCAGGTAATACGGGAGAAGTACCATTACCATAAACCGAGCCTGTTACAGCGAGTCCGCTGTTCTGGCGGGCCAGAAAATACAATTGGCCTTCTTCCTGCGCATTGAGCAGGTCAAAACCTTTTCCAGGATTTTGTGAGCCATAATACATATCATAGGTCACTGAAACCCCTTTCTTTTTTCCTTTTTTGGTGGTCACAATGATTACACCATTGGAACCACGTACACCGTAAACAGAGGCAGAGGCGGCGTCCTTCAACACCTGCATGCTTTCAATATCGTTCGGGTTGAGACCGGAGATACTCCCCGTTTGCACCCCATCCACGACATACAGCGGGTTGTTGTTATTAAAAGAACCCAAACCACGGATCCTTACCTGGGCTCCTGAACCAGGAACACCATTTTGGATTACCGTAACCCCGGAAGCACGTCCCTGTAATTGTGACTGTGCATCAAAGGTTGGCTGCGACTTCAGGTCACTTACATTGACCACCGCTACCGCACCCGTGATATCCTTCTTTCGTTGCGAAGAATAACCCGTTACGATCACGGTTTCACCTGTAATGATCTGTTCGGTCAGAGAAACGTTGACCTGGCTTACAGAAGCCACGTTCACTTCGGTAGACTGGTAACCTACATAGGTAATGACCAGTACAGCGCTTCCCGAAGGAACCGCAATAGAAAATGAACCGCTGGTGTTGGTTACCGTTGAAACAGCTGTTCCTTTTACAGTAACAGTGGCTCCGGCCAATGGAGATCCCTTATCGGTAACAGTACCCGTTACCGTTTTTTGTGCCCAGGCCGCCAGCGTTAAAAAAATGGAGAATAGGAGCAAAGAGAGGCGTCTTGGCATAGCGCCATGACGACAAGTGTTTTTTGCCATAAAGCAAGCAGTTTTTAGATTTAAAAGCAATTCGTTACAAAAGCAAGGTAAATTTAATGAAAACTTATTCTTAAAAAAGAGGTATTAATCTTATTGTTTAACTAACAACCGTTCTAAATCGTACAAAAAGGCTAAACAGTTGGCGTAACTGCTAATAAAGTATAAGGATTCAGCAAAACAGTATGCGAATAAGAGCCAAATGAAGGGGGAAAAGACTCATCTTTTTTTAAAAATAGATATTCACACCTGTTAAAAACAGGAAAAATACGGTCAATCGAGTATGTCAACTGCCTCTTTGCCCTCTTTTTCTTTCCAGTGGACAATGACCTTTTGCGCCATAAGTGAATCAATGGCTTTACCTGTATAGTCAGGATGTATGGGGAGTTGCCGGCTAAACCGACGGTCAATAAGGACACAAAGTTCCACTTTGGCGGGCCGTCCAAAATCGAGGAGGGCATCCAGCGCCGCGCGGATGGTTCTGCCAGTATGGAGAACATCATCCATCAGGACGACCGTCTTGTTCTCGATGGAAAAAGGAATATCGGTGTGATTTGGTACGTGGAGCTCTTTCCGAATATCATCACGGTAAAAAGTAATATCCAATTTGCCATAATAGATATTCTTTCCAGGGTATTCTTTACGGATGATCTGAACGATGCGGTCACTGAAATAAATACCCCGGGGTTGCAGGCCAATCAGGACAAACTGCTCAGGATCGGCGTTGTTTTCGAGAATTTGATGCCCCAATCGACGGATGGTCAGGTCCAGTTGCTGTTCATTCAGGATGGTCTTCACACGTAAATTTTCCTAAAATTAGGGCTCAGGGCATCAAATTCAAAATCAATAACATGCAACCCCTTGCGTATCTGGCTTCATATTTGCAATTTTACATCTCCGGTTCAAAATCAATACTATGAAGAAAATTCTCCTCAAAACCTTAAAGATATCCGGCATCGTTCTTCTCGTTCTCATTCTGTTTGCCTTTGCCGCCCCTTTTCTGTTTAAAAACAAGATCCTGACCCTGGCCAAAAAAGAGATCAATCAGGGGCTTACTGCTGTGGTGGAATTTAAAGACCTGGATATTTCTTTTTTTAGGAAGTTTCCCCAGGTTTCCTTGCGGCTTAAGCATCTCTCCGTTGCTGGTACCGGAAGTTTTGCTGGTGATACCCTGTTAGCAGCGCCAGAAATAGGCGTTTCGGTCAATCTGATGAGTTTCCTGAAAGGTTCGGATATGAAGATCCGGTCGGTCGATATGAAGTCACCCAGAATTCACTTGCTGGTAGATAAGGAAGGACATGTCAATTGGGATATTACAAAACCTGATAGCACTACAACAGCTACTGATACCAGTTCTTCTTCCTTTAAAGTGAATCTACAGGAATACGCTATCCGGGATGCCTACCTGTATTACGAGGATGAGACCGCAGCGATGAAAGCGGAGGTAAAAGGTTTGAACCATGAGGGAAGCGGCGATCTGATGGCGGAGGAATTCATCCTCAAGACACAAACCGACGCTCAATCCGTTTCCTTTAACTATGGAGGTATTCCCTACCTGGCGGGCAATGAGGCTCATATTACCAGCGATATTCAAGCCAATATTACGACAAGCAAATACAGTTTTGCAAATGCATTGGTTAAAGTGAATAACCTTGAAATAAAGACGGATGGTTTCTTTCAACTGGAAAGCGATAGTTCCTATTTGATGGATATTCGTTTTAATGCCCCATCTACCGATTTCAAAGACCTCCTGTCATTGGTGCCTGCAGTGTACACGCAGGATTTTCAATCCATCAAGACAAGTGGAAAGGCCTTATTCCAAGGATTTGTTAAGGGCCGTTACAGCCCGATAGAAATGCCGGCATACGAAGTAAAGGCCGAGGTAAAGGATGGATTCTTTCAATACCCCGATCTGCCCAAACCCGTTTCCGATATCCAAATTGCCTTGCTTGCCTCCAATCCGGATGGTCAGCCTGACAATGCCGTACTCGATATATCCCGAGGCCATTTAAAGATGGATAACCAACCATTGGATTTCAAACTACTATTTAAAAATCCTGAAACAATACAATACCTGGATGCCCTGGTAAAAGGCCGGATCGACCTATCAAGCATCTCACGCTATATTAAGCTCCCTGAAAAAACCCAGCTTGCCGGTATATTGGATGCGGATGTATTTGCGAAAGGAAGCATGGCCGCCCTGCAATCACAGAAAGGGGACTTTTCAGCCGGCGGATTCTTTGACCTACGAGACCTGATGTATGTCTCAGCTGATCTTGAAAAACCGATCCGTAATGGTCAACTCCATGCAGCCATCACCAACCAGTCAGGAATAGCGGATGAAACCACGATTGATATTCCCAAGGGGCACCTTGAGTGGGGAGCCGATCCATTTGATTTTAATGTAAAACTCAGTAAACCCATTTCCGTAATGACACTGGCTGGAGATGTGGCAGGCAAGTATATGAATACGAATTTCAAAGCTGGTGGAAACCTGGACAACATCCAAGGCTTCCTAACCAACAAGGGTGTGATGAAAGGGAAACTCGACCTGAGCGCCGACCGGATGAACCTGAATGATTGGATGGGAACCTCCCCCAATGCGGATACCGCTACAGCCACAGCCTCTACCGGGCCTTTTGAAGTTCCCAAAGGAATTGACCTGGCATTGAATGCCAAAGCCGGTTCTGTGATTTATGACAAAGTAGAATACCAAAACATCGTAGGCGCATTGGCCATCGCCAATGAAACAGTCACCTTAAAAAACCTGAAGGCCCAGGCATTAGGGGGTGATATCACCTTCAACGGATCCTATTCAACCTTGGAAAGCAAGAAAGATCCTGCTATTGCCATCACTTATGACATTGATAAGGTGGACGCACAAAAAGCGTTCCTCGCCTTTAATACCGTGCAAAAACTGATGCCGATCGGGGAATTTATCGGAGGAACCTTGTCTTCTGAATTCACCATGACCGGGAACCTGGGCAGTGATATGATGCCCTTGTTCAATACTCTTACCGGGAAAGGCAATTTCCTGTTACTGGATGGCTTTCTGAGTAAATTCAAGCCCCTGGAAAAGATCGCCAGCTCCCTGCAGATCGACCAATTAAAGGAGATCAGCATAAAGGATGTAAAAAATTATATTGAATTCGCAAATGGAAAAGTATTGGTTAAACCTTTCACGGTAAAAGTAAAGGACATTGAAATGGAGATCGGTGGTTTGCATGGACTTGATCAATCCATTGATTATATCATTCAAATGAAAGTGCCACGTAAATATTTGGGCAATCAGGCTAATTCATTGGTGAATGAACTTGCGGCCAAAGCTACGGCTAAGGGTGTCCCGGTGAATATCGGTGAAACCGTCAATCTGTTGATGAAAATGGGGGGCACACTGACCAACCCTACCCTTAAAACAGAACTAAAAGAAGCGGCCGGTAATGCAGCCGAAGAACTGAAAAATCAGGCCCTGAATTTCGCCAAAGAAAAGGCAGACAGCGCCAAGGCAACCATCAAAGATTCAGCCAACGCTTTGAAAAAAGAAATCACAAACGATATCAAAAAGGAATTGCAAAACGAAATCAAGAATAAACTCTTTGGGAAAGATACCACAACAGTAAAAGATACCGCTTCTGGCAAACCTCTCGAGGATACCAAAAAGAAATCGGAACAAAAAGTAAAGAACACGCTGGATAAACTGTTAAATCGGAAGAAACCGTCGGGGGATAGTGTGAGGCGTGAATAGTGAATAGTGAAACTTAAAACCTATATCTTACAACCCCAAATATATTTTCACCATTCACCATTCACCATTCACCATTCACCATTCACCATTCACGACTCACGCCTCACGTATATCATTCTCCCGCCATAAACGGATACCGATAATCCACGGGCGGATTAAAGGTTTCTTTGATGGTGCGGGGACTCAACCAGCGATAAAGATTAAGAATAGATCCGGCCTTGTCATTGGTGCCACTGCCACGGGCTCCACCAAATGGTTGCTGTCCAACCACCGCTCCGGTTGGTTTGTCATTGATGTAAAAATTACCGGCTGCATGTCTCAGTCTGTTCGTTGCCAGTTCCACCGCTTCCCTGTCCTTGGAGATTATCGACCCGGTGAGGGCATAGGGAGATGTATTATCAAGCAGCTCCAGGGTCTTTTCAAATTCATTTTCCGGATAAATGTAAACTGTCAATACCGGCCCAAAGATCTCTTCGCACATGGTTACATACTTGGGGTCTTTTGCTTCAATGACCGTTGGTTGAATAAACCATCCCTTGGAAGAATCACACACCCCTCCTACCCATATATCGGCCTTGGGGTCCTGTTTGGCATTGTCAATATATCGTTTGATACTATTGAAACTCTTTTCATCTATCACCGCATTGATGAAATTCGAAAAATCTTCCACGGTTCCTATTTTAAAACTGTTGACCCCGTCAACCAGTTTCTTTTTTACTTCTTCAGCCAGGTTGGAAGGTAAATAGGCACGTGAGGCAGCAGAACATTTTTGCCCCTGAAATTCAAAGGCCCCCCGAAGCAAGGCGGTCGCCACGACATCCGCATCGGCTGTTTTATGCGCAATTACAAAATCTTTACCCCCTGTTTCTCCCACGATGCGTGGATAGGAACGATAGTTTGACATGTTCTTGCCGATGGTTTCCCACATGTTATTGAAGACACCTGTAGAACCGGTAAAATGTACCCCGGCAAAATCACGGTGATTAAAACAAACCTTACCAATGGTGGGGCCATCTACATATATGAGGTTGATGACACCGTCTGGTAATCCGGCTTCTTTCAATATACGTATTGTCATTTGGGCGGCATATACCTGGGTATTGGCTGGCTTCCACACTACCACATTCCCACACATCGCAGCAGAGGTAGGCAGGTTGCCACCAATGGCGGTAAAATTAAAAGGTGTAACAGCGAGTACAAAACCCTCCAGCGCACGATACTCCATTCGATTATGCATGCCCGGGCCGCTGATCGGTTGTTGCTTATAGATCTCACTCAGGAAATGCACATTGAACCGCAGGAAATCAATCAGCTCACAAGCGGCATCGATCTCCGCCTGGAAAACATTCTTGCTTTGTCCTAACATGGTCACGCCATTCATATAAGGACGGTATCGGGTGGCCATCAGGTCAGCCGCCTTAAGAAAAATATTCGCCCTGTTTTCCCAACTCATCGCCGCCCAGGATTCACGTGCCGCCAGAGCGGCATCGATTGCCTGGTGTACATGGCTTTCATCCCCTGCATGAAAATGACCCAGGGTATGACTGGTTTCATGAGGCGGATGCATGGCGACCTTTTTCCCGGTCCTTACCTCTTCCCTGCCGATATACATCGGCACATCGATAGTTTGACTTTTTAATTCAGCCAACACTTCTTTCAGCCTATTTCTTTCGGCGGAACCAGGGGCATAATTAAGTACTGGCTCGTTGGTTGGCATGGGGTAAGAGAAGGTTCCAAAGCTCATATGATTAATTTGAAAATTTAGATGCTGGTTTTCTTATTAAAGTCGAAATGATTAAAGATAAAATGCAAATTAAAACCTGAAATCGAAAAATCATCCTTCTTCAGCAGATTGCATCAAATACGCCTTTATAAATCCATCCAACTCACCATCCATCACCGGTTGAATATTCCCTGTCTCATGGTCGGTACGATGGTCTTTGATCATTTTATAAGGATGGAAAACATAACTGCGGATCTGGCTACCCCACTCAATTTTCCGTTTATTGGCATTGGCTGCATTCTTTAATTCCTCGCGTTTGCGCAATTCTTCTTCATATAAACGGCTCTTCAACATTTGCATGGCCTTTTCACGGTTACCTAACTGAGTTCGCTCGGTTTGGCAAACCACCACAAATCCGGTTGGAATGTGGGTAAGCAATACTTTGGTCTCCACCTTGTTTACATTCTGTCCACCGGCACCCCCGCTTCGGGCGGTCTCCATCTTCACTTCACTGTCTTTGATCTCAATATTGATCGTATCATCCACCAGTGGATAAACAAATACGGAAGAAAAGGAAGTATGCCTTCGAGCATTGGAATCAAAGGGAGAAATGCGTACAAGACGGTGTACTCCACTTTCCGCCTTGAGGAAACCATAGGCAAATGGGCCTTCAAATTGAAGGGTACAGGTCTTGATCCCGGCCCCATCACCCCAAACCCAATCGAGTTCGGTTACTTTCCACCCTTGCTTTTCACCATACATCCGATACATCCGGGCGAGCATTTCCGACCAGTCCTGGCTTTCCGTTCCTCCCGCACCACTATTGATTTGAAGCACAGCCGGAAGCTCATCTTCGGGATTGTTCAGCGTCCCTTTGAATTCCGCATCCTCCACACTGGATTCAGCTTTTTCAAATGCCTCCCTGACCTCCTCTTCGGTGGCCTCACCTTCTTTCCAAAAATCAAATAATATGGAGAAATCTTCAATGGCAGAAGCCGTCGAATCATAAAGCTTTACCCAGTATTCGTTCTGCTGGATATTCTTCATGATCTCGGTCGCCCGTTTGTTGTCGTCCCAGAAACCGGGACTAAGCGATAGTTGTTTTTCGTGCGTTATTTTCTGTTGACGGTTCTCGACGTCAAAGAAACCTCCTTATCCCGTCAAGACGGGACCGCAAATCTTTCAATTTTTCTGTTGTCATAGCGGCGAAGATAGGAAGAAATCGTGAATCGTGAGGCGTGAGGCGTGGGGCGTGAGACGTGAGACGTGAGGCGTGAATAGTGAATTGTGAATTGTGAATATTGATTAGGAAACTTAGAAACTATAACTTACATCGCCAAATATATATTCACCATTCACCATTCACCATTCACCATTCACCATTCACCATTCACCATTCACCATTCACCATTCACATCTCACATCTCACGCCTCACGTCTCACAAAGCATACACCTGCCTCATTCTCCTGGTGAATTCCGCTATGATTTGCCGGGTCAGTTCGCGGTAAAGGTCATCGTAAGAAGGTGGGTTTTTAAAACTCCCGTTGATGATCGCCTTATCCTTTTCCGATAGGGCCCTGGAGTCGCCGGTAAAGGAACCCAATTGATTCTCCCAAGTATATTTAGCGGGGAAACGTTCGGTGATAATGATTCGACGGGTTTCCGCATCCGTTACCCGGCAACTCATAACCGACCGTGCCTCCACGATCTGTCTTTCCACATTGACGGTAGCATAAACGGTTTGTTTGTACACAGAATCCTTGGGACCGGTAACCGTAACTTCTTTAGAAACGGTATAGGAGTACTTATTGGAAGATGGGCTGCCAAACCAGATATCAGACATCATCAGGTCCATGAATTGATCGACCCTGACATCCTTCAGGGCTGAATTATATTCATTATAAAAGACGTAGTAATTATCATCTCCCATATTATTCAGGTCACGCAGAATCTCATTGTCCATATAAGATGCGTTGACGTTGTAAAACCCAAACTGCTGATTGATATTGTTAACGGCAACACGGGTCAGGGCCAGATCAAGCGCTTCCTCTTTTCGCTCAACAACATCTTTATATCCGGGTACATAACTATCCACATCACTAAATTCTTCATAGGCCTTTTGGGCGTTCTTCTTGCCACCCTGGCTCATGAAATCAATACCCCGTTCGTAGTGGAGATCGGCGGCTTTTTGAGCTGCATCTTCCAGTTCGGAGGAATAGTCTTCGGCACGAATAAGATTGAAAGCTCCTGGTGTTCCCTGCACTGCATTGTACATACGCTGAAGGGCCAGGTAGGACGTATAGATCGCATCCAGTTTTTGGATATTATTGGCGCTTCCGTTGCTCGAACTTTTTATCTGGTTAAGATGGAGGCGGCTGGCTGCGGAATAGGCATCGGGAAGTATGGCCTGGGCCTTACTATGGGAAGGGTTCTTTTTCAGGTCATCGATAGCCGAATAAAAGGCCTTTTCATAATCTCCTTGTTCATATAGCTTGCGGGTGGATTTGCAGGCAAGCAGGAACAGAAAGGGGATGGCCAGCAACAAGAGGCTTGTTTTTTTCATAAAATGTGGATTGTGGGATAAAAGTAGTTACAATTTCCCAAAATTGGTAGCTTTAGGGGGTCACCAAACGAAAACCGGTATGCAATTTCTACTCATCCTTCTGTACGTGGTCGGTGCCATATTGGCCCTTTTCCTCCTGACTGCTCTTATGGTTAAAAAAGACTTTTCGGTGCAAAAAGAAGTCTTAATAAACCGCCCCAGACAAACTGTATTTGACTATGTAAAGCTCATTCGAAACCAGGAGCAGTATAGTGTATGGGTCATGCGAGACCCCAATATAAAAATAGTATATACCGGAGCAGATGGAACACCTGGTTTTAAATCCTCCTGGGAAAGCGATGATAAGAATGTCGGGGTCGGTGAACAGGAGATCATAAAAATGCAGGACGGTGAATCCATTGAAGTGGAGTTGCGGTTCAAAAAGCCTTTTGAGGCTACTAACTGGGCCCGTACCCGGTTTGAAACGGTAGCCGACGGGCAGACCAGGGTTTCACAAGAACTCTATGGCCGGACGAAATTCCCCATGAATGTAATGAACCTGATGATGGATAAACTGGTGGGTAAAGACATGTCCCAGAATTTTGAAAACCTGAAAAAGAAACTCGAAAGTTAATCTCCTTCTATAACCCTAAAACGGACCAATCTTGCGCAAGAATAGCCCTGTTGCCGCCACGGTGGAAGCCTATATTGAAGGCTTCCCTGCTTCGACCCAGAAACTGCTCAAGCAGATGCGAAAAACCATTCGGGCAGCGGCACCAAAAGCCGAAGAATCGATCAGTTATATGATGCCGGCCTATAAACACGTTGGGCCACTTGTCTATTTTGGTGGATACGCCAAACATATCGGATTTTACCCTGGATCCGTAGGCGTAGAAGCCTTTGTCAAAGAGATAAAGAATTATCAATTTTCGAAAGGAACGATCCAATTCCCGTTGGATAAGCCACTACCGCTCGACCTTATAACCCAAATTGTAAAATTCAGGGTGAAACAGAATGAAGAAAAAGCGGCTGCGAAAAAAGGCAAGTCGAAATCTAAATAGGAACCACAGAGACACAGCGAATTTTTTATTTTTTATAATGGGTTTACAGATCGCATCGATAAATTCAGGGAGCAATGGAAATTGTTATTATGTAGGAACGGATAAAGCCGCGGTATTGATCGATGCGGGCATCAGTTGCCGGGAAACGATCAGACGAATGGATCAACTGGGGTTGCAAATCGACCAGGTTAAAGCCATTTTTATTTCCCACGAACATTCCGATCATATCAGTGGCCTTCCTGTACTCGCAAAAAAATATGCGCTTCCGGTTTATATTACGGAAGGCACGCAGCGTTCAGGACGCCTGAACCTCGACCCTTCCCGCCTCTTTCGATTTCAAAGCGAGGAAAGTGTACCAATCGGTGACCTGCATATCCTCCCCTTCCGTAAATACCATGATGCCACCGATCCGCACAGTTTTGTTGTTTCAACTTCCGGCACCCATGTGGCCGTAATGACCGATATAGGGCAGACCTGCGAAAAAGTGATCCACTATTTTAAACAATGTCAGGCCGCCTTTCTTGAATCCAATTATGACAAGGATATGCTCATGAACGGCGCCTATCCCCTCCATCTCAAAAAACGGATCTCGGATGGCGAAGGCCACCTTTCCAATGCCGAGGCACTCGATCTGTTCAGGCAAAACCGTCACCCCGAGCTACAACATCTTATCCTTGCTCACCTCTCCCAAAACAACAATGACCCAAAACGGGTAGAGCAGCTTTTTACCCCCTATATGGGAAATACAAAATTGCACGTGGCCTCCCGGTATGCACCAAGCCCGGTTTTCGAAATTCCCATAGGAAGCACAGAAAATATTGCCGTCTACAAACCCTTCAAGAAACCAGAACAACTTTCGCTCTTTTAAGCCGTCGCCTTGTCTGCATCGGGGAACAGAATAATTACCTATCTTCCCTCTACAAAAAACAAATCTGTATGTCACAATCCCGCCGGGAATTCCTTCGTCAGGGTTCATATTTTACAGCCGGAAGCCTGTTGGCCTTGAATCAATTTTGGAAAGACAGGGCTATTCAAACACCCGAATTGGTGGGTATTCAACTTTATTCTGTTCGGGATGATATGCATAAAGACCCATCAGGCACACTTACCATGTTGGCCTCCATGGGATATAAGTATGTGGAGCATGCGAACTATGTGAACCGGAAATTTTATGGTTACTCACCGGCTGATTTCAAAAAACTACTGGAAGGATTGGGCATGAAAATGCCAAGTGGCCATACGGTATTACGTGCCAGCCATTGGAATGACAGCACTAAGGATTTTACCGACGAATGGAAATATACGGTGGAGGATGCCGCCCTGCTGGGACAACAATACGTGATCAGTCCGGCACTGGAAATGGAACAACGCAAAGATTATGATTCACTGATGCATTTCATGGATATTTTCAACAAGAGCGGAGAACTCTGTCAGAAGTCCGGAATGAAATTTGGCTACCACAACCACGACTTTGAATTCAGCCAGCAATTGAATGGAAAATCGATGTACGCATTGATCCTTGATAATACAGACCCCAACTATGTGATCCAGCAATTGGACACCGGAAATTTGTACAACGGAGGAGCCAAAGCCATGGATATTGTAAAAAAATATCCCGGACGCTTCCAATCCCTTCACGTAAAAGACGAAATTCCTGCTTCCGGTGGTGGCCATGAAAAATATGAAAGCTGTGTGCTGGGCAAGGGCATAGTAAACCTCAAAGAGGTGATCGATATGATCCGCAAAACCACCAAGCATGTACATTACATCATTGAACAGGAATCCTATCAGGGCAAGGCGCCATTGGATTGTGCCCGCGAAGACCTGGCGGTGATGAAGAAATGGGGATACGAGAAATAACCCTTACACCCGGATCGAATCATGTACCACCACTTTGTTCCAAAGTGGCGAACACTCCTTGACAAAAGCCAGATGAATGGGATCGACCTGATAGGCATCCTGATCCTCTTTGTTTTCAAACAATACCAACCAGGATACGGTATAACTCGAATCCACCACATCCCGTGGCGATTTGACCGGAACCCCAATATGATATTGCCGGATGGTTTTAACAGCCGCCAGTTTTTTCATCCCATCAATTAAGGTTTTAATGTCCTTTTCCGAATCCGGGTTTTTCAACCAAACATATACCTGATGGACAAAGGGATATTCCACCTCCCCGGTAGCCCTGGCCCCACCAAATGAAAGTACAGGTACGGCAAGGGCCGCTTTACCTGTATTACCCAAAAATTTTCGACGAGATATAGACATAAAATACTTTTTAATCATTGTGATTAATCACCTACTTCCACTACTGTCCAGATTCCTTTTCTCCGATTCCATAAGATAGAATAATCCTTACCATGCATGAGTTTGAATACCCGATATCCATTATAATAGGGAAGCCGCAACCAACCATAATTATAAATATCGTATTTGAATACAAAGGGCTGTCCCTGTTTGATCTCCACCGCCTGAAACCGCTTTCCATCATCACTCAGGTAAACAGTTTCAGTCTTGGCACTCTGAATCGTCAGGTAGATCCAACTCGGGTCACTTGCGGGTGGGGTGCTTGGCGTTGTGGGATTGCCTGTACCGGAACCCGATCCGGTTCCCGAGCCGCTACCCGTGCCTGTCCCAGATCCTGTCCCAGTGCCTGTCCCCGTTCCGGTTCCCGCCGTGGGCAAACTATTGGATTTGCCTGCATTCCAGCCGCGCGTGATGGCATCGAGCCGGTCTTTCTTGGCCGGGTGAGTGGAACTGGCCTTATCCGTGCCTATCGTTTGCATGGCGGCGATCGATTGTTCCAGGCTGGCCCCAAGTTTAGCCATGATATACCCTGAAAATGCGTCTGCTTCGATTTCCCGCGGTGGAGTACTCCCTTGGCTGGAGATTACATGATTATAGTAATGGTGCCCCATTTCATGGGCCAGAATACTGATTGAAGCCCATTTGGTGGCAGCATATTCATCAATGTCTTCCAGAAAATTATTGTCATACACGATCCAACGTACACCCTGAATGATGGTGGCATAGGCATTCTGAATACCATTCGACTCCTTCACGCTGAAATTCTCCTTCCATTTGATCGTATCCAGCATATTCCGAATGATATCCCTGGCTTCATATACCGAAGCAAAGCGCGTTTTGAGCAAGGATCGGGGAGGTATCTTGTAACCACACCCGGTTACCTTCTGCGCTGTAGCCGAAAATTGAATCGATAAAAAGAATAAAAAGAACACGGGAAGGAGGAATTTTCTCATATCAGTATTTTGTTTAATAAAAATACGGAAGGATTTCCATAAAAAAATCCTCCCCTTTCGGGGAGGATCATCACATGAGGGAGCTGTTTATGCTTTAGGGTAAGGTGATCACTTTCTGATCCAGGTCATTGTTCCACAACAGGAGTGCTTTATCATCGCAATCGCCATTATTGGGGAAACCATAGTCCAGTTTAAAAACACGGTCATTGATACTGATCTTCAAAGTACCTTCTGAGATCCAGGGGCAATTGATCTTTTTGATCAGGGGGTCAATGGTGGTCAATACAACTTCGCGGCCATTGTTGTAAAGTGTTTTGGAACGGCCTTCGATTTTGTACACATCATCCCGGATGCTGCGGGTATCCATACCAGCCACCTGGGTTACCACACGCCCACCTTCAAATTTAAACCCACGTCCACTGGGTAAGGTAAAGGCACCATTTTCCACAGTAATGGAATATTTGTGAACTCCATTCTCCTTTTGATTCTTGTACGTGATCTTGCCTTCCAGGTGTGCGCGGTTGAGATAAAAATCACGGAAGGTCAATGAAACTACCGCTCCGGCCTGGCGTATCGGTGCGGAGAAATTCAGCACCAGGGCACCCCGGCGAAATTTACCATCAGGACCCAGGCAACCATCGCCAAAATCAATCACGACAGTCTTGGGATAGGTCGAATCATCAGGTGTAACGGTGATCTCGGCACACTGTCCGATACGAAGACGCAGTTCTGCAAATAACCAGAGACGTCCATTTGAATTTCCTTCACGCGCATTGGTTTCTTCATCGGCTGCGGATAAAGCGATGTCATTTACATCGTCAAAACTGGCATCGGCTGACATGCTTTCATCCGAATAGGTAACCGCTTCTTCTGCCGTTAATGTTTCAGTGGAATTGGCACTATTCTCCTTCTTACAGGAATACAAAAAAACAAGGAGTAGTGCGGAGAGCAACAAAGTGCTCATTTTCTTCATGGCTAAAAATTTCATGGCTATACGTTTTTTTAGGGTTGAGAAATGTAGTACGCATTTTAAGAAGGGGTTGCATGAAAAAAGTTTAATACCCCGTTAAAAAAAACTATTTTTCCATCCGTATGAAAATCATCTGGCCATATTTGACAGACTACAAAAGATACCTGAATAAGAGGCTTTTAGCGGTATGCATGTGCTTTATCGCGGTGCTTATTTTTTTAAATTATAATTATGGACTGGAAACATGGTTGACCAGCCTTCCGGGACTTCCAGGGGCAGGCGTCACTGGCCGGATACTCTTATTTAGTTTGTCTTTTGGCCTGCCTTATCTGCTTAGTTCCTGGTTTAATGGCACTACTTATTGGAAGCAACCAAAATTTCTGTTGCTATTTTTTACAGCCGTGATCCTGTTCTCTTTGAAATCAGGATTTGGTCCTCCTGCTTCCTGGTTTTTGCCAGGAAATAAGAATGATTATTGGGATTATATTTTATACTGGCCTTCCCGCTTATTGCTGATACTCGGCGTTCTGTTTTTATTTTATAAAAAAACGGATACCTCCTTTTTTGGACTCACCTGGCGTGCTACTCCCCTCCGGCCATATTTGTATATGCTTTTATTGATGATCCCACTTGTGGCTTTTGCTTCCACACAGGATGATTTTTTGGCTATGTACCCCAAATTAAAAGTGGTGCTCCCCTATTTGGAAGGCACCGAAAATACAGGTTGGAAAAAGGTCCTGTTTGAATTGGCTTATGGAAGTGATTTTATTGGCATCGAAGTTTTTTTTCGTGGGTTTCTGATCTTTTCATTTGCCCGGTTTGCCGGTCGCGATGCCATATTGCCGATGGCTTGTTTTTATTGTACCATCCATTTTGGGAAGCCCTTATTTGAATGCATTAGTTCATTTGGAGGCGGATTATTATTGGGTATTGTGAGTTATCATTCGCGGTCGGTGATCGGGGGATTGATCGTTCATCTGGGCATTGCCTGGATGATGGAGGGGGGAGGATATTTGGGAAACCTGCTAAAATAGGAATGGCCCCGCTTTTAGCGGGGCCATTTGGTTGGTTGATACTTACTTCCTATTGTTTCACCACTTGGTGAACGGTTCCATCTGCAAATTGCAAGAAGTACACTCCTTTGGTCAAATCCTCCAGAGAGACTGTTTCCTGAACATTGCTGATGATAATACGTTTCATTACTTTACCCTGAACATCAATTAAGCGGGCTTCTGTATTCAGCAGGCCTTCTTTGTTAATATCGATCGTTACACTGTTAGAAGCAGGAACAGGATATACGGTAATGCCAGCCTTGGTCACCAGATTTACAAAGCGGGTTTCGCTGAGTGTCGGACGGCCATCAATATCCACCTGTTTGATACGATAATAGTTTGATCCTTTTACCGGAGCGGTATGCAGGTATGCATATCTTTTCTCGGTAGTGGAGTTACCAGCCCCGGCTATAAAGGTGAGGTCGTTCCACTGTGCCCCATTAGCAGAATGTTGGATAACAAATCCGGAGTTATTTACTTCTGTTACTGTGTTCCAGGACAACTGAACGCCATTTCTGGCCCGGCTGGCACTAAAGGAACCAAAGGTTACTGGAAGTGAATAACCGGTAGCACCCAGGATGTATTCAGTGCTTTCGCCCGTTACGGTCATGGTATTGGCACCTTGATCTTGTGTAGCGGAGGAATTGACCCAGGAGGCAGCATCATTTCCAGCACGCTTGAAGAGCCGTACAACGGTCTCATCAGGGAAAAGAGGAATATTGTTGTAGAAATAAACGGCCGTGTATTGAGGAGCGGTACCGCCCACCTGAAACACACCAAAATATTTGTTGTTGTCTCCAAGACCCGCAATGCCTGTAGCATTCGTTGGGGCGGCATCTACGCGGTAAACAAAAATGGCATCTGGTGAACCGGAGGTGCTGGTAGCAGTCAGGCTTTCACCAGTACCTGCAAAGGAAATGCTGGCGGTTTTGGTTGCATTTACATAGTCATGCACACTGGCATCTCCAATAGAGGCGCCCGAAGTGATCCAGGTTGGTCCGTTGACCAAGGTAGCGTCATTTACACCCAGATCATCTCCCAAAGTGGCTCCACTGCCTTCATCGGCCTTGTAGTATCCAACCAGGTTGGCATACTGGGGATGGGTGTTGGTCACTTTGCTGCAGATATAATCTCTTATCTCGGCTTGGGTAAGGGCTACATCCCAAATCCGCACTTCATCCATTGAACCCAGCCAGGGGAAAATGTAGAAGGTTCCATCAAAATAAGCGCCTATTTGCTGTTGCCCTTCGGCAAAAGCACCTGGCGTTACTGGACCGGCAACCAAAATCCCATTCTTATACAAACGTAATTCGTTAGCACCGGCATCATAGGTCAATGCTACGTGTGTCCATACGTTTGTGGGGAAGGGGGTTGGATCCTGGATCTGCGTAAAACCTGTAGCCAGGTGGCCGCCGGAAAGAAATCCGCCATTCACCCAAAATGCAGTGTTTTGTCCGGAAACGATGTTGTAAAATGTCGCATTGGTTCCTGTAAAGAAAACCCATGCCTCCTTTGTATAAGAGGAGTTAAAAGAGAGGGTGGAGATAAGCGCGTAGTCATCTACACCATCAAACTGAACAGCACTACCACTTCCTTGTGCACGAACTGTGGGTTGAAGCACCAGAAGCAAGCAGGCCAAAGCCAATGATTTTGTGATCACTGAACTCCTGAAAATCCTACCAATAGATCCAAAAGAAAAGGTTACAAAAGGTAAATTTTGTTTCATAATTGCGGAATTAAATGAAAAAATGGAGGGGCAGGATCAGGTATTTTCCTGGGATTGGAGTTCGAGTTGTAAAATAAACCAATTTTTCCAACTTAATGAAGCGGAAACCATAATATTTTCAAGATTGGGGAAACTACCTACTTGATGTATATCTCTATGATTCCCATAGTTTCCATTCCCCTACGGGGTGCATAAAAAGAATCAATCTTGTGATAATGGGCTTGCAGGGAGTCCCTTACGCGAAAAGGATAGAAGTTATTCAGCCCTTTGATATACTCGAAAAATACAATATCGTACTCTTTTTGCGTGATTCTCTTTTCGAACATTTCTGCTTCGCGATTGAACATGGAAACACCTAAGTGATACCAAAGTGGATAATTTGGACTCCTTTCCAAACGGAAAGGGATCGCTTCAGCCAGGGGTGTAAGTTCTGTCATGTTCAATACATTCACCTCCCTGCCCTTTTCTTTCCAAAGCGGCATTGCCTGTATCCTCTTAATGCCGTCAACAGTGGGTGCTGGCATATAAATCCCTTTAAAGACAGGGATATCCGAAAACACCCATTGTGACTCTGGTATTGAACTGTCTTTAATGATCATGAAAGTATTTCGGTTCACCAGATTTTCTCCGGTTACTGCCTTTGATACTTCTTCCGTGTTGGCCGAACGGGCCGTAAAGCGGTCAAGGTATTTCCAAAATACCCCACTCCACCAAAGTCCAACGCCCAATAGAGCCGGTAAAAAATAGCGTAACTGGGAAAACCGAATATCAAATACCTCACCGGCTAAAAACAATAAATAGGCAATGGCAAAACTGTGAAAGAAGATATTGTTATCCGGCGGTGTATAACTGGTTACTTGTATCACAACGGCTTCACCCAGGATGGCAAAGACGAGGAAAAAGAATAACCCATTCTTGCGGTCCTTGAGGAAAGTCAACCACTTTGTTCTTTTTCCAACAAGGAAAATCAAGATCAACAAAAGATAAAACTTGATCCATTGAGAATGGTTGAAAAAGTCGCCAATGATATCCCCTAATGAAAATCGCGCTGTATGCGGAGGCTGGCCGTGGTTGAACCAATAGCCAAATGAATAATTCAGGAAGGGGAATATAAACAGGAACAAAAAGAATGCGGTGGCGATCAAATATACCAGCACCGGCTTGATGCGACGATCAAGCCAGAATCCATACGCCAGGAAGAAAAGCCCAAGCAAGAGGGTCATTCCCCCTACATCCTGTTTGGTCATAAATGTGACGCCGGTGAACAATGCTGCGCCAATTAAATTACACCATGATCTCCAGCCTTTGCCAGGGGCCGCCAGATAACGAAACAGGAAAGCAATGGTGACAAATTCATACACAATCACCGTATGATTATACCAGGGCCAGAAGTTAAAGAAGGAATAGGAAACACAATACACGAACAAGGCAATAAATCGGATGCCCCTGTCCAACCCGATGCTCTTTAAAATCGACCGAAAGGCAAAACCTGAAACTATATTGATAAACACCTGGGCTTTTACCAACGTGATCATGGCCGGGCCAAAAATCTTGAAGAAAACAGCCGGCACCACCCAATACATATACCCCATCGGGATACCAAAATCACGATAAGGCACCTGTCCTTCATAGAGCCTGTAGGCCCCTTCCCAGGACAGAAATATATTCACCCGAAAGGGAAAATGGGTAAAAAGGGGCACCATGGCCAAAACAATGATCATGGCCCATTCGGCCCAGCCCTTTTGCAACAGTTTGTCAAAAAGACCTTGAAAACGCATGGTAAAGTTTGACATTTGGGGGGCAAGATAGTTTTAAGTCCTTAAAAATGAAAGGCTTCCGTAAAAATTAATTATCGGTTAGCATTGGATTATTCAGGGGCATCTGCTTCCTACTTTGGGTTTTCCTTATTAATTTGGCGGCTCAAATTATAATGAATTGGAATTTATTAAGTTATTGAGGCCTAAGGACTGGGCCAAGAACCTCTTCCTATTTGTGCCCCTGTTTTTTGCCCAGGCGATATTTGACCTGGACAAGATCATGGCGGTATTACCTGGATTCTTCAGCTTTTGTTTTGTGGCCAGCGCGATCTATATCATTAATGATTACCGGGATATTGAGGATGATCAGAAACATCCCACAAAATCAAAGCGGCCGCTCGCTTCTGGTTCGATAAGCAAACCCGTGGCCATCGCAACGATGGTGGTGCTTCTTATAGCTGGCTTTACCATTGCCTATTTCGCCCGGGAAAAATTCGTATTGGTGCTCGCCATCTACTTTCTGTTGAACCTGGCCTATAGTTTTGGTTTAAAAACAATTCCCATTCTGGATATCATGATCGTGGCGGTGGGTTTTGTCTTGCGCATCAAAGGTGGTTCGGTTTTATCGGGAATCCCCATTACAGAATGGCTAAATATCATGGTGTTCCTGCTGGCCCTGTTTATGGCCGTAGGAAAACGCCGGGATGATGTATTGATCAAACTTCAATCTGGCACCGACATGCGGAAAGCCATCAAAGGGTATAACCTGGAGTTCCTGAATGTGCTGATCGCCCTTATCTGCTCCGTGATCATCGTCGCCTATTTTATGTACACGATGTCGGATGAGGTAAAAAAGAATTATGAGCAATTTGATAATAATTACCGTCTATATTATACCTGTATTTTTATGTTGGCAGGTATCATGCGGTATTTACAGATTATCTTTGTAAAAGCCGATTCAGGATCACCAACGAAGATCTTGTATAGAGACCGATTCATCCAATTGACATTACTTCTATGGGTAGCCAGTTTTTTTGTCATTTTGTACATTGATAAACTACCTTTCAAAATACGATGAAAAAGAATATCGCTAATTGGGGAAATTACCCGGTGGTTGCGAGCGATGATCAAAGTTTTAGCTGGAAAGAAGACCTACCCGGCCTCCTTGAAAACAGAACCCATATCATTCCGCGGGGTAATGGTCGCTGCTATGGCGACGCCTCCCTTGCCCAGAACACGATTACGTGTACCAAGCTCGAAAAAGTATTGTCCTTTGATACAACAGCCGGTATTCTCGATTGCGAGGCTGGCCTGACTCTGGATAAGATCCTGGAGATCATTGTACCTAAAGGCTGGTTCCTGCCAGTAACGCCAGGTACCAAGTTCATCACGATCGGGGGTGGCGTAGCCAGTGATGTACACGGAAAAAACCACCATGTGGATGGCGCCATATCCCGGCATGTAGTAGATATGGACATCTACACAGCCAAACTGGGTTTGGTCACTTGCTCCCGCGAAAATTATCCGGACCTGTTTGAAGCGACTTGTGGAGGTATGGGGCTGACCGGAGTGATTACCCGGGTAAAATTCAAATTGAAAAAGATCGAGACCTCCTATATCACCCAAAAACAGGTAAAGGCCAGGAATCTGACCGATGTATTGGAGTTATTTGATCAATACGCCCATTATACCTACTCCGTGGCCTGGATCGATTGCCTGAAAAAAGGAAAGGCATTTGGCCGGAGTATCCTGATACTCGGTGAGCATACTAAATTGGATGAACTGAAAGACAAACGGAAAAATGATCCGCTGGCTCTTCCAAAAAAGAAGCAATTGACTTTCCCATTCAACCTGCCTTCCTGGGTGTTGAATACGATCACGGTCAAACTCTTCAACTTTCTTTATTATAACAAGAATACCAGGCGGGAACTGAACAATATCGTTTCCTACGAACCATTTTTTTATCCACTCGATGCCATTCTTCACTGGAACAGAGGGTATGGTAAAAAAGGATTCATTCAATACCAGTTTGTACTCCCCATGGAGCGCCGTGACGGATTAGAACGTATCCTTTCTGAGATCAGCAAACGTGGTTGGGGTTCATTCCTGGCCGTATTGAAAGTTTTTGGTGACCAGGACGACCTTATCTCCTTCCCTACGAAAGGATACACCCTGGCACTGGATTTCCCTGTTCGCAAAGGGCTTTTTGAATTTTTGGATGAAATGGACAAGATTGTCCTGGAATGTGGAGGCCGGCTCTATTTATCAAAAGATGCACGCATGAAACCCGAAACACTTCGCCAGGGTTATGATCGTTTTGATGAATTTGTAGGCATCCTGCGCCAATATGATCCTGAGCAGAAATTCCGTTCCATTCAATCCGATCGTTTACAAATCACCACCAACTAAACCGACCATATGCAAACCGTCCTCATCCTGGGTGCTACCTCAGATATCGGACTGGCCATCGCCCATCGCTTTGCCAGGGAAGGATATGCCATTCAACTGGCTGCCCGGAATACGGATCAACTGGAACCCGCCCGATCGGATATCTCGATCCGTTTCCAGGTTCCTGTTTCCACACACCGTTTTGATGCCATGCAACCCAATGAACATGCCGCTTTTTACGCCGGCCTTCCTGCAAAACCGGATGTTTCCATTTGCGTATTTGGGTATATGACCGATAATGAAAAGGCATTCTCCGATTGGGGCTTAGCTGAAAGAACCCTGCATACAAATTATACAGGTGCGGTCTCCATTTTAAATATCATCGCCCAGGATTATGCCCAACAGAAGAAAGGGGTGATCGCCGGGATCAGTTCCGTAGCCGGAGAAAGAGGCCGGCAAAGCAATTTCATCTATGGTTCTGCCAAAGCCGGTTTTACGGCCTATCTCAGCGGACTAAGAAATTATCTTTACCACCATCAGGTTCATGTACTCACGGTACTGCCTGGGTTTGTTAATACAAAAATGACCGCCGAACTGGCTTTGCCAGGATTGCTAACCGCTCAACCACAACAGGTGGCTGACAAGGTTTTCCAGGCCATTCGGAAGAAAAAAAATGTGCTCTATGTGAAATGGTTCTGGAAATGGATCATGCTGATCATCAAACTTGTTCCTGAATCCATGTTCAAAAAGAAAAAATTGTGACGAAAACAATTGCCTTTTTTGATTTTGATGGTACCATCACCACACATGATACCATGCTGGAGTTAATACGCTACAGCAAAGGCCCTTTTCAATATTATAAAGGAATGTGTTGGCTGTCTCCCCTGCTCACAGCGGTAAAAACAGGATTGGTGGATGCCCAAACGGGAAAGGAAAGATTACTCGGCCATTTTTTTGGAGGGCTATCCTCCTCCGAATTTCAGGTACTGTGCCATTCTTTTGGCGAGGAAAAGATCCCGGGCTTAATAAGACCGGCTGCCCTTACCCGTTTAAAGGAGCATCAGGATAAAGGCCATGAAGTGGTCATTGTCTCCGCTTCAGCCGCTCAATGGGTAAATCCCTGGACGGCAAAGATGGGAATCCGGCTAATCTCCAGCCAATTGTCGGAGGAAGGACAGCGCATCACTGGAAAACTGGCAGGGAAAAACTGTAACGGAGAACAGAAAGTAGTGCGTATTAAAGAACAATTTAACCTCGACGAGTATAAGGATATTTTCGCCTATGGCGATTCAAAGGGTGATCTTCCCATGCTACAACTGGCCACCCACCCTTCCTACAAACCATTCAGAAGTTAGGTTGATATATTCCTGATAAAAAAGAGGCGCTGAATATTCAGCGCCTCTTTTTTATCAGGATAATTTTTTAGTTCTATTGTTTGATGAAGCGGGTCAATATTCGACGTTCATCAGCAAAAACGAGTCGTACGATATATACTCCTTTTCTAAACCTGGATATATCCAGCGGGTAGATGACTCCTGTCCGAAGGGTCACCAGGGTTTCACTTTGGAACACCCGGTTACCTAAAATCGAGTAGACACATATCGTATACTTTTCACCCGTACTGTCAAAGGCCATGTAGAGGTTGGCTGTATTGCCGGTGACCGGGTTAGGATATACTTTGAAATCAAGGAAACCGGGTCTGGTATTCGGATTTCCCAATACGGTTACAGAAACGGTATCATATCCAAAGGCTCCTTGGTTATCGGTTACGCGCAATTCAAACTGGTATATTCCGGCTACCATGCTGTTTACATCGGTTACTCCACTGGAGGCATTTACGATTGTGTATTCAACGGGACCGGAAATTTTTCTCCAGGCATATGCTGCTATCGAACCATCCGCATCTGTACCCGAGCCGGACAGCGTTGTATAATGGATCGGCAGGGTGATGGTTTGGTTGTTTCCGGCATTGGCTACTGGTGCCTGATTACTCGGAGCCACCGCGGCATTCACAGTTACCTGAACCGTATCCCTGTCACTTAACCCACCATTGTCTGTTACCCTCAATTCAAAGAGATATACTCCTTGTACCAGATTGGTTACATTGGTCACCGCACTGGCGGGTGAGTTAATGGTAAATGATCCAGGTCCGGCGATCTTGTTCCACTGATAGGTGGAAATGGATCCATCCGGATCGGTACCCGAACCATTCAGGGAAGTATTATTGGTCGGCAAAGTGATATTTCTATCAGGACCAGCATTGGCAGTAGGTGCCTGGTTAGGCGCTGCATTTACGGTTACCTGTACGGTATCCTTATCACTCAGTCCTCCATTATCAGTGACGGTTATTTCAAACGTATAGACACCTTGAATCAAACCAGACAAATTTGTAACAGCGCTGGCAGGTGAAACAATGGTATAGGTATTTGGACCCGTCAATTTACTCCATTGGTAACTGCTGATCGAACCATCGGTATCTGTTCCTGAGCCATTCAGCGTGGTATTGCTGGTTGGCAGGGTGATCGTTCTGTCGGGACCTGCATTGGCTACAGGGGCCTGGTTAGAAGGAACCGAAGCGTAGACTGTCACACGCACTGTATCCAGATCGGTCAGTCCGCCATTATCTGTCACTCTTAATTGGAAGGTATAAACTCCTTCGATCAGGTTAGTTAAGTTAGGAACTGCCACAGTGGTTGAAGAGAGTGTATAGGTTGTGGGACCGGTAAGTTTTGTCCACAAATACGCGCTAATTGATCCATCGGCATCCGTTCCAGAGCCACTCAGCGTTGTACTGTTGGTGGGTAAGGTCATCGTACGATCGGGGCCGGCATTGGCCACCGGCGCCTGGTTAGCCGCCGCGTTTACCGTTACCTGGACCGTATCCGTATCTGTTAACCCTCCGTTATCTGTTACACGTAATTGAAACGTGTAAACACCTTGCACAAGATTGGTCAGATTGGGTGCAGCAACGGTTGTGGAAGAAAGTGTAAAGGTTGTGGGGCCGGTAAGCTTGGTCCACAAATAAGCACTAATGGAACCATCCACATCGGTACCCGAACCACTCAGCGTTGTACTGTTGGTGGGTAATGTCATCGTACGATCGGGGCCGGCATTGGCAACAGGAGCCTGGTTAGCCGCCGCGTTAACTGTAACCTGCACGGTATCCGTATCAGTAAGTCCACCATTGTCGGTTACGGTCAGCTCAAATGTGTACACACCTTGTACAAGACTATTCACAGCGGTCTGAGCTGAAGCTGGATTTACAATTGTGGCAGTAGAACCAGTCAGTTTTCTCCAGGCATACACTTGTACCACGCCGTCCGGATCGGTACCATTTCCGTTCAGGGTTACGGTATTCACCGGTAAGGTGATGGTCAGGTTTGCTCCCGCATTCGCTACCGGCGCCTGATTGGGTGCTGTATTGCCACAATTTTGACGTAAAGGATCGGCCAATGTGGGGCCGCAAACGGGTGCCAGAGGCAAGGTGGGTATTGTCCAGGTACACACGGCGGTATTACCGGTGGCTGTACTTCCCGCATTGTCATTGACAAAGATGAAACTGCTCAGGTTTACGGAGCCCAGGTTGGGCATACACACTTTGTTGGAATCCACACGTCCTGGATCAGCCAGATTATTATAGTCTGTGATCTGAATGGCCCTTACGGCATTGTAAGGATTGCGGAAATAGTTATTGGTGATCACCAAACGCTGCGCATTGACGGCTTCGGGTTGGTGATGGCTACCAAAAGAATAAAGAATTGTGGGAAAATTGGTTGCCGTTGTATTAAGGTAGGAACAACTGTCAAAATAGTTGTTATATACCTTGATGCTATCGTAACCGGCAATCACACTACCCTGCCCGGCTGCTTTACGGATCACGTTGTTGTACATTTTTCCGTAGGTGCCTGAACCGATATTAATACCACTTACCTGACCACCAGTATTCGCTGTTCCGGATACATTGGTGTAGTTGTTGAATATTTCAGAATAACCACAGGAACCTACCTGCATGGCATCCCAACCGGTATTTTCAATGATATTGTTGTATACATATACACTGTCTCCACGCGCCTGAATGGCGTTTCCATAGTTCCAACCACCCGGTCCGTAACTGGTACTTCCAATATACATACCTTCATTGGCATGGTTGGCTACATAGTTGTCGTGAATATAAAGTCCACGCTGATAGAATACAGGGAATAACCTTTCCAGGTTCACATTATCCGCAATCGCTGTTGCGATACCAATTTGGTTGGAATTTGTAATGGAAACATTATTGACTTCCACATGGTCCGCGGTACCAACAACAAGCCCTTTCATACGGATACCGTATTTCTGGCTGGGAACACCGCTACCATCGATATGCAGATAACTCACTTTGATGTTACCGGCCCCATCACCAGGATTGGCAATACGCAGGTATCCCATGTTCACCTGCCCATTGATCGGCATGATGACGACGGGCTGCCCCTGGCAACCATTAAAACCTCCAAGCGTGATATCAATCGTGTTCGCATTGAGCGTAGAGGCATTCAATTTAATGGTATCACCAGGTCTAATGTTGTGATTGGCCGCTGCATCCTTAGGCCAATATACACCAGCGGAAATCGTGATGGATTTAGGAGTTGCGTTGTAGTTACAATTCTGCACGGTTACCCGCACGGTATCCTTATCCGTACCACCGGCACTATCCGTAATGGATAATTCAAAATCATAGGTACCCAGGGCAAGACCCTTGAGGAAGATAGCGGAGTCAACTGCAGATATTGAGACGTTTCTTTCTTCGTATTTGCTCAGGATCGCGGTGTTTGGCCCGGAGATCTGTCTCCAGTTCCATTGCGTGATCGGTCCACCGTTAGCAGATTTCCTACTAAAAGAAGGCCAGCCGCCATACAAGGTGGTAAAGTTCTGTGGAAGTGTCAGGGTTTGGTCCAAACCTGCATTGGCCGTAGGCGCCGTAGTAGTTGTTGTAGCAGCATTGTTCACCTGTACGGTAACATTTGCTGTGGCGGTAGCATTGTCATCATCAGTTACGGTAAGACGGAACACATAGGTACCCGCTGTTAATCCGGTAACCAGGGTAACGGCTGAACCGACACTGACGATCACGGCCGGGCCACCAGAGACTTTCGTCCAGCTATAAGAAGCGATGCTTCCATCAGTATCTGTTCCAGATCCTGAAAGGGTAACAACACTAATGGGCAGGGTGATGGTTTGATTGGCACCTGCACTGGCCACCGGGGCAATATTCGCTGCCGGCGCATTCAGCCTGTTACATAATGAATCCAGGATATGTTCTTCCACCACTTTTTTATACAATACGTGGTGACCGAGGTTATTGATATGAATGCCATCACCAGCCGAATAGATCGGATTGATGGTGGTGCTATCAAGATTGCTCACGACATCCCAAAAATTAATGGCCTTATTGCCAAACCGGGTATAAACCCAATCACGAAAAGCGGTCAACAAAGGAATATTGGATCCGATCATGCTTGTCCGGGGCTGCGAGGTCGTAACCCATACAGGCACATTGGCGGCATTCGCAAGGGCCATGGTCGCTTCAAAATTGGCCTGTTGCTCGGCAAGGGTATAGCCGTTATAGGCATCATTGGAGGCCAGGTTGATTATGATGGCATCCGGATTCAGGCTAAGGGCCTTGGTTATATTTTTTGCCGTATCTACGGCTGGACGACCTGAAGGAGCCGTATAGCCGGTAGGACGCAGGATATGATAAGATGTATAACCCGAATTAGCGAGGTTGACCACCTCCATGGCAGGGTTCTTGGATTTGATATAAGTCCTGAACTTCCCGGCCCAGGCACTGTCATAATATGGCACGGAGCCGGCACCTTGTGCGGTGGAAGAACCAAGCACCACTATCCGGAAGGCATTGGTACAGGTATAGGCATCTTTGTTCGACGTAGTGTAAAGTCCACTATCCACCACATGCACCAACATATCATCAAAATGAGTTCCGCCGGCATTATCGGTTACGGTTAACCGAAATTTATAGGTTCCTTCCTGAAAACCGGTGACCGTGGAACTGGGGTTTCCGGGATTGATAATATTGGCTGTTCCCCCCGATACTTTTGACCAGTTATAGGTAGTGATGCTCCCATCTGTATCTACTCCTGAACCTGAAATGGTAAAGGAGCCGGTTTGAAGGGACACAGTTTTGTCTGCCACAGCCGTAGCCGTAGGCGGGTTATTCCCTGTATTTCCGTTATAGGACGTGGCCTGGGTGTTGGTATACTGAGCCAGCCATTCATAGAAATTCCGGTTGCCCAGCGAAGGATACCGGCGGGCGGTATCATAAGTCACATCAAAGTTGTTATGGCCCCAACCGGCAACGGCTTCATAAAATGAATTTGTGTAATAGTTGTCAAGCCGGTTCTGCAGATCAATACAAAACTGACGGAAGGCATTTTCGGTACCACCGTCATTTACTGCACCACAGATTAAAGCCGTTGGTGTTTTCCAGCGTTGACCCACGCGGTGGGCACTGTCCAGCACCATACTCCCGTTGTGGGGAGAGCGGGCAAACTGGGCGGAAATGTATTTGTTCATGGCGGTATCCGTAGCCGCCGTGGAGTAACCTCCCAGCATACCCAGGATATTTCCTCCTGCACTCAACCCGGTCAGATAGATCCGCGTACTATCGATCCGAAAGCGGCTGGTCATATCCCTTAACAAGGGAGGCAGCCTGTTCGGATCCAAACTAAAGGAACCATTCTGTGGGCAAATGACAAATGCCTCAGTGGTATAACCACCAAAGTTGACATACTTTAGAATGGGACGCTGTCCTTGATTGATCTTTTTGGGTAACCCGGTACCGAGGAGACCGGAAAGATTAGTGCCAGCTTCCCCCACCCCATGCAGAAAAATGATAAGGGGCCAACGTTTGTTGGAGGGGGCTGTCGCCAGATCTGAGGGTTTGTAAATAAGTGCATCTAAGGGGTAGATTCCGCTCACGCTGATATTGACCGTGGTACTATCAAACAATCCATACTGTGCGTATGCCTGCCTGCCGGGTCCAACTATCAAACTAAACAGAAAGAGAATACGGAAAATTGGTTTCATAGGGTTTTACTCTTTTGGATTTTGCCTTAACTCTGGTATTGGATTCCGTCTTTAGGTACATGACCTTAACGTTTGCAAGGTTGATTAAATTTTATTGATTTTAAAGTTAAAAGCACTTGATATTTTTCGTATTTCTACGAGTGAAATTTTATTCACTATCCTTTCCACATTTCAAAAAAACTGACTGTAATTTTTCCTTTGCAGATAAACCAAAAACCAATCCAGTTTTTGCTTATTCACATTATTTTTAGAAAAGTGGGAAAAAGAAATGGGAACTGCTCAATCCTGATTAAGCGTATACCCCTATCAGGCTGAATTGATTTTTATCAAGTATTAATACAATAATATAAAAATCAATTATTTATAGCATTTATTTCACTATAAATGCGAAGCGATCTTTTAATTTCAAAAAAGGCTTTTCGAAGAAGCGATAACTAACGATAGAGAGTATAATAACGAAGGCTAATGATAGTAAACTATAGATGGTCGCATGCGCAAAACTACTATCGCTCCATCCTAATTTGGAAAAGAATTTACTCATCAAACTGATGACTAAAAAATGGTAACAATACAGTCCGTAAGTGTAGGTACCTAACCTACTGATACGAGTAAACGAAGAGAACTTATAAAAAGATTTTTCTGCATAGTTCTGTTCCAGGATCACCAAACCAAAAACGAGGGCGATAATCAGGCGTTCGGGCACCATCATGAAACCCTCAGGAAAGAGGATATGGTGAAACAACAGGATAGCCAAAACGGCTGCATAAAGCAGGGCCATTTGGTACCTGGGCATCGCTTTTACCCAACGGTAAAGCCAGCCTTCTTTGGAGCAATTGTAGGCCATTAGGGCCCCTACGGCCATATCCCCTATAACGGCCAGGGTATGAAACTTCAGCACTGCACGGGCATGAAGATCCTCTTCAGGTGCAAAGGCATACCTTGACCGGTACCAAAGGGTGAGTGCAATGATGCCTATAAACAGGATCGGGTAAAGGGATTTCCCAATAAACCGGAGGAGTACAGGCCAACTGAGATAGAACTGTTCTTCTACCGCTACCGACCAAAGTACAATCAGGATAAGGGCATCCGGAAAAAGCTGGGTACTGATGGACTGTTGATGGATGTAGTCGAAATTATTGACAAGGAGCAGGTAATATAAAGGGTTTGATGTTTCATCTACCGCATCGCCCATAAAATTCTTGAGATAGGGCCACACCACAAATCCGATAAACACACAGAGGTAAAATAAAGGCCAGATGCGCAAAATCCGACGGAGGTAGAAGTTCCCGATATGGATGGTCCCGGTAAACTCCCGTTCCCGGATCAGCAAAAAAGTGATCAGAAACCCACTTAAAACAAAGAAGAAATTTACCCCTAACTCCCCATGTTGAAACAGAAAACCCACGGTCGATTCCGCGCCGGGTACATTGGCAAATAGGGTCTTGTAACTGTGGAAAAGGAAGACCATCAGAAAGCAAATGAACCTCAATCCATCCAGGTTCGGGAAGAAGATACTTTGTTTTTTAGGCACGGTGGGCGGCTTTACAAATAATCATTAATTGGGCGTGCTTTCCATAATGGTCATTACCGTAGCAAGCACCGTGGCCATGGGCACTCCGGTTACGGATTCCAGGTCAATGATGGAAACCTCATAGTCTTTTTTTGCTGTACGCTCTTCGATCTGTTGATTAATATAGGCCTGAAAGGCTTTGTTTACATCTTCCAGTTCAGTAACGACACCCTCGGCATAATCTTCTTTTATTTTCTGATAAGCCCCCTGCAATTCAGAACTGATCCGTTTCTGAAATTCATATACATCTTTCTTTTCCTGGTAAACAGCATAGCGGGTCAATACATCCTTTACTACACGGCGTTCCTCCTCCTCTTTCAGGGCAACATTCATATCTACCTGCGCGGCAGCCGCCTTTTTGATATTGGATTGTTTTCCAAAAATGCTAAACGGCAAGGTGATACCCAGGTTATACTTAGGAAAGAAATTGGCGTTAGGATTATCATTAACGACAAACTCATTGATATTCCCCGAAATCGCCACGGCATCCAGCCAGGTCACTTTGGCGGTCTTTAAATTATATTCAGCCGTTTCTACTCTGGCGGAGGCTGCACGCAGAGAGGGATTTTCCATGGCATACCGGACCAGTAAAGCCTTGGTCAGGGAATCCCGTCGTTGATCCTGTGCCGCATTTATTTTCAAATCCTGGGCAAACAGCAGGCTATTTACTAAGATGGCCAGGGTTAAAAGGAAAGGTCTCATATTGTTTGGTTATATGTGTGATCGTTTTGAACGGTTTCTTCTTTTGTTTCTTTGTCAGCCGCTTCTCCAAATTCACGCATCCGGGTGAACAAGGACATGACCGAATAAATGAAAATTACACTCGGCATTTGCCCAACGGTGACCTGTGAAAACTGAGTGATCAGGATGGGGAAAAGAGCACAAACCAGCCCGATCAGGTACACCCGCATTTCCGGGTCTCGAATACGAAAGTAAAAATGAATTCCCTGGTAAATTATAAAGAAATTCATCAGGATGTATATCAAAAATCCCAACCACCCGATCTCCAGGGCAGAAAGCAGAAAGCCGCTGTCTGGCGGGAATCCCGCCAGCGGGTGATCCGGGTTCATTAAAATGCCCGGGGTTCCGGTGGTCATCAACCCACCTCCGATCGGATGATCATGAATATAAGGCTGTATATAGTGCCTGTTGATATCCCTCACATTGAGCGAGGCATCATTGGAGGCATAAAATGTAGACCGGATCCGGTCAATGACCGGGTTTGATATAGGAGCGTATAAAATGAAGAGAACCAACATGATAAACGAAAGAACCAGGATCAGGGTCCGCCGGTTCGAGATCGTCATCAGGCTATACAAAGCTACCCCGGTGGGGATCATAATCGTAGTGGTACGGGTACCTGAAAACGACATACCCATGGCAAAAATCAAGGTCGCCAGAAAAAGCAAAGCCTTTTTCTTCCGGGATTGAGGCCGGAGCGCAAAAATCAATGTCAGGATGGCCATGGAGCCACAAAGCACCCCAAATGTCACCGGATCAGACAGGAATGAGAATTTCCGAAGCAAACCCCCTTGCATATACAAACCAAACTCCTCAGGTTTACTGAGCAGGTCGCGCATTTCAAAGGGCATTAGGCCAAAGAACTGTTGGTAACAGCCATACAGGGCAGCCAGCATGGACATAACCACCCAAAATTTGATATAGTACTTGAGTTTTTCGCGGGTATTAATGATCCGGTAGGAAATGATATAGATCAACATAAAACCGGTGTACCGGCGCATAAAAAACAACCAGCCTCCATTTTGACCTGCATCAGGGTTAAAAAACTGAACCAATAAGAAGAAAAAGAATATGATCAGTATGACCGATATTGGCGTTTTCAACAACCCACCGCCTTCACGCATACCATATTGTATAAGTGTACCCACAAAATGCAACAGGAGCAAAACCTCAATTCCGGTACTCACGGGCAAGCTGGTACCCAAAAGGCGGTCCGGAAAGAAGGCAAAGAAAGAAATAACGATCAGCACATAGAACGCATAGTAGGTTTTTACCAAACACATCCAGGCTACAAAACTGCCTATCCCCCCTACCACCAACAAAACCGCAAAGGATTCCAACCCTTCAGAAAACAGGAAAGCCACCAACACGGTCACAAGGGCCATGAATACCAGGAAAATCTTGTTTCGTTTTCCTGCAACCTCCGTGGATATGTCCCGAAAAAGGTTCATGGATCAGAAGAAAAGTATTTTCAGGAATAAATAAATAAATACGATGGCCACAAACAATAAGGATATGATCTCAGCCAGACTGTCATTCCTCCCACCTTGTTCCTGTAGGGGATCACTCATGGGTTGAAGTTTGTTTTCTTTTAAAAATATGTTTGCGCACAAAGCCCCAGGCTGTGACATAAAATTCAAGTCCATAACGGAAACTGTTCCACACATTGATCCCATAATGTTTCCGGAGGATATACTGGATGAATACCATGGCAATCGCCATACTGCTGACTACGGCAATGGCCGCTCCAATCAATCCATAGGGTGGGATGAGTAAAAAGCAAAGAATCATATTAACCACTGCAACACCCAGATTCATAAAGAAATTCAATCGGGGCTTACCTGTAGAATCCAGTGTGATCCCACATTGTTTCAAAAAGGGCATGAACAGGGTGGATAGTAACACAATGCGCAGGTAGGGAATGGTATCGAAATATTTGGCCCCGCCAAAAACAAAAAGAACTTCTTTGGAAAAAATGATCAATACCAATAAGGGGATAATACCAACCGCCAATGCCACCCCCACTGCCTTCTCGTAAAGGTACTTGATCCGGCCCGCATCACCCTCCGTGCTTAGCATAGCATTCTTGGGAAATACCAGGTCAGCCATGATCTGGCTGGGCATATCCAGGAAATTCGTAATTCGGTCGGCTATATTTTGCCCCCCAAGCAGGCTGGTTCCATAATAAGAGGTGATCATGAAGGGAGGAGAACTGCGAAAGAATAACATGGAACCTACGGTTCCAAATACATATTTACCAAACGAGAAGATGTCCTTTGCCCATCGCCATACTTGCTGGCTAAAATGCAGGATGAGATAGCCCTTTGTCCTGATCAAAAAATAGAATAAGCCAAAAAGTATCCCGGATGAATATAAAATGGCCAATACAGGAAGGGACAATTGATCAGTAAACTGATTGTAAATGAGAATAGAGATCAATACAAAGAACTGGCGGATAAAATACCCCCAAAAGACCGTATTGAATCTTAGACGAGCGATCAATATCCACTCGATATGAGAAAAAGGGATCAGGAGGATCAAACCGCCAAAGAAGATCCAAACGATCTTTGAAAAATAAACGGAATTAAAAACACTGGCAATAGACCGGTGAAAGATGACCAATATCAACCCAACCAGCAGGGTGATGATGATATTCCAGATCAAGGCCGCGGAAATGATATCCTTTTCTTCCTGTTCAGGCCTTTTTTCATTCAGAAAACGAATCACCGCACTGCGGATCAACCCTGCCCTGGTCATTTCCACAAAGGAGGAAAGGATCAAAAAGATAGACCACTCTCCCATCTCCACTTTTGGTAACCGATGGGCCAATACTATAGTATAGACAATACTAAATAGCGGTACCGATACCTTTTGTAAGCCGGTGAAAAAGCCGGAATAGATCCAATATGATTGTTTAAAGCGTTTCAATTTGGGTGATTGCGTTGGGGAATCAGGCCCTTTTCTTCAAATAAACAGTATAGAGGATATCAAAGAAAGCCTTGACACAAGCCACCATGTCTGACCAGCGTGATCTTTTTTCAAAGAAGGCATCTCCCCATTCATACGGCCATGTCTTCCCAAAATACTTCATGATCTCTTCCTCACTGGGATCGATCACATACTCAAAAGAGCCTTCCCACTCAATACGAACAGTCATCATATTGGGATGGGTGCGTTCAAATATTTTAAATGCAAGGCTGTTCTTGGGAAAATAGTGTTGAAACAATTCCCCCATATCAATATTATTCTGAAAGCCAAGCTTCTTTTTGTCAACGAGGTATAGTTTATGATCTTTCTCCAATAAGATCCATTTGTGCGACTCCTTTGGGCATAGGTACTCACCCATAAAAGAGGGTGTTTCAAGGTATCCTCTTTTGGCCACCCTGAATTGTTCCTGAAGAAAGCGGGCAGGATTCTCCACGTGTTCAAGTACATGGCAACAAATCACATAGTCATATTCTTTGTCCTTGAAAGGCAGGTTTTCCCCATCGGCTTCCATGAATTGCTGATCCTTTAATACCTTGATATCCGCGCTACGGTGGTAGTTGGTATCGGTAAATTTGTCAACAACCATATTCGACCGGGGGTGCGGATTATGACCTCCACCCACTTCGAGCACCTTTTCGGAAGGGCCGATCTTTAATTTAAAACGGGTCTGGGGGTTTCTGTACTTCATATAAATTTAATTATGCAGATTATTCAACTTTTTGTGTTTTAAAACCTTTCATAGATATCAATTTACCCTCCCTTTTCTCTGGCCACACAAACAACCAACGCATGCCTATCCTTGGCGAAATACGGTAAAGCCAAACCGGAACAGCCGCCCCAGCCAGGATACCTACCGCCAATATGACCGGGATATAATCCACCCCCAGAAAACGCACCAGCATGATGCGTACAAAGGATGTGGCAAATACATGGGATGCATAAATATAAAGGGAGTACTGGCCAAAGGCTCTTAAGGAAGGGATCCAGTTCAAATTCTGCAAAAGGAAACAAACGACGATCACAAAAAAACAGCCGGTATAGGCGATCAGTAAATAAAGCCAGGGGACAAAAAACTCAATATACTGATAGCCCTTATCGATGTCGATATGGGCAATATTGATCTTGAGGAAAAAATATTGCGCCAACACAAAAAAGGGAAGCGTTGCCAATAACACCCACCAACGTCCTAATTTTTTAAATGTATCTGGCTTAAAAAAGAACCGGCTGACCAGGTCCCCGGTCGCCATAAAAATATAGTGGTGAAAAATGTCATTGATAAAATACAATTGGATGCCGGAACGATAAAAATACCCCGACATAAAAAAAAGTGCCAGACCGATGGCAATTTGTACAGGCATGGTGACCTTCAACTTCTCTTTTACAAAAGCGTAGAGAATCAGTACAAAGAATAGCGTATGGAGATACCAAAACTGATCCAGGTATCGGGGCGCATAAAAAATATAGAGATAATCCATCCAACCCCGGTCGGCATTCACATACTTGGATAAGAGTATCTGCATGGTGATCTGCAAGACCGTCCAGATGAGGTACACGTACAGGATTGTCTTCATCTTTGATTCCACAAAGGAAAGCAGCCCACGCTTTGCCAGGCTTTTAGATATAAAAATGCCGGCAATGATGAAGAACAAAGGCATCCGGAAACTGAAGAAGGCTATATTGGCGTGTTCGAGGTAAAGAAAAGGCCCCACATCCATACCTGCATTCTTGATGCCTTCAAAAACATGCCGGTACAGCACCAACAGGATGGCTATCCCCTTGGCATAATCCGTCCATCCATATCGGTTCGACGCACTTTTCATGGGTGGGTTAATAATTAGAAATTGATGTTCTCGGTTTGCACCTTGTTTAATACTGCTCCCAGGTTCTTATCGCCTACCCCGGAGAGTATCCTGAATGATTTTAAGTCAGTAGCCCCAATGCCATGATCAGCGGAAAAGACCGTGATGATCCCTTCGCAAAGGCTGATCAATTCCTGTGTATCGGCTCGCTCATTCAGGGAAGGTCCTTCTATCAATACCACATCAAATTCTTCACGGAGATAATGCAATAAATGCCCGAATTTCTCCAGGTTGATTGTTTCTGATGGCGTGGCTGAAGACTGATTACATCCTATAGCATAAAGGTTTTCAAACGAAGTCGCACAAACAAGGGTTCTCACCAGCTCCGATGCCGGCAACTTATTATCCAGGTCAAGGTCTGTGATATTATTTGCCGGATGGAAAGTCTCTGTCAGCGTGTTGTGGTTAAAATTCATATCCAACAACAACACTTTCTTCTTACTCAACAGGTAGCTATACGCTAATACCTGGGCCAGTGTGGACTTACCGGTACCCACCTGGGTACTGGTAATGAGAATGATCTTCTTACCCGACTGAACGACTTCATGCCGTAGTTTTCGAATATAATTCTTGAATAGGTATTCCTTCCGGTTTCTGTTTGCATCAATCTCCTGGGTCATCAATTCATCCAGAAATACTTTCTTGAGACTAATGGAATTAATGATCCCTAAAAGACGACCAGGTAATTGCTTCTGAAACTGACTGGGTGTTTTAACCCTGGAATCAAAAAGTTCGGTGAAGATAATCAGCAGGGCCAGCAAAGACATGGTTACAGCGCCCGCCAAACCTGTCTTCAGTAATTTATTCTTTGGTACTGGTTCTACAGCCGGTTGGCCTACCAGGGTCTGTTTAAAATTAGAAGTAGGATCATCGCGTACAAGTCCTTCGGCCTGATTATATCGTTCCCGTAAGGTTGCCAGCTGATCGGACTCGATCTCCAGTTGTTTCTCCAATGCATTTATATCAACAATGCTTCCCGGACTGATATTACTTTTTCCATTATAATATCTGATTCGGGTATTGAGGATGTCAACTGTAGACTTGGCCCCTTCCATCAATGCCCGCTCCTCACTTACCTTGTTTTGCAGGTCTTGCAAACGTTCCCTCGATTTGGCAGAACTGCCAGAGGAAGAACTGGAAAGGATGCGGATCTGGTTATCCAGGTCTGCGATCTCCCGGGTTGTTTCAGGATCAGGAATCGTCAGCTTGGAATTGGCCGCAGCCAGGTTATCCCGACGGGTTTTGAGGTTGATGATGGTTTGGGAGTTTGAACTACCCCCACTTAATTTCAACATCTCATCCAATTGGGTCTTATAGGTCTCATAAAGAAACCGATGCTGGTTGTACTCCGCTGTTGACGTTGCGAGGTCAGACTCAAGACCTGTAACAGTTTCCATGGCGGTCTTGCTCATGGTTACCGGATCAATGGCTCCTTGTCGTACTTTTTCTCCTCGAAGGAGAAAATTAAGGGAGTCAATCCTCAACTGTTGTTGGTTGATGAGGGATTGAATGTTGGTGGCCGATGTCTGGGTACGCTCAGAACTCAGGTTCTGATAATAATTCAGGAACTCACTACCCAGCGTGTTTACAACAAAAGCGGAAAGTTCGGCATGCTCAGAGGAGAAAACAATATTCAAATAGTCGGTGCGTGCGACCCGGCTAATTGACAACATTTCATTCAGGCTTTTGTAATCGTATCCATACACTTTCAGGTACTCGTAGGTATCCTTGTCAGCCTCGTTGGTGGGGCTGATCTGTTCAGAACGGGATATTTTCTTCCGGATCACTTTTACCAGTGAATCACTTTTCAACTTACTTTCCAAAGATTGCTTCTTTTCCTGGTCCTTGATCGTACGAAAGGCCCGGGAGGGATTCTCCAGGTCATGGATCAACAGGCGGTATGAGAGCATACCAATAACCCGCGGAGACCGGAAGGTCTCGATCACGTTATTGAATTTAGAGTCTGCGGTAAAAAGATCCACAGCAGTGGTTCCATCAGCCAATCGGATCTTTTCTTCGGTGAAACCGGTGGAATATTGGGCCACCGATTGGTAGCTGTCTTTTTGATTCAATACCAGAAAAAAGGTAGCGACAGCAGCCAGAAAGGATAAGATCAGGATCAGCCATTTACGCTTAAGCAGCACGCGAAACAGGTACAACAGGTCCATAACGCGAAATAACTTTTTGATTTTCAACAAAAATCTAAAAAATATCCGGTATTTCTAAATACCGGATATAAAAACTGTGAAAATAATATGTGGCGAGGGCCTTATCTGTTCTTTAGCAATTTAAAGGTCTGGATGGATTGACCGTTATTGTTGATATTAAGGATATAAACACCTGTTTTCAAGCTGGACAATTCACCTCCTGCTCCGATCCGGATCATTTGCGGCCCGGCCGAAGTTTTACCCAATTCCTTGCGGTACACCAGTTTACCACTCAAATCCACCATCAGGATCGACAAATGCAAAGCTTCGGATTCCAGATTGATCTGGAGATTGAGCTCGTTGATAAACGGATTGGGCGATATTCTGACCCCTTTCAGGATGACAGTTTCAGGGGCTGCATTCGCAGGGGTGCTACGGGCTGCCAGAGCGTCGCCTTCTCCATCCGGAGCAACATACCCGGTTTCACCCTGGAGGCCATTGCTGATCACGGCTTCGCCGCTCAAGCCATCATCGTCATACGATTCGATGATCAATCCACCGATAAAGGCCCAGTTGGCAAAGGATTCTCCGGTCATACTGAGTGTGATCTCCCCATTTTCGTTGGGAACCACATGCTCAAAGTAAACAGCCTTGTTCTCGTTCAGGTGTGTATTCAGGTAGCGGTGTGTACCATTGATGGTATAGATTCCACTGAAATCACCTTCCCAGGCTGAGCTACCCGTGATACCAATGCGGTAATGTTTGGCCTGATTGAGGTTCTTCAGTTTGAAGATACCGGTTTCATCACCACGTCCTTCAACCCACCAGCTTGTCAGCATCACATTATCGGGGTAGTCGGTACCTGTGGTTGTACCCACATCAAAGGTTCCACCAAAGTTTTGGGTCACTTCAAGCGCAATACCCGTATTTATGTTCTGACTGTTCAGGAGATTCGCCTGAACCTGGTCTTTGAACGGCGCTACGGTCGTATTGTTCCAGGGACTGCCCTGTGTTTGGTTGCCGGTAAAGTTTACATAAACGATACGCTCAGCAACCATGGCACTGGCCGAATTACTGTACCCACTGTTAATAGCTCCATTGATAGCGCGAACACGGTATTGGTAGCGGCTATTGGTCGATACAGAGTTATCGGTATAGCTTTCCACATTGGCACCAACGGTGGTGAGCAGGCTAAAACTACCTCCTGATACACTACGCCAGATCTGGAAGCCGGTTTCATTATAGCTACGGTCTGACCAGGTAAGCCTTACGCGTTGTCCTTCTGTTTCAGTGAAAAGACGCAGGGGGCGAACTGGCGTAGTAGAAGCATCATACTCCTCAAGTACCAGGGCATTAAAGAAGGCAAAGCGAGCAGCGGCAGCTTTCGTCATGGTTACCTGAATGGTACCATTGGCGTCAGGTGTCAATCCGTTCAATTGGATCAACTTATCGCTGTTGTGCGCGGCGTTAAATATCTTGCTTTGGCTTCCGGAGGTCCAGGTAGCCTGTGTATTGAAACCAGAGTTATTGGAACTCAGGATTGCTACGTTGTATCGTTTTGCTGTATTCAATCCAGTCAATTGGAAATCGCGGGCTGAGGTTGACTCTTCATAGATCGAAGACTTCAATACATTGTCATTAAACACTCCGCTGTTATTTCCTGTAACCATACCGCCATTCCAACCTTCGCTCCAGTTTTGTACCAGGCGGAAACCAACTGAGGTGGTGGCATCATTGTCATCTTTCAGGTTTGAAAGCGTCAGGTCACTGAAGGGGAAGCCACCCAATTCATTCCAGGGTTGCTGGCCTTCTGCTGTTCCTTTGGTACCGACCACATTGAGGTACCAGGAGCGTGTACCATTATCGGTCACACTGATATCAAACAACCGTTCAACCGAAGCACCAAAGTTATCCGACACGGTAACTTTTACTCCTTTATAAATACCCAGGTCATCCGTACCCGGATTGATGTTAATGGTACCCGTGCCATTACCCGTGCTAACATAAGCAGCAAAAGCAGGAAGGTTGGCAACGGTCATGGTCAATACATCCCCGGCATCATCCGTTGCCGTCAGGTTGAGACCAAGGCTGTTTCCGGATTTTACAAACTGATTGGCCACTATAGGGAATACAGGTGCTTTATTTCCGGTGGTTACATTAACTGCATTGGTCTGGTTCGAAGTGCCATAGGCATTTACAGCAGCGATCTTGTAATAGTAGGTCGTGCTGCTCAATACAGAGGCATCCACATAGGAAGTAGTATTCGCATTATCTGCACCTGGATTCAGCAAGCTGTATACACCATTCTCGGAAGTGGAGCGATAGACTTCGTAACGGGTTTCGTTATAAGCAACATCCGTCCACTGTAATCCAACTGTTCCATCAGGCAGGTTTTGGGCAGAGAGACCGGTAGGCAGCACAGGGCTTGTACCATCATCAAATACCTGCTCCAGAATAAATCCATTCAGGTAACCTACAGGGGCACCGGGGGCTTTGCTCATGGTCACTGTAATGTAACCATTCGCATCAGCCGTTAGTCCGGTAAACACCGCCAGGTTTTGACTATTGTTTTGCGTATTCAGGGTCTGCGATTCAGCACCAATGGTAAATACAGTGCTTCCGTTATCAGGTACCCCTGTCCAACGGCTGCTGGCCATCAGGCGCAGGTTATATTTATATCCTGCAGGCAGACCCGCTAAACGGAATTGTACAGTCTCCGGTGCACCAAAGATGCCAAAGAAGTAATAATCACGGATCACGTCATCGGGCATGATGCCGCTGTTATTTCCAGTCGTTGCGCCTTCATACCAACTGTTCCAGGGCGCATCGAGAATGGAGAAGGTCACAGGTCCGGTTTGACCAGCCTCATTGGCCAGGGCTACCGTGGCAGTGCTGCTCACATTATTCCAGGGACTTGTAGCCGCCTGGAAGCCCGGATTCAACATATTGACATAATAAACCGCGCCTCCGGGATCTTTATCATTAACGGTCACCACAAAAGAGCTTGTTCCACTTCCACCATTTCCATCATTCACTTTCAAGCCAATCGTATAGGCACCGGCTGCTGCATAGCCTGGGCTGAGCGTCAAGGTTGCCTGGCCATTGCCAAGATCGTTAAGTTGAACAAAAGCAGGTAAGCCTGTGCCATCCCACACCAGTCCGGCATTGCCATCCTGGTCATTTGATGTCAGGTTTACCACCTGTACCCCACCCTCATCCAGCGTAACATTTGAAACGGTGTTGATCGTGGGAACATAATTACTATTTACTGTCACGACGAAGTCGGCCGTATCCTTTCCACCTTGAACATCGGTAACGATGACACGGACAGGATAGCTACCGAGGTGACTAATATTCGCGTTAAATGTGATAGTGCCGGTGCCATTACCTGTTGAGGCAAAGCTGGCAAATGAAGGCAGTGTACCAGGATCAAGTGTCAGGTTTTCCCCATCACCATCGGTGGCACTCAGGTTCAATACAAATGGCACATCATACCGGATCGTGAAATCGGATACGGAGTTGATGACAGGTATTGTGTTCAGGGTGCGGCTGCTTGCTTCATTGGTGAATGCACTGAGCCCGCCTACTCCTTTGGCACGAACCTGATAGTAATAAAGTACGTTGCTAAACAGGCCTTCATCCACATACGTAGCTGTAGCGCCTGCATTGGAGGTACGAGTGGCCAGCAAACGATAGTTGCTGTTATCCCCTACACTCCGGTATATTTCAAATTCTGTTTCGTTATTGCTATTGTCATTCCAGCTTAACTCAATATTACCCGCACTGATGCCCGTTGCAATAAGTGAGGTAGGTGCAGTAGGAATGGCAGGCAATGCAGCCGTTACCGCCGAGGAATAATCATATTCATTGTTCATCAATTGAACAACCTCGGTAGCAGATAGCGCTTTACCATAGATCATAAAGTTGTCCAGCTTGCCATCAAATTGGCCAAAGCCGGTATTAAGCGCATTGGTGCTGTTATCATCGCCGATCATCGACCCATTGGTGGTTGTTCCCACTGAGCTAAATCCAAGACTGGTATTGGAGGCAACCTGAACTCCATTTACATAGAGTCTTAGAGTTGAGCCACTATATACCAGGGCAACATGGTTCCAGCCAGTGCTTGTAAATGGAGTGGTAAGGCTCCGTCTTGTATTGTTACTGGCAATACCGGCGATCAATTGATTGGCGTTGATATACATAGCCAATCCATCATCATTTCCACCCAGATCAAACAATCCGCGATTAGAACTGGTTACATCCGCTTTCATCCAGAAAGCTACCGTCTTTGCATTGTATCCACCAGTGAGATAATCTCCTGTACTGGTATTTACAGTAAGGTCCTGCGCAGAACCATTCATTTCCACAGCGTGGCTGCCTTCCTGTTTATCACCACTATTGAATGTGGGTGTATTATTAGGGGAAAGTGTTTTCCCATTCCCGGAAGCATCATCATAGTTGCCATTGAATTTCCAATTGGCTTGTGCCGAATTAATGGGTGCAAAGGCAGAAACACCTGCACTGCCCACAGCACGAAGGCGATAATAATAACGGGTAGACGGTGCCAGGGAGAAACTATCCACAAAGCTTGTGGCGTTAGCGTTGGCAAAACCAACCGTTGCAAATCCGGCATCCGAATCTGCACTTCTCCAAATCTCAAAACCCGTTTCATTGTTACTGTTATCTGTCCAGCTAAGATTGATCTTATTGTAGCTGGCAGCAGTGGCTACGAGATTGGATGGAGTTGCCGGAACTGTACCGGAAACGGTGAAGTTCTCGGTAAACTGGCTTAAGGGAATCGTAACATAAGAGGTACCTGTGGCAGGCGTTCTCCAACTTACAGTCAGGGATTCACCACTGCTGCGGTCAAAGAAAGCCACAGCGATGGGGTATGTACCTGCTGTCAGGTTCAGGTTGCTGGATGTTGCATTCTGCGCCCCGTGTACCCCATCATTGTTGACGGTTGACGAACCGGAGAAAGAATAAGGACTGGTAATAGAGTTGCGTGCCCCTAACCAAAGCCGGCTACCATCATCTGAATTGGTACGGAAATTATAGGTGCCCGAAGTTGGGATATTGATTACCCCTTCCCAGAGGAATCCATATCCATCCGGAACCAATCTTTCAGAAACGATATCAAAAGAGTTGGTATATCCTGTTTTCACAGGTGTTGTAGTCGTAAAATTGGGCAGGTTATTCCATGTGCCTTCCACATACTTAAAGGAGAAGCCTGAAATGATTGTGGTAGCATTTACCTGGTTGCTTGGCGCCGAGATATTTCCAGAGAAATCACGGGCCCGAACGGAGAAACCATACGTAGTTTGTTGGTCAAGTCCATTAACTGTAAAAGTGGTTCCGCTGGTGGTATAGGCTTTGTTGCCATTGATATAGATATCGTACTTATCGATTCCTACATCATCTGTAGCCGCAATCCATGTAAGCGAAACGGAGGAACGAGAAGTACCAGCTACTGCCAGACTTGTGGGGGCAGTAGGAATTTGTGAATCAGATTGGGTTGTACCACTGAATTCAGGACTATTCGCACCGGCTCCGTTACCATTGATGGCGCGGATCAGGTAATAATATTTTGCGGCCGGGGTAAGACCCAGGTCGGTATAAGTAAGCACATTCTGGCCGGTAATTGTGATCAGGGAGTAAGGTCCACCGGATGTAGTAGAACGATAAATCTCATAACCTGTTTCATTGTTAACCGGATTGGGGTTCTCACTCCAGTCAAGGCGCAGAGAGGAATTCGATACGGCCATGGCTGTTGGGTTCGATGCGGCATCGGGAAGATTTGAACCCGCGGCATTGATCACCACATAATCAGGAGAGAAGCTGCTGCTGCAACCAAATTGTTCTGTTACGCGAACTCGGTATGAACCCGGGCCAGCATTGATCACATTGGTGGTTCCCATCAAAGCGTTGTCACTAACCCTTCTCCACTCGTAGGAAGTGTAGCCGGTTGGAACAGAAAGTGGTACTGTTGTGCTGCCATCAGGTGCAGGCAATACGTTGGAACGCATGCCATCAATGCTGATGGGAGGTGTTACCGTAGCTGTCTTTTCCTGCACAACGATGGGCGCCGGAGACCATTCAGACCAGGCTCCGGTAGAGGTTCTTTTGAATCTGGCTGAATAGGTGCCAAAACTGGTAGCTGTATACTCACTGGCGGTAGCGCCCGAAATAGTTACTCCATTTTTTCTCCACTCATAGGCAAAAAATCCAGCCTGAAGACCCATACGCACACTGATCGGATCGCCGGGACAAAATTCAGTCCGGCCAAAATAAACCAGCGGATTGGCTTTATGGAAAGTACTCAGGGCAGGGAAATATTCACTCTCGTTCCAATACGTGTTCCATACACCGTGTCCAAGTGTTGGGTAAAAGAATTGCCGAAGGTAACCGCCTAAATTATTATAGGCCGTGATCACTTCCGTAACGGTATAGGGAGCAGGTGCCGCATCAGTTCCACCATTGGAAAGCCAGAAAGGAACGGTGATGTGGTTGGGCATATTCGGAATATAACCCAGAGAAGCAGCAGAGATTGGCATGGCTGCACTCACCAATTTCGGATACTGGGCCGTAAAACCCCAGGTGGCCTGGCCACCAGCAGAAAGACCCGAAACAACAATACGGTCAATATCGAGTTTGATATATTTTACAAACGAATCCACCAACTGCGTTATGTTGATGAAATTCCCGTCAGTATAAAAACCGGTCGTATTCTGTGGATAGAAAAGAAATCCATCAAAATTTCCGTTATCTATGTTATCGGCATGTTTGGAACCACCATGCAGGAGCTGGTATTCATTATCATACAGTGTTCCTTTTTCACCCAATCCATGTAAGAACATCAACATAGGATATTTCTTCCCATCGGCTACATTGTGCTGATACGATTTGGGGAATTTAACACGAAACACCATCCCGTTGTAATAATAACACTTGTACCCATATTGAAAGGGTGTTTTATTCGCCCAGGACAATCGGTTGGTATGCCCCCATTTTGCAATGGTATTCCAGGCGGGAAGTGCGGGTTGATTGGTTGTTGTAAAGACCATGTCCGGATCGGCAGGGTCTAAAGCACCAGCTTGGGCGTTGGATAAGGATACAAGAAGGAACAGCTCCAAAAAGGCGCACAGTAGTTTTCTTAACATACAGATTAAGTTTGGCCTAATTCAATAAGTCAAATAATTGTGATTAAATGAGGCTTCCAGTAAGAAATGGGATAAATGCGTGCAGCTTTTCGAGGAAGGGATGAACAAAGATATGATTCTTTGAGATATTTCCAAACTGGAGCCCTTTCAAAACCCACTAATTCATTGAACCTTAACAAAAAAAACCAAGCCGGAAACCCGGCTTGGTTTTTATGTTTGGTCAGGAGTACCTGATTATCAATTACTTCCTCATCAACTTGTAGAACCAGGTCGTACCATTGGATCCTGTGATCCGGAGGAGGTAGACACCGCTCTTCAGCGTAGTGAGTTCACCACCACTTCCAATCTGCAGGGACTGTGTTCCGGCTGTCAAAGCTCCCAGTTCTTTCTGGTAAACCACCTTGCCGCTGATATCCATCAATTGGACAGACATCTTATCGACATTGGTTTCCAGTTTGAACTGAACACGGAGCTCGTTTACAAACGGATTCGGGTAGGCTTTCAGACCATTCAGAATCTCTGCTGCAAGATCATCCTGTCCTGTCCCTCTCCTGTTTACATCGGCCGGTTCGGCGGTCACATTACCATTCAGGTTACCATTCCGGTTGCTGATCACGGGTTCACCGCTACCACCATCATCGTCATACGACTCGAGGATGATCGCACCCCAGAAGGCCCAGTTGGCAAAGGATTCACCAGTCATGCTGATGGAAATCTCTCCATTCTCATTTGGCACTACATTTTCGAAGTAGACCGTCTTATTCTGGTTCTTATGTGTATTCAGGTAGCGATGGGCTCCATTGATGGTGTAAATACCGCTGAAGTCGCCCGACCAGTTAGAACTACCAGTAATACCGATCCGGTAATGTTTGGCCTGATTCAGGTTCACCAGTTTCAGGATACCCGTTTCATCACCGCGGCCTTCAACCCACCAACTGGTAAGCATTACGGCATCGGGATAAGTCGTACCACCTGTAAGACCCTGGTCAAATGCACCGCCAAAGTCCTGTGTAATGATCAACCCAACTCCCGTATTGATACCACCATTGTCATTGAAATTGCTCACTTGTTCACCTGTTAACGGTGTTTTGTTGGTGTTGTTCCAAGGAGCAGTGGTCGGGTTGGTCAGGTTCAGGTTGATATAGGTTGTCTTCTCCGCAACATAGGCACTGGCGCTGTTGCTATAGCCACTCTGAATAGCGCCATTGATAGCGCGTATACGGTAGTGGTAGCGACGGTTGGCGACTACACTGTTATCGGAATAGGCTTCCACATTGGCACCCAGGGTTGTCAGTAAGCTATAGCTTCCACCCGACTCACTACGCCAAACTTCAAATCCGGTTTCGTTGTAGCTGCGATCTGACCATTCCAGTTTCACTCTCAATCCTTCTGCTTGTGCAAACACGCGCAACGGACGGATCGGTGTAGTTGACGCATCATACTCCTCAAGTACCAAGGCATTCAGGAATATATAGGTAGCGGCTGCCGCCTTCGTACCTGAAACAGAGATCACACCACTTGCGTTGGGGGTAAGACCATTCAACTGGATCAACTTGGTGCTATTATGTGCTGCGTTGAAGACCTTGCTTTGTGCTCCGGAAGTCCAGGTGGCTTGTGTGCTAAACCCTGAGTTATTCGAGCTCAGTATCGCCACGTTGTAACGCTTGGCTGGGTTCAATCCGGTCAATTCAAAGTTCTTCGCGGTGGTGTTACCATCATAGATGGATGATTTCAACACATTATCACTGAACACACCTGCGTTATTACCAGTCACCATTCCGCCATTCCAACCTTCGCTCCATCCTTGTACCAGACGAAGTCCGGTTGGGGTATTGGCATTGTTGTCATCGCGCAGGTTGCTTACCACCAGGTTATTGAAGGGGAATCCGCTCACATCATTCCATGGCTGTACTCCTTCTGCGGTCCCTTTGGTTCCAACAAAGTTTACATACCAGGAACGGGTGGCATTGTCTGTTACCGTGATATCAAACAATCTTTCTACAGACAATCCTGCATTATCCGTTACTGTCACCTTCACATCTTTGAAGATACCGAGGTCATCGCTGCCTGGGCTCACACTGATGGTGCCTGTTCCATTTCCACTTGGCGTGAAGCTGGCGAAAGCAGGCAGGTTGGTGACGGAAACGGTAAGCACATCTCCTACGTCATCTGAACCGTTGACATTTACATTCACCACATTTCCTGTTTTCACAAATACGCCTCCGATGACCGGCAGAACCGGTGCTTTGTTCACCGTGGTTACATTCACAGCGGCTGTTTGACCGGATGGGCCATAGCCATTCACGGCTTCAATCTTATAGTAATAAGTAGTACTGCTCAGCACACTGGCATCGATATACGAGGTCGTATTCGCATTGTCGGCTCCAGGGTTCAGAAGTGTATACACTCCATTCTCTGAAGTTGACCGATATACATTGTACCGAAGCTCGTTATAAGCCACATCGTTCCATTGCAATCTGACAGATCCGTCAGGTTGGTTCTGAGCTGTAAGGCCAGTGGGGAGTACAGGGGTTGTACCATCATCAAACACTTGTTCGAGGATCAGGCCATTCAGGTAACCGACAGGTGTACCTGGAGCCTTGCTCATGGTCACGGTGATAAAGCCGTTTGCATCAGCAGTAAGACCTGTGAACACGGCCATGTTCTGGCTGTTGTTCTGTACGTTCAAGGTTTGCGATTGGGCACCGATTGTATAAACCGTACTTCCGTTGTCGGCTGTACCAGTCCAACGGCTGCTACCCATGATACGCAGGTTGTATTTGTATCCAAGGGGCAGACCTGCCAGGCGGAATTGAACGGTCTCAGGTGCACCGAAGATGCCAAAATAGTAGTAATCACGGATCACAGCATCAGGTACAATACCACTATTGTTACCTGTTGTTGCTCCTTCATACCAGCTGTTCCAGGGCGCACTCAGGATCGAGAAGGTCACTGGTCCGCTTTGGCCTGCTTCACTGGTCAGGGTCGCTGAGGCCGTACTGCTGATATTATTCCATGGGCTTGGTGCTGCCTGATATCCGGGGTTGAGCATATTGACATAATACACACCACCGCCTGGATCCTTATCATTGACGGTGATCACCAGCGCACGTGTGCCTGATCCACCACTACCGTCATTTACTTTTAATTCAAGGTTATAAACGCCTGCAGAAGCAAATCCCGGGCTTACCGTTAAGGTAGCCTGGCCATTGCCCAGGTCATTCAACTGAACAAAGGAAGGTAAACCTGTACCATCCCACACCAGGCTGCCATTGCCATCCTGATCGTTCGAGGTCAGGTTACGCACCTGTACCGTTCCTTCATCCAAAGTAACATTGGTTACTGCATTGATCACCGGTACATAGTTGCTGTTAACCGTTACCACAAAGTCAGCCGTATCCTTTCCACCTTGTACATCGGTTACGATGACACGGACAGGATAGCTTCCCAGATGACTCAGGGCTGCACTAAAGGTGATGGTTCCTGTTCCATTTCCTGTGGGGTTAAACACCGCAAAAGAAGGCAGGGTACCCGGATCCAGCGTCATGCTTTCACCATCCCCATCCGTAGCGGTCAGGTTCAATACATACGGAACATCATACCGTATGGTGAAATCAACAACCTGATTTATTACAGGAACTGTGTTCAGGGTCCGGCTGCTGGCTTCATTGCTGAAACTGCTTAAACCGCCAGCACCTTTGGCACGTACCTGATAATAATAAAGCACATTGCTGAACAATCCTTCATCCACGTAGGTAGCAGTAGCTCCCGCATTGGCACCACGTGTGGCCAATAAGCGATAGTTGGTGTTGTCGCCTACGCTACGGAATATTTCAAATTCTGTTTCGTTATTGCTATTATCATTCCAGCTCAACTCAATGCTTTGTGCACTAACTCCTGCCGCTGCCAACGCAGTTGGCGCACCAGGTGCCGGTGGTAAAGGATCGGTAGTCGCGGATACCAGGTCAAACTCCCCATTCATCAGGGCCTGTATCTGGGTTGCATTCAGGGCTGTGCCATAGATGCTGAAATTATCGATCCGACCATCGAAGTTGCCAAAGGTTGTGTTGAGTGCATTTCCTCCATTATCGTCACCGATCATTGATCCATCTGTTGTTGTACCAATGGAGCTAAAGACAAGGGATGTATTGGAAGCCACCTGTGTGCCATTTACGTAGAGGCGTAAGGTATTACCACTATATACAAGGGCCACATGGTTCCATCCGGTACTGTTATACGCAGCACTAATACTTGCCCGGCTATTATTGCTGGCCACACCGGCAATGATCTGGTTCGCATTCAGGCGAAGGGCCAAGCCATCATCTGCACCACCCAGGTCAAAAATACCACGGTTGCTGTTGTTTACATCCGACCGCATCCAAAGGGCTACAGTCTTGGCATTGTATCCGCCACGGATATAATCACCGGCAGCAGTATTAATAGTCAGGTCTTGCGATGAACCGTTCAGGTTGACCGCATGAGATCCTTCCTGTTTATCATTTGCATCAAAGGTGGGTGAGCTATTCGCATTTAGTGTACGACCATTGGGAGATGCATCATTGTAGTTGTTGTTCAACTTCCAATTGGCTTGTGCCGAATTGACCGGAGCAAAATTGGATTGTCCGCCGATGCTTACTGCCCGCAACTGATAATAATAAAGGGTGGAAGGATCCAGGTCAAGGCTATCCACAAAGGAAGTGCTATTCGCCGATGCAAGTCCGACGATAGCAAAGCCTGTTTCCGAATTCGTACTTCTCCAAACCTCAAATCCATTCTCGTTATTGCTATTATCTGTCCAGTTCAGGTTGATACGATCAAACCCGCCAGTCGATGCTGTGAAATTGCTTGGATCTGCCGGAGAAGTTCCTGCACTTCCGCCGTCTGTAAACTGTGAGCTTGGAATAGTCACGTAAGAGTTCCCTGTAGAAGGTGTTCTCCAACTTACAGTAATACTATTACCACCTGTTGCTTCGAAATAGGCGATAGCAATCGGATAAGTACCAACCTGCAGGTTAACGCTGGCAGAAGTGGCATTTTGCGCCCCATGCAAACCATCATTGCTGACAAGTGCCGTACCAGCGTGGCTGTAAGGGCTCACAGTTCCATTTAGCGTGCCGAGGTAAAGTTTACTTCCATCATCGGAGTTGGTGCGGAAGAAATAGTTACCCGCCTGGGTGATCCGGATGGATCCTTCCCAGATGATACCAAAATTATCGGCCCGATTGGCCACATTGATATCGGGGGTTGCTGAAACACCTGTTTCAAGCGGAGTGAGTGTATTGAAGTCAGGTAACACACTCCAGTTTCCTTCCACATAACGGTAGTAAAGACCATTCAAACGCACGACGGCACTCACCTGGTTACTTGCCGGGGAAAGGTTACCGGCAATATCCCTGGCTTTCACGGTGAAGGCATAGGTATTTCCTGTCACCAGACCATTCACGGTAAATTCCAGATTGGAGGTGCTGTACGCTTTACTTCCGTTGATATAAATATCATAACGTGCAATACCAACATCATCCGTAGAAGCTCCCCAGCGAAGGGTCACTGAGCTACGGGATGTATTGCCCACATACAAATTGGATGGAGCGCTTGGAAGCTGACTATCCGACAAGGTCGTTCCATTGAACTCTGGTGTATTGGGGCCTGCACCATTATTGTTGATCGAACGAATGAGATAATAATACTTGGTAGCCGGCAACAAATTGTTGTCTGCATAGGTCAACACATCGGCCGCGGTGATCGCGATCAGGGTATAAGGACCTCCTGATGTAGTAGACCTGTATATTTCAAATCCGGTTTCATTGTTCACCGGATTCGGATTCTCACTCCAGTTTAGCTGAAGTGAAGTATTAGACATTGGGAGGGCGCTTGCGCTGGACGCTCCATCAGGCAGGTTGGAGCCTGTGGCATTGACCACCGTGAAATCAGGGCTGAAACTGCTGGTACATCCAAACTCTTCATTCACTTTTACACGGTAAGCACCAGGGCCAACATTCACCACAGCGGTTGTACCCACCAGTGCGTTGTCGCTGACACGACGCCATTCATACGAAACATAATCATCCGGTACCGAGAGGGGCACGGTCGTGCTGCCATCCGGTGCAGGAAGTACATTACTCCGAAGGCCACTGATTGTAATAGGAGGAGTAATAGTTGGAGCCTTCATTTGAACTACCACAGGGCTGGGTGACCAATCACTCCATTCACCTGTAGCCGTTCTCCTGAACCGGGCATCGTATGTACCAAATGTCGTCGTCGTATATTCATTACCGGTAGCACCTGGGATCACTACCCCATCTTTTCTCCATTGGTAGGCATTAAATCCTGCCTGCAATCCCATTCGAACACTTACGGGATCACCCGGACAGAATTCAGTCCGTCCAAAGAAAACATGAGGATTCGCCTTGTGAAAAGAACTTAACCCAGGAAAATAATCCGGATCATTCCAAAAGTTTCCCCAGATACCGTGTCCACCAGTTGGATAAAAGAACTGTCGGATATTACCCCCCAGGTTCTCGTATGCGGTGATCACTTCATTCACGGTATAAGGTGCAGGTGCCGGATCAAGTCCGCCATTGGCGATCCAAATGGGAACCGTAATATGTGAATTCATTGGAGCGATATACCCCAATGAAGCGGCAGAAATAGGCATGGCCGCCGCGAACATCCGTGGATTATACGCCAGAAAACCCCAGGAGCCCTGGCCACCTGAAGAAAGACCGGATACAACGATCCGGTTAATATCTAATTTGATATGCTTTGCCATGGAATCCGCAAACCGTGCAATGATATCAAAGGCACCATTGCTAAAGAATCCATCGGTGTTTTGCGGATAAAGCAAAAAACCGTCAAAACTGCCATCATCCACGCGTTGCGCGTGTTGTTGTCCACCATGACGTAGCTGGTATTCGTTATCATACACTGTACCTCTTTCACCTAAACCGTGAAGGAAGATAAGCATCGGATACTTTTTACCATCCGCCACATTGTGTGTGTAGGATTTAGGGAATTTCACCCGAAACGGAACACCATTAAACCAATAACACCGATACCCATACGAATACGGGTTCCAGTTTAGACGGTTGGTGTGCCCCCATTTTGCAATGGAATTCCAGGCAGGTTGTGCAGGCTGATTCGTTGTAGTGAATACTACATCTGGGTCGGCCGGATTGAACACCCCTGTCTGAGCTTTCACTCCCCCGGTCATGAATAGGAACACGCCAAGGAAGACACAGAGTAAGAATTTTTTCATTTTGCAAGATTTAACAATAAAAGAAAGGTGGCTTAGCGCGGGATAAGTAGAAATTACAATCTTGCGTTCTTGAAAAGGATTGGATCCTATAGGTGAAACTACTTAGAGGGGGGGATCTGGCAATTCGGTAGGAAGGTGGGCAGAATAGTTTTCGCAGATTCGAAATTATCACTTTAAATAGGAATTAACAAACACACTGGTCAGGACTTAAAGAATTAAGTCCTTAAATAATTCGTAAACCTTTGATTAATAAATTATTAAGATTCAATTGTGGAAAAGATTATTTAATAAATACCACTAAAAGGCCATGTTGCTCCAAAAAGGCCGGAAGGCTGTTATCCATATAAGTATATATATGGGCCTTAGTGGATTTGATCATTCCAAATGAATATTTCTGGTTGAAAAGGCTGTCGGCAAAGATATTCCGGCAAATTCGGTTGATAAACCCGGTTGAATCACGCATCAGGCCATCAAAATTCCTGGCGGACGCTTCGTTTTGATTCATCTCTTTGGTCAGCGGGTCGGGCCAGGTGAGAAACAAAGCCGGCTTCTGTTTATAAAATATACGTGGGCTAAAAGAGCCATGGTTCTTCACGCCGGTTTTGATCTTTTCCGCATGGGCCATTTCCAGGTTATTCAAACCAAGTACATCAATGATCGTTCCCTTGTACGTATAGGCCACACCACCAGCGGCAGTAACACCTAAGGATGGGAAACTATCCGCTGCAGAAAACACATCGTTTAGGGTATTTCCAATATTTCGTCCATTCATCGCAATATCAAACTCGCCTTGCAATTGAGAACGATTAAATATATCAGGCTTCCATTTCTTAATATACCCGGTCAGTGTATTTTTTAATCCATCTGATTGAAAACTGGCCTCATCCGTAGAATTTCCATTTAATAACAATAATAATAAGACTGCCAATCCTGCTCTTGCCATTTTAGGAATACGCATCAAGGTTGTTCCTGTAGTTTGAACAAAAAACAATAGAATAAGTGGGTATGCGGTTTGAAAAAATCGGGAATACTTAAAATGATCTCCGCCTGACAAGAACGGATAAAGCGTAAAGAAAAAGATAAAAAGGATCAGTGTTATTCCTTTAAAATCTTTCACACCATCGATAATCCCCTTTTTTATAAAAAAATAAATTAACGATAAAGGGAATAACAAATAAGGAATAAACGTGGTATGGCGTAAAGAATCATAAAAGTAAAAGAATGCCTGTCGAATATTTCCCATCAGAGACATGCTGACCTTTGCATAAAATGTATTGGGAACTGGATATCCAAAATACACGATTCGGAAAGTGGTGATCGCCAGAAAACCGATCAGACCAAAAATGAGGGGCATGAAAAAATGAGCCGGGGGAAATTTCTTTACGTTGTTTGTGCCCTGTCTTTCCCACCAGAAGGAAAGAATCAATAATCCGCCAAGTGCGAAGGTGAATAACAAACCTTCCGGGCGGATAAAGGGTAAGAGTAAACAGATCAGGGTCAGGTACCGAAGTTCGCCTGTAGTTCTTTTTCCCTTGATCAATAAAATGGTCCCATGTAATACTGCATAGATCCATAAACAGGTATCCATGAGGGCAAAAACATTCCAGTCTAAAAACCCGGGGGTTAACAATAAAAATAAAACAGCTCCCCAGGCCAGATAGGATTCGCCGGTCTCCTCTTTTATATATTTATGAAGGACTGTTAACGTTCTATAGGTGATAAAAAAGCATAGCGCAAATACCGACCATTCGAAAGGAATGAATTTGATCAGGTACAAAACAGAAAGGATAAGCACCCAGAGCATGGATGTAAAGCCCTCTACCTTTTCCCCTCCAGGAATGTACACAAATCCATGTCCTTCGACGAGGTTGCGGACATACAGAAAATAGATATTGGCATCATCGATCCCGGTCAAAGGGTTGGCCAACCCTAACCACCAACGCAATAAAGTGGCAAATACGAGGGTCAATAATATCGAGACACTTGTTTTCATCGGTAATATCTTGATAATCTTGCTTTTTCAAAGTTGAAAAAAGCAAAATAAGAGTAATTTTATCGCCAAAATAGTAATATCACCCGTATGATGCTATTAATTATTCTTTTTTATTTCTGCCTATTCATTGTCTTTTATGCCTATGTCGGATACGGGATATTGCTTTGGTTCCTGATTAAGTGGAGGAAGCTGTTTGGTGGAGGGAATAGGCCGGTCGCGGAATTACCTGAGCCAGTACCTGGTGCCACCCTCGTGGTTCCCTGTTTTAATGAAGCCGATTTTCTGGAAGAAAAGATCAGGAATTGTTATGCCCTGGATTACCCGGCCGCCAGACTGGAAATAATCTTCATCACGGATGGTTCAACAGACCATTCGGGGGAAATACTGAAAGTCCATCCGCGGATCAAACATATGCACTCCCCCGAAAGAAGGGGAAAGATCGCTGCCATGCACCGGGCTGTTGGAGAGGTAAAGCATGACCTGGTCATTTTTTGTGATGCCAATACAAGCTTGAATCCCGAAGCCATCCGAAATATCATCCGGCATTATTCGGATCCCAAGGTTGGTGGGGTGGCTGGGGAGAAACAGGTCATATCTAAGGATGGTACGAATAAGGCTGGGTCAGGAGAAGGATTCTATTGGAAATATGAGTCTTTCCTAAAAAAACTGGATTCAGCATATCATACAGTGGTTGGCGCGGCTGGTGAATTGTTCTCTTTCCGAAAGGAATTGTATGAAAAACCCGATGATGGAACCATTCTGGATGATTTTATTCTTTCCCTGCGGGTTTGCATGAAAGGCTATCGGGTGGTATATGAGCCCGCCGCCATCGCCTCTGAAGCGCCTTCATTCTCTTTGGCGGATGAGCGAAAAAGAAAGATCCGGATCAGTGCCGGTGGTTTTCAATCTGTAGTCATGCTGTCGGGTTTGTTGAATATATTCAAGTATGGTAAAGCCTCCTTTCAATATATATCACACCGGGTATTACGCTGGGTGGTATGCCCGTTTCTGCTTCCCGTGATACTCGTATTGAACATTATTTTGGCGATAAAATCCACTTCTCCCCTTTTTGATGTCCTTTTGGTTGGCCAGGTCCTGTTTTATGGACTCGCGATCCTGGTAAGTATCGTAAAAGTACGTGTCGGAATCATTAAGTTATTGTTGATTCCATATTACTTCGTCTTTATGAACCTTTCCTTATACCAAGGTTTATTCAGGTATCTGCGTGGAAATCAGACTGTTTTGTGGGAAAAGGCCAAAAGGGGAGTTTAACATACCACTTTAAGGGTATTTACTAAAATACGTGCTTGGGAATTTTGAAATTCGAGAACTGGGCACTACTTTTATGGCCAATTCTACTATTGCTGCCAACCCATCCCTTCCTTTGAATACCCACCCTGGCTTGGCATTTCAATAATTGAAATGTTGTCCTCCAATATCATCTTATCGTAAACCTCTATCCGGAATTCCTCTGAATGCCTCCACCTATGCGATACCATAATTAAATTAATTATTGGTTCAAAGGAATTACGCTATGAAACGAAAAGTATTGATAATTGAGAAGAGTGAGGCTATTGCATTCTTACTAAAAACTGTACTGCAAAAACAATACCGAATCGTATCCGATCGGAATTGTATCAGCGGAATGGCCAGTCTTCAAATGGGTGCCACTGACGCCATCATTCTATCTGTAGATGATATTCAAGACATTAACTACGATTTTCTCCGTCATGTAAGAAGCAGTTATTTGTTTCTTTCCATTCCGGTCTTCGTGGTCACGAACAATCATTCGCCCGAATTTCGGGCTCACCTGAAAAACCTGGGGGTCACTGAAGTATTGCTGAAACCCTTCGACCCGCTGTATTTACAAAAGCGTGTTCAGGAAGCGATCCAGGAATCCGAATTCGCCTTCAGCAATGTTTCCCTCAATTTCAGCAATGTTGAAATGGGGTCCCTGAAAGTAAGTATTTGATCTCGTCCCTTTTTTCTATAACCCTTTGAAAATTGAAAACTGAACATGAAATCATTGACTACCATATTGCCTGACCAGGTCAGCAAGCATGGCCATCCCGAAATGGATAGCGGTGGTGAAATGCGCTTATTCCACATCCATTTTCATAAGTCAGCCAATGCCAAACAGAATGGTTATATGGCTGATAGCTACATCTCCGCCAGAACCCGGTTACTCCGCCTGATGGAGAATGAGGGACGTCTACCCGAAGCCATCATCATAAGTTTCCCCTTTCGGGAAAATGAGTTCAGTAGTTTCTGCACCTGGCTGAAAAGTCATTATAAGCTTTCCTTTATTCCGGTTGTTTACAATAAGGAGTTCCTGAATGCTGTCCAGTTTGATATGCTTCAACGCATGAAACTGGTGGACGATATCACCGAGGTTTCCGAAAATCAGGCCTTTCTCGATAAAGTAAACTTCCTTCATAAAGTGGGGAAATACCGGATGGAAAAAGCCGCTTCGAATATTACCATCGATAACCAGGTGCTGATGACAAAGGCAGGAAATGGTTTTAATTATTTGCTGAAAAGAACAGTAGATATTTTTATCGCTTCGCTGCTCATCCTTTTATTCCTGCCGGTTTTCATCCTGATCGCCATCGCTATCCGGGTCGAAAGCCGTGGACCGGTTTTCTATACGGCTCAGCGTGCAGGTAAAGGATTCAAAGTGTTCAATTTTTTCAAGTTCCGCACCATGATCCTGGATGCTGACAAGAAGTTGGCGGAAATGAAACAACTGAACCAGTACCAGAACAATGGTACCGGTGCAAGTTTCTTCAAGATCAAAAATGACCCCCGTATCACCAAGGTTGGATGTTTTCTCCGTAATACAAGCCTTGATGAACTTCCTCAATTATTCAACGTCCTGAAAGGCGATATGTCCATTGTGGGTAACCGCCCCCTCCCCCTCTACGAAGCCTCTACGCTTACCACCAATGAATGGTCGGAAAGATTTATGGCCCCTGCAGGTATCACCGGATTGTGGCAGGTAAAGAAAAGAGGTCAGGAAGATATGTCTGCCGAAGACCGGATATCCCTGGATATCGACTATGCCCGGAAAAACAACCTGATCTCCGACTTAAAGATCATGGCTGTGACCCCCAAGGCATTATTTCAGAAAACGAATGTGTAAATCGTTTCTTTTTTATTATTTTTCGTCCCTATAAACCTGAAGCATGACAAACACTAATCCATTAGTGTCAATAGTTACACTTACATGGAACACAACACCCGTAACCTGCGAATTCCTTCACTCCCTGAACAGGGAAAATACCTACAAAAACGTTGAAGTGATCGTGGTGGACAATGGCTCCAAAGAGGACCCTACGGCCACATTTAAAGAAATATACCCCGATGTAAAGGTCATTTTGAATGGAAAGAACCTCGGTTTTACCGGAGGTAATAATGTGGGCATCCGGGCTGCAAAAGGCGAATTTCTCTTTATTGTCAATAACGATACTGAATTTACCCCCGGACTGATTGAAGGGCTGCTGGAAATATTTGATCAATTCCCCGATGCCGGCATGGCCAGTCCAAAATTTCACTACTTCTTTCATAAAGGAACAATTGAATATGCCGGTTATGAAGCCGTCAATATCTTCACGGGCAGAAATGGCATGATCGGTTGTCAGGAAAAGGACAACGGTCAGTACGATACCATCAAGGAGACAAACTACGCCCATGGTGCGGGTATGATGGTCCCCCGAAAAATTATCGATGAGGTTGGCCCACTGCCAGAGCAGTTCTTTATTTATTATGAAGAACTCGACTGGTGTTCGCATATACGGAGAAAAGGGTACAAGATCTATTATCAGCCTAAATCCCTTTTTTATCATAAAGAGTCCATGACGACCGGAAAGTCAAGCCCCTTCAAGACATTCTATCATACCCGAAACAGGATACTGTTCATGAAGAGAAATGTCACTTTCCTGCAGTTCATGGTCTTTTGTGCCTATTTCACATTCCTGACCGTACCAAAGAATACGGCACAATTCATCCTTAAAAAACAATGGCACCATTTGCGGTCATTCTGGAAAGGAATTGGCTGGCATTTTAATAAATCAATCTCCTTTAATTGATCCTATATGTGCGGAATAGCTGGATTTATCGATTTTAAAAAGGAGACCGGAAAAGACATTCTGGTTCGGATGACCGATGCCCTTACGCATCGGGGTCCGGATGATGCGGGTTATGATATCATACCTACCCCTGACGCCACCATTGGCCTTGGACAAAGAAGGCTTTCAATCCTTGACCTCTCTCCGCTGGGACACCAACCCATGTACTTCGAGCATTTATGCATTGATTTCAACGGAGAGGTTTATAATTTCAAAGAGATCCGGAAAGAGTTGGAAGAAAAAGGCTACAGTTTCAACTCCTGGTCAGATACGGAGGTCATCCTGAAAGGATACCATTGTTGGGGAACAGGTATTTTGGAAAAAATGACCGGCATGTTTGCCCTGGTCATTCATGATAAGCTAAAAAATGAAGTGGTTTTTATCCGGGACCGTGCTGGTGTAAAGCCCCTCTACTACTACCTGGATCATGATGTTCTTCTTTTTAGTTCTGAATTAAAGAGTTTCTCACAATTCCCTTCCTTTCAACGGAATATCAGCCGGGAAAGCCTGGCCCTTTACCTGCAATACAGTTATATCCCTGCCCCTTATACCATTTTTGAAAAAACACATAAACTTCTTCCCGGTCATTTAATCCGACTGAACCTGGCCACTCGCCAAACACAGCTCGAAAAATATTGGGATGTGTATGATTTTTATAACCGACCTACATTAAAAATTTCCGATCAGGAAGCCATTCAGGAAACAGATCGCCTGTTAAAAAAGGGATATGATTACCGAATGGTAGCCGATGTACCGGTGGGTGTATTTTTGAGTGGTGGATATGATAGTTCTTCAGTAGCGGCCATCCTGCAACATGACCGTACGGAGAAGTTAAAGACTTTCACCATCGGATTTGAGGAAAAAGAATTCAATGAGGCGCCAGAGGCAAAAAAAATCGCCCAATACCTCGGCACAGACCATACTGAATTATATATAACCCATAAGGAAGCGGCGACTGTTCTCCCTTTATTGCCGGAGATCTACGACGAACCATTTGCTGATAACTCCACTGTGCCAACTGTTTTGGTTAGTAAACTCGCAAGAGAAACAGTAAAAGTAGCCTTGAGTGCTGATGGTGGGGATGAGATTTTTGGAGGATATAATAAATTCAAACAAGCCATAAAATACACTTCGTATCCTGTGGCCTTGCAATCGGTTCTGAGCAATTTCATGCAGACCATTCCCCCGAACCGTATCCCCTATTTCAACAAAAAATACAATTTCACGACCCGGTACGAAAAGATGAAACTGATCTGGAAGCATCACAACCCTTCCAAAGCAGTGAAATACATCAGCCAATACATTACACAATCGGAAGTGGAAGAGTTTCTCTCCAAAGATTTTAATAACCTGGAGACATTTTTTGATTCCGGAAGCCTTTTGACAAAGGACCAGGAACAAGTAAATAACCTGCTGGCGGTAGATTATAAAACCTTTCTTGTAGACAATAACCTGGTTAAAGTTGACAGGGCTACCATGGCCGTTGGCCTGGAAGGAAGAGAACCGATGCTCGATCATCATATTATTGAGTTCCTGGCGCAGCTACCTTCGGATATGAAGATACGCGACGGGGTAACCAAATGGTTGCTCAAAGAGATCGTGCATAAGTATATCCCCAAGGAACTGATGGACCGACCCAAGCGGCCTTTTATCGCTCCGCTGATGGTATGGTTCAAGGATGACCTGAAGCAACAATTGATGACCTATCTAAGTGAAGAGGCTTTATTAAAGACAGGTTTATTCAATCCAGGTCCGATCGTTGCCTTGCGCGACCGATACCTGCGTGGGGAAAAAGTAAATTATCAAAAACTGTGGCAATTATTGGTTTTCCAATTATGGTATAACCGGTGGATCGCCCCGCTATAATATTTAAAAAAAACAATCGCTAAAATCAATTTTATGAGCCAATATGTACTTGTTACAGGTGGTGCCGGATTCATTGGATCCCATGTCGTAAAGCATTGCCTGGATATGAATTTTAAAGTCGTGGTGTTGGACGACCTGAGTGGTGGTTTTGAAGACCATATTCCTGAAGGTGCCCATTTTGTAAAAGGAAGTATCACTGATGCCGCGCTGGTGGAGAAGCTTTTCACTGAGTATTCTTTTACTTATGTGTATCACCTGGCGGCCTATGCAGCAGAAGGACTTTCGCATTTTATCCGCAATTTTAACTACAACAATAACCTGATCGGCAGTATCAACCTGATCAATCAATCCATCATCCACAAGGTGAAGTGTTTTGTTTTCACCTCTTCGATCGCGGTGTATGGAAAAGGTCAGTTACCTATGACAGAAGAGATGACACCAGTACCGGAGGATCCCTATGGTGTTTCAAAATATGCAGTAGAGCTCGATCTTAAGGCGGCGCATGAAATGTTTGGATTGAATTATGTGGTTTTCCGCCCGCATAATGTGTATGGGGAGAACCAGAATATTGGCGACAAGTACAGGAATGTGATCGGTATTTTCATGAACCAGATCATGCAGGGCAAGAAGCTGACCATTTTTGGCGATGGTACACAAACACGTGCCTTTAGTTATATTGATGATGTTGCCATTCCCATCACGAAATGTGTAAATATTCCCGCTGCGTATAATCAGGTATTTAATATTGGAGCGGATAAACCCTATACGGTCAATGAACTGGCTGAAGTGGTTTGTGCTGAATTCAATGTGGCGCCTGATATCAACTACCTCACAGCGCGTAACGAAGTTTTGCATGCTTATTCCGATCATACCAAGGCCCACCATGTATTTGGTGACCCAACCGGTATTGACCTGAAAGAAGGCATCGCCCGTATGGCAGCATGGGCAAGAAGAGTAGGCGCTCGTCAGAGCCAGGAATTTGGAAATATTGAGATCACAGAGAAGCTGCCTGATGGCTGGCAGATACTGACCAAATCCAAAACACCTGCCTGATCACACAGGAACCTACCCCATGAATCCGGTTAAAAAAATAAAAGTGCTTGAATGTATCCGCCAGGGTAAGATTGGTGGGGGCGAATCCCACTTGCTCAGCCTGGTAGAGAATATGGACAGGGATCGGTTTGAACCGGTGGTTCTTTCCTTTACCCCTGGCCCGATGGTGGACCGGTTGCAGGAGTTAGGCGTTAAAACTCACGTGATTCATTCCGAAAAACCCTTTGATTTTTCGGTTTGGAAAAAGGTGAGGAAATTATTGGAACAAGAACAGGTTGACCTGGTCCACGCGCATGGTACAAGGGCCAATTCGAATGTATTAGGACCTGCCCGTAAGCTAAAGCTGCCGGTCATCTATACCATTCATGGATGGTCATTTCATAATGATCAACCTGTATGGGTAAAAAACCTGCGGGCCTGGGGCGAAAAATATCTCACGCGTCGCTCCACCTTAAATATTTCGGTTTCCCGGTCCAATCAGGAAACGGGTTACCAGCATTTTCGCGGGTTTAAGTCAACCGTGATCAACAACGGGATTGATCCAAAGAAATTCAATCCGGATGCCGGTTATCCGGATATCAGAGCCTCTTTTGGGATACTTTCCCATGCGGTACTCTGTAGTTTTATTGCCCGGTTCACCCATCAAAAGCAACCGTTAGTGATGATTCGGGCTTTTGAAAAAGTGGCCGCCTCCCACCCTTCTCTCTACCTTTTGTTGGTAGGGGATGGGGAATTAAAGGAGGAAATGGAAAAAGCGATCGCCCAATCGCCGGTACGGAACAGGATCATCCTGTCACCGCCGCGTTCGGATATCCCAGCCCTATTGGCGGCTACGGATATTTTTGTTCTTCCGTCCCTTTGGGAAGGATTGCCCATTGCCCTTTTGGAAGCCATGGCCATGGGCAAAGCGATCATTGCTACAGCAGCAGATGGTACCCGGGAAATTCTGGTCCACCAGGAAAACGGTTACCTGATCCCGATCGAAGGGCTGGAAGAAAACCTGGTCGCTTCGCTGGATAAGTTGGTTATGGATCCTGATCTGAGAAAAAAGATCGGTAATGGAGCAAGGGCAACGATCACCGAAAAATATGATGCTGGTAAAATGACCCGGCAAGTAGAAAAAGTTTATACAGAAATCTTGGAAATAAAGTAATGGCATGAAACAGGAATTTGAACGTATCGCCGATATCAAACGATTGGATTTTATCGTAAAGTCCTTAAGAGAACACCTGCCCGAAAACGCCGTCGTATTGGATGTCGGTTGCGGGAACGGGGTAATTTCCCGAGGACTTGGCCGCCATGGCTTCAATGTGCTAGGCATTGATATCAGTGAGAAGACCATTGCCAATGCCCGTTCGCTGAATGATCTGCCCAATGTGCGTTTCGAAGTAATGAGCGCTGAGCAGCTTTCAGTGAGTGAAACAAAATACCATGCGGTGGTTTGCAGTGAAGTACTCGAACACCTCAACCAACCTGACCAACTGCTTAAAGTCATTCATGCCTCCTTGCATGATACCGGTGTAGTGATCGTTACTGTTCCCAATGGCAAAGGCCCCCGGGAAGTATTTGTAACAAAACCGGTTCAACGGATGCAGAAAAAGAACAATTGGATATGGCGTATGACCAGTAAGATCAAATCCGGACTGGGATACAAAGGCACCACGGTGCAATCCGCCGCCGATGACCTGTCGCATATTCAGTTCTTTACCAAAAAGACACTCGAAGACCTGGCGGGGAAAACAAGGTTCCAGATCATCCGCTTTGGTAAAACAAATTTCATCGAAGATGTATTTCCTTTTTCCATGGTGACCAAGCGGCTTAAATTCCTTCAAAAATGGGATTGCCAGGTCGCGGAAGTACTTCCCCTTTCCTGGAATGGAGGCTTTGTGACCGTTTGGAAAAAGAAAGCCAGTGATCTTTCGGTGGCATGATGTACATCGATACGATACAATGGATCATTCGATTATTTACCTATTTAACCTTTATAGGGGTAGGACTTTTTTTACTGATCCCTCCGGTGCTCCTTTTTCTGTACCTGGTTGTAGGCCGTAAAAAAGAGAAGGAGAATATCCCGGCAGGAATCACCGATTTCGGGATCATTGTAACAGCACATGAGGATACCCGTTTCATCGATCCAATCGTTCGCTCCCTTCTTCAACAGCATTATCCAACCTTTCATATCTATGTGGTGGCCGATCAATGTGATCCCACGCATTTACCCATATACCCCGGATTACCGGTGAGTATCCTAAGACCTGAACAGGCGATCAATTCAAAGGTTAAATCCATTCGCTACGCGATCGGTCAATTTGTTCGGCGTCACCAGGCGCTGGTGATCTTTGATGTGGATAATCTTGTTCATCCCGATTTTCTCAAGGAGGTAAACCATCTTTTCCAGCAAGGCTACAAAGCGGTGCAAACCGATTTTCGGGCCAAGAACCTCAATACGCCTTTTGCCCGGATGGATGCCATTGGCGATTTGTATAATTTCTTTGTGGACCGCGAAGCCAGGGCGTCTATCGGTTTATCTGCCGCAATTTGGGGATCGGGAATCGCTGTTGATCTGGACATCTATGAATCGGTGACCTACTCCGACGATCTGGGTGGTTTTGATAAAAAATTGCAATTGCACATCATTCAAAAAGCGGGTGCGATAGGATTTACAACCAAGGGCTTCCTGTATGATGAAAAAATCAGCAGTGGAGTCGCCCTGGAAAGACAACGCACCCGATGGATGAGTTCGCAATTCAAATATTTTAAAGTGGCGCTTGGTTTGCTTGGGCGGTCCTTGCTCCGGTTGAATATTGATCATTTCTTTTTTGCCCTGAACGCGCTTCGTCCCCCATTGGTGATTCAATTTGGCCTGTTCTTTTTGGTGATCCTGTTCAATTTGGTAGTAGGTCAATTTGTATTGGCTGGTATCGCCGCTGGAGTGTTATGCTTATATGCAGTGAGTTTTTACCTGATCGTTGGTATCCGCAGCCGATGGAACAAGGAAATCATGGGAACCTTTTTATTGCTTCCTGCCTTTGCCGCCAGGCAATTTGCCGCGCTGTTAAAGATCAAACAGGCACGAAAATCATTTCTTAAAACCCAGCAGGAACAGGTAATGTATATCGAGGATGTTAAGGATCCGGTTCAACGGATCTCCTGATCCAACTGAAGAACGATCCCGGAGATCTGCTCCACCCTCGCCTCCCAGGAATTTTCGGCTGCAAATTTGATCCTCGCCTCCTGTTTTTCGGACGTATTCTCTGTTATTTCTTTTATCAGTAAAGTGCGAAAGTCTTCTTTGTTCTCCGCAATGGAGGCCACCGGACGAAATTCATCTACGATCGCAAAATGGGTCATCACCACCGGCAAACCAGCCGCCAGGTATTCATTGATCTTTAAAGGATAGATCCCTTTATTGAAATCATTGATGGCAAAAGGAATAATTCCGGCCGTAAATGCACGAAGAAACCCTGGTAATGCACTTACCGGATGGGGTCCATGCAATTTCACATTGGGAAATTGTTGTAAAAGTTTCCTTCCTTTTTCATAGTCGTGTCTACCTACAAAATCAAACTGGTAATCGGGAAGGGTAGTAAAGAGGTGTTCCAGCAATTCATAATCGAGGCGGTCATCAATGCTCCCGATGTATCCTATTCGTTTGTCGTTGGCAGAGGTGCGGTCTGCAAAACCCGTACGAAACAGATCAAAATTCACGGCATTTTTGACCAGGAAACACCGGTTGGTCATTGGCGATTTTTTTCTGTACAATCCTTCCGATGTAGTGATGACGGCATGGGCTAGTTTCATGAACACCCGCTCATGTTTTCCTCCATGCTTTTTTAACCAGGCCGCGGCTTCGATCTCATCATAGCAATGATAGATCAATTGTTTTTCACCAAAACGAAAAGCGGTAACCTCCCCCATGGCCGGATTAAAGGCATTGATATGGATCAGGTCGTCCTGCATATTTGCCTGACGGATCGCCTTTTTTACAGAACGCGCGATGATCCGTCCGTTGATGCGAAGCAGGAGCCGATACAGCCCACCGTCGGGTAGAAAGGCGACAGGAATGATGGGTGGAGGGGTAAGCAAAAAAACATTGTGATTGTCAGCAGTTTTAACCTGTTGAAGTCTTTTCTTCCAGCCTAACATCCGGGATACAGGTGCCTGGCTTTTTCCCAACAAGGCCATGGCCATATCCTTGAGGGTAAATTGATAGTCCACATACAGGACCTTGTTTTCTCTGGCCAGTACAGACATTAGTTCAACGATCGTCTTTGCATAATTTCCACCCCATTCCGAGGTCGATAAGCAAACAAAATTCCGGTTCTTGATCATGTATTCCGCTTAGGTGGCATAAAGAAACTCAAAATTGACTTTTGGTCAAAGGATTTGGGTCAAACACCTTTGAAATACCGCCATAAAAAACCCAAAATGAGGGGTTCATCCGAAAATATCCCTTAAATTTGCACCCCGGTTTGTTCGGGACGTAGCGCAGCCCGGTAGCGCACTTGCATGGGGTGCAAGGGGTCGCTAGTTCGAATCTAGTCGTCCCGACAAATAAAAGCTAATAGCCTAAAGCTATTAGCTTTTCGCTTTTTAGGGGGATTTCAAGTAATTTTGACCCCGTTTTACGGGATGTAGCGCAGCCCGGTAGCGCACCACGTTCGGGACATGGGGGTCGCTGGTTCGAATCCAGTCATCCCGACCTCGTAATTTGATTACCTAGCAGAATTATTGATCTCCATGGTTCCCTGCCTGACGGCAGGCAGG
>JBGSHM010000003.1:0-121909 GCA_041752235.1 Chitinophagaceae bacterium
TTAACCCGTCTCCTAGCACCAGCGGCAGCAATGAGGCCCCTAAAGCATATCTTAACATTTTGTTTTTTGATGACCAATTTAAGTATGATGGAACCAGTAGCCTGGTTATCAAGGTGAATTATGCGGTGAATACCAAACAGAATATTAATCGAATGGCCAGCAACGCCCTAACGGCCAATAAAAGCGGATATGTTTATGTATATTTTAGTAACGAAAGTGAGACGTCGGTTTTTTTTGATAACTTTATGGTAACCCATGAGAGGGGTTCTTTGACAGAGGAGACACATTTTTATCCGTTCGGGTTGACGATGGCGGGGATAAGTTCAAAAGCTTTGAGCTTTGGGGGAGTAGGGAATAAGAACTTGTACAGCGGCAAGGAATTACAGAACAAGGAATTTTCTGATGGTTCAGGTTTAGAGCAATATGATTTTGGTGCAAGATTTTACGACCCTCAAATAGGAAGGTGGCATAGTATTGATCCACTTGCTGCAAAATACCCTACTTTGTCTCCGTACATGTATGCCTTTAATAATCCAATGCTATTTGTTGATCCTGATGGAAGGGATAATGTAGTTTATTTATATGCCGCAGATCAAACAGTAACTAAGAAACAGCTTAAAGCAATAGCGAAGCAGGCAACAGCTAACTTTAAAGAGATGGGTCTAAAAACACAGGTAAAGGTTTTTAAAGGAAAGTTGGATAAAGCTTCGTATGATAAATTAGATAAGACTGACGCACTTGCGGTGATAGGTGAAAGAAACAGTGTAATCAAAACAGTCTCCAGTGTTAATGAGCAAGCAGGCAAAGCGATAGCAGGTTTCGGATTCTTTGGAAATCCTGAACAAAGTCAGAACCCAAGGGGTAGCAATGTTCAGAGTGATGGTAATATTATTGCTTTAGGCACAGGCGCAACTAAGGACTTTGCTCAAAAGGCAAAAGCAACATTTGAAGAAGGCGCAGCTTTTCTAATTAACCATGGTGCAGGCCATAATGCCAATATGAACCATGCAGGAAATAGTAATGGTTATGATGAAACCGGGAAATATCAAGAGAATGGGGCATATGTTCCTGGCGGAGTAAATGTGATGGCAGAAGGTAATACAATAATACGAAGTATTGCAAATGGCACAGCTACTTTGCAAAGCTATATTACATCCCCAGTAAATCAGCAAGCAGGTAAGACAGGCGATTTTGGTTCAAAAACAATATCTATAAAAGGAATGTATATACACCGGTTTGGCAATAATGACCCAAATGCAAAACTCCCAACTGAACTATAATATGAAAAGAATACTTATAGCAATTATTTTGTTTTCCGCTGTTGCATGCAATGATGTGTCATCGGATAAAAACCATGCTCAAATGACAGAGGATTCTAAATCTGTTCAGCTGCAATTGATTGATAGTTTAGGCATGGTGACTTTTTCTATTCCTATTAAATATGATACTAGTTTTTCGTGGGTGCATTATTCTGATTGTGGAAAACCATGTGATGAACAGAAGTACCGGTTTCAACCTAAAACGCTCCCTATGCTTAAAGAATCTGGGTGGATATGGGATGTAGCCAAAGACTCAGTTGAGCGACTTACTATAAGTCATGTAATGCATTTTCCATTCCGTGAAGGTGATACAGCTAAAAACTTTGGAAGGCACAGTCATCTTAAGGAGCAGATTTTAGCTAACCCCGATATGCCATCTATTGTTTTTGATACAATACAAAGAATCAATGAAAGATATTATTCTGTCATAGCAATGGAAAAAGCTGATTCAAGTAAAATAAGAGCAACGGTACTTGCAGTAACAACAATTAAAGGGAATGAAATAAAGTTTCAGTATGAATTACTGACAACGCCTAATGGTTCAACAAGCAAAGACTTTATTAAAAACTCAATGAAGCTTTTAAAAACTATTCGTATTAACAAGGGGATTTAAAGATAGTATTGAATTGAATAACCTCGTAGCTGATTTTATTAAGCCACTCTCCGGAGTGGTTTTTTTATGTCTAAAACTTAATGAATATGATATTACAAACAACAAACCCTCACTGTTTTACCTACCAAACAGAAGAACTCCTGATAGAATTGTTAGGTGGTGTAAGAATAGATACACTGGACAGGATGAGAGTAACAATAAAGGTAACAGTGGTTAACAGGAGACATAAGGAGTATTTAAACAATGAAGAACTGGTAGGATTATCAGTGAGGCATAATCTGGATTTGTACAATGACACGCAGGTGGAAAAATTTATAAGACGAATAGCAGAGAAACTTGAAACAGGCAGCATAGCTCTTACAAAAGCCATTGCAGACATCACAAGTCAGTGTGAGCAGTACAGGCTTAGACAACTGGACAAGCAGGAGACAAGAAAAGAGAAGGCTTTGAGCAAGGAAGAAAGAGAAGAAGCCATACAGTTTTTAGAGCAGAAAGATTTGCTGAAAATAACCAATGAAATGATTGGCAAAAGTGGGGTGATTGGTGAAGAAACAAACAGGCTGCTTATGTACCTGATATTTACTAGCAGAAAAAGAGAACATCCATTGCATATAATTTCAGTGGGTAATAGCGGCATTGGTAAAACATACTTACTGGAGAAAGTGGGTGAGCTAATACCAGAGGAAGATAAGGTAGAGATAAATACGTTGTCAGAAAATGCTTTTTATTACTTCGGACAAAGAGAGCTGCAACATCGGCTGGTATTAATAGAGGATTTAGACGGTGCAGAAAATGTGCTATATCCCCTGAGAGAATTACAAAGCAAAAAGTTTATTACATAAACCCCGCTCTCCGTAGCCTACCAATTCAAAATAAGTTCATTTGCTGGCGGTAGCCTGCGGCTACAGCCCGTCCGAAAATAGTACGGTGGATGTGTGGTTTAAGAATGACACTGAAAGTAAGCCAAACATCAAGATATTTAAATGAAGTCTATTTTCAAGAGGCCAACTCGCCTGGTATGATAGTAATCTCTTGCACTGCTATAGATATATTCATGAGGTTTATCGACCAGGCCAGCTTCGACAGGGTTATTGTGGATGTACCCCAGTTTATTTATTGTGAATTGCCGGGAAAAGATCTCTTTTGGTTGATTGTCTTGTCTCCAGAACTGGTAGTGGTTATTTCGAAGGTTTTCCGCGCCTGCTCACGACCAAATGGATGTGATTACTCATGATGCACCAGGCATGAAGACTTAGGCCTTTGTTTTGCTGACAGAACTCGAGGCTATTGACAACAATGTCGCGGTATTGTTTACGGGTAAACACGTCAGCCCACTCTACGACAGCAAAGGATAGAAAATGAATTTCCATTTGATTGTAGAAATTGACCACTTCAATAGATGGTATTTTCACTGATCTCTTTAGCTTATTAAGTTCAGGGTTAGCTGGGGCAAGTGGAGGGAAAGTGACACAGACTGAGCTTCAGGCTGGAGGCAGTGGATTGTATGCCGCAATCGATAATTTTTTAAACACGCAGACCGCCATTAACGGAAGGCCTAAGGCATACTTAAACTGGGTTTTATTTGATGAGCAATTCAAAATCGTACAATCTAATTCTGGTTTTGAACAGGTAAATGTGAGTGGTTCCGCAAAAATTCATCAGCCAAGCACGTTAACAATTCAAAAGAATGGATATTTGTATATTTACACTAGCAATGAGACAACTAATATCGATGTGTTCTTTGATAACCTGCAGGTGACGCATTACCGGGGACCACTGACGGAGGAGACGCATTACTATCCGTTTGGTTTGACAATGGCGGGGATAAGTAGTAAGGCTTCAAATTTTGGGAAGGATAATAAATATGAATACAATGGAAAAGAGAAACAGGAGAAAGAGTTTACAGATGCGAGTGGGTTAGAGTGGTACGACTTCGGGGCTAGAAATTACAGCCCACAAATAGGGAGATGGGGCCAAATTGACCCGCTATCCGATAGCATGAGAAAATTTACACCTTATAACTATGCTTTTAATGACCCCCTAAGATTTAATGACCCTGATGGAATGGCACCTACTGACGATTGGATGGTCAGAAAAAACGGTGACCTGGTTTTAATGAAACGGACAAATGACAAAGAGCATAGGTTTTTCAATGAAAGCGGAGAATTAATGCAAGATGGGCTAAAAAGTGGAGAATCAAATGCAAGATATAGTTGGAATTTTATTGGTTGGCAAAAAGATCAGAATAACATAGCTAAAGCACTTTCATATTCAAAAAATACTTTTGAATATGAAGATATGGTTGAAAGAGCGCACCAGGAAGGTTTTGACAAGACATCCGCTGGAAGGGAATTTGTGGAGTATCAGCATGATTTAGGGAAAAAAATAAGAACTGAGGATAAAGTCATGTTATTTGCTCCTACCCCGATGACAAAATTTAAAGTAGGGATAGCATGGAAAATTATTGCCCAATCAGACGCTGGACAAGGTGGGGGTATCGGAGGGCGTTCTATAAGGGTGTTAAATGATGTTGTAGATGCCAACTCAAGAACTTCAAAGGGTAAGTCTATGTCATTTAAAGAAATGTGGAGATCTTTAATCTCTGGCCTTACAAATTATAATAAATCTGAATCATGGAAGCGATAAGATGGCAATATAATATACTACTTCTACTTTGTGTATTGATATGCATTGCAAGCTGTACAAATGACAACATACACCAAAGTAAAGACGTAGGCAAAACTGATGCACAAATTGTATATGAAAAAGGAGTATCTGATACTTTGGGAAATAGAAATGGGAGATGGGTAGGGTATCTTTCAAATGACTCTGTCGGCTATATCGGATATTATAAGGCAGGGTTACGAGATAGTCTTTGGATGTTTTTTAATCACTTAGGAATGAAGGAAAAAGAAGAGCACTATGATAATGGGCTAAAAAATGGTGTAACACGCGTATACTCTGATGGAATATTGTATGATGAACTGATTTTCACAAACGATAAAAAAAATGGACGACATACGCATTACTATTCAACTGGGAAAGTTAATTTTTATCAAGAGTATAAAGATGGATTTTTTGACGGGGATTATGTTTTATTTTTTGAGGATGGGAAAATAAAACAAAAAGGAAGATTTGAACATGGGCGCTGTGTTGGAGAGTGGTTGCTATATTCTTATGTAGGAGAAATAATTGAAAAAACAATTTATGACTCTATTAGTACAAAGTATCGAGAAATTAAATACGGTTCAAATGGAGAGATTATTTCTGATGAAATAAAATAAAATCTCTGCTCTCATATAACTCTTCAATTATCAGACAGACTGGGATTCTCTAAATGACAAGATCAAATTTTCAAGTTAATCTAGGTGATGGGCTAGTTCATATAAATACACTATCCCCAACGGGTAAGACCCCGCTCTCCAGAGTCTTCCGCAATCTTTCCAAAAATCAGAAAGCCGCTGGCCTAGTCTTACTGCGGTGCGCCGGAACCAATTTTGGGACAATAGACTACGGCCAAGTAAGTTTTCAAATAAAATCAATTTTCAACAACCCAACTCTTTTGGTCATGAAGTAGTCCCTGGCACTGCTATACAGATAGTGCTCGGGCTTTTCTACAATACCCGCTTCAACCGGGTTGTTGTGAATATATGCGAGTTTGTTGACGGTGAACCTACGGGAGAAGACTTCTTTAGGGTGGTTGTCCTGCCTCCAGAATTGATAAGTGGTGTTTCGGCTATTCTGGTGCCCCGCTTTCTTAAAAAGGTCAATTAGCCAGTCTTTTCTGCTTTCTCGTGGATTATCAATAATAGCCTTGACGATGGCGTAGCTTGTAAACTTTTTAAAATCCCGGATAATGGAACTGAGGTCATTTTCAATAGAACTAACCAGGAGATGGACATGATTGGACATAATGCACCAGGCATGAAGGCGGAGTCCCTTTTCGTTTTGACAATGTTCGAGGCTTTTGACGAGGATATCCCGATACTGTTGACGAGAAAACACGTCGGCCCATTCAACTACCGCAAAGGAAAGGAAGTGAATCTCCTCTTTGTTTCTGATTTTATATCCTCCCAAACCCATTTGTAAAAATAGGCATTAGAAAAGGTGGATTTTAAGATAAAAGGCCGAAGTTTTCCGTGATTTTTCGGAACTTGAAGTGGTGAAAGAAGCAGACAGAGAGTGGTGGAAGAACGGAAATTGTATTGGATTGTCTTTAAGGCAGAATACTAAATGGGCCGTAGTCCGATGAACTATTATTGTTGGAGTTTGGAGTTAGTAAGACAACGGCCAGCGTGAGTCTGAGTTTTGGAGAGGGTGTGGAAGACTCGGGAGAGCGGGGATATTAACAATGAGACTCAGAGATAATGATGGATTTACTTAAACTGAGAAGTTCGGCTGGGCCGTAGTCTGGAGAACTATAATTGTTGGAGTTTGGAGTTAGTAAGACAACGGCCAGCGGATGTCTGAGTTTTGGAGAGGGTGTGGAAGACTCGGGAGAGCGGGACAATTCCTAAAAGTTGAAGTCTGAAACTAAAGGTTTCAAATATCATGAAATTTGCATAAATTTGATGTAATATGAAACTATAACTTTCAAATTGCAAACAAAATGATAGCGTGCAAACTGGAGCAAAACCTGGTGCAAGCACTTGAAAATATGCCGGTTGTAGCCATTTTGGGGCCGCGGCAAGCAGGAAAGACGACCCTTGCTCTGGAAATAGCCGGTAGGAACTTCAGGAAACCGACTTCCTATCTTGATCTTGAATTGGATTCAGACCTAATTAAGCTCTCAGACCCGGAAAGCTATTTGCGAACATTTGAAAATACTCTCCTGATAATCGATGAAGTGCAGCGTAAACCTGACCTGTTCCGAATAATGAGAGGCTTGATAGATAAACGAAAAAGAGATGGCGAAAAATCCGCTCAATTTCTCCTCCTCGGGTCAGCATCGCGCGACTTGTTGCAAAATAGCTCTGAAACCCTGGCTGGTCGAATTCGTTTTCTGGAATTAAGCCCCTTTTCAGCCTGGGAGATTTATCAAAAAGATCCGCTGGGATTTAATCCAGATAAATTATGGATAAGGGGAGGCTTTCCCGATAGTTACCTCGCCTCAACAGAAGAGGAGAGTTGGGAATGGCGGAGGGATTTTATCTCTACTTATGTTGAACGCGATATTCCGCTGATGGGGCCCCAGGTTTCACCTACCCGGATAAAAAGGTTTTGGTCCATGTTGGCCCACTATCATGGTCAACAAGCTGTATTAAGCGAAATTGGAAGAAGCCTGGAAGTAAGTCACACCACAATTCGATCCTATCTCGATATTCTTACAGATTTTTACATGGTACGACAGGTACAGGCCTGGTCGGGCAATACCAAGAAGCGAATTGTACGATCCCCCAAAATATATATCCGTGATTCGGGATTACTACTTTCCTTATTGAATATCTCCAATCTGGATCAGTTGATGGGGAGTCCGGTACTGGGCGCAAGTTGGGAAGGTTTTGTAGCTGAAAATATTATTTCCATGCTGTCAGATACGTGGAGATACAGTTACTACAGATCTACGGCACAGGCAGAACTGGACCTTGTTTTGGAAGGACCCAACAAGGAGGTAATGGCTATCGAAATTAAGAGATCGGTTGCGCCAAAGTTGAGTAAAGGGTTCCATTCCGCTTCGGAGGATATACACGCAACACACAAATTTGTCATTTACTCCGGATCCGAGCGCTTTCCCATGGGGAATGGCACCGAGGCTATTGGGCTGATCGAGTTTTTAAAGATGTTGGGATTGTAGGAGTATCAAAATTTGTAAGGGTGAAGTTAGTAAGACAGCGGTCAGCGGCGGTCTGATTTTTGAAGAGGTTCTGGAAAACTCAGGAGCGTGGAAAAAAGCTACCAGATTAAGGATCGCCAAAATTATACATAAATGAGGGCATTAATGTTATTTTCCATTCTATTGATCGGTTCGGGAGGATTACTTTCTCCAAAATTAAAAAGTGAAGGCCGTATCTATACAATTTGTGTAGACAGTTTGAGCTACCCTGACTCAGCCAAAGTAGATAGTATATGTAGGCTGGTATCTCTATGCCAAAGAGTGGGGTTTGTAGAGACAAATTTGAGTATTTTTATCAAAAGAGGGGGATATCACCAAAGAATTCTTGGCACCATTGCAAAGGAAGCAAAGGTCACAATTGAGATTCCAATTGCAAATGGCGGAAGCCCTGTTTCAAATAAGCAATCCGAGGAATCATTGGTTGCGCAATTAAAAATATTAAAGAGGAATCATGGGTGTCTTTAATTTGTAAGGTTGATTCGATTTTGAGATTTCAATGAAAAGGTCATCATATCAAAATATATTTCTGGTTCTGGTGCTTATGGCCATTACGTCTAGTTGTTGTGGACAGCCATTGCTGCAAGACTCATGTTTGTTGATCCAGGGAAAGATTGATGAGTTTCGATCTACGAGGCTCAATGCGACACCCGACATATTTGTAGGGATTTCATCTAAAAGCGAAAACCTTTATGCTATAGACACAGGTGTACTTGTTGATATTCGGAAAAGCGATAGTATTATTCTGGCGTTTATAAGAAGTGGAGATACCCTTCAAGTGTATTCGAATCTTGGGACTTTAACAAAAACAATTGGAGATAAGATTGTATCAAAAGATTTCTTAGGAACAGTTCTGCGGAGTGATGAAGGTGACCATGAATTATATTTCACGATGATCATAGGTAAGAATATCATGAGCAGGCAGCAGATAGCACAGTATATATTAAGAAGGTCTAAATATTAGACCGAGATTAGGCAACGGAAGGCAGAGTATAAGTACCGAAAATGAAATTTATCTTAAAAGCTTTTGCGATTGTTTACCGAATGTACGAAGACCGGGGTGCTTCTATACCTTATTTTCGGACGATAATTACAATTCTCTTAATATTATTATTGCATACTGTACATATTGGATTATTATTTAATCTACCATCGCGATGGATATTTCCCTGGATGGATGTTAGAGGCAGATTCATACAATGGGCATTCGGCATATTTTATTTTGGGTCAGTAACGCTTGTCTTTGTCGTTTTGTTTCAGAAAAGAAGCCTGGAGAAAATTGAAGTGACACAAATGCAAATAGAAAGAGCGAACAATATTATTCCCTACTATCTGGCATTCTGCATATTATTACTAACCGCATTATTGATTAAATCAGGGATCGAAAAAGGAACTATTGAAATTTAACAACTGCTAGCGGAGGAAATTAGATTATTGTTTTTGAATGAAGCTATCTAAGTTTTGCCTTATATACTTTACTCTTGCTTGAGATGATTTGATTGAGTCAAAGTTTCGTATAAAAAGAGAGTCGAGCCTGGAATATTTTTGACTATTTTTTTCAGGCATATTATTAAATAAATTATGCCCCTCTTCAATCACTTTTGCCAAAACAGGAAAGCCAATCCTGTTGTAACCGCTAATGGCATCGGGTGATGCAAAATCAAATCTATCGTAAAAGGTAAATAGCCGACCTACTTCAAAGTTTCTCTCTACCATTAAAGTTGAATAAACGTCTCTTTGCGGAATTGTGAATTTAGAGTGTAATTCCCGGCCGTACTCTTCCTTCGTATAAGCATTTATGTTTACATATATATTTGAAAAGACCAGGCTCTCAAGTCTGGAATCCTCAGCTGAACGAAGATCATGTGTAGTTAATGTATCATGACTTAAGAATTCGCTTAATCTTCCCACAGATTCCCGGAGTTGGCCAATCTCTTTTTCTTTTGCGTTATTCTCATGGGCATTTGAGCAAGAAGCAATAAAAAAGAAAAATATAATAGACAATCTAGCCATCAAATGTTTCGTTTTATAGCAATTGCATTGCTTAGAAGCAGAATGTATTTTTTTATCATTTCATGAATTATAAAAGTACTTCCATTTTTCTATCCTTACAAAAGACCCGCCTTCCTGAGTCTTCCCAAAAATTTCCATAAATAAGAAGGATGCCTGCCGTTGTCTTACTGACATAAGCCAGAACCGGTTTTGAAAAAAAAGGCTTCGGCCAAGTAAGGCCTGGGCAATAATACACTTATGCATTGTTTTCCAGGCCCTGAAAGGGCCACCCGTTTGTAGCCATAAGTTTCCGCCCGGTTCCGAGACCCTGAAGGGGTCGCCCAGCCCTGGGGAGACCCCTTCAGGGTCTTATGCACAATCTCGATGTTTTTCTACAAACAGTTGACCCCTTCGGGGTCAGAACAGGGAGTTTTATGTAAGTTAGAAGTCGATATACCTGAGAGACTCAGAGAAATTGTTGGATTTGCCTATTGGGATAAGTTTTGATGGGCCGTTGTCTGGTGAACTGTAATTTTGGTAGTTTGGAGTTAGTAATACAACGGTAAGCGGGGTTTCGAACTAATATGAAAATAAAATTTAAGGAATAATTTAGTATCAAAATATGGTTATTAGATGCACATCTAAAGATTTGCAAATTAATGAGAAAGAACTATTACCTGTAGAGTTTGTAACTTCTGAGTTTCATATTACACCCGAAAAGAAATACATCGTTTTTGGGGTGACGATTCTTTCTATTAAAAATCAACCTGTCTGCCTGGTGCAGCACATTTCTGATTATGGCCATTTAGTAACCACCCCCCTTTTTTTATTTGAAATATTGGATGCGCGAGTATCTAAACATTGGGACATGAGAATACATGAGGATGGAAGCATAACATTTTGGGTACCCTCCTTTTACAAGCAATATTATCATGATGATCTTTTTGAAGGGGTATCTGAAACAGTAGACGATTTTGAAATAGTAAAGAAAAAGATAGAAGAAGAGTTTGTCATTTAGGTTTCTGACCCGTCACGTGATGCTGGCCGTAGTCTTAATGCCGTAAGCCAGATCCAATTTTAGGGCGATAGACTACGGCCAGGCAATGTTCCCCCCCTCACATCATAGACCCCTCGTCGAGCCGGTACTTTTCCTTGATCTTTCGCATCACTTCATCCATGGAAGGGCGATGGTCTTTGGGACTCCATTCTCCCCGCTCCCATTTGTCCAACTCCTCATTGATGTTCTTTTCCTGTAGCGACGAAAGCTTGGTTACCAACATATCACTCATTTCTTTTTGCCTGGCAAGGAATACCTTTTGTTTTTCATAATAAGTTTCTTTATCGCGACGCATTTCATTCTCGGAGGCGGCCATTTTGGTTAATTCCTCTTTTGCCAACGCAATATCATAAGGCCCTACGGGCATGATGAGCTTGGAGATTATGGGACCGGTTTCGATTAAAATGATCAGGAGCGAAATGAGCAGACTGGCCCAAAATACACTGCTTTCTTCCCGGGTAAGATCGGATAGCGCCTTGTTTCTTTCCAGGAAACCTACATTGGCGGCCGCGGTCTTTTCATAGGCCTTTCTCTTTTCTTCCATATCAGCCTTGGCATGGGCAAGGATACTGTCCTGCGATTGAATACCACCGGCCAGTGCGGCCAGTTCCGGCGTAAACTGTACAAGTGCTTGTTGATACGCGGCTTGCTTGAGCCTGGTTAAATTATCGATCCCGCGCTGCATGGATCCTCCGGTGCCATCGGCTTCGGACACATAGGCTTGTTGTAAACGATGCAGTGTATCTTCAATGGCAAGCTTGCGGGCGGACAAGCGGTTGCGCTCATCGGTTGCGGATTGAGTAAGGGAGGTATATTCCTGCTGCAGGAGGCTGTCGTTGAGTTGGATACGGGCATGTGTATTCTGAATGACCTTGGTATCGATCTCTTTTTCGAAGATCTTCATTTCCAAAGGCCGGGCAATGGTTAAGCCGATCAACAGGGCAAGCGCAATACGGGGAATGGCCATCCAGACCTGCTTTTTCCTGCTTACACCATATTTCCGCATGGTGGAGACCAGGAACCGGTCGAAATTGAATATGATCAAGCCCCAGATGATGGCAAAACCCACCGCCACCCAGAAATTACCAAAAACGGTGTACATGGCATAGCCGGCCGAAGAGGCGGCGAGCACAAAAGTAGCCAGGATAACACCGCCCAGACCGGAATATTTTGCATGCTCGGATGGATATTCTTTTAATAATTTTTGATGCGCCCCCGCACACCACCACAAAAAGCGGGTGTCGGAAGGTTTGGTTTTCTCTCCAAATGAGTCATAGGTGTACAGACTCGTGTCCCCCTGTTGTTGTTCAGCAGACATAACGAATGGTTTACAGTAAATGAATTAAAAAATGCCCTATTTGTGGTTGAAGTGGAAAAGATAGAACGGGGGGCGTCCCGTTTCATTGCAAAAGTACTGTTAATTCAGTTTTTCACGTATCTCGGTCAGCAATTCCATTTGCCTGGCCTGGATGTCAAAAAGGGTCTTTATTTGCTCTTCAAGAAGGAGGTCAATCTTTTGGTGAAGGTTGCGCACCTCCAATTCAGCTTTCAGGTTGATCATGTAATCGTTCTCTGCACGTTTGCGGTCCTTTTCTTCCTGCCGGTTCTGGCTCATCATAATGACAGGGGCCTGAAGAGCGGCAATACAAGAGAGTATCAGGTTCATCAGGATAAAGGGATAGGGGTCAAATATCTTTCCGGGAGAAACAACACTATTAAAAAGTATCCAGGCACCCAATAAAAACAAAAAGGAAAGTATAAATGACCAGCTACCGCCAAAGCGGGCCACACGATCGGCGAGCTTTTGTCCAGGACTTATTTTTTCCAGGATGGGGTGTTTCAGTTGCTCGATGAGTGATTTTTCTTCGCGAATGGACTCGTTGACGATCTGACGAAGCTTGGTGACCTGGTCGGCCTGATCGGCGAAAAGTCGGTCGATGTCTATTTTACCGGGCATAAAGAAGTATTTTTTAATGGTGCTTAACCGCCAAGACGCGAAGGCGCAAAGGTGCGCTATATCCTCACGTTCCCTGGCGTCTTCGTGTCATGGCGGTTAAACACCCCAGGAAAACGGTACTAAAACCACCCACGTTTTTTAAAGACCCTCAGCATAACAATAGGTACGATGAGCATGAACCCTACGGCTAAAAAGAATCCCCATTTATGGTGTATATACGGAATGGCTTCGAAGTTCATGCCAAAGATCCCGCCAATGACAGTGGCCGGCGCCAGTAAGCAGGTCACAATGGCCATCACTTTCATCACCTCATTGGTCTTAAGGCTTACCTGGTTAAGGTAGAGGTCTTGCAGGTTGAGAATAAGATCGCGGTAGTTTTCACTCAGGTCATAAGCTTGCACCACATGATCGTACACGTCATTGAAATATTTGGTAGTACAGTCTTCGAGCAGTTCACTTTCTGACCGGATGATGCCACTGACCAGATCACGAACAGGTGCAATATTTCTTTTCAGCACGATCATTTCCTTTCTCGCCACATTGATACGGGCAAGTGTGCGTTTATTGCTGGACCGCACCACTTCTTCTTCAAGGTCTTCAATGTGATCACCCAACTGCTCCATCACCAGGAAATAGTGGTCCACGATCATATCGATCATGGAGTAACAGAGATAATCGGCCGTCATTTGCCGGATCTTGCTATTGGCCATTTTCAATTTTCCACGGAGACTATTAAAGACATCACGGCTGGCATCTTCCTGAAAACTGATGACGAAATTGCGCCCAAGCACGATGCTGATCTGCTCCTGCTCCACGGTATTTTCCTTGGCATTATAATACAACATATTGAGCAGGCAGAACATCACGCCTTCGATATCATCCATTTTAGGACGCTGGTTGACGCTGAGTATATCTTCCTGGATCAGCGGGTGAACGCCAAAATGGTTGCCAATATTTTCTACATCCGCCTTTCTGATCCCGTCAATGTTGATCCAACTGATCTTGCCGGAATGAAGGAATTCTTTGCAGGCATCGATCGTTTCAGCTTCGTGAATATCTATATTTTGGGCATTGTAGTCATAAATGGTGATTCGGACATCCTTGGAATCCTCCCGTTGGGGAATGACCGTGGGGTTGACCTGGAGGATCTGCCGGGTGCGTTTGGTGCCAAAAAGGGTTGGTAACCCGAGATAGCGGAGGTATTTATCCGGGTTGAGTGGGTCAAGGATCTTTTTTACGCCGTTGGAACGCTGGGGCAAGGGAGTGTTTTTCTAAAGTTAGGGGTTTTCATTTGAGAGAGCATGATTTACCGTAGAGTAAGCTGTTAGCCATTAGCTATTAGCTCTTGGCGATTCTTTGCGTCATAGCGCCATGGCGGTAAAAATCTCTGCGAAACGCTGCGTTCTCATGTTCTCTGCGGTGAATCAATCAATGTACAACCATTCTTTTCTCCAATTCCTCCAAACTATCCCCCTTGGTTTCCGGCATTTTTGTCAACACCCATACCAACTGCAGCACCATCATTCCGGCAAAGAAGGCAAAGATGATCCAGGGGCTGTCTTTAAGTATCCCTTCTTTCTCATCGAGGAAGAGCGGAGTAATGAGAGTGATCAGTGCGGCAAATACCCAATGCACACTGGTGCCAAAGGATTGGCCCAGGGCCCGGGATTTATTGGGAAATATCTCGGAGATGAATACCCAGATCACGGCTCCCTGTCCGATGGCATGTGAAGCAATGAACAGAAGCAGGAAGCTCATCAGGAAACCGGAAGAGGCGCCGGTTTTAAACGCATACGCTACCAGGGCCAGACTCAAAATATAGCCCAGCGAACCGATGATGAGCAGTTTTTTCCGTCCCATGCGATCGATCAGGTATAGTCCGATAAATGTAAAAATGAGGTTGATGCCTCCGATGGCAATGGAATTGAAGAGGGACTCTTTAGCTGCCAGGCCTGCCCTTTCCAGGATCTCGGGTGCATAATACAGTATGAAGTTGATACCTGAGAGCTGGTTAAAAAAGGCAATGAAAAAGGCGAGGAACAGGGGCGTGCGCAACCGGGAGCTGAACAACCCGGAAGGCTTTTGCCCATTTACTGTGGCATTGGCTTCCTGAATGCGCATTATTTCCCCGGAAATATCCTCCACCCCCATTTTCTCCAATACCGGTCTGGCGGCAGTGGGATCATTTTTCCTGGAAATTAGCCAGCGCGGGCTTTCGGGCAGACCGGGAACCATAAAGGTGTAAATCAGTGAGGGAATGGCCATCACCCCCAGCATCCACCTCCAGTCATTGGCCCCGTCAAATCCCTTGAGGAAGTAATTGGAAAGAAAGGCAATGAGGATGCCAAATACAATATTGAACTGGTACATACCCACCAACCGGCCCCTGACCTTTGGCGCGGCGATCTCCGAGATATAGGTGGGCGCCACCACCGAGGAGGCACCAATGCCAACCCCACCGATGAAACGAAAAAAGGAAAAACTATAGGGGTCCTGCGCCAGGGCCGACCCAATGGCCGAAACAGAAAAGAGTATGCCGATCCAGAGCAGGACCTTTTTTCGTCCATATTTTTCGGTGGGAATACCTCCAAACAAGGAGCCAAAAACGGTTCCCCAAAGCGCCATCGACATGATGAAAAATCCATGAAAAAGAGGGCTGGTGTGCCAGAGTTCCTTGATGGGGAGATTGGCTCCTGAGATAACTACCGTATCAAAACCAAAGATAAAACCCGCTAAAGCCGCTACAACGGACCAATAAAGGAGCTGATGTTTTCTCATAGCAATCGCAATAGGATGAATGAGAAAGATAACGAAAAACAATAATATTATTTGCCCAATAATTCCCTGGCTTTTTCGAGTTCGGCAGGTGTGTCAATACCGATGCCCGTGTATTCGGTGGTGACCATTCGGATCTTAACCCCGTTTTCGAGATAGCGCAATTGTTCGAGTTTTTCTACCTGTTCCAATTTGCCAAGCGGCCATTGGGTAAAGTGGAGCAGGGTTTCCTTTCTAAAAGCGTAGATACCAATATGCTTATAGTAGGTGACGTGAAGTCCCGACTGACGATCAAAGGGAATAAGGGCCCGGCTGAAATAAAGCGCATTGGAATCCTTATCCACCACTACTTTGGCAAAATTGGGATTGGAGAGGTATTCGGCATCGGCGGAGGGGTGCATGACCGAGGCCACTTTTACGGAAGGGTCCTGGAAGGCAGCCACCAATTTTTCCAATACATCCTTATTGACAAAAGGCTCATCGCCCTGTACATTCACGACGACGTCCACATTCATATCCTGCACGGCTTCAGCGATCCTGTCTGAGCCGCTTTCATGTTCTTTCTTACTCATCATAGCCTTGCCGCCGTGTGTGGTGATTTCCTGGAAGATGATATCGCTATCCGTTATTACGATCACTTCATCAAAGAGACCGGTGGCCGCGGTATTTTCATAGGTGGTGCGGATGACGGTTTTTTCACCCAAAAATTGCATGAGTTTGGCAGGAAAGCGGGTGGCGGCATAGCGCGCCGGGATCATGGCGACCGTACGTATTTCTTTCATGAGAGGTAAAGGTAAAAGAATTGGGGATTTCGCAGACCCTAAAGAAGGAAATGTTCAGGGCTTTTTAAATGGATATCCCATTAATTTTTTAAAATCCTCATCTTCTTCGTTCGGGTAGTAACGATCCAGCCCGTATTTGATATCCTTTGGCGCCAGTTTTCTGAAGGTTCCCAGCAGCCGGTCCCAAATGGACAGAATGGCCCCGTAGTTACTATCGGTATAGGGTTGTTTCCAATGGTGGTGGACCTTGTGCATATTGGGCGAAACAAGGATATAGCTAAGGGCTTTATCCAGCCAGACGGGCAGGCTGATATTGGCATGAGTAAAGGCCGTGGAGAAGACCAGGATGGTTTGAAAGATCATGACAGCATACATGGGGGCGCCGCTGACGATGATGCCCATAAAGAAAAAGAGTCCGCGCAGGATACTTTCTCCGGGGTGATGACGGAGTCCTGTGGTGACATCCACATTATTGTCGGCATGATGAATGACATGGAAGCGCCAGAGAAAAGGAACTTTATGTTCGGTGATATGGACCAGCCAGCCGCCAAAGAAATCGAGCACCAGAAAGGAGATCAGCACAGTGGCAAGCACGCCGGCATTGAACCAATGCACCAATCCAAAAGAGTGGGTACGACACCAATCGCTAATGAGAATAATGACAAGGGCGAGAAAAGTGTGAATGATGAGGTGAATGACGGTAAAACTAAAATTGATCAGGGCGTGTCGCGGCTTGGATCTTTTATAGGCCATGGGCAGGAGCGGAATGGCACCTTCAATGATCCAGAAAAAAAGGAGACCGCTTACGAGAATGGCCATGCGTTCCAGCGGACGTTGTTCCAGCGTAGAGAAGTGGTTAATGATGTTTTCCCACATGACAGCAACTTTGGTGTTAAGTTACGGGGTTTTGGGAGTTTTTTTATCTTCATGTGGCATTCCTTTGTGCCGGGCGGTTAACTTAACCGCCAGGACGTAAAGACGCAAGGGAGCGCGAAGTATATGGACAAAGAAATAATAGCCTATAATAAAAAGCAGGCACCTGGAGACAGGGAGATCTGCGAGTTACTTGCCCAGCAAATCGATAAAGGATTGCCTGAGGCGGAGAATAAAATCTGGCATGCGCATCCGGTATGGTTTCTGGATGGAAACCCCATTGTCGGGTATCACAAACTAAAGGAGAGTGTTCGCCTTTTATTTTGGAGCGGACAATCCTTTGAGGAAGAGGGGTTATTGCCTGAGGGGAAATTCAAGGCGGCGGAAGCCCGGTTTACCTCGGCTGATCAAGTGAAGAAACGCGATCTTCAACGGTGGCTCAAGAAGGGCCGCGATATACAATGGGATTATAAGAATATTGTAAAGCGCAAAGGAAAACTTGAACGGATAAAATAATTATGGGTTTAGCAAGTATTGGAAGCCGTAGTAAGTTTATTATTGATCAAATAATATGGATGGTTGTTGCCGGCGCTATTCCAATTATAATTTATAGGGTTATTTATGGCAATTGGTTTTTGGGAAAACCGGTTGACCCCCATCTAAACGATATAAAACATATTACGGAACCAGTGATGTTGGTAATACCCTTTATTGTATTATCAATATTTTGTGTGTTTTTTATAAAAGAAAAGCGGAAGTTATTTAGCCGGGAAATTCCAAACGTTATTCTGCTACTGGCCGGGATATCATTCCTGGTTTCGGTTTTCCCGTTTTCAGTATCCGTGGAATTTGGTACAAGTCAGGCTAATTTAAATAAGACCATTGGATGGAGCAAAGATTCGAATTCGTCTTTTGATTTGTCAGAGGAGATAACCATGTTGCTACCCGTGCTGATGGTCCTTCTTTACCTACTAGTGATTATTCTGATGCTTTATGTAGCATTTAAATGGGGGAGGGCAAAAAGTAAATAGTATCAATGTCACCAGCCTGGACAGGAAAAACAGGCGAATCATTTAAAAAAGTGACAACCTCTATCCTTTTTTTACAAATTTTGTCAATATCACGATCATTTGCTCATTGATCTTTCCTTCGATCTGACCGGTATTGTCCGGAACAAGGCGGATTTTTTTTACAACCGTTCCTTTGGCCGCACTAAAACTGGTGCCTTTTACATTCAATGCCTGGGTCAGCACAACCGTATCTCCATTTTCAAGGGTATTGCCAAATGCATCTTTATGTGTGTCGGCCACTTCAAAAGCACTTAAAGCCCATTCTACCACGGATTCATCCAGTTCAACGGAATGAAGAACCTGCGAAGCCCACTCTTCTTCTTTGAATACGGATAAAAGCCGGTAACTTAATGCCTGAACGGCGGGTTCGGGATTCCAGATGCTGCCTTCGAGACAGCGCCAGTGCTGTGAAGTGGAACGGTCTTCCAGGGCGGCAAAACAAATGGGACAAAGCGCCACCATATTCTCTACGGCTTCCTCGGTTTTGGGGCTGACAAGATATTCGATACTGGCCGGTTCGGCACCACAGAGTTCACAAGTGCCCTGGCAACGATCGGCCAGTTTTTGGGAAAGAGCCATAGTTGGTTTTTAGAGCCGCAAAGGTACGAATAGGCAGAGAGAGTGGCGAATATTTATCGACCAACCTTTCAATTTTAACCCTTATAATATGAACCGCATCATTTTGCTTCTCCTGTTTATTCTTGCCGACATTACCGGTTTTGCGCAAGTGCAAAAACCCTGGACCGAAGCGGACAAGCTTTTTCTTGTTTCGGGTTTAACCCGCACCCGAAACGAAGTGATACAGGCCACCCAAAACCTATCGGATACCCAATGGCATTTTAAACCCGATTCAGCGTCCTGGTCACTGGCCCAGGTACTTGAGCATCTGGGATTGTATGAACGCTTGTTTATTCAGGAAGCGGATATCATGCTCAGTACGGTTCCGGATCCAGCCATGGATAGCCTCTCATTACCTGATACCACCTATATCAACTGGATGAATGATCCAAGCCCGCATGTGGCGGATTGGAATGCTATTCCCCTTGGTTTTATGAAAGGGAAAGATAACCTCAGGTTCTTTTTATTTGGCCGGGACAGGTTTATCAGCTTTGTTGAAAAAACGACCTATGACCTGCGATCGCATTTTACTTTTCGTTGGGGCCAGGAGAAAAGAAGGAGCATTCATGCCCTCATTGTGGTACACTTTGCGCACACCGACCGCCATTTAAAACAAATACATCGAATAATGGCACACGCGGGGTTTCCTAAAATGTAGTTCAGTATTGAATAAAATAGTTTTAACAAAAAATTGGACAGCGGGCATAATAAGAGCGAGTAGTTTTAGGAACCATGAGGATACTGACTGCCATTCTCTTTTTCTTCCTGCTCTCGGGGCAAACCCAGGCCCAGGTAAGTGTATTGACCCTGAAGAAAAAGAACAAAACCATTCGTCAGTATTGGCCCGGTACGGAGATCGCGTTTCAATTATCCAATAAGGAATGGCGCAAAGGCCTGATCAAAAAAATCACCAATGATTCGCTGTTCATTCAGCCGGTTATAGTCCGATATTTTCTGATGGGTACAGACACGCTGAGGTATTTGACCACCGGCTATGCCCATTCCGATATCTATGCTTTTCCCAAGCCCGGTATCAGCATTGAGTACAATGACGGGCGGTTTCAGATCAGGCGATCGGCGGGTCATGTCCATTTTTATTGGATCAAGGGCGGGTGGTTATTTCGTGCGGGCGGAATGGGTTATGCCGGACTTCACCTGATCAATGCTACTGCCAAAGGTTCGGGCGGGGTGAAACCGGGCTCACTCGCACTGGCAGGCGGAGTTGTAGGGCTTGGTTTTCTGTTAAAAGCACTTTATACCCCTGTAATCAAGGTGGGGAAAAAATACAAGCTGGTGTATATTGATCTTGAATAGAGCAATGGTTACCGCAACCTGCTGACTTAATTTCACCCGGAAAATCATTCGATATGAAACGAATACTACCTGTATTGTTTGATTTGTTTTTTGTTGCTTCCCTGCAGGCACAGGAACAAAAGATCGTTTATCCATTGGAAAAGACGGAGGGGCTCGAACCTCATTTGGTTGATGTAGCCCCGGTTACCTTTAAGGCTAAAAAAGGCATCCGGGTTGTTGATACCGCAGTTGAGAATCCCACCGAGCGTAAGCTGGCGATACTTGAAGGACTTTCTTTTCACAATGGTATTATTGAGATGGAAGTGGCGGGTGAACCCGGTAAGAAAGCTTCTGAAACAGCCCGGGGCTTTGTAGGCGTTGCCTTTCGGATTGATAGCAACGCGTCTCATTTTGAGTGCTTTTACCTGCGGCCTACTAATGGCCGGGCAAATGATCAGGTACGCCGAAACCATTCGCTGCAATATATCTCCTACCCCGATCACCCCTGGCATGCCCTGCGGGAAGCATTTCCAGAGAAATATGAATCCTATGCCGATCTGGAGCCTGCTACCTGGACAAAAGTGAAGATCGAAGTGATCAATGATACCGCCAGACTTTATCTCCATGGGGCACCTCAACCCTCGTTGATCGTAAACGATCTCAAACTTGGCGCAGAAATCCGCGGTCGCATCGGCTTATGGGTGGGTCCGGGAACAGAAGCCCATTTCAGGTACCTGACAGTGACGAAGAAGGATTAGCGCCATTTCCCATTATTCCGTCAGCACCCGCTAATTTCTGATGGAGTTAAATTAATATTTTAATTTACACTCATGGGACTATTTAGCTGGAACAAGAAGAAAGAGGTGCAGCCGGAAAGACCGGCCTATGATGCGGAAAAACTGCAGGCCATCTTTATTCGTGATATGACGGCCAATGCGGAAAGACTGGCCCAGGCTTTCAATCCCCGGTTCAACGGGGCTTTTGACTATACCGGTGACAGCCTTTTGTTATTGGATAAATTGATGGATGAATTTTCTACGCATGCCGCCAAGATGGACCCGCGTGTGATGCAGGATATGATTGCCCAGGCGGGTGCGTATTTATTTGAAGTAGCCCGGCGAAAGTTTGGCGGAGTCTATGTTTGGTTTGAAGAAAGACATCAGCCGGTATTGGTAACGGGACTACCGGATTTCCAGGTAACCATACTGGCTTTTGCCAAGATCAAGGACCGAATTGAGAATGGTCTTGAAGACAGCATCCCTGTATTTTTTCAGCAATACACCGAGAAAGTTGCACGCGCCAAACCCGGCGACAAGATCACGATTGAATAAATTGCATACCACGAACACACATGAGCCTATCCACCATCTTTCAACGCCTGATCGACTACCTGCCGGAGCATTACACAGGGCATAAGGCATACGGGCATATTCAAATGCACATGCGGACCAAGCAGTGGGAATGGGCCTTACTAAGCCTGATCGATTTGGCGGATAAGAGCGGGCATTATTTTGCGGAGGAGTTCTGGATGCAGTTGGCCGATGCGGCCCGTCAATTGGATAAACCGGATAAAGAAGCTTATTGCAAAGCGCAGATCGTGCGTAACCGCGAAGAGATTCGAATGGCCACTCCGTTTGGTTGGACCACCGTGAAAATAGATGACACTCATTTTCAACACCATATTTCAAAAAAGATCCGGGAACAATGGGATGCTTCCAGGCATAAGCGGGATGAAGTAGACAGCCTGCTGGAGGATGACGGAGTGCATCAAAAAGCAGATGGCCGGTCCGGACGGCTTTACTTTGTGAACAATGGACGATTAGCCGAAACAGAGTATGAATTCGGGGAAGATGGACTGATCCTTTATTTTGCCTACACCACACATTGGAGCAGGCCCAAAAAGGAGCCATTGACTGCCGAAGAAAGAGCAGAGGCCAGAAAAGCCATCATGGACTGGTCCCGCAAGAATCGTACACCCGTCGTGTTTCAGGATTAATCGCGCATTAAACTATCCGAATATGAATAGTGCCAACCTATTGGATTATATCAGCAAAGGAAGAACAGATCTTGTGTTCGATCTTTTGAAGCTACCCAATTGGCAGGACATACTAACGCAGGGAACGGTCAAACCACTTCAGTGGTTTGTTTATTACAACGATACAACGGCACTCAAAGCTGTATTGGAGGCGGGTGGTAACCTTAGTTCGCTTAACCTCGATGAAGAATTGGGGAATGCCGCATTTTTTGGGCATTGGAAGGTTTGTGATTTTCTCATCGGTCATGGAGCCAATGTAAACATGAAACTGGCTGATTCGGAGGAAACACCCTTACATTCCGCTTTGTGTAAAGCAGGCCGGCCCTATTATTTCTATACGGTCAAATTGCTTATAGAAAAAGGGGCAGATGTGAACGCCCGAACAAAACCAGGTGTTGAGACGGGCGCTTTTATGAGGGATGTGCGAACAAAGGGAGAGAGCCCACTGCATAGGGCGGCTGCTTATGCCGACGAGCGAACGATTCAATTTTTATTGGAACATGGGGCCGATAAAGAAGCAAAAGATGCCAGTGGGGATACGCCACTAAGCTGGGCAAGCACTCATTTAAGACCCGGGGCCATTTTATCCTTGTTGGCCTATGGCAACTATCGCATTAGCGACGCGCACAAAACAAGAAATACCAGTGACCATGGACAGGGTTGGGGGAATGGTATGGATTGGAACCTGTTTGGAGAATATCAACCTGACTGAAATGAAAAATAGCCTATTCTTTGTTTTCCTTTTTCTGCTTTTGCAATCAAATGGCCAAATGCAATTAAGTCTTACACCGGCTCAATTAAAAGACAAGATTAAAGGCGGGTGGGCGGGCCAAACCATTGGGGTGACTTACGGCGCGCCGGTCGAATTTCGATATCTCGGCAGTATGATCAATGACTACCAGAAGATTGATTGGTATGATGGGTTATTGAAAAAAACCATGGTGGAAAGCCCGGGTGTGTATGATGACCTGTACATGGACCTTACGTTTGTGGATATTTTTGAGAAAGAAGGATTGGATGCCCCGGTTTCTTCGCATGCCAATGCGGTGGCGAAGGCCCGATATATGCTATGGCATGCTAATCAGGCGGCACGGTATAATATTCTGAATGGCATAGCCGCACCGGCCTCTGGTCATTGGCATAATAATCCCCACGCGGATTGTATCGATTACCAGATCGAATCCGATTTTGCCGGATTGATGTCACCAGGTATGCCCAATACAGCCTCAGCCATTTCCGATAAGATCGGGCATATCATGAATTATGGTGATGGCTGGTATGGCGGTGTATATGTAGGGGCAATGTATAGCCTGGCCTTTACTTCAAAGAATATCCCTTTTATTATTAAAGAAGCGCTGAAAGCCATTCCGGCTAAAACGCGGTTTCATAATTGTATATCCGATGTGATCCGCTGGCATCAGCAATTTCCCAATGACTGGAAACGCAACTGGTTTGAGATACAAAAGAAATGGACTGACGATATTGGTTGCCCGGATGGGGTGTTTGCACCATTTAATATTGATGCTACGGTAAATGCAGCCTATGTGGTGCTTGGGCTATTATATGGAAATGGTGATTTTGGTAAAAGCATTGAAATAGCGGCCCGGGCCGGGCAGGATGCGGATTGTAACCCTTCAACTGTAGCAGGAATTTTGGGTACAGTGTTGGGCTATGAGGGTATTCCGGCCTATTGGAAAATGGGGCTAAAGGAAATCGAGGATATGGATTTTAAATATACCAGCATTTCCCTCAACGAGGTGTATGAGCTTGGGTATAAGCACGCCCTGGAAGTTATCCGCCGAAACGGAGGCAAGGTAGAAAAGGACAGGATCACCATTGTAAAGCAAGCGGTACGCCCGGTACAATGGGAGCAAAGTTTTACCGGATTAAAACCCGTGGAGAAAAAATGGGTCGGTAAGAACCTCGAGAATGAATTCAAAATCGAGTTTGATGGCAATGGCTTTGCGCTTACCGGAGAGGCAAAGCCAAAAGTTGGCAATGGTTGGGATGAATCAGTGAAAGGGGAATTTTTGGTGCTGATGACAATTGACGGAAAAATTAGCGACACGCTCAGGCTGCCTTCAGGTTTTACGGTACGTAAGCATGAACTGGCCTGGAACTACCAACTGGAACAAGGGCACCATACTCTTGAATTGAAAATGCTAAGACCCGACCCGGATGGCACCTGTTTTATAGGTAACCTGATTGTATACACAGGAACCTCGCCTGAATAACAGAAGCCTTGAGCCTTTGGTCCCCTGTTTGAAATCATAGGACAGCACCAGTCACCTACCTACCTTTCCGGTCAAATCCTTGCATCATGCTTAAGATCCTGATTATCGTTGCTGTTGTGATCCTGGTACTGGTTGTATTTTTAGCCTGGGGAAATTACCGGTTTGAAAGAAAATTCCGGAATGATGTTACCCAAAACCTTTCGGGTAATATCCCTGTAAACAAGGAAATGCTGACCGAAAAGGATCTTGCTCACCTTCCTGAACCGGTTCAAAAATATCTAAGGTATGTGGGAGTAGTAAACAAACCCAAGGTGTATAATTTTTATGTGGAGATGGATGGTCAGATGCGAAGTAAAACACAGGATTATTTTCCTTTTACCTGTGAGCAATATGATTTTATGCCACAGCCGGCACGCCTGTTCTTTATGAAGGGAAAAATGAAAGGGATAACAGTCCCGGGATATCACCAATATGAAAGGGCTAAGGCAAGTATGGATATCCGCTTATTTGGGTTATTTCCGGTGATACAAAAAAGCGGGGAGGCAATGAACAAAGCGGAAACGGTTACCCTGCTCAATGACATTTGCATCATGGCCCCGGCGGCACTTATTGATAAACGAATCAGTTGGGAGGAAATGGATAGCCTGTCGGCAAAAGCGATCTTTACAAATGAAGGGATTTCAGTTTCGGCCATATTAAGCTTTAATACAGAAGGGCAAATGATCAATTTCCTGTCTCATGACCGCATCGAAGCGAATGAAATGAAGGCCTACCCATTCACAACCCCTATGACCCAGTATGGGGAATACAACGGCTATCGACTCTGCTCGTATGGAGAAGCTGTATGGCGCTATGACGATGGCGAGTTTACCTATGGACGGTTTTTCATTCGAAAAGTAGCCTATAACGTTGCGAAATAATGATATATACCGAGGGGTTATATTATTCCCTGATCAACTCCATGGCACGTTCAACCTGTGACTCGTGTACCATTAATTTTATTCCCCCGATCGCTTGAGTCCAAATAGGATTAATGGTCACCGTGTTTTCATCCATGAGGTAGCACACAATATTCTCCGACTCCAATCTACCCAATAGTATATGGGCATCAATGTAGTTGGTAAAAATTTGTACAGGAATAAAGGAGCCAGCCATACCACAATTTAACCAATGATAAACAATCCCGAAATCCTAAAATCCCAAAATCCTGGTAAATCCTGGTAAATCCTGGTCTGTTATTGATTAAGCATCAGCGGCATCACCAGCATCATCAACTCTTCGTTCTCGTCCTGCTCGGTTGGTTTGAGGATACCGGCCTTGGTAGGGGTAGATAATTCCACCACCACTTCATCGCTGTCGGCGGCATTGAGCATTTCGATCAGGAAGCGGGCGTTGAAGGCAATGGTAATGTCTTCACCATCGTAGCGGCACTTCATTTTTTCATCTCCTTCAAAGGAGAAGTCAACATCCTGTGCGGTGAGTTCCAACTGGCTTCCGGCGATGGAGAGGGCGACCTGGTTGGTGCTTTTATTACTAAAGATACTCACCCGGCGAAGAGCGCCCTGGAAGTCCAACTTGTTAACGGTGAGTTTATAGGGGTTATCAGCAGGGATCACCACTTTATAATCCGGGAAGCGTGCATCGATCAAACGGCAGCTCATCCGGGTATTATTGAGGGTGACAAAAAGGTGATTGTTATTATAGCTGATCGTTATCTCGTCATCACTATCCGGTAACACGGATTTCAGCAGGTTCAACGGTTTTTTAGGAACGATAAAAGAATCGTTCTTCGGGCATTTCACATCGGTGCGTTTGTAGCGTACGAGGCGGTGGGCATCGGTAGCCACGGTTTGCATCCCTTTTTTATCCAATTCAAAGAATACACCTGTCATGGCCGGACGGAGATCATCATTGCTGACGGCAAAAATGGTCTTGTTGATCGCAGTGAGCAAAGCTGTGGAAGTGGCCGTGAACGAAGTTGTTTCATCTGCCGAGGGTTCTTTGGGGAAATTATCGGGGTTTTCACCCATTACTTTGTATTTCCCGTTATCGCTGGTGATCTCCACCGCATAATTCTTGTCAATATTGAATGTCAGTGGCTGATCGGGGATATTTTTCAAGCTGTCCAACAGGATCTTGGCAGGAATACAAACCTTGCCACTGTCTTTGGCTTCCACATCCAGCGCCACACGCATAACGGTTTCCAGGTCGGTGGCTACCACCGTCATTTTATTTTTTTCGACTTCAAAAAGAAAATCTTCCAGGATGGGAAGAACCGTATTGGTATTAATGACACCTGCAATATGTTGCAATTGTTTAAGCAGTGCTGACGAGGAAACGATAAACTTCATCTTATCGGGTTTGCAGCGAAACTACTGATTTTTAACTAATTCCCAAGTAGGAGACTGAGGGTCGGAGGACGGGGGTCAGGAGACCGAGGACGGAGGTTAGAAAGAATAGAAAGAAGAATATTTTTTTTCTGGCTTAGTTTGATTAGTAATGAATTTCTGTCGCATAGGTTTCGCATCGGTAGTCTCCGTCCTCGGTCTCCTGACCCCCGTCCTCCGACTCTCCTCCGTTATCCCTAACTTGCCACTTTTACAACCCTGTCCTCACATGTTTGATAAACTTTTTGGAAAATCAAAGAAGAAACCCGACCTGCCAGAACCGGCGATCCAGTTTGGCCGGTATTCGGACAATAATAAGACCACGGTGAAAGTAAACCGGTGGACGGATGCGGATAATTTATTCAAGGAAAAGAAGCACCCCGAGGCGCTGGATGCCTTTTTTGACTACCTGACCGACGATTCAACAGGAAATGTCATTTACCAGCGAAATGGCACCGAGGGCCAGTTTGAAATTTTCCAGGGTTCCAAGATCGTCAGGGGCCGGTTTACGGGTGACCGGTTATCTGCGGAAGTGACCCTGGCCCGGATGCCACAGCCCAGTGTACCGGTAATGCGGCGTTTGCTGGAACTTAATTTCAGCCTGTATTATTCACGCTATGCCCTGGATGGCGACCGGCTCTGTATGCGTTTCGATACCCCCGTGGTTGCCGGCAACCCCAACAAACTATATTATGGCCTGAAAGAACTGGCCACCAAGGCCGATAAGCAGGACGACCTGCTGGTACAGGATTTTACCATTCTCGAAAAGCATGATATCGAACATATCCATGAAATAGCTGACGGGGAAAAGGAGATCAAGTACCAATACATGCAAAAATGGATTGCTGAAACCCTTGAATTGGTGGGGAGCCTGGATGCAGATAAATTTCATGGCGGTATCGCCTACCTCCTGCTCACCCTGGCCTTCCAGATCGACTACCTGCTGGTTCCGGAAGGCAAATTGATGCATGACCTGGAAAAGATCGTGGAAATATATTTCCGTAAGGAGGAAAAACCTGTACCTGAAAAAAACCGCGACCTGGTAGAAGCCTACCGGAAACTACAGGCAAAAACCCGGGAAGAGGTTTTCCATGACCTGTATCGGTCAAGACATACTTTTTCCATTGTGGCCCCTCAGGCGTATAAGACGATCGCCGATATGATCTCCGCGGCCAATCAAAACCTGATCTGGTACAAGGAGAATAATTACCCGGCCATTGCTACGAAGATCAGTGAATATGGTTTTGCCTATTGCCAATATTCCTATAGCCTTCCCCGCCCCGTATCGGCACTCTTTGAATTGTTTATGCGGGTAAACTACAGTGATTATTTTGAGGCCCTTGGGTTTCCCCGTAAATATTACAACAAAGCCGATGGCCGTTTTGATGTGGATGCCATTTACCAGCGTATCCAGGAGATCACCGAGGCCTGGAAATCCAAATTCCCCTCGCTGGTTTTTCGCAATGAGAACCTGCGTTTCGACAACCTGATGGAGTTCAACCACTCCTTTACCAATGAAATTGAATTTCTGAACCTGGAAAACAAGTGAGCCATGGAACCCGGAGCATCAACATTGACCATTGAACGATTTCAGCCCGCCATCATACAGATCGCGACACAGACCGGAACGGGCACCGGTTTTTACCTGAAGGAATTTGACCTCATCATCACCAATGACCATGTGGTGGGAAATAATGCGGAGGTCACCATTGCGGGGAAGACCTTTGAAAAACAAGTGTCAAGGGTTTTTTATACCGACCGAAAACACGACCTGGCTTTTTTAGCCTCCCCCCTTGGGGTGGAACTTCCCGATATCAAACTCGGACGATATGAATCCATGAAGGATGGTGATCCCGTGATCGCGATTGGTCATCCCTATGGATTGAACTATACCGCTACACAAGGAGTGATCAGTAAAGTGGACCGTGTGCGCGATGGCCTGAAGTATATCCAGATCGATGCGGCGATCAATCCGGGTAATAGCGGAGGCCCGCTGGTAAATGGGGCCGGTGAGATCATTGGGGTAAATACATTTATCATTCGTGGTGGCGATAACCTGGGATTTGCCCTACCGGTAAATTACCTGTTGGAAGCCCTTCGCCTCTATGTGCCCAATAAAGGGTATCCTTCCACCCGTTGTTTTAGTTGCGGCTATCTGGTGCTGGCTGGAAATATTGACTCGGGTAAATACTGTCCCAGTTGCGGTACCGAAGTGGAACTTCCCACCATGCCGGAAAAGGAATTGGAGCCGGTCGGGGTGGCTAAAACGATTGAAGACATCCTGAAAAGCCTGGGCAAGGATATCAAACTGGCCCGTGAAGGTGCCAATAACTGGTCGGTAAAAGAAGGAACCGCGAAAATTCGCATCACCTACAACCCTGAGAATTATTTTATTGCCGGGGATGCCTATCTCTGTCAGCTTCCCACCGATCCGGCCATGATCAAATCACTGTATCATTACCTGCTCCAGGAAAATTATTCCCTGAATGGCCTTGTATTGAGTTGCCTGAAACAGAATATTGTCCTTTCCTGTGTATTATACGATCTGGATATGAGCCTGGAAATGGGTCAGGGAATTTTTGGCAACCTCTTTCGAAAGGCCGATGAATATGATGACCTGCTGAAAACAAAGTTTGGAGCAGTGGAACGATTGGAGGAATAGTCCTGTTTCCCAAATATTCATTTCCCTATGTCTGTTCAACGCCTTACACCGGCACAAGCCCTTCAAAAATTAAAGCATTACTGCGCTTACCAGGAACGCAGCCATAGCGAGGTAAAGGAAAAAGCCTATGGTTTTGGTCTTCACCGCCAGGAGGTGGATGAGGTGATCTCCTCGTTGATACAAGAAGATTATTTAAATGAAGAACGATTTGCGATCGCCTTTGCTGGAGGCAAGTTTCGCATGAAAGGCTGGGGTCGTGTCAAGATCAAATATGAATTGAAGCAACGGAAAGTGAGTGATTACTGTATCCGCAAGGCCTTACAGGAAATAGATGAAAGCGTTTACCAAAAAACATTGGAAGGGCTGGCTAAAAAAAAGTGGAACTCCATTCGCGGGGCGGGTACCAATGGGTTTGTGAAAATGAGTAAGACGAGGGATTATTTGATGCAACGAGGGTTTGAGCCGAATTTAGTGAATGAAGCGATAAAGAAGTGTAAGCATGTTGAATAGGATTTACCGCGAAGACGCGAAGGCGCAATGGTGCGCAATGTTCTTTGCGTTCCTTTGCGCCTTCGCGTCTTCGCGGTAAGATCTAAAATCCTTTCTTCCCCCCCGCCGCCGCCTGCTTCACCTCTTCTTCTGTTCTTCCACCCGGAGGGCAGTTTTCTTTTAAAAATTTAGTGTACAAAGCGGCCAGGTGTTGAAACGTGCCTTGTCCTTCGCTGATACCGTGTGTACGGTTGGGATAGGCCATGAACTGGAATTGTTTCTTGTGTTTCACCAGTTCATTCACCAGCATTTCCATATTCTGATAGTGCACATTATCGTCTCCCGTACCATGGATCACCAGCAAATTGCCCCGCAGGTTTTTGGCATGGGTAAGCGCGGCGCCCAATTTATAGGGGGCCATGTCTTCCTGGGGAAGACCCATATATCTTTCGGTGTAGATATTATCATACAGCAAGGAGCTGGTAACCGGGGCTATGGAAATTCCGGTTTGATAGGTTTCGGGGTATTGGAAGAGCAAGTTGAGGGTGGATGAACCACCACCGCTCCATCCCCACACGGCCACCCGCGTGCTGTCAATAAAGGGCCATTTTACAATTTGCTTGGCGGCAAATGCCTGGTCCCGAATATTGAGCTGCCCGATATTTTTATAGATTGATTTTCTCCAGGCCCGTCCCCGAGGCGCGGGGGTACCGCGGTTATCTACGGAAACCTGAATATATCCATCCGATTCCATATCACCGGCATAGAGGAAATTGCCTGCCGCGCCATAGCTGTCGGTTACGGTTGCTGCAGCTGGTTCGCCATATACATAGAAAACAAGGGGATATTTTTTATTCGGATCAAAGTTGTTGGGTTTTACCATCCAGCCATCCAGGGTAACACCATCATCGGTGGTAACCTGGAAATAGGAAGTATTTGAGTTCACCTCCGAAGCAGGTTTTACCTTTTTGCTGATATCATCTTTTTCGTTGAAAGGTGTATGCGCAGGCAGATAAACCCACTCGGTCATAGGCATGGTATAATAATTCGAGAAAGTATGCCGGGCAAATTTTCCACTTGGCGCGATCTCATATCCATGGGTACCTATCTCATTGGATGGAGAAACCAATTCCAGTTTCCCTTTGCCATCCATCTTTGTTTTGTATAAATATTTCTGCGTAGCATTTTTTGGCGAAGCCGTAAAATAGACATACCCTGTTTTTTCATCGGCGAGCAATACATCGATCACATCATAGTCACCCTTCGTGATCAGTGTTTCCTTTGCCCCATCGCGGGTCACGCGGTACAGGTGACGCCAGCCATCTTTTTCACTCAACCAGAGAAATTCTTTTTTACCATTGATCCAGTCCCAGCCGGTCACATCGTTGGTCCACTCACTGATGGTAGAAACCCAGGCTGAATCTGTTTCGGCGTAAATGGTCTTTGCTTCGGCAGTGGCTGTATTGCAGAGCATCAGCTTGCTTTCATTCTGACGACGGTTGAGTTGTTGCAGAATGATCTCGCCAGGGGCGCTCCATTCCATTCGCACAATATAATGTTGAGCGGGATCGCCGGGTACATTCATCCATTTGGTATCCGCATTGTTGATATCAACTACGCCGATGCGTGCCGGTGAAGGAGGTTCACCTACTTTGGGGTATTCTACCGGGATCACCTGGCTATATACCGAGTCAGTCGTGTTCAACATGAAATAATCGCGTATCTGATTGGCATCGATCTGCCAATAGGCAATGCTTTTTCCATCGGGGCTCCAGCGAAAACCATCGCGCATGGCGAACTCTTCTTCATATACCCAGTCGAAGGTCCCGTTGATGAGTTTTTTGGTACCCTTATCGTCGGTCAGTTTTTTTATTCCGCCACTGGCCAGGTCCTCTACATAGATATTGTGCTCACATACATAGGCCACTTTGGTGGCATCGGGAGAGAATTTGGCAAATTGGAGGGTTGATTCAGGCTTGCCTTTTCCAATTTGTTTTAATTCACCGGTGCTGCGGTTCAACACCCAGTAATCACCCCGGGTGGGATAGCGCCAAACACGTTTGGCATTGGTGTAAATGAGCGCAAGATTACCATCCTCCGATAATTGAAAACTACGGGGCACAATGGCTTTCCCATTGGCCGTAAGGTCTTTTTTGCTGATAAAGGTGGTCTTGGTCAAACCAGGAAGATCGGTCTTAACGATCTCGCCTTTTTCGGCCTGGTAATAACTGTTACCATCGGGTGTCCATTTGGTGACGGGTATACCGGGTTGGGCATACACCAGGAGCACCAGCAATTGAAAGACAAAAAAGGAAAGAATGGTTTTTTTTGATGTCCGGAATAACATGTTCAAATATTTGGGGTCAATTAACAGTATTTCAATGAGATTTTAAGCGAAAATTTGATGACCGGATGGATTTTTCTCGCGGCCGTCTGAACCTTTTGCGTCCCAAAATATCAGGACTGCAGGAAACGATCCTTAATCCAGCTTTCTAATCCAGATGTTCCGAAAGCTCACAGGGTTGCCATGGTCCTGTAAAATTATCGGTTCCCGGTCGCTATGGAGTTTGTATTCAGCCACGCCGATATACTCGGTGCCACCCCAGATAGCCGTATGGTTTTGAACCAAAACCCCGTTGTGGATGACAGTGATATAGGCCGGAGAGATCAGGCTGCTGTCTTTTGTTTTAAAACGAGGAGCGGTAAATACGATATCATAGGTTTGCCATTCGCCCGGAGGCCGGCAGGCATTGACCAGGGGCATGTGTTGTTTGTAAATACTTGCGGCCTGGCCATTGCTATAGGTGCGGTTATTGTAATTGTCAAGGATCTGAAGTTCATAACGGCCCATCAGGAAAATGCCACTATTTCCCCTGCCCTGCCCGGTTCCGACGACTACATCGGGGGTGCGCCACTCAATATGTAATTGGCAACTCCCATATCCTTCTTTGGTTTGGATATCCCCTTTTCCTCCTGCGACCGTTAAAATATCATCGGCCACTTTCCATTCCGGTGCACCACTACCCATTTTCTTTTGCCAGGCAGAAAGGTCTTTGCCATTGAATAAAGCGATTGCATCGGATGGCGCGCCAGCGGCCGTAGGGCCAGGGGTTACTACCCTGGGTTCGGGCTGCCAAACTTCGGTCAAAGCCGGATCGCCTTTGCGCTGGGCCAATGAAGTGATTGAAATAAATAATGCAAGGAGGACAAGAGCTCGTTTCATGATAAATAAGTTGATGTGTGGATTAAAGATACGTTCATTGTAAATTATAAGATCAATACCTTTACAAGACATCTTTTTTCATGTCATCACTCACGATCAGTCTTATTCAAACGGCCCTTCATTGGGAAGACCCGGAAGCCAACCGGCGTATGTTCGAGGAGAAGATCCGGTCCATAAAGGAAAAGACCGAATTGGTCCTTTTGCCTGAGATGTTTTCGACCGGATTTAGCATGGATCCTGCAAGACTGGCAGAGACCATGGAAGGACCTACAGTAAAGTGGATGAAAGCGATCAGTGCCGAACGGAAGATCATCCTCACAGGCAGTCTGATCATTCGTGACGGAGATGAATTTTATAACCGACTACTGTGGGTTTTGCCCAATGGGCAAATAGGCGTGTATGATAAACGACATTTGTTTGCCTATGCCGGAGAAGATGAAAAATATTCAGCGGGTAATAAACGCCTGATCGCTTCGGTAAAGGGTTGGCGGATCAACCTGCTTATCTGTTATGACCTTCGTTTTCCGGTCTGGGCGAGGCAACAATCACAGGAAGAAGGACCCGAGTATGACCTTTTGATCTATGTAGCCAATTGGCCAGCCAAGAGGGCGCATGCCTGGAAAAGCCTTTTGCCGGCAAGGGCGATCGAAAATCAATCCTATGTGGTAGGACTTAACCGAGTGGGCGAAGATGGGAATGGACATTACTATTCCGGTGACAGCCTTGTGATCGATCCCCTTGGTCAAACCTTATTTCACCAGGCAGATTCAGAAACCATTCATACGATCACCCTTGAAAAGAAATTATTGGAAGAAGTGCGTGGCCAAATGCCTTTCTGGAAAGATGGTGACCCTTTTCTCCTAAGCATTTAATACATGAAATCAGCCTACCTCCCTTCCCTGATCTTTACCGGTAGCGAAGAGCTATCGGGGCAGGCCGTGCTTGTGGATAATCATATCATACAGGATCTCGTGCCCAATTCTGAGATCCCATCGGTATATGAACGCGTTGATCTTTCCGGAAAGATTCTTGCTCCGGGTTTTATTGACCTGCAGATCTATGGCGGCAATGGACATCTTTTTTCACAACAACCCACACCCGAAAGCCTGGAAGCCACCTACCAATACAGTCTGGCGGGAGGCGCCACCCATTTTTGTATCACCATTGCTACCAATAGTCGCGAAGTGGTTTCAGCGGGTATCCTCGCTGTTAAAGCTTATTGGGAAAAGGGTGGTAAAGGTTTATTGGGTCTCCATCTCGAAGGACCGTTTATCAATAAAGAAAAAAGAGGCGCCCACCTGGAGGCATTTGTCCATACCCCGACCCGTAAAGAAATACTTGAACTATTGGAAGAAGCGAAAGGCGTTATCAGGATCATGACGCTTGCGCCTGAATGTTGCGACCCGGAACTGATCCATTTGCTTCAGGAGAACGGGGTGGTCGTTTCTGCCGGACATAGCAATGCCACCTATGAACAAGCCACCCTTGCCTTTGAAGGTGGCATTACACTGGCTACCCATTTATACAATGCCATGTCTCCCCTGCAAAGCCGTGCCCCCGGCATGGTTGGTGCTATCTATGATCATGCCACGGTAATGAGCAGCATGGTGGTGGATGGTGTACATACTGATCTTGCAGCGGTACGCATTAGTAAAAAGATCATGGGTGACCGACTTTTCCTGATCACGGATGCAGTGGCAGAAACAGCCGAAGGACCTTATCCGCATGTATTTCAGGGTGACCGCTATTGTATGCCCGATGGAACCTTATCAGGTTCAGCTTTGACCATGATGAAAGCCGTGCAGAACTGTGTTGCCCATTGCGGTATTTCACTTGCGGAGGCTTGTCGGATGGCAAGCACCTATCCGGCAAAGGCTGCAGGACTTGATACCCGATTGGGGTATATCCGGAAAGGCTATGAAGCCGAATTCACAATCATCTCCTTATAACTTTGCGTCCCTGGCGCCCTCGCGCCTTGGCGGTAAAACCCTCTTACCGCCAAGACGCTAAGGCGCCAGGGACGCGAGGATGCGTTTTTTAACGGCTTCCATTTTATAATCCAGTCCATTTCGAATAGCCTCTACACTTGGCCCCACAAAGATCTCAGGCTGCACCCCTTTTCCATCTTTTGGTTTTAACGGATGTGTAACGAGACGAAACAAAGGCAAACGAAAACGAACCTTTGAATGGGGCAGGGTAACATAAGGAATCAGCCAGGCAGAATTACCATAGGCCGCACCACCGGTTTCTTCTCCAATGATCGTCACATTTTCCTGTTCTCTTAATGTCCCGGCAAAAAGCGTGGTAGCAGAAAAGGAGTTACCTCCCGTAACGATGTAGACATGTCCACTGAAACGGTTTTTCTGTTTTGGTTTGAAATGGTGTTTTTCATAAAACCCAAAATGGTAATAGCCATCCGCTTTTTTCCTGGTAAAGAAGAGAAGGAAAAGTTTATTGAAGAAATTATTCTGAACATATTTACCATAAGGCGGATTCTTGCGGATGGCATAGAGCGAATCGGCCAGGCGGAAGGATTGGCGGGCAATAAACTTGGTCAGCAACGTGGAGTTCCCCACATTACCACCTCCGTTTCCACGCACATCGATCACCAGGTTTTTGGTTTTTTGCTGTCGCAAAGCACGAAAGGATCTCCGGAAGAATTTTTTTAATCCATACCCGTTGCTAAAACTATTAAGGGTCATGTATCCGGTGGAATCCGGATCGGCAAAGAGGAGTTGCCGCGAGTTATCGCGTTCCTGTTGTTTTCTTTCGCTTTTTGGTGGTCTTCTCATTTGGGCGATTCCCCGTCTGAACAAACTATCCTTGCGGGGGTCGAACACGGGGATGGTCACTTCTTTTTCCTTGCCTGATTCATCCAGATAACCGACACGGTATTTGTTTTTTATTCCAAATACGGTGGTATATAGGGTTCCAAAATTTCCTCCGCTGCTGAGTGATTGGTATTTATGGGTAAAGGAATAACCATCGGAAGAGAGAAATTGCGCCAAGGTATCTGCGAGTGTCCGTATCGGGATACCATCAATATGCGTAAGGGGTGTACCTCGAACCAGGAGGGTATCGCGGCGATTGAGATTGGCGGTTACTACGGTGGTATCTCCCCAGGTCTTGATGCGAAGGGGGAAAGAAAGTTGACGAAGCGTATCCACCTGGCGGTTGTAATTTTTAGACGAGCGAATGGTGGAATGTCCACAATGCACATGGGCATAAACATAACTCAGCAGTTTCCTGAAATTTCGTTCGTTCATGGAATCGGTGAGCTGGGCCATTCCCCAATCGAATACCGAGTCCATGGTTTTTTTGGAACTGTACCAATACGTACTTGGGTGGGTAGATTCAAGCAGGGTTCGAAAAACCTGGTAATCTTCCTGGAGTGCGGTGGGTGCGATATTTGGAACGGCCCTGGTTTTGCGGCTGGCCGTGCAGGCGGTAAGGAGCAGGGGGATAAGGATCCCTAAAATGGTTTTGTTCATTTCTTCAAATGGTTCCATCCCTGGGCGGTGAGGGGGTGTTGACTGCCGCCTTTGGTGATGATCTGCGCGCCTTTTTCCGGTTCTGTCATATAACCCACGATACTGATCGCTTCATTGTCCTTTATTTTATCATAATCCGACTGGGCCACCGTGAAAACAAGCTCGTAATCTTCACCTCCACTCAGGGCGCAGGCTGTCGGGTCTATTTCAAATTTATAGGCCGCCAGTTTTGAATCCTGTGCCACAGGGATCTTCTCTTCATACAAGATACAACCCAATTCGCTTTGTTTGCAAATGTGGAGGATCTCCGAACTAAGCCCGTCACTGATGTCCATCATGGATGTGGGCATGATGCCTTTTTCTTCGAAGAAGGCAATGATATCTTTTCTGGCTTCGGGTTTAAGAAGCCTGCCGATCACATAGGCTTCTCCTTCCAGATCAGGTTGTATCTGTGGGTTCTCGAGATAGATCTTCTTTTCCCTTTCGAGAAAGAGCAATCCGATATAGGCAGCACCTAAATCACCACTTACACAGAGGAGGTCCCCTTTCTGCGCGGTGCTTCTTTTTACATATTTATCCGGGGCTACTTCACCCAGGGCCGTAACCGAAATGATCATCCCTTTTTGGGAGGAGGTGGTATCACCACCTATGAGGTCTACATTGTATTCGCGACAGGCCGCATAAATGCCTTCATAAAATTCTTCGAGCGATTCCACACTAAAACGGTTGCTGATGCCCAGGCTGATCACTACCTGGGTAGGTGTGGCATTCATAGCATAGATATCACTCAGATTGACGACAATGCTTTTATAACCCAGGTGTTTGAGGGGAGTGTAGGCCAGGTCAAAATGAACACCTTCCACCAGCAGATCAGTAGTAACCACGGTTTGTTTGCCAAAATGATCCACCACGGCGGCATCATCGCCCACACTTAGCAGGGTGGTGGCATTGCGTGTTTCATTGTTTCGGGTCAGGTGCTCGATCAATCCAAACTCTCCCAGGGTAGCTATTTCTGTCCGTTCGGGCATATCAATAAGTATTATGTATGATCTGAAGTAATTGTGATTGTATCTGTCCGTTGGTGGCGACCAGATGGGGTTGATAGGGCGAATAGCGATCGCCGTTGAAATCTGTTACGGTTCCTCCGGCTTCTTCCACCATCAGAAATCCGGCGGCACTGTCCCAGGCCTGGAGTTTGTGCTCATAGAATCCATCAAATCTTCCTGCGGCAACCCAGCAGAGGTCGATAGCGGCCGAACCCATACGCCTTACCGGCACTCCTTTCCGAATAAGCCGGTCAAACACATCCAGCGGCCCATTCGTCATATCCAGGTAGCTGTATGGAAAACCCGTAACAAGACAGGATTTCCATACATCGGTTTCCTTGCTAACATGGATGGGTTTATCATTCAGCGTAGCGCCCTTTCCTTTTTCCGCAACAAAAAGTTCATTCAGTACTGGTGCGTAAACAGCGCCAAGTATCATTTCCCCATCTTTTTCCACCCCGATCGACACACAACAGATGGGTAACCCGTGGGCAAAATTCACGGTGCCATCGATGGGATCCACGATCCATTTGTACGGCGAATCCTGGGCCATGACCCCGGCTTCCTCACTCAGGATATAATGATCGGGGTAATGTTTTTTGATCACTTCAAAGATCGCTTTTTCAGCGGCATGATCGGCCTCGGTAACCAGGTTATTGATTCCTTCTTTATTCGAAATGGTAAAATCATTATGATAGAACCTGAGTAATTCTGCACCACCGGCATGTACGGCTTCTAACAGGGCTTGTTTCATGGGGGCAAAGATAGACCAGGATTTAATGATTATATGGATTTCAGGGATTGCACGGATTTGTTTCTCGCGGCGCACGCAACGAGGCAAAGAACGCAGCGGCAGTTTTCTTTTCGAAATAGGACGGCCGCCGCGAGAAACAAAAACGACCGTAATCCTTACAATCCATACAATCATTAAATCCTGGTCTATCTTTGCCCCCGTGAAACTCTCTCTCCTCCTCGTCTCCTACAATTCCCTGGTCCCCCTCCGTTCCTGTTTACGATCGGTGGAGGAAGCGGTACGTGTTGCTGGTTTTGCCGTGGAAGTGATCGTAGTTGACAATGCTTCGGGTGATCAAACACTGGAAATTCTATCGCATGAATTTCCAGGGGTGAAATGGGTGGCAAATGACACCAACACAGGTTTTTCAAAAGCTTGTAACCAGGCTTTTGCCATGGCGAAAGGAGAATATGCCCTCTTTCTGAATCCAGATACGGTAATTCCGGCGGACGCGCTTGAAAAAACGATCCGGTTCCTGGAACATAACCCTGGCGTAGGGGCGCTTGGTGTAAAAATGCTCGATGAGAAGGGCCGTTTTCTTAAAGAATCCAAACGGGGAATGCCCGGCCCGCGTACCAGTTTTTTTAAATTATTTGGCTTCGCCGCTTTGTTTCCTTCTTCCCCATTTTTTGCCGCCTACTATGCAGGGCATGTAAAGGAGGATGAGTCTGGGGAAGTGGATGCCCTTTCCGGGGCATTCTTGCTTATCCGAAGCAACTTGTTTCGTGAACTGGGAGGTTTCGATGAATCATTTTTCATGTATGCCGAGGACATAGACCTGAGTATCCGAGTAAAGAAAGCAGGGTATTCCTGTTATTATTTTCCCCTGGTGACCATCACCCATGCCAAGGGTAAAAGCACGATAAAAGACAAGGTGTACCGTGAAAGGTTCTATGGCGCCATGGCCATTTTTGTCAATAAATACTATGGCCAACAACCACTAAAGGCGGGCTTCTTGAAATTAGGGATCCGGCTACGCCATCTCCTTGCCGGTTGGATAGGTTGATATGACCCAAAGGATTGCTGAGTAGGGAGCGGTTTAAATGCTTAATTTTAGCGCGCAGACAGAAAAGAAAAGAACGGATGACGAGAATTATTGATATTAAATTGCCCAAAGCGATAGCTACCGCCCTGCGTATTCCTCAAAACGACCCGAGGCGACAGCAGATTCGGGTGTTAAAGAAATTGTTGAAGAAGGCAAGGTTTACGGAGTTTGGACAGGAATACCTTTTTGATGAGATCCTGCTCAGTAAGCACCCGGGCAAGAAATTTCAGGAACTGGTTCCCACCTACGACTACAATAAGATCTACGATCAATGGTGGTATAAAACCCTGGAAGGGGTACCTGATGTAGCCTGGCCGGGGAAGATCAAGTATTATGCATTAAGTTCCGGGACCTCCGAAGCAGCCAGCAAATACATTCCCATTACCAAAGAGTTGCTTCGCAGCAATACGATCAATTACCTCAAACAACTTTTTTCGCTTTTTGCCTACGATCATGTGCCACGCAACGCCATGGCCAAGGGCTTTTTGATGTTGGGTGGCGCAACTGACCTGAAGAAAGGAAAGGCAGGTTGGTATGCCGGTGATTTGAGTGGGATCCTGGCAAAGAAAAGGCCTTTCTGGTTTCAGACTTTCTACAAACCCGGAGGCCGGATTGCGGCGATCCAGGATTGGAACCAGAAATTGAATGAGATTGTAGAACACGCCAAAGAATGGGATATCGGGTATATCGTAGGCGTACCGGCCTGGTGCCAGATGTGTATGGAAATGGTGATCGAGCATTACAACGTGAAAAATATCCATGAGATATGGCCTAATTTTTCCTTTTTTGTGCACGGGGGTGTGGCCTTTGAACCCTATAAAAAGGGGTTTGAAAAATTATTAGGCAAACCCATCATCTATATCGAGAACTATCTGTCGAGCGAAGGCTTTATCGGGTATAAACACCGCGAACATGCCAAAGGGATGCAGTTGATCCTTGACAATAATATCTTCTTTGAATTTGTGCCCTTTGATGAAAAGAACTTTGACGCCGAATGCCGGATGGTGGACAAGCCAGAAGCCCTGATGATTCACGAAGTGGAAGAGGGAAAGGAATACGCTCTTTTGATGAGCACGAATGCGGGTGCCTGGCGTTACCTGCTTGGTGATACGATAAAATTTGTTGACCTGGAGAAGAATGAAGTGGTGATCACCGGCCGGACCAAACATTTCCTGAGTCTCGTTGGCGAACACCTGAGTGTAGATAACATGAACAAGGCGATTCAACTGGTAAGCGAAGAGTTGAATATCTCCATACCCGAGTACACCGTAGTGGGTATTCCACACGAAGGTTTTTTTGCCCATCGCTGGTATATCGGTTGTGATGACCGGGTGGATGGAGCCGATATTGCTAAACGCATTGATCAACACCTGCGGGTACTCAATGATGATTATGCCACCGAGCGGGATAGCGCGCTGAAGGAAGTATTTCTGGAAGTGCTCCCCGAGCACCGGTTTATTGAGTTTATGGAACTAAAAGGGAAATTGGGAAGTCAACACAAATTTCCTCGTGTGCTGAAAGGGAAAATGTTGGAAGATTGGGAGCTTTTTTTGAAGGCAAAGGGCTAAATAAATTAAAAAGCTTTTAGCCTTTAGCTATTAGCTATTCGTATTTTTTCAATAAATATAATAGCGAAATCTGTCAATGACCACGAAAGGCCTCATCCCCCGACTCTGGCGTCTCATTAAAAGGATTTTCCTCTTCCTGTTCATTTTTCAATTTGTTTATATACTGGCCCTCAAATGGATCGACCCACCGATCACCATGACGCAATTGGTTTCCTGGGTAAAAGGCGATGGGTTGAAAAGGGATTATGTAGACAAAAATGAGATCTCCGTATATGCACGCCTGGCGGTGATTGCTTCAGAGGATCAATTATTTCCCGATCACAGTGGATTTGACTGGAAGAGCATAAAAAAAGCACAGGCCTATAACAAACGTAAACCCGGGCGCGTACATGGCGCCAGTACTATCAGTCAGCAAACAGCCAAGAATGTATTTCTTTGGCAAGGACGTAGTTGGATACGCAAAGGCCTGGAGACCTATTTCACCTTCATGATCGAACTGATATGGGGAAAAAAGCGCATACTGGAAGTTTACCTTAATGTTATTGAAATGGGGCGCGGTATTTATGGAATCCAGGCGGCTGCAAAATCCTATTTCAATAAACCGGCAGGAAGTTTATCCCGGCAGGAAGCGGCGATGATCGCGGCCTGTCTGCCCAACCCCAAGCTTTATCCGGTAAAACCCATGTCAAAGTATGTAGCCAGGCGCTGTCCGTTTGTATTGGGGCAAATGCGTAACCTCGAAGGAGATGAAGACATTCAAGCTGTAATTTCAAATGCCTCAACGATTAAAGGAAAAAATAAGTGATTTGCCTGGCGTCCTTCGTGCCATGGCGACTTCGCGGTTAAACTCCTACCGCCAAGACGCCATGTCGCTAAGAGCGCTAAGGGCGCTGCGGAAGCGATCGGACTCAGTACCGCGAATTTCCACCCACGGCGTTTCCTGATTTACCAATAAGTCTTTATACATTTTATACAACCGCTCTCTTGACTCCAGGTCGGGGTATTCCCGCAATTCATCTTTTACCCAGGGAAGATCCGTTGCACAGAGCAGGTAGAGATCATATTTCCGCGAAACGATCTGTTCAAGGATGTATTTATGGCATTTGTCAAAAACAAATTCACACCATACCTGCATCACGTACATGTTAGTGTCGAGGAAGAGGAGGGGTCCGGAGTCGGGGGTCGGGAGTCCAGGGTCGGAAGACGGGAGACCGGAGTCGGGGGTCGGGAGACCGGAGTCGGAAGACGGGAGTCCGGGGTTATACTTCGGACTCCCAACTTCGGACCCCGGACCCTGGACTCCCGACCCCCGACTCCCGACTCTCAAAACATACTCTTCTTCCAGAGCCACCTGTCCTTTTGCGATGGTAAGCAAATCATCATAGGTGTAATTGGTACCATGTTTGAGCAGGTATTCACGCGCATATTCCGGACACCAGAGCGTATTGAAATGCGCAGCCAATTGCCGGCACAGGGTGCTTTTGCCGGTTGATTCCGGTCCGATGATAACGATCTTTTTTATCGTGTTTTTCTCGCCCATGCCGGTTTTGCTTTGAGTACCTTTTTATGGATGGGGCAATCTTCGGTATGGGCGCCGGGGAGGTAGCCGGTGCTCATTAAAAATTCATTAACGATTTCACCACCGGTAAAGCGGAAGGTCTTCTTGAAGAGTTTGGTCCATTCGTCTTTGGTCAGCGGATGGTGATGATCGAGCCATTGACGGAAAGAGCCATGCTCTTTTTGAATACCCAATAAGGTCTTGGCATTTTCGATGGCTGCCTGAATTTTAAGCCGGTTACGAATGATGCCTGCATCGCCCATGAGACGGTTAAAATCTTTCTCCTTATATCCGGCCACTTTTTTGATTTCGAACCCATGATAGGCGGCGCGAAAATTTTCCTGTTTATTGAGAATGGTGGTCCAGCTAAGTCCCGCCTGATTGATCTCCAGGATCAGCCGGCAAAACAACTCATTGTCATCCGGTATGGGGAAACCATAGAATTTATCATGATAGATACGGTGTTGTTCCTGCTCACCGGGTTTCAGGTTTTGTATAAAGCGGCAATAACTCATGCGTTGGTTGTTTCTTTGGCCATTTTCTTCCATTCAATAAATCCCCACCAGGCCAGGGCAAGGAAGAGTACGTACATCAGCGAAAATAGCATCAGTTCTTTGTAAAAGTTGAGCGGGATGGCCACAATATTTGAAAAGATCCAGGCCAGCCAGTTCTCGATCTTTCTTTTGGCCATCCACCACATGGCGGTGATGGCTGAAGAGGAAACGAGCGAATCCAGTATCGGGGTATTGCTATTGGTCAATTGAACTAATACAACATAGATCACTACCCAGAAGAAAAGAAAGAACCCGATCCCAAACCATAACTGGGGGCGCGTACACCAACTGATGGGATAGGTATAATGTGCCCCATCCTTCTTTTGCACCCAATTGTACCATCCATAAACGCTCATTAAAAAATAGTAGATATTCAGGGAGGCGTCGGCATAAAGCGCGGGGCTGACCATGAAGAAATAGACATAAGCTGCCAGCAGTACCCCGATAATCCCTGTGGGGTAAACCAGTACATTATTTTTACGGGCATACCACACACTGGCTATTTGTGCGATGGTACTGACCCATTCCGGCCATTGGGTTTGGCGGACATTGGTGAGAAAGTGATGGATTATTTCCTGGAAAGTCATTTGAAGTTTGTGGGATTTTTTTTTACCGCCAAGTCGGAAGGGCGCTATGTGGCGCCAAGAAAGTTTGGCGACCTTGGCGTCTTTGTGCCCTGGCGGTAAAACTAAAGCTCTCTTTTGTATCTCCTTAATGGCCGAAGGTATCTTGTTTTTTTGGAGGTAGAAAAACGGGTTGGAATTGTCTGCCACTGCCCATTGGCATCATTGCCCCAGACCACGAAGTGCAGGTGAGGGAAAGCCGTATATCCCGTGTTTCCACTCAGGCCAATCACCTGGCCTTGTTTTACCGTATCGCCCACATTGACCAGTACCCCGTCTTTCTTCAGGTGCCAGTACCCGGCCCTTGTTCTATCGTCGTGCTGAATGACAATATAATTGGCTTCGCGCCGGTATTTTGATTTGAGGCCGCCGCGACTGCCCGTTTCATTCATTCGCACCACTACCCCACCCCTTGCGGCACAGATCCGCGTACCTTTTTTCATTTTGAAATCAATGGCCACGCGGTTGCGATGGGTGTATGCGCTATAATAGCCTTGTACCACAAGATGGGATCGTCCTGCTTCGTATGGGAGCGTGTAGATAAAGCTGGTATCTTCTTCGAGCTTTCCTTTTTGTAATAGTTTGGCGGTGCTCTTCTGGGCCTCCTTGTTCAGCGAGCAATGACTGGCCAGCAATACCAATCCCGAGGCAATAAGAAGAAGTAGCAGCCTGTTCATTTTTCTTTTTGGCTTTCCTTTTTCATCAGTTCACCATAGTCAACCCCTGCTTCTGTCATCAATTCTAAACCATATTCACGCAGGAATTGAATGACGGTGATTGCTTTTTTTCCTTTTTCAGTCAACGCGTATTCTGTACGGGGAGGAACTTCGGCAAACACTTTTTTCAGCAAGAACCCATCCATTTCAAGCTGCTTGAGGGCCTGTGTCAGCATTTTCTGACTGATATGTGGTATCTGGTTTTGCAATTCTGAGTAGCGTAATGAGCGGTCTTTAAGTCGCCAAAGCACCGGCATTTTCCAGGTACCGCCTATTTTTTTTAAAGCATAATCCACTGGATTATAGAATATCTGCTTATCAATGATGACGTCAGGCATAGCTTAAAATTACAAAGTACAGACCAAAAAGTTCGTAGCAGTCCTTTGTGTGCCTCTGGTAAGGAATCAGGTACAAGGTTTGAATTTTACGGCAAAATACATACCATGCAACGCATTTTATTATTATCCTTTCTTTTTATATCACTTTCAAGTGCAGCGCAACACAATGCCGGCAATAATGGCAAAGTGTTGATGATTGCGTCTAACCCTTCTGTTAGTCAACAAACAGGTTGGCCAATCGGAGTTTGGTTTGCCGAACTGGCTCACCCCTATTGGGTTTTTAGCGAAGCCGGTTATACGGTAGATATTGCCAGTCCCGACAGAGGCGCCCTGATCTTTGACAGCTTTAGTGATCCCGAAGATGCCAGCGCCTATGCTGCCTTCGATTATATATCATTGGGGTTTAAGAAAGATCCGGCCAAGATGGCAATGGTTCAGCAAACCTTGAAATTATCTACCGTGAACCCGGATGATTACAAGGCCATATTTGTTTGTGGGGGGCAGGGGCCGATGTACACTTTTTTCAATAACCAACCACTCCATGAATTTTTTACCCGGTTCTATCTAACGGGCAAGCCCACTGCGGCCATTTGCCATGGAACCTGTATTCTTCTTAAAGCCAAATTACCCAATGGAAAATTTTTGGTTGAGGGTAAAAAATGGACCGGGTTCTCCTCCTCCGAAGAGCAATATGCCGATAATTATGTAGGCAGGGCCATTCAGCCTTTTCGTATTGAAGATGAGGCACGCAAAATGCCCAATAGCCGGTATGTGACAGGTGCACCCTTTTCAGCATTTGCTGTGCGCGACGGAAACCTTATCACGGGTCAACAACAGAATAGTGGTGCCGCTGCGGCCGAACTGGTTGTAAAAGCATTGGCGCAGGACAGGTCGCGTTACCCTACATATGTTTTGGTACATGGTGCCTGGGCCGATGAAAGTGCCTGGGGCGCCATTCGCAATCAATTGGCCGTTCGGGCCAATGTGGAAGTGGTGAACCTGCCGGCACATGGTATAGATCTGCGTGATGGACGTAAGACCGGCTTGGGTGATTATGTAAAAACAGTAACCGAAACCATCAACCGTCAACCCGGTAAAGTAATTCTGGTAGGTCATTCCATGGCCGGGATGATCATTTCACAGGTAGCCGACCGTCTGCCGCAGAAGATCGACAAGCTGGTATATGTCTCGGCTTATCTTCCGCGAAATGGGGAATCAGCTGCAGGAATCACCAATGCCTTTCTCAACAATCAGCCGATCGAAGCTTTTCAGTTCAATGAGGATTATTCGCTTGTCAGTATCAAAAAGGAAATGTTACCAACGGTGGTCTGTGCGGATTGCCCGGAAGAAATGAAACAGATACTCGTGAAATACCATAAAGCAGAACCTGTAAAGGGCTTGAATGATAAAGTGGTGCTGGGTACGAATTTTACGAAAGTGCCGAAATATTATATCAGCACAAGTGAAGACTATGCTGTGCCCTACGCCTTGCAACAACAAATGATCAAGAAGAATGGTACAGTGAAAAAGGTGTATGAAATGAAGACCTCCCATTTACCCTTTGTGGTACAACCACAGGAGTTTCTGCGTATACTAACAACGCTGAAATGAGAACACTTTTGCTTTGTGTCTTGCTGTTCTTTAGCCCGGCACTTCTGGCACAACTCAATGAGAGCGATACCCTTCGCTGGCAGTTCCGGTCAACCCTGACCGGAACTTTTCAGCAGGGTAATGTAGATCTTCTTGCGGCACGTTTGCGTGCTGATCTCACAACCGGCGCTGTTCAGCATTGGGTGTATAAAACGCAGAACGCCGGACTTTACCAGGCATTTTATAAAAAAAAGGCCGACCTCGATCTGTTTAGCCGTCACTATATCTACTACAAACCGTTTCGCAGGGCCTATCCCTTTGGTCTGTTTTATCTTTCCACCAATTACAGACGCAAGATAAATGGACGTTATTTTTTGGGAGGCGGTTATACAGTACAGCTGATGAAACAAGAGGGAGCTATCATAAAACTATCGGGTTCTCTTGTGTATGAGCAAACACGGTTTGCCGGCAAACAATTCAACCGACCGGAGTGGAATAATACCTCTTTATTATCTCTCTGGAGGGCCACGGTATATTCCAGTGGATCTTTTCACCTCAGTCAAAATGGGTGGCGCATCTATTATGAATTCTTTTTTCAGCCCGGCCTTAGTGAGAAGCGGAACCATCGTTGGCAGGCAGAATCAGGTATCGAGTTCCCTCTGCGAAAGGGGTTCTCCTTTAATTTGAATTATCTGTTATCCTATGAGGACGTGGTCATTACCGGTGTGCGTCAACGCGATGCGCTCCTGAGTTTTGGCGTGGGCTATCAGGTGAGGCATAAGTAAAGAAATTAGGGTCTGTATTTTTTATTTGAAATAATTCCTCCCACAGCGGAACTTTGTGGGCTATGAAGCTTGCTGTCCTTGGCGCAGGTATGGTAGGGCGAGCGATAGCCCTTGACCTGGCCACCACACATGAGATCACTTCCTTTGATCAGAATGCAGAAAACCTTTCCATTCTCTCCCGAAGGGATTCGCGTATTCGGATACGTAAGGAAGACCTGACCCGTTATGATTCCTATCTGGAATGGCTGAGCGAATTTGACCTGGTGCTGACGGCGGTTCCCGGGTTCATGGGATATCGAACGCTGGAAGCTGTGATCAAGGCGGGAAAATCAGTAGCCGATATTTCGTTCTTTCCCGAAGACGCGCTTCAGTTGGATGCCCTTGCCAAAGAAAAAGGAGTAACCGTGATAACGGATGTGGGTGTAGCACCCGGAATGAGCAATTTGATACTGGGCCGGTACAATGAAGAAATGCGAGTGACAAATTTTGAATGTTATGTTGGGGGCCTGCCGGCCAATCCACAACCACCCTTTTATTATAAAGCGCCTTTTTCGCCCATTGATGTCATTGAGGAATATATTCGACCGGCGCGATTGAAAGAGAAGGGAAAGATCGTGGAAAAACCAGCTTTGACTGAACGCGAGCTGATCGAATTTGATGAGGTCGGCACCCTGGAAGCATTTAACACCGACGGGCTCCGCAGTCTTCTGTTTACCTTGCCGCATATTCCTGATATGAAAGAGAAGACCATGCGGTTTCCCGGCCATATTGATCTGATCCTGTCATTAAAAGGGGCAGGTTTTTTTGATACAAAAACGATAATGGTGCAGGGAAAGGAGATATCACCTCTTGAATTTACCTCACGCATGTTGATAGACGATTGGAAACTCGGCGAAGAAGAGGAGGAGTTTACCGTGATGCGTGTGATCGTTGAAGGAGAAAAAGAGGGAGCAACACAAAGAATCGAATACAACCTGCTTGACCGGTATGATCCGGTTTCCCGCTTGTCTTCTATGGCGCGTACTACGGGATATACCTGTACCGCGGCTGCACATTTGATACTACAGGGTTTGTTTGTAGAAAAAGGTGTATTTCCGCCCGAGTTTGTGGGAAGGAGTAGGGTTTGTTTTGAAAAAATTATGAATTATCTTGAGCATAGGGGTGTGCATTGGAAGCGGACCTAAAAAACCTTTTATGAGAATATTGATTAGTCTTTTATTTTTAGTAAGCACTACTTCCTCAATAAGCCAAACAAGAGATGAAATTTCAAAGAGTGCCGGAGATCTGTATGATAAGGAAGAGTATTCAGCAGCTTTAGGCGACTATGCAAAGGGATTGACCTTGTATCCGGATGACAGAGAGTTTCTCCTTATGAAGGGCAATTGCCTTGACCGGATGAGCGAGGTATCAGATGCCTATGAGGCATTCAGTTACCTGATCCAAAAATACCCCGCCTATTCAATTGGATATAATCAACGTGGATTGTTGCTTTTAAGGGTGCAGGAATTTGAAATGGCTTTGAAGGACATGGATAAGGCGGTTGCTCTTGCGGAGACAGATAGTGTACGACTATCCGCCTTTTTAAACAGAGGGGCTGTAAAGTTTCAAACAAGGGATTTTGTGGGTACAAATAATGACCTGACTGAAGCGTTGAAAATCGACTCCTTGAATTTGGGGGTTATGAATAACCTGGCCATTGTATCCAAAGAATTAGGCAATGCAGAAAAAGCCTTCTTTTACTAATATAAGATCTTAGAAGTTGAGCCTGATAACGTAGGTGCCATTTCTAATATCGGATTTACCTATCAGGAGCTGGGGCGGTGCGATACTGCGGTTCATTTTTTCAACAAAGTGATAGAACTTGATCCTGACGAAGCATTAGGATATAGCAATAGGGGCTTTTGTTACTATAAATTGGGAAAATTCGATTTGGCGCTAAAGGATGTTAACCGCTCGCTCGAACTTTATTCTTCGAATGCGTTTGCTTATCGCACCCGGGCATTGATTTATATTGCACAAGGGAAAAGTAAGGATGCCTGCGGGGATATTGATATGGCTCTTTTTTATAAGTTCACTACCATGTATGGCGATGAGGTAGAAGAATTAAAAAAGAAGTATTGTCAATAATCAACGAACATTATTCCGCATCTGCCAGCACTTCCTTCACTTCCGGGATCATTCGCTTCATCATGCCTTCGATACCGGCCTTAAGTGTGATCATGGAGGAGGGGCACCCGGAGCAGGAGCCTTGCATGGCGAGACTAACTGTTCCGTTTTCGTAGCTTTTAAATTGGATGGCGCCGCCGTCCATTTCAACAGCCGGGCGCACATAGTTATCGAGTAATTCTTTGATTCGTTTTACCACATCATCATCATCAGCGGCCACTTCATTGGAACTTTCCTGTTTTACCGCCGCCAGTTCTTCTTCATTGACAACGGTTTTTCCTTCTTCCAGGTACTGTTTCAGGAATTCACGGATCGAGGGGATTACATCCGTCCAATCCGTATCAGGTGTTTTGGAAAGCGTTACAAAATTGCTGGCAATAAAAACCGCGCGGATAAAAGGGAACCCAAACAATTCCACCGCCAAAGGCGAGGGTTTTGCACTCTCAATATCCGGGAAATCAACACTTTTACCCGGATAGAGCAGCTTGTTGGCCACAAACTTCATGGTCTCCGGATTGGGGGTCATTTCGGTATAGATACTGATGATGGGATTGCCTGTTTTGATCATTACACACGATTTAGATATACAAAAGTAACAAATCAGGAGGAGGGATGTTTACGAAAGCCGGAAAGGAGAGATTTACAACTGTAGGTTCAGGAAGACCGGTTTTGCGGCGAATATTTCAAAATGCGGCGAATAAAGGCTCTATTCGCCGCAAAATATGCGGTGAATAATTTAATTTGCGCCGAATAAGGGCTATATTTGCCGCAAATGCGATCAAATGCTGTATATATTCATCAGTTAAAGGGGTGGCCGAATTTCACCTGGAGCCAAGAGGCTATCGAGCCTCAACTCAATAAAGTCCGTAGAAGGCATGCGCATTTGATGGGGCGGATGGAGGGGATAGGCTTTTCCCTACAGGCAGATGCGACATTGACGACCCTGACACTTGACGTGGTAAAATCATCTGAAATTGAAGGCATGGTATTGGATCCTTTACAGGTTCGGTCCTCCATTGCAAAGCGATTAGGCATTGATATGGCTGGCTTTGTTCAGTCCGACAGAAATGTGGAAGGAGTAGTAGAGATGATGCTGGATGCAACACAGCAATACAAAAAGCCTCTTACAAAAGAGAGAATATTTGGTTGGCAGTCATTGCTCTTTCCAACCGGGTGGAGCGCTGGGAACAGAATCGTTGTTGGTGCCTGGCGAAATAATACAGTCAACGATCCTATGCAGGTCATATCTGGTATGTTAGGAAGGGAAAAGGTTCACTTTCAGGCACCGGATGCAGCATTAATTCCAGATGAGATGTATGCTTTTTTAAAATGGTTCAACGAAGATATTAGTGAGGATCCATTAATTAAGGCAGCTATTGCCCATCTATGGTTTGTGACCATTCACCCTTTTGAGGATGGAAATGGACGTATCACCAGGGCGATTGGAGATTTGCAACTCGCCAGGGCAGATGGAAGTTCAAAGCGGTTTTACAGCATGTCCGCCCAGATTCGAAAAGAAAGAAATAAATACTACGATATACTGGAGCAAACGCAAAAAGGAAACCTTGATATTACGGAGTGGTTGGATTGGTTTCTTCATTGCTTTGACCGAGCAATACAAGCCACCGAAGAAACGCTGGCAGTTGTTTTGCGCAAAGCGGCATTTTGGAAACAACATGTTGATACTTCCTTTAACGAAAGGCAGCGACACATGCTCGACAAAATCATGGAGGGTTATGAAGGAAGGATCAATTCTTCCAATTGGGCTAAGAAATGTAACGTGTCAACCGATACGGCGGTGCGGGACATTCACGACTTGGTATCTAAAGGGTTATTGGTACAAGGACCAGAAGGCGGGAGGAGCACCAATTATTTACCAAATTTTATAAATTAGGCATTTTCTTCTGTTTTCTTTTTTCAGCCAGTCTAATAAGGCCTGCTTGCTCCATTGTTCCATATCAGGGTGGGCACACACCCTGTAGCATTACAATGGCTACAATTTGTTCTTTTTCTGCTGCTATTGTCCCAGCTGCTGCCTTGACCGGAACAGCTTTTGCAAGGACCAACCTCGGTGACCAGATAGGCGCCACTTACATTATCAATCCTTCGAATCAATTCCTTCACTTTGATCCTTTTGGTAATCCCGTTGAGTAAACGGGTGCCAAAAATACTCCGGTTATAGTAGGAGGAATAGGTATAATGTGACCCAATGGCAGTCAATGTGATCTCGTCATCAAGGCTCGTGATATTGATTTGTGAAGGGGCTTTATAGATTGTGTTTTCAAGAAAGACCGTACTGCCTTGTATGGCCACAGCATTTGATCGTAGCAGGCTTAGTTCATCCACGGGTGTTGGAGTGGGTTTAACGCTTGGTTGAGCTACGAATTCACCCCCATTGTTGCCAGGCTTATTGCTGCTTACCAGTTTACCCCAGCCATAGCCGGGTCTTGGTGCGTTGGAAGGCCAGTCCAACTCTTTAGTAATCGTTTCAGTTACCCCCGTAGTCTGATTATATATTTGCACCCCCGGTTTATGTACCATTTCTTTCAGATAAAAATCAAGTATGGCAAATTGATCTGTGGAAAGTGTGTCACGCAATAATTTGAATACGAACCTGGTTTTTTCTAAGGGAATGCCTTTGGCAAAGCCAAGCATTTTAAATTCATGCACGGCATAAAAATCTATCTCCGAAAGTTGTTTGACTTTTTCTTTTCCAAGTGCTTCATTTTGTTCCTGTGTAAGGGTGGTGGACAGTAACCCATTTACATAGGCCATTAGAGCATTGGCTCTTTCTTTAGAACTGTTGGCACTTTTCAGAGCTGTTTGATAATTGGATTCAAATGGTTCAGGGGAGGTTATATTATTGGATGCCGGGTTTTTGGAGACTGAATCCTGTTGTGCATTGACCAAAAATGAAAAAGAGATCAATAGGGCAACGAGGCATATTGAGGGCTTCATTTTTTATTTTAAAAGTAGAAATCCCTGCGGCAAATTATATACCCACCAGCGGGTATTATCCACCTGGTATCGGGGAGCATTATGCAGGTAACGGCAGGTTACCCCCTTCCTCCATTTCCGCCAGCAGCTTTTTTAGTCGTTCTACATGCTTCCCATATAACCAATGCACATACCATTTATTCAGCCAATAGCCTGGAAGGGTGATAATGGCTGCCAGCCCAATCCAGGCCAGCGCTGTTTGCCACCACGCGTAGGCAGGAGAGTGAAACAGGATATTCTTTGGGATAAAAGACGGAACATGGATATAAAAAAGATAACCCAGGTAAAGTATCGTAATGGGAAATAAAAGCGTGCCTGCCCACAGATAGATCTTTAGTAATTTTTCAAGTTTACCGAGATGGAGATTCAGGTTGCTGCGTACTTCACAGGTTACACATTGCATGGTCTTGAGCAATCGGTCCTTTCTGAAAAAGTAAAGCAGGTAGATGAGTATAAGGGTCAGGTATATCCAGGCTACATCCATCGTTTTTTCATTTCTGGTAATAATAAAATAGACGATGACAGCCCCCAGGCTGAGAATTACTACCAGTAGTTCATACCGCAGCGTACGCCTCATTTTACCAAGACTTGAACCTGATTGCCGCTTGACCATTTCCGAAAGCTTGTCCAGATTGGTGGGCGAGGCTGGCTGGTTTTGCCACAATTGCTTGAGGTTATCCAATTCCATCCGGTGTATTTTTTGTGAGTTGACGTAATTTTTCTTTGATCCTGTTCATTTTCACGCGCAAATAGTTTTGATTAATACCCAATACCTCTTCCATTTCATCATAACTGCGGTCATCCAGATAGAGCATGACAATGGCCCGGTCGATCTCCGACAATTGTGCCACGGCTTGAAAGAGTTCGCGAAGCTTTTCCTCCTTTTCGCGTTCTTCGTTCAAATCGGCCACATCGTGAGGGATGGTGGCCGGGTAATCGATTTTGACCGAGCGATTCTTTTTCCGGATACCCGTAATAGCGGTATTCAAAGCGATCCGGTAAAGCCAGGTGCTGAACTTTGAATCCCCCCGGAAGCCCGGGTAGGCTTTCCAGAGCTGGGCCACGATCTCCTGGAAAAGATCTTCCCTGTCACCTGCCGTGGAGGTGTACAGATGACAGACCTTATACAGGAGGGCCGTATTTTCCTGCAAAAGCATCAAAAATTCATCTTGCCTTCGTTGATCGCTCACAGTTGGTTGGGTAATACCGTTTTCATGTTTGTCGTTTACTACGCTCTTTTGTTACAGGTATAGTGGGTTGGTTTTCAGCTTTGAGCACCCCCCCTTTTGGCGTGGACTTGCAAATCCTGACATTTCTGTCTATTTTTCCCTTTCCTTTCACGATCCGCCTCCCTGATTAACCCCATATCCCCCGGAAAACAATTTACAGTTAAACCAGAGCATGCTATGAAAAGGATCTGTTTCCTTCTTCTTCAGGTTGGCCTTTTGCTTTCCGCCCATTCCCAAAAAATGGAGTGGGAACTCCAGTTAGGAACCCTCGGATATGCAGGTGACCTCACCCAATCTACACCCAGTATTCATTCCCTTGGACCGGCCGCTGGCCTGATCGTCCATTACCGGTTACATCCACAGGTATCCATACGAGGTGGATTGACCTATGGAACCGCCGGGGCCCATGACAAGTATAATAAAGATACATTGCTGCAACGCCGCAACCTGAGTTTTCGTACCGCCATTGCTGAAGGGCACCTGGGTGTGGAAGTCAATCTCATCGATCCGGATGATTCAAAAGTGTATCCCTATGTATTTGCCGGCGTAGGTGTTTATCATTTCAACCCTTATGCAATGGATGATGGGGACGAAAAAGTATTTTTAAAACCCCTCAGTACCGAAGGCCAGGGCCTTCCTGAATATCCGGATCGTAAAGAATACAAGCTGACCCAACTTTCATTGCCTTTTGGCGGTGGGTTGAAAATGAAGGTGAATGAACGATTTTCGGTTGGCTTCGAAATTGGCATCCGCAAAACCTTCACCGATTATCTCGATGATGTAAGTACCCGCTATATCAATTATAATATCCTGGATGCAAGAAGGGGTCCCAAAGCTGTTGAACTTGCTTTTCGGGGAATCACTCCCGCCGGCGTACAAGCCGAACCCGTAACCGATGATATACGGGGCAACCCCAAAGAAAAAGATGTTTACTACTACATAGGGTTCAAGCTTATTTTCAGAAAAGGGCCATCCAAAAAAGCAACAGACAAATAGCTCCGGATATATTTATTTTGCTGGTATGAAGAAAATGTATCATCTCGGTACTTGTACCACTTCGCAAGCCATTATCAAGGAGACGGGGATTGACAAAAAAGGTTTTGTCATGCAGGATATCAAAACCGAAAAGATCACCCCAACACAATTGGAGGAAATGAAGTCCCTGGCCGGATCTTACGAATCATTATTCAGCCGCCGGGCCCTGAAATACAAAGAATGGGGTTTAAAAGATAAACAACTTACCGAGAAGGATTATCGCCAATACATTCTGGATGAATACACTTTTCTCAAAAGACCAGTCGTGATCATCGAAAAAAAAATCTTTATCGGCAGTGAAAAGAAAAACATTGCCGCGCTTAAAGCATCGCTGGGCTGATCAAATACTTCGTTATTTGTAATCTTCAAATCCCCGAATCCGCCCAATCCTCAAATCCTGGTTAAATCAGGGTAGTATGCGGAGTTTTGCATAATTCAGCATGATCTTCTTCTCTCCGTTATGTTCAAATTTCACGGTGGCGATGGGATTGTGGGCTGCCCCTTCCATTTTGATCACTTCTCCAAAACCAAACTTGGCGTGCTCTACTTTCTGACCTGCCTGGAGGTTGGAGGTATCACTGGGTTCAAAATCTTTACTCGGGATATGTTCCACTGTTTTTTGAACAGGGGGGTTTATGATCTGTGAAACGACAGAGCCGGTTTTCTTTGGCGGCGGGCCATATTTTTTTTCAGCTTCCTGGGCATTGTTTCCTCCAAAACCACGGTTCATGCGTTCAAAGGCCGAGCCCATGCGGTTGTCGCTGAATCCGCTGTTGCGGCTTCCGCCTCCGGCAAAACTGCGGTCGAGGTATTGATCAGGGATCTCATCAATAAAGCGACTGGGTTCATTTTGAACCAGACTGCCAAAACGATATCGTGCATTGGCGTATGTGATCCAGAGATTCTTCTTGGCCCGGGTGATCACTACATAGAACAAACGCCTTTCTTCTTCCAGTTCTTCGCGGGTATTGATGGAAAGCGCATTGGGGAATAGCATTTCCTCCAATCCTCCGGCAAAAACACAGGAAAATTCAAGACCCTTGGCGGCATGGATCGTCATCAATTTAACCGTATCCGCATCGGCATCCTTTTGATCTGAGTCGGTCAGCAGCGTGATCTGTTGCAGATAAGCTCCGAGGCTTTTGTCTACCACTTCTCCATCTTCATTGTCCGGACTTTCCACCCATTCTTTAATGGAGTTCAATAGTTCCTGGATATTCTCGTATCGTTGTACTCCTTCAGTGCTTTTGTCGTTGAAAAGTTCCTTTACAATATTGGTTTGTTTACCAATATGAAAAGCTACTTCGTAGGCATTTTGTTTTTCGAGCATACTCCGGAAGCTTCGGATCATGATCACAAATTCTTCGATGGCCTGAAGGGAAGCCCCTTTGAATCCATAGGTAGAGGCTTTTTCCAGTACCTCCCACATGGATATATTTTGCTCATTCGCCATGAGCACGGCCTTGTCGATTGAGGTCTTACCAATGCCACGCGCCGGATAGTTGATGATTCTTTTCAGGGCTTCTTCATCGCGGCCGTTGACAACGATCCGCAGGTAACCGACAAGGTCCTTGATCTCTTTGCGTTGATAAAAACTGATGCCCCCATAAATAGTATAGGGAATACCCATTCGACGCAAGGCTTCTTCAAAAGCACGGCTCTGTGCGTTGGTGCGGTATAAAATGGCAAAGTCCTTATTGGCAAAGTGGTTGCGGAGTTTTTGTTCCTGAATGGTATCCGCCACGTATTTGCCTTCTTCGTTGTCGGTCATGGTCCGTACGAGACGGATCTTTTCCCCATCCGCATTTTCCGTGAACAATACTTTTTCGATCTGGCCCTTATTGTTCTTGATCACTTCATTGGCTACGTGGAGAATGCTTTTGGTGCTGCGGTAGTTTTGTTCCAGTTTGATCACTTTCACTTCATCGTAGTCTTTCTGGAACTGCAGGATATTCTCGATCGTGGCCCCGCGAAAACTGTAGATGCTTTGGGCGTCGTCACCTACCACGCAGACATTCTCGTGCATGGCGCCAAGCAATTTGATGATCTCGTATTGGGCGGGGTTGGTATCCTGGTACTCATCGATCAGGATGTATTTGAATTTGTGTTGGTATTTGCTCAGGCTGTCGGGGAAGACCTTGAGTAGTTCATAGAATTTGAGCAGGAGGTCATCAAAATCCATGGCACCGTTCTTGAAACAGCGTTTTACATAGGCGTCAAATATCTGGGCAATGGCCGGACGGTTGGAACGCATATCTTCCTGCTGGATATAATAGTCGTTCGCGTATTCAGCGGGTCCAACAAGGGCGTTTTTAGCGGAAGATATACGGTTATAAACCGTGGAAGGTTTATAATGTTTATCATCCAGGTTCATTTCATTGATGACGGTTTTCACCACGCTTTTGGCATCGTCGGTATCATAGATGGTAAACTGGTTGGGGTATCCGAGTTTATGCGCTTCGGCACGGAGAATACGGGCAAATACACTGTGGAAGGTGCCAATATAGAGGTTGCGGGCTTCGTTATTTCCGAGGATCCGTTCCACCCTTTCTTTCATCTCTTTGGCGGCCTTATTTGTAAATGTAAGGGCGAGGATATTAAATGAGTCAACCCCATTGGCCATCAGGTGGGCGATGCGGGTGGTGAGTACTTTTGTTTTTCCGGAACCGGCTCCGGCTACGATCATCAGGGGTCCATTGATATGGGTAACGGCTTCACGTTGTCTTTCGTTCAAGTCCTTCAGGTAATCTTGCATGGGTGCAATTTACTGACTTCCCGACCTCCGAACTCAAATAACGGCCTGTGAAAAAGATGAAATGTTTAGGAAAGAGGAGTGGTTGGCTCCAGATGGTCAGCACAAAGGTGTGGAGCAAGCGTTTACCGAGTACGCCGAAGTAGGACAGGTTGATGGGGAGGCTGATGGTTCCTCTTTTTTTGTCTTTTCGATGGTCGCTGAGATCATCGGCGATATTAAGCATACACTCAAGCCGGGAGAGGTAGGTCTGAAGCGGGATATAGCGTGGACTGGACGGATCGATCAGGTTTTCTTTGGTCAGGAGCAGCAGGAGAAATTGGATAGCTGCCTTACCTTCTTCGTGCAGACAGTTCAGGATGGCCTGAGGTGTTTGGGCCTTTGATTTATCGATACCTGAGCGGATGACGGCGAGGGAAAACTCGAGAAGCGGATCGAGCAGGTTATTTTTCCGGCAATAGGCATAAAATCGGAAAAGCATGGAAGCGGCCGATGGTGGATAGAGGGCCGTTCCGATTTTAATGCAGAGGGCCGAGAGATGCCAGGTAAAAGCTTCTTCCTGGTCATTTTCCGGTAGTTGATGAAAGAAAACCGGGAATTCCGACAGGAGTTTCTCTTTTTGGTCCAGGTCGAGGGCATCCAGGTGTGAATCAATGCAACAGGCGATATGCCCAAGGGTGGAAAACAGGGAATGGGTAGCTGGTTGATGGACACTTGGGAAGAAATCCCCGATCATGGTTTGGGCAAAGGATAGACAAAGTTCATAGCGTCTGTGTTTGCTGGTATCGACCAGGGTATAGGGGGTCGATCTTTCAACGGAAGTACCTGTATATAGGCTGACAGACGGCATGGAATCAAATATAGTTTATTCGTTTTTGGGGGAACTTAATTGGATGTTAAAGGTGTAACGAAGGCCAAGTTAAATATGTTACGGCAACCAGAGGATACCCATATCCGGGTATTTCCGGAAAACACCCATAAAATATCGTGTAAACAGTATTTTTTATTTTCTTCTTTTTATTCATCTTAGCACCCTGTTAAAATCACGATATCCATTGTATCCACGAAAAAGGGTTGCCGATCTCCTTCCTTCCCTTTAGAAGCCCCACTTTAGATCATAATGAATTCGGTAACCCGAGAGGGGAAAGCCATTTTTAACCTGTAAACTTTATCCATGACTACTGCATTATCCAATCTATTTGGATTATCCATTGGTATTGCGGCCATTTTGGCCCTGCTTCGTGTACGAAGTACGGAGTCTTCATTCTATCCGTTTTATTTTTTTTGCTGGGTGGGATTTATTCATGAGTTGAGTAATTGGTTATTGTTAGCCGGGGGATATTTCACTTCCTGGAATGACAATGTGTACATTTTGGTGACGGTGGTATTGGTGATCTGGCAGTTTTGGGAATGGGGTTTATGGCGGGAGCGGGATTGGTTGTATCTGGTATTGTTGTCCGTAGCGGGTTTGTTTTGGTTAGTGGAAACATGTATCCGGTTGGATGGAACGGCGGTCAATTCCTGGTTTTGCCTATTGAGTTCTTTGGGGGTAGTCATGATGAGTATTTGGTGGATCGGGGTGGTATTTTATCGGGAGGACGGTTATTTGTACAGGAATCCTGTTTTCTTGATCTGTTTTGGCTTCATGGTTTATTATTCTGTATTCATTTTGGCGGAGTCATCCTGGATATCGGGGATGAGTGACAGACAGGATTATCGGGAGATGGTGTACAGGGTAATGGCCTGGGTAAAACTGGTTACTGCCTTTTTATTTGCTATCTCGGTTAGGTGGGTTCCATTATGTAAAGATCACATATTGAAATTATGGTAAGTACTTCATTGATTTTCGGATTTATACTGGTGTATATGTTATTTATTTTCTTCCGCGCCCATCGAAAATACCGGAGGGAGCAGGAGGAGCGGATTCGGCAGGAGGTAAATTCATTGGATAGTGCGATACAGGAGTTGGCCCGTGATATTCACGATGAGGTGTCTTCTTCTCTGGCTTTGATCACGATCCAGTTTGGTATAATAGAGCGGCAGAAGATCCCGTGTAGGGAGAGTTTGGAATCGATTCGGAGAAACCTGATGGAGACAGGTGTAATTACAGCAAGGGCGACACGTCAATTGGCGGGGAAGGATATCAAGACAGAAGGGTTGCAAAAAATGTTGTCGGATTATATTGATCGTTGCCGGGAAACCCGGGCGTTGCAAATTGATTTTCAATGTGATTTAGTAGATGAACCAGACGAGCAATCTTCTTTACAGGTCTATCGCATTTTGCTTGAATTGATTCAAAATGTGATCCGGCATGCACAGGCCACACGGATAAGTATAAAAATGTGTATGGAGGGAAGGAATCTCTGTTTATTGTTTCGGGACAATGGAATTGGAATAACTAAGAAGGCGGGGGAATCCGGGCAGGGAGGCATGGGAAGGGCCAATATCCGAAAGCGGGTACGGTTTCTTCAGGGAAAAATGGTTGACTGGAGTCTTCCGGGGCAGGGAACAGAATATTTTATTGAATTACCAATTAATATACCTTATGACCAGACCAATCAAACTGCTGATAGCCGACGACCACTCTCTTTTCAGAGACGCGGTTAGGACGCTACTCAAAGAACAAAAGCGAATCGAGGTTTGTGCCGAAGCGGGCGATGGAAATGAATTGATCAAACTCGCGGCCAAGCACAATCCGGATGTCATTATCACCGATGTACAAATGCCAGGTATGAATGGTATTGAAGCGTCGCGTATCATCAAGAATAAGTATCCATTGATCCGCATCATTGCATTGACCATGCATAGTGATGACTATTTAATTGTAGATATGCTTGATGCCGGCGCTTCGGGGTATGTCATAAAGGCAACCACCACCGAAGAGCTAATGAATTCCATCATCACCGTGTATGAAGGGGGTAACTATTTCTGTCATTATACCTCCATTCAATTGACCAACATGATCGCCAGGAGCAAGTCACAGGTCCTGGGCGGGTTGAGCAAGGCCAATTTTTCAAACAATGAGAAGGAGATCATTCGCCTGATATGCGAACAAAGGGCCAGTAAGGAGATCGCCAATATTACTGGCCTGGCCCATCGAACTGTGGAGAAATACCGGGATCGGATCATGGAAAAAACCGGCTCGCGAAACATGGCCGGAATCGTTGTATTTGCCATTCGAAATGGCATATTCAAACCCTGACCCGTCCACCTTTATTCCTTTTTTAACCTTACAACCAGTCGCCCGCGCTCATTCGCAAGGGCGACTATGGTTTTGTAGGGGGCGGAACCTATTTGCACACTGTCAAAGGGCTTAACCCCATTCAATTCAAAATAACCATCTGCATTGGTTTCAGTTTGCATGCCCGTGCGGAAATGATAAACCACCATGCCCTTTATAGGATCATGGTCCTCATTCAACGCTTTGCCCTTTAACCGATAGGGAAAGAGCATACTTCCCCAGATGCCTACCAGAATAGGCAAAAAGATGATTCCTTTCATTTTCATGATTCAGGTTTTAATGTAAAAATGGAATATGAGCCTTTACCTAAGTCCGGATTTGCTTGCTCATGAAATAAGTGGAGTCAACAGGTGGTATTAAAAACGGATACTATACGGTACAAAATTATACATTTTCATGTATAAAATGTATAATCAAAGTCTACTTTTTTATACACAATACTTGATTTCTTTAACCCCGGTGAAAAGTAAACGGACACATATACACCGGGGTCAAGCCCTGGCTGCCGCCGTGGAAATAACGGGACTGGGAAAGGAAGAAGTAGCTTCTAAAGCGGGGTATTCACGTTCGGCCTATTATAAACATATCGAAAACCCTCAGTTAGAGTATCATATTCTTATCGCCTATGGCCGCGCGATCGGTCATGATTTCACGGAAGAATTTCCCGATATGCCCCGGTATTCGCTCGAAGAACCCGAAGAGAAATACGCTCCGCCCCAAAACCTGGCCGAAGCCATTCGATTGTCTGAATTATGGAAGGATAAATACCTGGAATTATTAGAGAAGTATAATCGGCTGATTGAAGAGCGCCTCTCGAAAAAGAGCTAAGTTCTTCTTAGTGCCCCCTTGCGCCCTTAGCGCCCTTGTGTCTTCGCGGTTAAGTAATCACTCCTCCCTTCTCAACTCACCCGCCTTCTTTCGAATCTGATAATCCTCAAACGCCTTTTTAATGTATAACTGAAAATCGTATTCAGGAGTAACCAGGGCAAAATCATAGTCGGGCTTGTAGAGCATGATGAAGGTATCGAGGTCACCACCCTTCAGCCCAGTCAACCGAACGATCAGGCCTTTGTTGAAACGGCTGTTGACAAACGCATCGCGTTCATCTTCCAATAACCTCCGCTGGGTGGCCAACATGCTCTTGTTCTTTCGGAATTGAAACATGCGGATGATCTCATTGATATCAAATCCAACCCCAGCGCTGCTCACCGATGGGCGAAGCTTGGCCTTTTCATACTCAAATATCTTGGCATAATCCAGCCTGTTCTGGATCGAGTCCATTTTATAATTACGTGGCTTTAGCCTGATCTCTTTTAAAACGGGAATGGTGATCTGGAGGGAAATATCAAACTGGGTCTCATTTTGTATCGCCGAAACGGCGTATTTCTGGGTGGGTTTGCCCAGATAGGAAAACCATACGCTATCATTCTCATTTACCAGGATCTCATATTTGCCCTGAGCATTGGTAACCGCGCCGCGACCGGCACTGCTCAACACGGTTACCGATTCCAATGGAAAAAACCTGGTGCTGTCATATACCACACCTTTTAAGTAGAATTGTTGGGCAGAAACAGAGCCCGAAAAGAGGAATTGCAGAAATACAAGCAGGATCAGGTATGTACAAAGTCTTCTCAAGTGAGGCAAGTAACAAAAGAATTTGCAAATGCTATTGTAAAAATAGTCCGTTTAATCTGCGTCATCCTGATTTTGATTACACGGATTACACGGATTTCACGGATGGCGCGGATTGCACGGCTGTCAGGAGTTTAACGGCTGCCGGGAAATGCCGGTGTTCCAAAACCTGTACTTTTTTAGCCAGGGATTCGGGGGTGTCGCCAGGTTCAATGGCACAAATGGCCTGAAGGATCACCTGGCCATGATCATATAATTCATCCACATAATGAATGGAAATACCGCTTTCTTTTTCTCCCGCCGCGATCACGGCCTCATGTACAAAATGACCATACATGCCCTTGCCTCCATATTTGGGTAACAAGGCCGGATGTATATTAATGATCTGATGAGGGAAGGCTTTGATAAGGGTAGCCGGGACTTTCCATAAAAAACCGGCCAGAACGATCAGCCCGATACCCATTTTGTTTAACTCGGGCACATATCCATCCCCACGCAGGAATCGCTCCTTATCCAGGACCAGGCTGGGGATGTCGTTTTTTTCAGCGATGGCCAAAACCCCGGCATCGGGTTTATTGGAGATGATGAGGGCAACCCCGGACACCTGTTCGATGATCTTTTGGGCGTTTGATCCTGTACCTGAGGCAAATATGGCGATCTTGGTCATGGTGCAAACCTATGAATTTGTTTGGAAGTTGGAGGTCGGGGGACGGAGGTCCGGAGTTGGACATTAATTTTTGTTTTCCGACTCCCGACTCCCGACTCCCGACCCCCGACTCTGGACCCCCCTACTTCCAACTCCCATCTTCTTCCCGATCTTCCGGATATATTTAATAAAAAATGGATATTGGCCAAAAGGAATGCTGACCAGGATAACAGCCAATGGCCAAAGAAGGGTAACCAGCAGGATATATAATACCGCCCAGATCCAGTCGGAGATATCGGGCAGCAGGTTCATGATCTTCTTGCCGACAAAACCCGTGAGGCTACCGCCAAGGGCAAAAGTGCAAAGGATAAGTACGAGTTGACCCGCACCAACACCCCATTTCTTCTTTAGGTTTTCAAACATGTAATCTGAAATGAGCGGCAAAACTCGGGGAAAAAACCCATCTTTTCACACTATTCATCCTAACGGCAGCTTAGTTGACGAAATTCTGGCAATCATTAAAAGATGTGGTTGTCGAAAACCTCAAAATCGGCTGAAACGCAGTCTGGTACTCACTCAAAAAAAAATTAAACCTGTTGGTGTTTTGTTAATTTCCTGACTTATTTTTGCAGCCAACTCAGGAATTTTATCCACATTTTACAGATTAATTGCTTCTATGATTCTTTGTAAATCAATCGCTAAGAGACTGCCCATTCTAAGCATTTTTCTGGTTGTTTTTTCGGTACAAAATGGCTTCGCGCAGGATGGTCAGCAGTTGTTCAAAAGCAATTGCGCCAGTTGTCACCACCCGCTTAATAATGGTACAGGTCCGGCCCTGAAAGGGGTAGATGGACGGGGCCCTTGGGGTGATCGTCAGAATCTGTATGACTGGGTACATAATCCAGCAGGTTTCATGGCGAAAGACAAATACGCGCAGGACCTGAAAGCGCAGTATGGTACGATGATGACCGGTTTTCCTGCGTTAAAAAATGAGGAGATCGATGCGATCATTGACTACGTCAACAATTTTGCACCGCCTGCCGCCGCCAAAGACGAATCTGCTTCTGGCGCTCCCGACGCATCGAGCAGCCGGAACGCGTTGATCTTTGGCATCATTTCCCTGATCCTCGCCATCATCGCGCTGATCCTGATGCAGGTGAACAGCAACCTGAAGAAACTGAGTGATGATAAAGAAGGTATCCTTCGCCCTGAGCCGGTTCCTTTCTGGAAAAATAAAGTGTATATCGCCATGGGTATCATCTTCCTCTTTGTGGTAGGAGGATACTACGTGGTAAAAGGCGCAATCGGTCTTGGCCGCCAAACCGACTACACTCCCGAACAACCTATTTTCTATTCGCATAAAGTGCACGCAGGCATCAATCAGATCAACTGCTTATACTGTCATGGTAACGCCTGGGAGAGCAAACATGCCGCGATCCCATCGACCAATGTTTGTATGAACTGTCATAAGAACATTTTGGAATACAAAGGCGGTCCTATTTTCAATGCAGACGGAGAGGAAGTGGATGGAAATGCTGAGTTAAAGAAACTGTTTACCTATGCCGGTTTCGATCCGCTGAACCCCAATGCCTGGGATGCTACCAAAGCCAAAGAGATTCCCTGGGTAAAGATCCACAATCTGCCTGACCATGCTTATTTCAACCACTCCCAGCATATCCGTGCAGGAAATGTACAGTGCCAAAGCTGTCATGGTGAGATCACAGCCATGGATGAGGTAAAACAAGTAAATGAACTGAGCATGGGCTGGTGCGTGAACTGTCACCGCCAAACCAAGGTGAATTTCTACACCGTGGATGATCAAGGCAATGAAAGCGGAAACAAATTCTATAGCATTTACGAGAAATTCCGCCGCGATCTTCGCCCTGATACACTCAAAGACGAAAAAGGCCATTATTTACTCGATAATAATGGTAAATATGTTATCCATAGCGCCAAGATGGACAGCGTGACCGTGAAGGATATTGGTGGTCTTGAATGTCAAAAATGCCACTATTGATCCACGTGAGGTCACTTGTAAAAATTGTAAAAAACTCAAACCAAGATAAATGAGCGATAAAAAGTACTGGCAAAGTTTTAGTGAGTTGGCGAACAGTGAGGAGTATGAGAAAAAAATCCAGAACGAGTTCCAGGAAGAACTTCCCTTTGAAGACGCGAATGGCAAAGGCTGGTTAGATGCCTCCGCTCCACGTCGTGATTTCCTGAAATACCTGGGATTTAGCACAGCGGCCGCCACACTGGCCAGTTGTAAGACACCCGTACGGAAGGCTATCCCATTTGCCAATAAACCGGAGAATGTGATTCCCGGTGTGGCTAAATATTATGCCACTACTTACGTACAGGATGGAGATGTGATTCCGGTATTGGCCAAAGTACGCGATGGCCGCCCCATCAAGATCGAAGGGAATACACTCTGCTCATTTACCGAAGGTGGAACATCAGCCCGTGCGCAAGCATCCGTTCTTGACCTGTATGATACCAATCGCCTTCGCCACCCTAAAGAGCGCATTGTAAAAGGAGATACGGTTAGTTATGAAGAGGTGCCTTCTTTTGAAAAATTAGATAAAACCATTGCTGAACAACTGGCTGCTCTGGGAACAGGAAAAGCGGTCTTACTGACCAGCACCCTGGTTTCTCCCTCCACAAAAGCGCTTATCGCTCAGTTTCCAAACCTTCAGCATGTACAATTCGATGCTGATTCGTATAGCGGTATGCTGCTGGCCAACGAAGCCAGTTTTGGCAGCCGCGCCATTCCTTCTTATCATTTTAGCAAAGCCAAAGTAGTAGTAAGTCTTGGTGCCGATTTTCTGGCAACCTGGCTGAGCCCTGTGGAATTTTCCCGTGGCTGGTCCAAGACCCGCAAGATCAATGAGAAGAATCCGGAGATGGGTAAACACTATCAGTTCGAAAGCCATATGAGCACCACCGGTGCCAATGCCGACGAACGCTTTACACATCGTCCTTCTGAAACAGGGGCTGTTGCCCTCGCGCTTTATGCTGCTTTGGGTGGAACTGCCAGCGCAACCGTTTCGGATAAAGTGAAGAAAGGGATCGCGAAAGCCGCCGCTGATCTGAAAGCACATATGGGTAATGCCCTGGTGGTTTCCGGCAGCAATGATGTGAATGTTCAACTGATCGTGAACGCCATCAACAGCCTGATCGGTGCTTATGGTACTACGATTGATTGGTCGGCTACCCTGAATTATCGCCAGGGTATCGATAGCCAGATGGAGCAACTGGTAGCGGATATGGAAGCCGGTACTGTAGGTGCCCTTTTGGTACATGGCGCCAACCCGGTGTATGAATACCACAATGCGGATAAATTCAAGAAAGCATTGGCCAAAGTGAAACTCACCGTTTCTTTTGGTGAAAAATTAGACGAGACCTCCGAACGCTGCAAATACATCATTCCCACACATCACTTTCTGGAAAGCTGGGGCGATGCAGAGCCAAAATCGGGATATTATAGCTTTATTCAACCAACAATCCATCCGCTGTTCAAAACCCGTTACATGCAGACTTCGCTGCTGAAATGGTTTGGCGACGGGACGGATTATGAAACTTATTTCCGGAACTATTGGACCGGTAAAGTAGCCAGTCTGGATGCTGCTCTGCAAAATGGGGTAGTTGAACCCGCTGCAGGTGGCGCTACTTCAGGTTCCTTTAATGGTGCCGGTGTAGCCGCTGCTGCTGCCGCGATCGGTGGATACAAAAAAGGCGGGGCCGCTGAACTGGTACTTTATCAAAAAGTATCCATCGGAACTGGTAAACAGGCTACCAACCCCTGGTTACAGGAACTGCCCGATCCCATCACCAAGGCTACCTGGGACAATTATGTGATGATGTCCATGACCATGGCTAAGGAGTTGCTGTGTCTTGATCTTACCGACAAGAAGAACGAAAAAGAAATCAATAATTACGAATTCTTCCCTTCCAAACCCGTTGTTTCGATCAAAGTGAAAGGAGGTGAACCCATCAACCTGCCTGTACTCGTGATTCCCGGTATGGATCCGCATACCATTGCTGTTGCCGTGGGATATGGACGTTCGGAGAAACTGGGTATGACTGCCAGCGGAACAGGAAAGAATGTATTTGGGTTCAAATCCTTTAATGGCACAACGGTGGAAATGATGAATGCTTCCGTTGAAGTAAAAAAAGCAAACGTAGACCCTTATAAGATCGCACAGACACAGATCCACGGTTCGTACGAAGACCGTTTTGAAGTGGTGCGTGAGACCACATTGGCCACCTTTAAGAAAGATCCCAACCAGTTTAAAAAATACCGCGAGAAACTCGCTGAAGATTTTGCTCCAAAAACAGGAGATTATCGCAAAGAAGCCACCATTTACCCTCAACATACCCAACCCGGTTTGAAATGGGGTATGAGCATTGACATGAACAGCTGTTTTGGCTGTGGTGCCTGTGTAGTGGCTTGTAATGCGGAGAACAATATTCCGGTAGTAGGCCGGAGCGAGGTAATGCGTTACCACGATATGCACTGGTTGCGTATTGACCGTTATTTCGTGACCGATGAACACAATCCGGATGATGTAAAAGCCGTGGTATTCCAACCCATGCTTTGTCAGCATTGCGACAATGCGCCTTGCGAAAACGTTTGTCCGGTAGCTGCCACCAACCATAGCATGGAGGGGCTGAACCAGATGACCTATAACCGTTGTATCGGTACCCGTTATTGCGCCAACAACTGTCCATATAAAGTACGTCGTTTCAACTGGTCTGATTATACCGGGGCCGACAGCTTCCCGAATAACCAGGATCAGCAGATCGTAGGTAAACTTGATCCGGTGGTTCACCAGATGGGAGATAGCCTTTCCCGCATGGTACTGAATCCTGATGTGACGGTAAGAAGCCGCGGGGTAATTGAAAAATGTTCTTTCTGTGTACAGCGTTTACAGGAAGCCAAACTCACCGCGAAGAAGGAGAACAGGGTATTGGCCGATGGCGATGCCAAGACTGCTTGTATGACAGCTTGTCCATCCGATGCGATCGTATTTGGAAATGTGCATGATGCCCAGAGCCGTATCACCAAGGTACGGGAGGAGAATGATCAGCGCTTGTTCTATGTGATCGAGCAATTGCACACGCTTCCGAACGTAAGCTACCTGGCCAAGATCCGGAACACGGAGGAGATCATTGAATCCGGTGACCACCATGCAGCAGCGGAAGGTGAAGCCAAGAAAACAGAACATGCCGAGCCGGCACATTAAAAGAAAGTAAAGGTCAATTTCAAATAAGAAAAAAAGCCAACAGCGAATAGCTCACAGCTCAAAGTACACAACATGGCATTACTCAGATACGAATCTCAGGTACGGGCCCCATTGGTCGATGGTACAAAGGATTATCACCAGGTAACGGAAGACATCTGCCGTCCGGTGGAGGCTAGACCTTCCCGACTGTGGTGGATCGGTTTCCTGATCTCCGTAGCGCTTCTTGTTTTTGGTATCATTTCCGTAACGGTCGAGGTTATCTACGGTACGGGTCAGTGGAACCTGAACAAGACGATCGGTTGGGGTTGGGACATCACAAACTTTGTTTGGTGGGTAGGTATTGGTCACGCCGGTACCCTGATCTCCGCGATCCTTTTGCTTTTCCGTCAGGGATGGCGTACCGGTGTAAACCGTGCCGCGGAGGCCATGACCATCTTTGCGGTAATGTGCGCCGGTCAGTTCCCCATCTGGCACATGGGTCGTGTATGGGATGCCTTCTTTGTATTGCCTTATCCGAATACACGTGGTCCGCTGTGGGTAAACTTTAACTCACCCTTGTTGTGGGACGTATTCGCGATCTCAACGTATTTCACCGTATCTCTTTTGTTCTGGTATTCTGGTTTGCTTCCTGATCTGGCCACCCTGCGTGACCGGGCCCGGGAAAAGTGGAGAAAGATGTTTTATGGCGTGGCCGCCTTTGGCTGGACAGGTAGTACCAAACACTGGCAACGGCATGAAGCCCTCTCGCTGGTACTGGCGGGTTTGTCAACCCCCCTCGTACTTTCAGTGCATACGATCGTATCGTTTGACTTTGCCACCTCGGTCATTCCCGGTTGGCATACAACCATCTTCCCTCCTTATTTCGTGGCCGGTGCTATCTTCTCCGGGTTCGCCATGGTGCAAACCCTGTTGGTGGTTACCCGTAAAGTACTCGGATTGGAAGATTATATCACGATGGAGCATATCGATGTAATGAACAAGGTAATCGTGTTGACCGGTTCGATCGTTGGTATCGCTTATCTCACCGAGTTATTCATAGCCTGGTATGGTGCCAACTCTTATGAGTGGTATGCCTTCAAGGAGAACCGCGTAAACCTGAACTCACCCTATGGATGGAGTTACTGGATCATGATGGGTTGTAACGTATTGTCGCCTCAGATCTTCTGGTTCCGCAAAATGAGAAGGAACCTGACCGTGACCTTCTTCATGTCAATCCTCGTGAATATCGGTATGTGGTTCGAGCGTTTTGTGATCATCGTTACGTCCATCTACCGCGATTATTTGCCCAGTAGCTGGAGTACGTACTATACCCCCACCATTTGGGAGGTCGGGTTCTATATGGGAACATTCGGGTTGTTCTTTACCTGTTATTTCCTGTTCTCCAAATTCTTCCCCGTTATCGCCCTGGCGGAGATCAAGCATATCCTGAAGAAGAATGGAGAAAGCTATAAAGCAAACATGGCACATTTGGAAACGCAGAAACCTGAGGAGTTTGGACACGATCACTCCCATGATCATGGCGCTTAATAATTAAAAGAAACTATTAAAGCTGATATAATGGCTGAGCAGAAATTTGTAGTTGGTAATTTTTATGATGAAGCTGTGCTTTTCCCCGCCGTTAAAAAGGTGAGAAAAGCAGGTTACAAGATCCACGATGTGTTTACTCCATTCCCGATCCATGGACTGGACAAAGAAATGGGTTTGCGTGATACGAGTTTGCACACCGCCGGTTTCATCTATGGTATCTCCGGAACCACCACGGCCGTAACCTTTATTACCTGGGCCCTGACGATCGACTGGCCTTTGAATATTGGTGGTAAGCCCTTTTTCTCCCTTCCGGCCTGGATTCCGATCACTTTTGAGTTGACGGTATTGTTTGCCGCTGTAGGGATGGTACTTACTTTCTGTTACCTCTGCCAGTTGGCCCCCTTTGTGAAGAAGGACCATTTCAATCCCCGTTCTACGGATGATACGTTTGTTATGGCCCTGGAGTGTACGGACAAGACCAATGAAGCGGAAGCCATGGCTTTTCTGCAAAGCGCCGGTGCCCAGGATGTATCTGTACAGGTAAGAGAAACCCGTTGGTGGCTGGGTCGGTATGACAACAACGAAAAACCATTTCAGAAAGAAAAGGAAGCGGAAGCCACAGCATAAATCAAATCGCGAAGAACTATTAATAATATACGCCTGATGAGAAAAAATATTTTGACAGCGGGAACGGTAATTGCCCTTTTTGTCCTGGCTGCCTGTAATAATGTAAGACGCGATCCGGGTCGTGTATATATGCCGGACATGTCGTACAGCAGGGCTTATGAGACCTATGCGGAAATGGACAGCACCCAGTTCACGCAGAAAATGTCTGAAGCCGGCGAGAAGATCTTCTACAATGCCCAACCAGTAGCCGGTACTGTGGCCATTGGGGAGATGCCTGCTTATCCGTATAAGAATGACTCCCTCGGATACGCCTTATCTGCCGGGATACCTAACCCTTTGGCTGCGCTGAGTGAAGGAGACCTGAAAGAAGCCGAGCGTTTATACCTGATCAATTGCGGTATCTGTCATGGTTCCAAACTGGATGGTAATGGTCCGTTGTATAATGATGGCAATGGCCCATACACATCGGCTCCCAAGAACTTTATGGATCAGGCGATGAAGGATATGAAAGATGGTACCATGTTTCATTCGGTGACCTATGGAAAGAACGCGATGGGGTCTTATGCTTCGCAATTGACCACCAAGCAGCGTTGGATGATCATTCATTATATCAAGGACAAACAAGGGCTGAAAGCCCCTGCTGCCACAACGGTCGCTGTTGATACAACAGCCAATGCCGGTACAGCAGCTGGTAAATAAGAAATTCTCATTGACGAATCAATTAAAAGACAACTGATGGCTATCCGGGAACATTTTGAAATTCCGAAAAAGTACAACCTCTGGTCCTTTGCTTTGATGGGAGTGGGTGCCTTATCCATTGTACTCCTTTATATCACACATGGGGCCAGCAGCGATCACCACGAAAGTGCCCGTTTCTGGGCCAGCCTGTTACAGAACAGTGTGTTCTTTCTGCTGGTGGTCAATGCCGCGATGTTCTTTATCTGTGCCACTACCCTGGCCTGGGGCGGATGGCAAATGAGTTTCCGCCGGGTGGCTGAAGCGATTTCCGCGGCCGTACCTGTAATGGGAGTCATTGGCGCCGCCATCTTACTGGCCATTGCCTTTAGTGATAACCATACCATCTACCATTGGACCGATTATGAGCATGTAAAGCACGACGCGATCCTTTCCCATAAATCGGGTTTCCTGAACAAAACCTTCTTTGCTGTTTGGACCGTATTGACTGTTGTTCTTTGGTCAGTTTTGGGATGGAAAATGAGAAGCCTTTCCCGCGAAACAGACAATAAGCCTCTGAATGTAGAAGAAGGCAAGAAATATGTTTGGAAGAATACCGTTTGGGCGGCTGTTTACATGGTCGTATTTGCCCTTACTGTTATGTCCACCATCCCCTGGCTCTGGTTGATGAGTATTGATGCCCACTGGTACAGCACTATGTATTCCTGGTACACATTTGCCAGCACCTTTGTTTCCGGTATGGCGCTCATCGCTTTATATGTGGTGTATCTAAAGAATAAAGGATACCTGGAATATACCAACAATGAGCACTTGCATGACCTGGGTAAATTCATGTTTGCGTTCTCGGTGTTCTGGACCTACCTCTGGTTCTCCCAGTATATGCTGATCTGGTATGCCAACATTCCGGAGGAGACCACTTATTTTGAACCCAGGGTACAAGGGCCTTATAAAAGCATTTTCTTTCTGAACCTGATCATCAACTTCATTTCGCCTCTGCTCATTCTGATGACACGCGATTCGAAGCGGAACTATACGATTGTGACCTTTATGGCCGTTTTGATCATATTCGGTCACTGGCTGGATTTTTTCCAAATGGTTCATCCGGCTATTTCGAACGATCATGTTCCAATGATGTTATATGATCTGGGGATTGCGCTTGGGTTTGTCGGACTGATCATGTTCCTGACCGCCCGGGCCCTGGCAAAAGCGCCGCTTGTGGCAAAGAACCACCCCTTTTTCAAGGAGAGTGTTATACATCACACATAAGCAAGCTTTTAGACGACGATATTTGTAAAACGTATATAGAAATCAACGATTATGTCAACTTTCTTTGTCATAGCCATTCTTGTTCTCGGGTTCCTGATCACCTTCCAGATCGCGAAGGCCAGTGAATATGTGTCGGTAATGCGTGGAGAAGAGAATGCCCGTAAACAAAGCAATAAGGTCAATGGCTTCCTGATGCTGGCGTTCCTGATCGTCGGCCTGTTCGGGGTATATTATTGTAATGAAAAACTGAAAGGCACCATCCTTGGTGAAGCGGCTTCGAACCACGGGGACAAGATCGATACCATGCTTTATATCACCCTGGCGCTGACCTTTGTTGTTTTTGTGCTGACCCAGGTATTACTTTTCTGGTTTGCTTATAAATACCAGGAGTCTGATAAACGTACGCCTTACTATTTCCCGCATGATAATAAACTGGAGTTGATCTGGACCGTTATCCCAGCCATTGCGTTGACTGTATTGGTGGGCTTTGGTATATATTACTGGTTTGGTATCACCGGCGAAGCGCCTAAAGACGCGATGGTGGTGGAAGTGACTGGAAAGCAGTTTGGTTGGGAATTCCGTTATCCAGGAAAAGATGGCGAATTGGGTAAACGTTATTATAAGGAAACAAACGAAGCCAACAATAACCCGCTCGGTCAGCTTTGGGAAGATAAAGCCAATCATGATGATGTATATGCCACCCAGGAATTGCACCTGGTCGTAGGTAAGCCGGTGAAAATGGTGATCACCGCCAAGGATGTAATCCATGATGTGGGACTGGTCCATTTCCGGATGAAGATGGACGCCGTACCGGGTACACCCACTACGATGTGGTTTACTCCCAAGTTTACGACCAAGCAGATGAAAGAAAAATATGGTGAGAATTTTGTGTACGAGATCTCTTGTGACCAGATGTGTGGCCGCGGTCACTATAGCATGCGGGGCACGATTGTCGTAGAGTCACAAGAAGAGTTTGACCGCTACATGGCCGGGATGAAACCCCAGTACCTCGTAGCCCATCCTGATAAGGACCCAAGCATTAAAAAACCGGAGGCCCCGGCAGCCGATACAACCAAAGTATTGGCTTCCGCTTTGCACCCTTGATATTAATAGAAAACTGATCACGCGTTTAAATACGACGATTAAACAACGATTATGAGTACTGAAGCAAGTATGCATGCACATGCAGTGACAGAACACCACAATGGTCATGACGGTCATCATCACCATCATGAAACCTTTGTCAGCAAGTATATCTTCAGCATGGATCACAAGATGATCGCCCGTCAGTTCCTGATCACAGGGATGGTATGGGCCATCATTGGTGGATTATTTTCCGTGCTGTTTCGCTTGCAACTTGGTTATCCTGACCAAAGTTTTCCGATCCTGGAAACCTTCTTTGGTAAATGGGCACAAGGGGGAAAGATCCTGCCTGAATTCTATTATGCGCTGGTGACCATGCACGGTACCGTACTTGTATTCTTTGTATTGACGGCGGGATTGAGTGGCACTTTTGCCAACCTGCTTATTCCCCTGCAGATCGGTGCGCGTGATATGGCTTCTCCCTTCCTGAACATGCTTTCTTACTGGTTCTTCTTCCTGGCCAGTCTGGTTATGATCGGATCTTTGTTTATTGAAACTGGTCCCGCCAGTGGAGGATGGACCATGTACCCACCGTTGAGTGCTGTGCCGCAAGCGGGATTGGGCTCCAAGCTGGGAGCAGATCTGTGGTTGGTGAGTATGGCCTTGTTTATTGTTTCTTCCCTCCTCGGAGGCCTGAACTATATTTCTACCGTATTGAACATGCGTACCAAGGGTATGAGTATGACGCGTATGCCGCTGACCATGTGGGCCATGTTCTTTACCGCGGTATTGGGCGTATTGTCTTTCCCGGTATTGTTGTCCGGAGCCATCCTGCTCCTGTTCGACCGTAACCTGGGTACAAGCTTTTACCTGAGTGATATCGTGGTGAATGGTGAGATCCTTTCAAATGAAGGAGGTAGCGCCATCCTTTACCAGCACTTGTTCTGGTTCCTTGGACACCCCGAAGTGTATATCATCCTCTTGCCCGCGATGGGTATGGTATCAGAGATCCTGAGTGTGAACTCACGCAAACCGATCTTTGGATACATGGCGATGGTGGGATCTCTGTTCGCTATCGCGATCCTCGCCTTCCTGGTATGGGCACACCATATGTTTGTTACGGGATTGAACCCCTTCCTGGGTGCCTTCTTCGTATTGCTAACGCTATTGATCGCGGTGCCATCGGCCATCAAGGTATTTAACTGGCTTACCACTTTATGGCGGGGAAATATCCGGTTTACACCGGCTACCCTGTTTGCCATTGGTTTTGTAAGCCTGTTCATCTCCGGTGGTTTGACCGGTATCTTCCTGGGTAACTCCACCATTGATATTCACCTGCATGATACCATGTTTGTGGTGGCTCACTTCCATATTGTAATGGGTGTGGCTTCCTTCTTTGGTATGTTTGCCGGTGTGTACCACTGGTTCCCGAAAATGTTTGGTCGTTATTTGAACAATACCCTTGGGTATATCCATTTCTGGGTCACTTTTATTTGCGCTTACCTGATCTTCTGGCCCATGCACTATCAGGGATTGGCCGGGGTACCCCGTCGTTATCTGGAAAAATCCGCCTGGAACTCTTTTAACCAGTTCGGCGATCTGGATAAGATGATCACGGTGGCTTCCATTGTTGTATTTGCCGTGCAATTGATGTTCATATTCAATTTCTTTTATTCCATATTCAAAGGCCGGAAAGTGCGTACGCAGAATCCCTGGGGTGCCAATACACTGGAGTGGACCACACCGATCAACCCGGGTCATGGTAACTGGGAAGGTGAGATTCCTGAAGTACATCGTTGGGCCTATGATTATGGTAAGGATGGCGTAGAGTTCATCCCCCAAACAGTTCCTGTTGGCGAAAATGAGAGTAAACATTAAAAAAATAAGGCCCTGAAAGAAGATAAGATTTTGATGGGAGAGGAAAACAACAAGGGCCAAGCGAGTTCTTTTACAATTTCCGGGAAGATCAGGGATTATGGCAAGCTTATAAAAATGTCCCTTAGCATCATGGTGGTTTTTTCCGCTGTGATCAGCTATCTGTTGGCACCCAAAGTGGTGGCTTATGACTGGATCAGTATCCTGCTTTTATTTATAGCAGGTATGTTGGTGACTGGAAGCGCCAATGCGGTGAATCAGGTAGTGGAGCGGGATACGGATGCATTGATGAAACGAACTGCATCCCGACCTGTGGCTGCGAGGCGAATGAGCGTAACCGAAGGCTGGGCTTTCTCGATCATTACCGGGGTGGCGGGTGTATTCCTGCTGGCCTGGTTCTTCAATGGTGTTTCGGCGGCGATAGCGGCATTTAGTTGGTTTCTGTATGCTTTTATCTATACGCCGTTAAAGAAAGTAAATGCCATTTCGGTGATCGTGGGAGCGGTACCTGGCGCTTTGCCTTGTTTGATTGGCTGGGCCGCCGGGGATGATCAGTTATCTGCGGGAGGCTGGATACTTTTTGCCTTTCAGTTCTTATGGCAGTTTCCCCATTTCTGGGCGATTGCCTGGCTGGCACACAAGGATTATGCCGCTGCCGGTTTTCGGTTATTACCAGGAGAAAAGGATCCCACCCGATACACGGCATTGCAATCGATCCTTTATTCCCTGTTGTTGTTTCCGATAGGCTTTGCGCCTTACCTGACGGGGATGACAGGCTGGGTGAGCGCGATCATTGTAACGGTAGCCAACCTGTTTATGCTTTGGCAATCGGTTCGTTTATACCGGGAAATGGAAGCCAAAGCCGCCCGGAGAGTTATGTTTGGAAGTTATATCTACCTGCCAGTGGTTTTACTGGCCTGGTTGATCGATAAAGTGTAGTTGAAATTGTGTAAAATTTAAAAGCGAGATGGATATAGTGAGTACTGTAGAACAAAAGAAAATGCACCCCAGTAAGTTTATCTTGTGGGTGGCCATCGGTAGTATCATTATGATGTTTGCCGGTTTGACAAGTGCCTATATTGTCAAGAGTAGCCAGGCAGGATGGCGGGAGATCGTACTTCCCACCGTATTTTGGTACTCTACTGCGGCGATATTGGTGAGCAGTCTGACGGTGCAGATGGCATTACGTTCTTTTAAGCAAAGGGAGATGAGCAAGTACCGGATCCTGATTGCGGTAACCTTTATACTGGGGGCTTTATTTGTGGCCCTTCAGTGGATCGGGTTCCAGCAATTATGGGATAGCGGCGTACAATTCAAAGGTGCATCAGGTGCAGGGCAGTTCCTGTATGTGATCGCCGGATTGCATGCCGTTCACGTAATCGGCGGGGTGATTGCCCTGTTGGTCATGTTCATCAAGGCCTTTTTTGGAAGATCAAGAAATTATAGCAACACCCCGGTGGAAGTAGCAGCAACCTATTGGCATTTTGTTGACCTGCTTTGGATCTACCTGTTGGTGTTCTTTACCTGGATAGGGTAAGCATATAGTTAATATTTAAACCTAAAACGACGACATGGCTTCTACAGTAACGGCGCATCAAACCAAGTGGTGGAGTGGGGGTAAGAGCCCATTCAACCTGGAGTATGGCAAACTCATGATGTGGTATTTTCTTATGAGTGATGCCTTCACTTTTGGCGCCTTCCTGATCTCTTATGGTACGGTCCGCTTTTCACAAAACTTCTGGCCCGACCCTAACGTAGTGTTCAATGCCTTTCCCGGTGCTGGTCATGCCAACCTGCCCCTGGCCTTTGTGAGTGTAATGACCTTTATCCTGATCATCAGTTCGGTGACCATGGTGTTGGCCGTGCATGCGGGACATAATAATGATAAGAAAGGAGTGGTCAAATGGTTGTTCTGGACCATTGTGGGAGGACTTGCGTTCCTTGGATGTCAGGCTTGGGAATGGACCCACCTGCTGACCGGCGAGCATGCTACGCTCGTAGGTAGTCATATTGAACTGCTTCCTCAAACCACCAGTGTCAACCCCTGGGGTCCCCTGGTGGATGGTGCTGCTGTAACAGATGCATTGAAGAATTCAACTCCTCAGGTATTGGCTCGACTGGTACATGAGCATGACGCTACCCGCTCGATTGAGCAATTGGTGGCCATGCCTAAAGATCAATTGCTGGCCATGGTCAATACCGCCGAATTGCATGTACGCGAAACAGGCCCCGTGGCCTTTGGTGGATATTTCTTTGGTATCACAGGTTTCCATGGTTTTCACGTATTCTCCGGGGTCATTATCAATATCATCATGTTGATCATGACACAAAAGGATGTATTTGCCCGTCGTGGTCATTATCTGATGATCGAGAAAGCCGGGTTGTACTGGCACTTTGTAGACCTGGTATGGGTATTTGTATTCCTTTGTTTCTATCTGATCTAAACCCACAAAAAAACTTAATTAATACTATTTTCCCATGGAGCACAATACCATTTCCCCAGAGATCACATTCCAGCATCATACAGATGATGCGGAGTTCAAGAAGCTGATCAGAAAGACGACGATCCTCTTGTCCGTGATCACGATCATTGAACTGGCTATCGGTTTGGCGATCTATAACATTCACAAAGGGGAAAATCCCAGTGAACTGTTGGTCCTGATGTTCAAAGGCCTTGTTTGTATCCTGACACTGGCTAAAGCTTATTATATCGTATCGATATTCATGCACCTGGGTGATGAGATCCGGAATATGATCATGACGATCGTAGTACCCTTATTGCTCTTTATCTGGTTCATTGCGGCGTTTTTGATTGATGGCAATTCCTACAAGAACCTGCGGAACAAGTATGACCCGCACTTCAAGGAGCGGACGTCCGTAGAACACAAGAGCGGCAAACATTGATGGTCCGGGGGTACAGCGTGAACGAATTTAATGACTATAAGACCACTGCCCCGGCAGTGGTTTTTTTATAAAAATATTCTCCTGTGAACAAGAAAGCATTTCTGGCTCTTTTACTGGCACTCATCATTCCGCTGATCTGTTATTTTGTCGTGAAACAGTTTAGTTCGGAAGCGGTGCAGATGCCCCGTCGGTTCTTTAGTGATTCCACCGAAGTGGATACGGTAAGGGGTAAATTGTATAGTGACACCACCTGGCACCGGGTCCCGGATTTTACCTTTACCAATCAATTGGGGCAGAAAGTGTCGATGAGCGACCTGAAGTATGTAAAAAATGGGGATACGCTCAATAAGATCATCGTTGCCGATTTTTTCTTTACCCATTGTCCAACGATCTGTCCCGGGATGACGGCCAATATGCGCAAATTGCAAACCTCGATCAAGAAAGCGCAGCGGGTAGGTAATACTACACCTGATTTTATTCATTTTATTTCTTTTAGTATTGACCCGGAGCGTGATTCCGTAGAGCAATTAAAGAAATGGGCTGACCGGTTTCAGATCAACCCGGAGATGTGGTGGTTATTGACCGGGGACCGGAAGCAGATCTATGATCTTTCGCTCAATGAAATGAAACTGATAGCCGTGGATGGCGAAGGTGTCGATACTAATTTCATTCATACGGATAAATTTGTATTAATTGACGGTGATCGTGTCATAAGGGGATACTACAATGGGTTGGATAGTGTTAGCCTGGCCCGGTTATCCAATGATATTATTTTTCTAAGCCTGGAGAAGAACCGGAATAAGAAAAGTTTCTTTTCTGGTAAACTAGAATTGATCGCCGTTGTTTTTCTTTTAGCCCTGGTGGGACTGGGACTATTTCTGCTTGTTTTACGTAAAACCAAAAACCAAAATTGATGTTACCTGCTGTTTGGAAAAAGAATGACAAGAAGGCCAGATTCCTAATTCTTAGTTTTTCGCTGATTGTATTTTTGGCTGTAGTGGCTTTAGGCCGTATTAGTTTGGATGTAGACCTTGGTTTTGATGTACATATTTTTGCCAAGGCCAATGCGGTGATCAATACCTGTGTGGCGATTCTCCTGCTCGCGGCCCTGTTTGCGATCAAAGGGAAAAATTACTTATTGCATAAGCGATTGATGTTGGCAGCCATGGTATTGTCGATGTTGTTTTTGGTCAGTTATATCGCGCATCACCTTTTTGCCGGGGAGACCAAGTTTGGCGGGGAAGGTTTTTCAAAGACGATTTATTATTTGATCTTATTTACGCATATCCCTTTGGCGGGTATCATCCTTCCCTTTATACTCTATACTGCCTATTATGGCCTTACCGGAGAGTATGTTCGTCACAAGAAAACGGCGCGGATCACCTGGCCTGTGTGGTTTTATGTGGCGGTGACGGGTGTGGTAGTCTATTGGATGATCAGTCCCTATTATTGATACTTACTACGGAAGGAAATACTTCAGGAAACCGAAGAGCGCCAGTATTTGAGTGATCCAGCATACAAACATCCATTTGTATATATTTCCAAATTTCCCTTCTATTCCGGTAAACCTCCTTTCAATATCGGTAAACTTATTATCAATACTAGTAAACCTCCTTTCGATATCAGCAAACTTATTATCAATACTAGTAAACCTTCTTTCGATATCAGCAAACTTAGTATCAATACTAGTAAACCTGCTATCAATACCCGCAAACCTCTTTTCTATATCGGTAAATCCTTTTTCCATCCTGATGGCCAGCTCATTATCTCGTTCCCGCGAAGCCGTATCGGCCTCCCACAAGTCCTTTTTGGTTACTAAGAGTGAAATTCGGTTATCCATTTCGGTAACTATTTTTTCATCGATAAAAGCAACCAGGGTTTCTGTGGTTTCAGGCCCCAGCTTTTGGTCAAGGGAATCATAGAGTTTTTTCACGGTTCGCGACTTCATCGGATCAAGTTTAATCAAAAGTACTTTCAGCCGAAATACCTGACAAGGGCGGAAATACGAAGTCAGACAGGAGTTTACACGAAGGTGCCTGACCTTTCTCAGGTTTTTAGCTGACCCCCCTCATTCCCCTGCTCCCCTTTTCCGGCAATCTTTGTTCATTGCCGGATACCGGCGTATTTTTATGGAAACGATTGAAACGATAGCCCCTCCTTTACCTCCTATAGCGCCCAAAAAACCAGGCACGAAGGAAACCACCCATTGCTACCATTGTGGCGAAAAGTGTGATCATTCCATTGCCATAGAAGACAAGTATTTCTGTTGTGAAGGGTGCAAATTTGTGTTTGAACTCCTCCAGGAAAATGGCCTGTGTAACTACTATGACCTGAGCAATACCCCGGGTATCAAGGTGAAAGGGAAATACAGCTCAGACAAATTCGCTTATCTCGACAATCCGGACATTCAAAAGAAACTGCTTCGTTTTACCGATGGGAAACAAAGTCAGGTGAATTTTTACCTGCCTCAGATGCACTGCGCCTCCTGTATCTGGTTACTGGAAAATCTTCATGCGATTCAACCGGGGGTGCTTCATTCCAAAACCAATTTTCAACGAAAAGAAATATTCATTGCCTTTGATACCTCCGTTACTTCCCTGCGAAAAGTAGTGGAACTACTGGCTTTTGTGGGGTACGAACCGTATATCAGTTTTGATGACAATGAAAAGAAACGTACAAAGAAAGTCAACCGGCAAAAGATCTACCGTATCGGTGTAGCGGGTTTTAGCTTTAGCAATATCATGATGCTGAGTTTTCCGGAGTATTTTTCTTCGGGGCATATCAGTGAAACCTATCTGGTCCGCATATTTAGCTACCTAAACCTTCTGCTGGCGTTACCTGTATTTTTTTACAGCGCCTCTGAATTCTTTGTTTCGGCTTATAAAGGGCTGCGCCAAAAATGGCTCAATATAGATGCCCCCATTGCCCTGGCCATCCTGGTCACTTTTTCGCGAAGCGTCTATGAGATCCTTTCAGGCACCGGCGCGGGTTATCTTGATTCCATGACCGGGGTCGTATTGTTCATGTTGATTGGGCGATGGTTCCAGGACAAGACCTATGATTCTTTTTCCTTTGACCGTGATTATAAATCCTATTTCCCTCTTGGTGTTACCCTGGTTAAAGACGGGGTGGAAACGCCTGTCACCATCAGTGAGCTGAAGAAAGGAGACAAGGTCATAGTCCGGCACAACGAGATGGTTCCCGCCGATGGCATTTTGCTGGACGGGGAAGCCAGTATCGATTATAGTTTTGTTTCCGGAGAGAATAATCTATCTATTAAACACCGGGGTGAACTGATTTATGCCGGGGCCACCCAATCAGGCGGATCTATCCTGATCGAAGTCGTCAATCCGGTTACACAGAGTTATATCACACAGCTATGGAACAACAACGACGTATTCAACGGCGCGAAGCATGTAGAGAAATCATTTGTCCACCCATGGAGCCGGTATTTTACGTGGACACTTTTCACCGTAGCCGCCATAGGGGCTATTTATTGGGCGGTGGTGGATACCTCGAAGATCCTGCCGGCGGTAACGGCAGCGCTGATCGTGGCTTGCCCCTGTTCGCTGCTCCTCTCGGCCACATTCACTTTCGGGAATATGTTACGTCATTTTGGCCGAAACAAACTCTACCTGAAAAATGCTTCGGTGATCGAGTCGATCGCCAGAATTGATACGGTTGTATTTGATAAAACCGGGACTCTCACACATACGCAACAGGCACGTATCGAATTTCTGGGAAACAATCCCGATACGCAACAAGAAAGGGCCATTTATTCACTCGCCAAACAATCGGCCCACCCACTGAGCCGGCTTTTAGCCAACCACCTCTTAGAGGCAGGTACTGAACCCATGACCATTTCAGACTTTAAGGAATTGGCGGGAAAAGGGGTTGAGGGACGTGTTGGCGAAAATGTGATTCGATTGGGTTCCTCCTCTTTTGTACGGGGGATGGAAAAAGTGGCCGAACAAGGGACCAGTGAGGTCTGGGTATCCATCAATAACGAAGTGCTTGGCGCCTATAGCATCCATAACCGCTATCGACCGGGAGTTGATAATATGGCTTCCTGGTTTGAGTCACAAGGCTTTGACCTGCATGTCCTATCGGGGGATAACGATGCAGAAAAGGAGAACCTTCAGCAAATTTTTGGGAAAAATGCCTCGCTGGTATTCAACCAATCCCCGCAAAATAAACTGGAGTATATAAAGACCCTTCAATCCCGTAAACGAAAAGTGATGATGTTGGGGGATGGCCTTAATGATGCCGGAGCCTTAAAACAGAGTGATGTGGGAATTGCCGTAACCGAGAACAGCAGCCAATTCACCCCTGCTTCGGATGCGATTCTGGACAGCAGCGAGATCAACAAAATGGATGGCTTTGTCCGTTATGCCCGTTCAGGCAAAGGAATCGTAACGATCGGGTTCGTGGTGTCCATCCTGTACAATTTCGTGGGGCTCAGTTTTGCGATATCGGCCAATCTTTCACCACTTATCGCCGCCATCCTGATGCCGGTCAGTACCATCACGATCGTAGCCATTGCCGGAATAGCCAGCTCCATCGTCGCGCGTAAAACCCTGGGTAACTGACCATCCTCATAGAATTGTCTGATAATTGTCATAAGCCCCCTGTAGGTATCAAAATACATTTGTGTCCAATTGAATAAAAATGAGCGTGTTAGTCATCCTTATCGCATTGAGTATCATCGTCGCAGGGATTTTTCTTTTTGCCTTTATCCTATCGGTGAAAAGAGGTCAGTTTGATGATGACTATACCCCTTCGGTACGTATGCTGTTTGATGATCCTCCCGCTGTAAAAGAAGAAAAAGTTTAAAAAACCAAAACAATCATACATGCAACTGGAAAAGTTTAGTTACGACAATAAGATAGTGCGCAATTTCGCGATTGCCACTATTATTTGGGGTGTTGTAGGTATGTTGGTCGGTCTCTGGGTGGCCTTTCAGTTGGTATTTCCCAAAGAACTGAACCTTCAACCCTACTTCAACTTTGGTCGCCTGAGACCTCTCCACACCAATGCGGTGATCTTCGCGTTTGTGGGGAATGGTATTTTCATGGGTGTTTATTATTCGCTACAGCGATTGCTTAAAACAAGAATGGCCAGCGATCTGCTGGGTAAGATCCACTTTTGGGGATGGCAATTGATCATTGTTGCAGCGGCTATTACGCTGCCGTTGGGTATTACCACCAGTAAAGAGTATGCAGAACTGGAATGGCCCATTGATATTGCGATCGCCATTATCTGGGTTGTATTTGGATGGAACATGTTTGCTACCATCCTGAAGCGCCGCGAACGACACCTTTATGTAGCCATATGGTTCTATATAGCCACCTTTGTTACAGTTGCTGTACTTCATATTGTGAACTCTTTTGAGTTACCCATCAGTCTTTTCAAAAGTTATTCCTGGTATGCTGGTGTGCAAGACGCGCTGGTACAATGGTGGTATGGTCACAATGCGGTGGCCTTCTTCCTGACCACACCTTATCTCGGACTGATGTACTACTTTATGCCTAAGGCGGCCAATCGCCCGGTATTCTCCTATCGTCTTTCCATTATTCACTTCTGGGCGCTCATCTTCATTTATATCTGGGCGGGCCCTCACCACTTGTTATATACTTCTTTGCCTAACTGGGCACAGTCACTCGGTATCGTATTCTCCTTTACCCTCATTTTCCCAAGCTGGGGTGGTATGATCAATGGTTTGCTTACGCTGCGTGGAGCCTGGGATAAAGTAAGGGAAGATGTGATCCTGAAATTCATGGTCGTGGCGGTGACCGCTTATGGTATGTCCACGTTTGAAGGACCGATGCTGTCGCTGAAGACGATCAATGCCATCAGCCACTTTACCGACTGGACCATTGCCCACGTGCACGTTGGTGGTTTGGGATGGAACGGTATGTTGACCTTTGGTATCCTCTACTGGTTGATCCCCCGTATTTTCAATACACAACTGTACTCAAAACGCCTGGCCAATATTCACTTCTGGATCGGCACACTGGGTATCCTGTTTTATGCGGTACCCATGTATTGGGCCGGTTTCACACAGGCATCCATATGGAAACAGTTCACTGAAACAGGTCAGTTGAAATATCAATTCCTGGAAACTGTTACTTACCTGAAACCCTTCCTCGCTACCCGTGGTTTTGGTGGTGCCCTCTTCCTGGCTGGTGCGATCATCATGATGTACAACCTGTTCATGACCATCAAACAAGGTAAGCTGGTAGCCAATGAAGAAGCCGAAGCGCCTGCACTGGAAAAAGTTTATCACAAACATGGAAGTGAACACTGGCACCGTTGGATCGAGCGCAAGCCTGTACAATTCCTCGTGCTCTCGCTGGTCGTTATCCTGATCGGAGGTATTGTAGAAATGGTGCCCACCTTCCTGGTGAAATCCAATATTCCTACGATTGCGAGTGTAAAACCCTATACCCCACTTGAGTTACAAGGACGTGATATCTATGTGAGGGAAGGATGCTATCTCTGTCACTCGCAAATGATCAGGCCTTTCCGCTCCGAAACCGAACGGTATGGTGAATATTCCAAAGCCGGTGAGTTTGTATATGACCACCCCTTCCAATGGGGTTCCAAACGGACAGGCCCCGATCTGCAACGAGAAGGAACAGGGAACAATAAGAAATCCGATCTCTGGCATTTCAACCATATGGATGATCCACAAGCGATCAGCCCTGGTTCCATCATGCCCAGCTATTCTTTCATGATCGACAAGAACCTGGATACCTCTACTACACCCGCCAAGATCAGGGCCATGCAAACCCTGGGTGTGCCGTATGAGAAAGGATATGATCAAATCGCGAACAAGGAGTTGATGGAGCAAGCCAACCGGATCGCCGGTAACCTGGCCAAAGACAGTGTGAATGTTCCTGCCAATCGCGAGATCATTGCCATGATCGCTTATTTGCAACGCCTCGGAACCGATATTGAAAAAGGAAAAGTAACCGGAAACCAATAAAAACAAGAGCATGCTGAAATACATCAGGCAATATGCAGAAACCATCAGCGGGATAGAGATCTATCCCATGATATCCCTCTTGATCTTTGTCCTTTTCTTTATCGCCGTTCTTTACTATGTAAAGAAAATGGATAAGAAATATGTGGACGAGGTAAGTAACCTCCCACTGGATGATGACGGGGCAACAGATAAAAAAAACCCTTTCCAAAATCTTAAACATGCTTAAGGATGAGACAGATTATCAGAAATAAAAAACTGCTTTTTACGATAGCTGCCCTCACCGGGTTCAGCAACTTTGGATGGGCACAGGATACGGCCCCGGCAACAAGCACGGCCAGTATATCCAATGATACCTTCCTCCTGATCATCATCGGATTACTCTTGTTCATATTGTTGGTCATGGCTGTGATCATGAACAGCATGAGCAAAGTGATGCGCGAAGTAAAGAAAGGCGGTAGTTATGTGAAACAACCCAGTGGTATTACCTCCTTCTGGAATATGCTGGATAAGAAATTCTTTACCCGCGCCGTGCCCGTAGAGAGAGAAGCCGATGTGATGCTGGATCATGACTATGACGGCATCAAAGAACTGGACAATGCCCTGCCACCCTGGTGGAAGTGGGGTTTTTATATCACCCTGATCCTGGCGGTGTTCTATATCCTGCGTTTTCATGTATGGAAAACAGGACCTGATCCCATACAGGAATACAATGCCGAACTGGCCTATGCCGCCAAACAAGCAGAAGCCTTCCGGGCCAAAGCAGGTGAGCAGGTGGATGAAAAAACCGTTACGCTTGCTGATGCAACAGGTATCGCTACCGGTAAGACCAAATATTTACAAACCTGTTCTGTTTGCCATGGGCAAAACGGAGAGGGTGGTGTTGGACCAAACCTGACCGATAATTATTGGCTGCATGGTGGTACGATCAATGATATTTTTAAAACCATCAAGTATGGTGTTCCTGAAAAAGGAATGCAGTCTTGGGAAAAAGCATTTTCACCGGCAGATATTAAGAACCTCTCCAGTTATGTAAGATCACTGGTAGGTACAACCGTTGCCAATGGAAAAGCACCCCAGGGAAATCTCTTTACGGAAGGAGCCCCTGCTGCTGATACCACCAATATGGCGCCGAAGGATACAGCCGCCGGTAAATAAAAGGTGTGCAATGTGACCAAGGTAACCGAACTCCTTACGGGGTTCGTTTACCTTGAGTAAATGAAAAGTGAAATGAATAATTCCGACGAAACGAAAACCCCAGGCGCTGAAAGTCATTTTGATAATGATGCCGCGAGTAAAAAGGAATTACTCGATCAGTCATTCAGAGATTCAGTAGCAACGATTGACAAAGAAGGGAAGCGAAATTATATCCTTCCTAAAAAACCCAAAGGTAAACTTTACAACTGGCGTACCATTGCCTCTGTTGTTTACCTGGTTGTGTTTTTCACCCTGCCCTTTATCAAGGTGGATGGGCAGCCCTTTTTCATGTTCAATGTGCTGGAGCGTAAGTTCATTTTCTTTGGACAGGTTTTCTGGCCACAGGATTTTTTCATTTTTGCTATTGGCCTGCTCACCTTTATGGTCTTTATCATCCTCTTCACCGTGGTATTTGGCCGGGTGTTTTGTGGATGGGCCTGCCCGCAGACCATTTTTATGGAAATGGTTTTCCGTAAGATCGAATATTGGCTGGATGGTGATTCGGCCGAACAACGGAAGTTGAAAGAAATGCCCTGGAACGGATACAAGATCCGGAAGCGGGTGACCAAAATGATCGTCTTCTTTGCCATTTCCTTTATCATCGCTAATTTTTTCCTGGCCTACCTGATTGGTATGGATAGTGTGCTGGCTATGGTAAAAGAAGGGGTTGCCGCTAATATGGGAACCTTTATTTCCTTATTGGGCTTTACCAGTGTTTTCTTCTTTGTTTATTATTGGTTTCGTGAGCAAGCCTGTATCGTCGTTTGCCCCTATGGCCGATTACAGGGCGTTTTGTTGGATAAAAAATCCATTGTAGTTGCGTATGATTATGTTCGGGGCGAACCAAGAGGTAAAGTGAAGAAGACCGAAGCTGAATTGGCACCCAAAGGCGATTGTATTGATTGTGCTGCCTGTGTACGCGTTTGCCCCACGGGTATAGATATTCGAAACGGCACGCAGCTTGAATGCGTGAACTGCACAGCTTGTATTGATGCCTGTGATGAGATCATGGTGAAAGTGAACAAGCCGACCGGGCTGATCCGGTATGAATCGGAAGAGAATATTGCGCATAGCCGAAAGACCAAGTTCAACTGGAGGATTGCCGGGTACTCTACAGTACTTCTGGTATTAATCTCTGTTTTATCTATTCTGATCATTACCCGGGATGATGTGGATGCGCGAATTTTGCGTACAGCCGGACAAATGTTTACCCGTGATCAGGATGGCCGTATCAGTAATATCTATAACATCAAGCTGGCGAATAAGACCCATAAGGATATCCCAATGACACTTAAACTGGAGAATATCAAAGGGGAGATCACCGTGGTGGGGAATAATCTGGTGGTACCAAAAGAATCCTATTTCCAAACACCCTTCTTTGTCAAGATCGACCGGAGTTTGATCACGCGTCGAAAGACACCGATTACGCTGGGGGTATATGAAGGGGATAAAAAAATTAAGACAGTGAATACGACATTTCTGGGTCCTGGTTTTTGATCCAGTCACATAAAAAACGAAACACCATGCGAATCAGTTGGGGTTACAAAATTCTCTTTCTTTATCTCAGCTTTGTTGCCGGGATACTTTTCCTGGTCTTTAAGGCCAGCAAAGAAAACTACGACCTGGTGACCAAGAACTATTATGAGGCTGAGCTCAAATACCAGGAGGTCATTGATCGTAAAGCAAATACAGCCAGGTTATCTGGGCCGGTACGTATTGAAAATAGCAAGACAAAAATTCGTGTGGAATTCCCCGTTGATTTTAATAATAAGGCCATTAAAGGGGATGCCTATCTCTATTGCCCATCGGATGCCCGTAAGGATATCCGCCGGCCGATCGATAGTAAGGACCTTGCTTTTGAGTGGATCATTCCCGGCACCCCATCAGGATTGTATGAATTGAAGTTGAGTTGGGTGAGTGATGGGGTGGAGTATTATAAAGAGGAAAAAGTGTTCTTTTAAACTACTAGCTAACAGCTTATTGCTCTTAGCTATTGTTCAGTTATCAAAACAAATTTTGTCCATTCTCGAAACCATATCTGCGGCGTTCCTGATGGGTCTTGTAGGAAGTCTCCATTGTGTGGGCATGTGCGGGCCTTTGGCCCTGGCCTTGCCGGTGTCACATGCCAATGATGGGAACCGGCTATTGGGCGGGTTGGTTTATAATTCAGGCCGGATAATTACTTATGGAGTCATGGGTGTGGTATTGGGGTTGGCGGGGCAGTTTCTGCTGCCTGTGACCTGGTTACAAACTTTGTCGATCGTGTTTGGTGTGATCATCTTGCTTTATCTTTTTTTGCCGGTAAAAAAGATCACGAGTTCTGTTTCTTTTCTTTCCGCGTTGAATAAACCCTTTCTGGCTTTGCGTCAGGCCATGGGTAGATTGTTTACTCAAAAAAAATTCAGTTCGCTTTTTTCCATCGGCTTGTTGAATGGTCTTCTGCCTTGCGGACTTGTTTACCTCGCTATATCTTCCTCTTTTATAACCGGGAACGCCTGGAAGGGAGGCTTGTTTATGGTGTTCTTTGGTATGGGTACTTTACCCTTAATGCTGGCTACTGTTTTCTTTGGGAGTTATATGAACCAGCAGATACGTGTTAAACTTCGGAAGGCGGTACCGGTTTTTTTGTTTGTGATGGCGGCCTTGCTTATTCTTCGGGGCATGGGTTTAGGGATTCCTTATGTAAGCCCGGTGTTTCATCAGGCAGAAGCCGTGGGGTGCCATTGAGGGATTCACCGCAGAGAACACAAGAACGCAGAGTTACGCAGAGAAAGCTATTAGCCATTAGCATTTAGCTATCAGCTCTTGGCGATTCTTTGTGTCATAGCGCCTTCGCGGTAAAATTCTCTGCGTAACTCTGCGTTCTTGTGTTCTCTGCGGTAAGGTCCAAAAAAGACCCGACAGTTCGTATCTTCATTCCATGCCGCTCAAATCCATTCGCCCTTCCGGCGATACAGAAGAAAATTTTTTTACACTTGTTTATCAGGTAGCCCGACAGATTCCCAAGGGGAGGGTAACTTCTTATGGCGCTATTGCTGCGGCGCTGGGGGCGAAATCCTCCGCCCGAATGGTAGGCTGGGCCATGAATGGTTGTCACAAAGTGCGACCAAAGGTTCCCGCTCACCGGGTAGTAAATCGCAATGGAATGCTTACCGGGAAAATGCATTTCGACCCTCCGGGCAAAATGGCTGAATTGCTAAAGAAGGAAGGTGTGAAAGTGAAGCATGATAAGGTGGTGGATTTTGGTACGTTGTTTTGGGATCCAATGGAGCTTGAAAGCGATTTGTCGGAAGTCCGTGGCCGGAAATCCGGCAAATGAAACCATGGCATTTAGGGCATGGGATCTTTAGGTCTCTGGCTTCTGTCTTCTGACTTTTCACTTCTCAATTCGCTTTTCCTCGGTTCGGGAACACTTTCATAGCTATAGGGGCAATGCAAGCAGCCCATGCCACAGCAATAGCCTTGTTCCAGGTGGTATTGTTCGGTGAGGACAATAAAGCCATCGTCATTCCGGTAATAATGAATCCCTTCTTTAAGCGGTTGCTCCTTCATGTTCTTTCAGGTATTGCTGTAATGATTTATCCTGCTCCGGGCCCGGCAATGGGTCGGGCAGGGAGAATTTCAGGTAATGGGTACGTTGGCTACCTGCGATATCGAGTGATTCATAATAGGTTTTAATAGACAGTTCCGGTCCCGGGTCTTCTTCGCCATACACATTTGGATTGTCCACCCACAAGGTACATCCATATCGCTCGATCACGGTCTTTGTAAATGCGTACAGGGCCGGGCTATCGGTCTTAAGATGAATAAAACCACCGGGAACAAGAAATTGTTGATAGAGACGCAGGAATTTAGGGTGGGTAAGCCTTTTTTTGGCTTTGGATGTACGCAATTGCGGGTCGGGGAAGGTGATCCAGATACCAGCTACCTCTCCCAGGGCAAAATAAGTATGGATCTTATCGATCTCGGTGCGCAGAAATGCGACATTGTTTAACCCCTTGTCAAGGGCTTTTTTCGCCCCTATATAGATTCGGTTTCCCTTGATATCCACGCCAATAAAGTTCTGATTGGGGTACAAAGCGGCCAATCCCAGCGCATATTCGCCTTTTCCACAGGCCAATTCCAGGGTCAGGGGATTTGCATTACCAAAATGCCCCGGCCATTGACCGGGCATGGAAGGGGGGAACTGAAGAACGTTGGAAAATGATTTAATCGCTTCGAAGCGAATGAGTTTTTTGTGACCCATCCGCAAATATATATCAGGATTGGCCAGAATTTTTGGATTGAACAGGATTGAGGGATTGACCAAGATTAACCAGGATTGATATCTATATTAAATGATTAAAGGATTGAGGGATTGATATCTTACAGGTATCAATCCCTCAATCCTTTAATCCTAAAATTTTGGTCTTGCTGTAGGGGGAGGAGTCGAACCTCCACGAGGCAGTTAGCTCTTGCACAAAGATTTAGTGGTCAATCCTGGTCGGCCTGACGGTCGGCTCTATGCAAGGTTTATCCTGTTGTCCCCACCCTCGAGACGAGAGGGCATGTCTGCCGAAAATTTCATCACCCCACAGTATAATCGTATTCGATAAGAACTTGATAGAACAAAAATAAAGAAACACCCCCATTCATTCCAAATTTTTCAATAAAAAATAAAAAACTATTGAAATTATCTAATAAATAATTAATTTAGTTGGAAATTGTTCAAAAAAGATATCGAATATGGCCTCTAAATTGAATCTTGACAAACTGGACCTGCAGATCATCAACCAGATGATGGATGATGCATCGATTTCTTATGCCGATCTGGGTAAAAAACTCTTTGTTTCGGGCGGTACGATCCATGTCCGTATCAAAAAGCTTCAGGAGATGGGTATTGTCAAAGGTACAAGGCTTCATGTAGATACCAAGGCCCTGGGATATGATGTCAATGCCTTTATCGGGATCTTCCTGGAAAAGAGTTCGCTCTATGATAATGTTGCACGAGAGCTGGGTAAAATACCAGAAATCGTTAGACTAAATTACACTACTGGCAACTACTCCATGTTTGCCGAAGTGGTGTGTAAGGATATTGACCATTTTCGCCAGGTACTTCATTATCAACTTCAAAAGGTGAAAGGGATCGAGCGCACAGAAACACTGATCGCGTTGGAGGAGAGTTTTAACAGGAATGTGCAGGTGGGGGAGAGGATGAAGGATGCTGGGTGACGGATATTAGATGTTGGATGATGGATGTTGGATGTTGGATGTAGGGTCCGGAGTCCGGGGTCGGGAGTCTGGAGCTATGACTGAGGTCCCTGGTCTTCGGACCCCGGACCCCGGACCTCTGACCACCGTCCCCGGACTACTCTGAAACCAAAAAATTCCCTATCTTACATACCTTATTTTAATGAAAATGATCATGAGAAGATTTCCAGCCCTATTGTTTGCCACCATCGTGCTCATCTTTGGTGTTGCCGGAAAATGTAGTAAGGGAGGCGGCGGTGGAACACCTACCCCAGCTGAAGCTAACCTCGTTGTTACATTAAACCCGCCTGTTGGATCCAATCAGGCAGCTGCTCTCGGTCCCGATTTCCCACTTTCTGTAACGATCACCTCTGCCATGCCACCCCAGGGTGTCACCATTGAAGTAACTGCCAAAGTGGAAAATGCTACGACCAACTTCTATGCACCGGCTGTACTTAGCACCAGTGCCACCGTATCAAATTTTACTATCACCAATACACCCGTTGCTTCCACTTGTGTAGTGACCGTAACGGTAACCTCGAAGACAAAGGCCACGAATAAGTGGACGGGGTCGTATCGATACTCCAGGAAATAATAAATATTATTTTCTACCCCTCTCTCACGTCCACCGCATCCCTCAATGCATTTCCCAATAAATTAAACGAAAGTACCAGCAGCATAATGGCTACACCTGGTGCCAATGCCAATGAAGCATTTTGGGTAATGATAAAATTGTAGTTTTCTTTTATCATCAATCCCCAACTGGGCTGAGGAGGTTGTACACCAATACCTAAAAAACTTAATCCAGCCTCGATCACAATGGCTGAGGCAAAATTGGAGGCGGCGATTACCAGCACCGGCCCAATGATATTGGGAAGGATATGCCGAAAAATAGTGCGTGCATGAGAATACCCCATCACGCGGGTGGCTTCAATGTATTCCAACTCCCGAATTCCCATCACTTGTCCGCGCACAAGCCGGGCCACATTTACCCACATCGTCAAACCTATGGCGACAAATACCTGCCAGAACCCTTTTCCCAAGACCAATGTGATGGCAAAGACCAGCAAGAGTGTGGGAATACTCCAGATCACATTGATGAACCACATAATGAAATCATCTGTTCGTCCCCTGAAATACCCGGCCATGGCTCCCAATACTACACCGATGCTGAGGGACAACAACACGGTGATCAGTCCCACACCAAGACTCACTCTTGTTCCCACCATCAACCGGCTCAGGTTATCGCGTCCATATTGATCGGTGCCCAGCATGAATTTCTTGGTTACAACTGGTTTTGTTGCCAATGCACCTAAGGCATATACCTGAGTCTCCGTCAGGGTTTCATCAATGCGTTTTTGCACCCGTATACTATCACCGGCCAATTCATGCGAGGTGATGGGCAGATAGGTCCAGGGGGCTTCTTTTCCATAGAGAAGTCGGGAAAGAAAACCTGAATTATTCAACTCTTTTTCTTTTTTGATCCGGAGAAAAGTTTGCCTGAACCCGGGTGACTGCCCTCCGATCTCCAGGATCATGCGGTTGGCAAAGGGACTTGGATCAGGTGCGAGGAAATAGGCAAAAACGGCGATGAAGACACTCACGGAGATGATAAGAAGACCACCTACGGCACCTTTATTACGGCGTAGCTTTTTCCAAATGGAACGGCCAGGTGATATGGCAGAGGAGGACATGGAGGAAAGATAAATATTATTAAACGATACCCCTCATTTTACCCGCCGCCCTTTCCATGAATAATGACCAAACTGCCCCAACCAACCGGCAATAAGGGTGTACAAAATATGAAGCGGCTGTAAAATGGGGAAGTACTTCATTAAAGCGCTATCCTGATAAAAGCGGGCCACGGAAGCAACAAAGGGGAACTCGATCAGGATCTTTAAGCCCAATAAAGCACAAGCCATCCATAAAGCAGATAGGTGGAAAATGGAAACGAAGCATAAAACAGGAATGGCCAGATTGAAAAGATAGACCGCCAATAACACAAGGAAGAGGGATGCCTGTTGGTAATAGGTAGCTTTACTCGCCCAGCGAATACGTTGTTGAATAAACTCCGTCCAACTATAGGCGGGCTGCGTAGCCACCACAGCTTCGTTGGCCAATAGATAATGCGCCGAACCGGGGAATGCCAGTTGGATTTTCTGCATCAGGAGCATGTCATCACCCGAGGCAATATGATCGATGCCGCTAAACCCTTGTACGGTTTGAAAAGCAGATTTTTTATAGGCCAGATTAGCGCCATTGCACATATGCATAAAGCGTCCATGTACCGCCCCTGCGGTGATTCCTTGCAGGGTCATGAAGTCGAGGGCCTGAAAAATTTGGAGTAAAGAAAAATCATGCGCCATACGCACCGGGGCGACCACCATCTGTGGGTTTCGGTCGGAAATAAAACGGGAGAGGGTACTTAGCCAATGAGGACCAGGGACGCAATCCGCATCAGTGGTGAGGATCCATTCATACCGGCTCTGTGCAATGCCTTCGGTCAGGGCTCTTTTTTTATAGGAATTCTGATCTTTTCCCGTAAGCCTGATCAATTTTACCTGATCATATTGACCCACTACCTGGGTGGTATGATCGGTGGAATCATCATCTACTACAATGACCTCCCACAAGGAGGTGTCAAGGTCCTGTTTACGCAAAGCATCCAATACAAATCCTATTCTGGTTTCTTCGTTTCGTGCTGGAATGACAATCGAAAACCGGATATCAGCAGCCGGCGCCTGATCATTTTTATATATAGGTACCGCTCTCCATTTGCCATGCAGAAAGAGGATCAGTCCGGCATACACAAGAAACAAGAAGGAGGCACCAATATAGAGAATGACCATACCGGCAAATCTACTCCATCGCCTTTAGGGTAACAAAAGGGGGAGCAGTGCCGAGATATGTTTTTCGTGCAGGACCTGATGACCTGATTCGATGATGTGCAGTGAGCAGGTTGGTCCAACCGCCTTCTGAAACTGATAGCCCCGGTTGGGAAGAATGATACGGTCATGACGACCATAGACAAGAATAACCGGAATAGCTTCTTTTTTTACCTGTAACGCTATTCGTTTCAGATCGGGTTTGATTTTTCGCAAGGTGGTCCAGCGACGATATAGATCGATTCGTACCTGCGGATTTCCGATATAGTAGTGTACAAATTTGTAGATGCTGGAATTGATCAGATTAAACCTGTTCAGCCCCCGAAGAAAATTAAGAAAGATACCAGGATGCCGCATGGTGAATTTGAAAAGACGGTTTCCGAGTATGGTTTGGGTAGAAAGCCAGTACCAGAAATTTACTTTCAATCCATCCGGAGCTAACAAAACAATCTTGTTGATACGGTTTGGATGATCCTGGTAGTATTGAAGCACTACACGCCCACCCAGGCTATATCCCATTAAGGAGAGTTTGTCCCCTGGCTGGTATCCACAAGCATTTAGCACGGATTCAAGGGCCTGGTTCCAACCAGACAGATCCAGGTCAGGTTCCTGCCAATCGGGTTCCCCATGAAAAGGAAGATCAATGGCCAGAATCTTGAATTGATCGCCCAGGTATTTTTCCAAAAAGTTAAAGGAACCGGCATTTTCTCCATACCCATGAAAACAAAGCAGGAAATGATGCCCTTGTCCCCCAAGCTGGTAGGCGATTTTCGATTGATTGTATGTTATTTTTCCCGGAACCATGGCTACAAACGAAGGAAAAAATTTTGAAAACCGGATAGAAATATTAACTTTGAATTAGTTGCACAAACAACTATATGCCAAACAACCAATTTAAAAAGGGGGAGCTTTACAGTTTTATCACGGGGAAAGCTTCTACCGCAATAGCCCGGCGATTACAGAAGAAATTCAATGGATCGGACCTGAACCTGACGATAGAGCAATGGAGTGTTCTGTACCATTTATGGAAGCAGGATGGGATCAGTCAACAGGAGTTGTGCAATGCTACCTATCGGGACAAACCCAGTATCACCCGGTTGGTAGACAATCTTGAAAAGTTAAATCTGGTCAAACGTGTGCCTTCGGCGCATGATCGAAGGATCAATCTTATTTACTTAACCAAACAGGCGCAGAAATTGCAGGAACAGACGATGGAGATGGCGGAGGAGACCCTGAATGAAGCGTTGATCTCGGTGCCTGCAGATAAGATCGAAGTGTGTAAGGAGGTTTTGCAGATCGTGTATGACAATTTGAAATAATTCATTTTTAAAAACGCATAACATTTAGTCTATGGCAACAGAAACCACAACGGTACGGGTACCTAAAGGCGCCGAATGGCTGATCAAACCATCCTCGTCTGCCGATACTTTTATTCCGGAAGAGTTTACCGAGGAGCAGAAGATGATACGTGACATGTGTAATCAGTTCCTGGACATGGAAGTGATGCCCAACCTGGACCGCATTGATAGCCTCGAACCCGGTCTCATGCGTTCGCTGGTACAAAAGGCCGGGGAGCAGGGATTGTTGTCTGTTTCCTTTCCGGAGGAATATGGCGGGTTGGGAAAGGACTTCATCACATCCACCATTGTCAATGATTATCTGGGGGCGGGACATTCATTTTCCGTAGCCATTGCCGCACATACGGGTATTGGCACTTTACCTATTTTATATTTTGGAACAGAAGAGCAGAAGAAAAAATATATTCCCAAACTGATCAATGGGGAATGGGCCGGAGCTTATGGACTAACCGAACCCAATAGCGGATCGGATGCATTGGGGGCCAAGACCAGCGCTAAACTGAGTGCAGATGGAAAACACTATATCCTGAACGGGCAGAAATGCTGGATCACGAATGGGGGTTTTGCCGATGTATTTACTGTTTTTGCCAAGATAGATGGCGACAAATTCACCGGCTTTATTGTAGAGAAAGGAACACCCGGGTTCACTCAGGGACCGGAGGAACATAAGATGGGGATCAAAGGATCGTCCACCGTTCAATTGTATTTCCAGGATTGCCAGGTACCTGCAGAGAATGTGCTTGGAGAAATTGGCAAAGGGCACAAGATCGCGTTTAACATCCTGAACATTGGCCGGTTGAAACTTTGCGCGGCTGCTTTGGGAGGAGCCAAAAGAGCGCTGACAGAAACAGTCAATTATGCCATTACGCGCGAGCAGTTCCAACAACCCATATCGAATTTTGGCGCCATCAAACATAAGCTGGCTGAAATGGCGATCCGGATCTTCACGTGTGAAAGCGCTCTTTATCGCACGGCCGATATGATCGATAGAAAAGAACATGAGTTATTGGCGGCCGGGCAATCGTTTAGCGAAGCTTTATTGGGTGGAGCAGAAGAATATGCCATTGAGTGTGCCATGTTGAAAGTGAATGGCTCTGAGGTATTGGATTATGTGGTGGATGAAGGGGTACAGGTACATGGCGGCAACGGATTTAGTGCGGAGTATAATATTTCACGCGCTTACCGCGATAGCCGGATCAACCGGATCTATGAAGGTACCAATGAGATCAACCGCCTGTTGACCCTGGATATGACCTTGAAACGTGCGATGCAGGGCCGCCTGGACCTGATGGGGCCGGCGATGTCGATTCAGAAAGAACTGATGAGCATTCCTGATTTTGGTTCTGGAGAAGAGGAAGCCTTTGCTGCCGAGAAGAAACTCATTGCCAACCTCAAGAAAGCGATCCTGATGACTGCTGGCGCAGCCGTACAGAAATTGATGATGAAGATCGAGAGCGAGCAGGAGATCCTGATGTCGATCGCGGACATGGCCATTGAAACCTATAATGCGGAAAGCGTACTGATGCGTGTAATGAAGTTGGTGGATAGAGATGGGGAGCAAGCGCAACAATTGAACCTGGATATCATGCGGACCTATTTGTTTGATGCGGCCGACAAGGTCAACAAATCAGGGAAAGATGCCATCAATGGTTTTGCCGAAGGCGATGAATTGCGGATGATCCTGATGGGGTTAAAGCGTTTTACCAAAGCAGAGCCCTTCAATACCAAAGCGGCACGCAGACGGATAGCTGATAAAATGATCGAAGAGAAGCGGTATTGTTTTTAACCGTATTAGTTATATCTCCAATACTCGGCTGTCTCCTTTTTGGGGGCAGCCTTTTTTATTCCATTACGGTCCTCTGAAAAAACTTCGGAAAGTTCACGGCGGGTAGTATGTACCTCTTCCAGTTTTCGTATCCGCTTGTTTTCGGTGACAAGACCTATAGCGAGAATGGTATTGTAAAGAATGGATACGATAAAATACAGCATAAAGGTATCTTCTGTGGCCTTTACCTGGAGTAAATAGTGAATGATATAGATAATCGTAAAGCAGGAATAAGCAAGGAGAATGGCTGAGGCCAGGATTGCTTTTCCGTATGCCTTTTGATAGGTGGTGGCGATCTTAATGCGATGTATGAAAAAGGTAAAACTAAAGAAAAGGACGAGGGCCAATCCGGGTGCCATGGAAACAGCGATCGAATCCACAGTAAGTTTCTGCATATACAACAAAACACCCACCTCAAACAGGATATAAAGCAGGGTTAGCCTTTTCATCCATTTTCTCTGATTGGTTGTTTTGGCAAAAAGAAGCAGGAAGGTCATCATCAGGGGTACATCAACGAGGTTATTGGCCAGGCCAATGAAGTTTTCTACCCGGGTAGGCAGGTTGATGATGTCTTCCGTCATCAAGCTATAGGCAAAAGCGATAAAACAGTAGATCAGAAGAGCCAGATATACCCGAAACCGGTACAAGCGGAAATACGCCAACAGGAATACCGGGGCAAACAATGCAATCGTTGAAAGTAGACCTATAAAATACTGCGTGCTCATGGTCTGGTTTTGATAGGATAAGTGTTTCTATGTAAAAATAACGGCCGCTACCCTTAGCTGTTGCATGAATCGTAACCTTCTTTTTAAAATAAAGTAAAACCGCTCCGACCCCGCGTATTTTTACGCGTTTTTTTTATGTTATTTTTTGGATTCTAAGGTTTTATAAGGAATTTTGTCTGGTTATCCAAGGACGAAAATCAGGTCATTTTATGCCAAATTGCGATCTTCTTCCTCCCGGAATTTTGTTAATTTTCAGGTCAAATTATAATTCCAACAAATGTCTGCAGAAGCTGCCCAACCAATAGCCTTGACCGCCAAGGATTTTGCTACCGATCAGGAAGTGCGCTGGTGTCCCGGATGTGGAGACTATTCTATTCTTGCCCAGGTACAGAAAGTGATGCCCTCTCTGGGTATTCCGAAAGAAGATATCGTCATCGTTTCAGGGATCGGATGTTCTTCGCGTTTTCCCTATTACATGAATACCTACGGGATGCACTCGATCCATGGCCGCGCTACCGCGATTGCCAGTGGATTAAAAGCATCGCGTCCGGAGTTGAGTGTATGGATCGTTACCGGTGACGGCGACAGTCTGAGTATCGGAGGTAACCATACCATCCACTTGTTACGCCGCAATTTTGATGTGAATGTTTTACTCTTCAACAACCAGATCTATGGGTTGACCAAGGGCCAGTATTCACCTACATCCGAAATGCAGAAGGTGACCAAGTCAACTCCCTACGGAAGCATTGACCATCCCTTTAACCCTCTGGCCCTGGCGATGGGAGCTGACGCTACCTTTATTGCCCGGAGCATGGACCGTGACCCCAAGCACATGCAGGCCATGTTGCTCCGTGCGAGTCAACATAAAGGATCCTCTTTCCTGGAGATCTACCAGAACTGTAACATCTTTAATGATGGTGCCTTTGAAATATTTACCGAGAAATCCAGCAAAGCCGAAGAGACCCTCTTCGTGGAACAAGGCAAACCCCTTGTTTTTGGCGCCAATAGCGACAAAGGGATCAAGCTCGATGGATTCACCCCCAAAGTGGTTTCACTGAATGAAGGATACAGCGCCGATGACCTCTGGATCCATGACGAAGCGGATATCTACAAAGCCCAGGTGCTGGTTCGCATCTTTGATGACCCTCGTGCAGGTAACCATCTGCCCAGACCATTTGGCGTATTTTATCAAACACAACGCCCTTGCTACGAAGACATGATGGCAATCCAGGTAGACGAAGCCAAGTCCAGGAAGCCGGCTGACCTTGATAAGCTGTTAAGGGGAAATGAGGTTTGGACGATTAATTAGTCAAATGCTCAAATGATCTTAAAGCTCTTCCGGTGATACGCGCATAGCCCGTGTTCCTCGATCGCTTTGCGGTGGGCGAGCGTTCCATAACCTTTATTGGATAACCAATTGTACTGGGGAAATTCCTCGTGCAATTTTTTCATGTACTCATCCCGGTGTGTCTTGGCCAGGATAGAAGCTGCTGCAATGGAAGCATAGGTGCCATCCCCTTTTACAAAACACCGGTGAGGAATGCCGGGGTATTTGATAAAACGATTTCCATCAATGAGCAATAAGCCCGGGCGTTGAGAAAGCCCGGTGATGGCCAGGTGCATGGCCCGGATAGAAGCCTTTAATATATTGATCTCGTCTATTTCCTGATGCGATATGGAGGCCACCTGCCAGGCAATGGCTTTTTCTTCGATCACGATGCGAAGTTCATCCCGATGTTTTTCGGGAATTTTTTTTGAATCATTGAGCAGGGGATGGTAGAAGTCGGGTGGTAATATGACCGCCGCCGCATATACCGGTCCCGCATAACAACCCCTGCCGGCTTCATCACACCCGGCTTCGATCATATATTCCTGAAAAAATGGCTGGAGCATTTACAGGGGCAAATTAGGGAATCCGGGTTATTTAAACCATAACCTTTGGTTTGTAAAAGCTCCGGTACAATAAACCTGTACGGAAACTTCCCTGTTATTCTGATAAAATAAGTTGAACAAAACTAAGTAAATCCTTTTACCGCATTCTACCTTTGCACCTTGTATGGACAGGCAATTTGAATCAGCGGGTGCAAAGAAGGTAGCGATCTGGATCCTTATCGGGGTAGCCATGGTCATTGTGCAAGTGGTTTTGGGTGGAGTTACCCGGCTAACCGGATCCGGTCTATCCATTACGGAATGGGATGTGCTTACCGGTACCCTTCCTCCATTGTCACATAGCGCCTGGTTAGCTGCTTTTGAAAAATACAAAGCCACTCCTCAGTTCAATCTTCTCAATTTTGACATGACCCTTGGGGATTTCAAATTCATTTATTTCTGGGAATGGTTTCACCGGCTTTGGGCCCGTTTGATCGGCGTGGTTTTTTTGATCCCCTTCTTCATCTTCCTGCGAAAAGGGTATATCCGCTCCAATATGGTCAAGCCACTGATCATTCTTTTTTTACTTGGGGCCATGCAGGGTGCAGTTGGTTGGATCATGGTGGCGAGTGGGCTGGAGGGGGATGCGATCTATGTAGCGCCTATTAAACTGGGACTTCATTTTGTACTTGCCCTCACGCTGTTTGCCTATCTGTGCTGGTTTGCCCTACAGTTATGGGTACCTCGCCAGGAGATACGGGTTCACCGTGGCCTGCACACGCAAACCTGGGTGATCCTGGTCTTGCTACTGGTTCAATTATTCTTTGGAGCCCTGATGGCAGGGCATAAGGCCGCAACGGCTGCCCCTACCTGGCCTGATATCAATGGCGAATGGATACCCCAAATGCTATTTCAACCGGCAGATGGTTGGTTAAGCCTGGTAGAAAACCGGATCACCATTCATTTTGTCCATCGCGGAATCGCCTACTTATTGTTCTTACTCGTAATATGGCAAAGTATCCGGGTGTATCTCTTCTCCCGCCGCCAGGGTTTAATTGGAAAAACCTGGTACTTCCCTTTTGTTCTGGTGTTGGTGCAATTGCTGCTGGGTATTTTATCCGTTTTAAAAAGCCCGGGTATCGTTCCCGGTCGTTGGGGATTGTTTGAATGGATGGCACAACTACATCAAATAGTGGCTATGTTTTTGCTATTGTCCCTGCTGATGAGCGCCTACCTGATGCGGAGAAAAGCCTAGAGTGTTGTATCTTTCATAGCGCCTTCCCGGTTAAACAATCTTCCTGCATGAAGCGAAAAGCCATTCAAAGCTGGTTCAGCGGACTTCTCTATTCATTTCCCGTGCAATTGGTATTCCTGCATTTCAGGAAGTACCAGATTCTTCTGTTGTTCTGGTTTATCCTTTTCACTACGGTCAACAGTTCTTTTATGCATGGGTTTGGCGCTGATTCGCTTTACCTCGCGCCCGAATACCTGGGAGATGTGAACGCCGTTGCTTCAGCCATTGTTGGAATGGCTTTTGGCATGTTCATCATGAGTTGGAATATTACCACCTTTATTCTCTTTAGCCGGCAGTTTCAGTTTCTGGCCGCTACCACCAACCCATTTTTAAAATACTGCATCAACAATAGCCTGATCCCGATCTTTTTTCTGGTATTCTATTTTTTTAAAGCCTATTCCTTTGGCCGTTACAAAGAATTATTTACAACCAATGAGATACTTTTTCTAAGCGGCGGGTTTCTATTTGGACTTGTGCTGATGCTGGCTGCTTCCTTCGCGTATTTCTTTGGGGCCGATAGAACGATCTTTAAACGATTACAACCGATCATCAATAATCCCAAGGAATATATCCAAACACTTAAACCGATAGAGCGGGAAGTAAGTGACGATAGCCTGATGCGGGTAAAATCATACCTGAACACACCTTTGTCCCCGGCCAAGCCCCGAAAAGTAGGACATTATACCCGGCAATACATTGACACCGTTTTTAAACAACACCACTTTGCCGCCGTGCTCTCTGTATTCATTGCCTTTCTATTTCTCATCCTGATTGGTTTTTTTCTGGAGGTACGATTATTTCAGATCCCTGCAGCCGCCAGCATCACGGTGGCTTTTGCGATCCTGATTGGTTTGAGCGGGGCCTTTACTTATTTTTTGCAAAGCTGGAGTATCCCTTATCTCATTTTACTCGTGGTTGTTTTAAATGTTTTTTACCAAAACAACTGGATCGATCCCCGCAACAAAGCTTATGGCCTCAATTATCAAAACAATTCCGAGCGGCCGGTATATGGGCAGGAGTCCTTACGCCAGCTTGCCTCCCCGGCAAATATTACGGCGGATAGTTTGCAGATGATCGGCATATTGGAAAAATGGAAGGCCCGGCAAAAAGAAGAGAAGCCGGTATTCACGATATTATGTACCAGTGGTGGTGGGACAAGAAGCGCCACTTTTACCCTGAGTACTCTTCAGCAGCTCGACAGCCTGACGGCTGGGGAGATCATGCGCAATACATTTTTGATCACGGGCTCATCGGGCGGAATGATCGGGGCGACATATTTCCGGGAATTGTACCGGCAGCGTGAACTTGGCTCACCCATTAAGGTACAAGACAATAGATATGTGGACGATATTGCCCGCGATCTGTTGAACCCTTTGTTCTCTTCTTTTGTGGCACGTGATCTGGTTTCGCCGGCGCACAAATTCAAAGTTGGGCCGTATACCTACGCTAAGGATCGGGCCTATGCCTTTGAAAACAAATTGGATGAAAACACGCATGGGTTTTTGAACAAACAATTGGGGGACTATAAAGAAGATGAAGAAAATGCGCGGATACCCTTGATCTTTTTTAATTCGGTGATCACGCGTGACAGCCGAAAGCTGGTAGCTTCTACACAACCCGTCCGCTTCATGATGCAACCTTTACAAGATTCTGCGCGTGTACCCAGGCTGGAACCCGATGCACTTGACTTTGTCAGCTTTTTTGCCCAACAGGATCCATACAATCTTCGCATATTGACTGCCCTGCGAATGAATGCCACTTTTCCCGTCGTATTGCCTAACGTATGGCTGCCCTCCAAACCGGTTATTGATGTGATGGATGCCGGGTTAAGGGATAATTACGGACAGGAGACCGCACTGCGTTTTCTCACCTTCTTTGACGATTGGCTGCAAAAAAATACCAGAGGGGTGATGATCATCCAGATCCGTGACCGTCAACCCGGAAGTTGGGATTATCCCTTTGAATCGGAGAATGTCACCGATCATTTGACCAAACCGTTCTTACTCCTTCAACACAACTGGTATAAGATGATGGAGTTTTCCCAAAATGACCTGCTAAGTTATTATGCAGCACAACATCCTGGTGCGGTTAAGATCAATTTTCTGTATACATCGGCCAAAAAGGAAAGCAAAGCAGCATTGAATTTTCACCTTACCCGCCGCGAAAAGGCAGATATCCTTCAATCCATTCGGTCACCTTTTAATCAGGAGAATTTTTTACGGGTAAAGGAGATACTGGCGAAACCTACGCCGGACAAATAAGCCGAAAGCAACCCGGTTTTATCTCGATTTCCAGTTCATCAGGCGTATTGGCCGGATCACCGTCAATGTGCATGGGCGCCTGATCTTTGTTGATGATGCGTAGTGAACGGGTTTGAAAATAAATGATCGGTTGATGGAGGGAGGACTCCAGTCCTTTTAATCGCCCGGCCAATACCTGTCTGATCAGGTTGAATAGCAGCATGGGCTTGGCCGTTTTTTTCACGATCACTACATCCAGTTTCCCATCGGATAAGAGGGCTTCCGGTGCAATGGTCACATTGTTCCCAAATTGATTGCTATTGGCGATACTGATAAAGAAAGCTTCGCTGGGAAAACGGAAGCCACCGTTTTCAATGATGAACAGATAGGGTTTTGCCGAAAAGAAGTTACGGCTGACCAGGGAAGCATAAGTGCCCAATCCTCTTTTAGATTGATGCGAGAATTCGTGGGCCACTTTGGCATCAAATCCTAATCCGGCCAGCATACAGGCGAACTGGCCATTCAGCGTAAAACCATCAATGGCCCGCGGCTCGCCGTCAAAGATTACGGCCAATGCTTTTTTTGGATCTTTTGAGATGCCTGCCGCCAAAGCGAGACCATTTCCCGATCCGCAAGGGATGACCCCAAAGCGAAGATCAAGGTCCATTAAGCCATTCACCACCTGGCTTACCGTGCCATCGCCTCCGGCTATCGCAACATCCGTAACCCCTTCTTCCCGTACTATCGAATGAAGAAAACTGTAATCACCAATGGCTACGCTTGGATAAATTAGATAGGGGATTCCTCGTTTCTGCGTTTCTTTTTCCACGAATTGCTGCAGATCCGCCTTGGCCCTTGTGCCGGATATAGGGTTGATGATATAGAGGATCTTTCTTGACATGGGGGGACGAAATTATCGAAATTACGTGAGACGTCTCACGTTCACCACTTCAGCAACGCGCTCGCCCAGGTAAACCCGCTACCAAATGCGGCAAGGCAAACAAGGTCTCCTTTTTGTACCAGGCCATTTTGCCAGGCTTCACAGAGCGCGATAGGCACAGAGGCAGCGGTGGTATTTCCATATCGTTGAATATTATTATAAACCTGATCATCGCGAAGACCGAGTTTTTTCTGTACAAACTGACTGATGCGCAAGTTGGCCTGATGTGGTATCAATACTTTGATATCTGCTGGGGCATATCCATTGGCCTGAAGGGCTTCCATGATCACTGCTGGAAATTTTTCCACGGCGATCTTGAATACAGTGGGGCCATCCATATTGGGAAAGTTTTGTGCGTTATCGATCATGGCATGGCTCATGAACATTTCACCGATCTCGGCTTCGGAAAAATCTGCCAGTTTTTGTGCCGACCAATGATTGGCATGTGTACCGGGATTGTACATGGCAAGAATTTCTGCATTGCCTCCATCGCTGTGCAGGTGAGTACTCAGGATGCCTTGTTCGGGATCATTGGTGGGTTGTAATACTACTGCCCCGGCGCCATCGCCAAAGATCACGGAGACATTGCGGCCCCGAGTAGAAAAGTCAAGGCCAAATGAATGTTTCTCACTCCCGATCACCAGGATATTTTTATACATACCGCTTCGGATGAATTGATCCGCCACGCTAAGGGCGTACACAAAACCCGAACATTGGTTACGTACATCCAGCGCGCCGATCTCTTTCATTTTTAACGCCCGTTGAACCAGTACGCCACAGCCAGGGAAATAGTAATCCGGAGATAAGGTAGCGAAGACAATAAAATCAATATCCTGTGGGGTAATTCCTGCTCTTTCAATGGCCACTTTAGCGGCTTCGATGCCCATAGTGGCAGTGGTTTCTTCGGTACGATGCGCGTAACGCCGCTCTTTGATACCCGTTCTTTCCTGGATCCATTCGTCACTTGTTTCCATGTACCGGGTCAGGTCCTGGTTGGTCATTACATTCGATGGCACATACATTCCGATGCCGGCGATAAAGGAGCGGGGCATAAGCGATCGTTTTGGGGAGGGAAGTTAGGGGAAAATCGTGACTTGCTATTCACGCTCCACCACTCTGAAAAACTCCCGGTCAAATATCCCGAAGTAGGTGTCGGCATCAAATTTTTCGAAATAGGGAATGAACTTGCGAAGGTTTTTGCGCACATCTTCCGGATAAGCGAGCAGGTAAGCCATTTTATCTTCTCCAAATGGATGTATCGATACTTGGGTAGTTGGCGCCGGCATTCCATTGATGCCATACATCTTGTTAGCGATTTCACTGGCATTGGGGTAGCCCCATTTTTGCATCCGGATTTTCAGCCAGGTATCTACAATCTCTTTTTCCATGTGGTCGGTATATACAGATTGGTAAATACGCTGGGCGGATATAATCTTTTGCTGAAAGAGATCGAGTGTAAGTTGGCTGATAAAGATATGTTCGGGATGTCCATAACCTCCTTTTATATTGTCCAGGGTAAAAATAACAGAAGGGTTAAACGTATTTATCTTTTCAATAAGAGCTGTTTTTACCTTCTCGGAATAAAACTGTTCTTTGAATTGTTCCCGGGGAATGGGGAGGTAGGGATTATTCATTGTATCGAGACCTTTGCGGTATAGGCCATCTGCCAGAATTTTTTGGTTCCCTTCACAGATTAGTACAGCAGGATGAATATTGGTTCCCTTGGCTTGGTGTGTGGTAAAACTTAGCTGCCAGATCTTCCAGCCTTTTGCCTTTAATTTAGCGATCGTACCCGCCATGGCACAATCGTCATCATCATGTGCCACAATGATCAATGCATTTTTATTGGAAATCGTATCCAGGAATTGGTCTTCGGGAAAGGTTTCTGTGGCGGCAAAGCTTCGGAGTTCATCAATGGTAGGCTTTTTCTGACCACAGCTCAATAAAAATGTCAATAGAATAAGAATACCGGCAATGGGCATCTTTTTCATGTTGGTTGGTTTGGGTTTAAATAAATTTGTTGGGTAGTTGCAGAGGATAGTGGAGTTCGAACCGCTACCTAAACGGAGATCGGACTTAAAAATTGTTTCTTAAATGTTAATGAGTTATAACAATTAAGTTTATGAGTGTTCAAAAAGCATACGATCAGTGGGCTTCGCAGTATGACAGCAATGAGAACAGAACGCGTGATCTGGAAGCCCGGTCTTTACGGGAAACATTGGCTGGTATTGAGTTTGAATCCTGTCTGGAGTTGGGTTGTGGTACCGGGAAAAATTCAGCGTGGCTGGCTACAAGAACAAGCGATTTGTTATCGGTGGACCTTTCCATGGAAATGCTGGCCAAAGCGAAGGAAAAAGTTAGAGATCCACATGTACAGTTTAAACAGGTTGATCTTTTGGGAGAATGGAGTTTTGCAGAGAAAGGGTATGAGCTGGCTGTTTTCAGTTTGGTGTTGGAGCATATAGAGGATCTTACTGAAGTGTTTCGTAAGTTGGCAAAAGCGGTCAAGCCAGGTGGGTATGTTTATATTGGAGAATTACACCCGTTCAAACAGTATACGGGATCAAAGGCGCGGTTTGAGACAGAGAACGGAACTGAGGTTGTGACCTGTTATGATCATCATCTTTCGGATTTTATCATGGCTGGAGAAGTAAACGGCTTTCGCGTGGTAACATTAAAGGAGTATTTTGATGGGGAAAAAAGAGAAGGAGTGCCACGGATATTGACGATTTTGTTTCAAAAAGGTGGAATTTAATTGTCGCCAGAGGCGACTTTCTATAGGTGCGGAACCGGAGGTTCCGCACAGCATCACTGGAATTTCAGATCAGTATTTGTAAGGTAAATTCACGGAAAATCATGTCAGCAAAAAATACAGCTTTACTATTTTTATCGTTCCTTTTCATTACTACAATCTGTGATGGACAAAAGGACTCCCTTTCAAGCTGGCAGCAGTTGAAAGTTGAAAGATTTAGTATTTACCACCCCAAAGAACTCAAAGTTGATACATCAGGGAGAATGGGGACTATTTTTATATTAAAGACTCCCTTGGAAGATAGTTCAGATAAGTTTTTAGAAAATTTCAACCTAATTGGAGTTCATGATGTTTTAAATGATTTTTCAATTAAGGAATGGGGTGAGGCAAACGTTAGGACGCTTGCCAGCTTCCTGAGAAATGTCAAGGTTATTTGGGAAGACACTATCGCTTTTTCAGGCGAAACAATCTATAAAGCTATTTACGATTTTCAATCTGAGTTTAAGGATTTGAGAACCATACAATATTATTTTAAACGAAAAGAGAGTTTTTATATATTAACATTCGCTTCGGAAAGAAAAGCTTTTGGAAGGTATGAGGAATTTGCCTTAAAACTAATGTCTACTTTTTCAATAGCGACTGATTGAATGCTTTTTATAATACTAACGGTAAAATAGAAACATGACAACCTGCCAACAACTCGCGAAACACCTGCGTGAGGTTCATTTTGGGAAAAACTGGACCTGGGTGAACATGAAAGATTCCCTGGCCGGGCTTTCGTGGAAGCAAGCAACTCAAAAGGTGGCGGATTTTAACACCATCGCCGTGCTGGTCAATCATTGCACCTATTACGTTCGGATCCAGCAAAAAGTACTGATGGGATTACCACTGGAAGGAAATGACCAACTGAGTTTTGAGGTTCCAGCCATTCATTCACAGAAAGACTGGGATGCGTTTTTGGAAAAGACCTGGGAAGAGGTAGAGGCACTGGCGAAACTTATTGAGCAAATGCCGGAAAGCCAATTGAACGAGATCTTTAGAGAAAAAAAATATGGTACCTATCACCGAAACCTGATGGGTATGATCGAACATACCCATTATCATCTGGGACAAATGGTATTGCTGCGGAAATGGATTGAATCAAATGAAGAGAAATAGCAAAGCAATGGAGTAAAGTGAATCATATTAACGTATTCTTGTAGTTAATTGGTTTTTTGTTAACAGCAAAGAAATACAGCTTTACGGCTCATCAAAACCACAACGTATGAAACGATCTTTACTGGCTTTTGCTATTATTATTTTTTCCATCTCTGCTAAAGCACAAATCAAAAAGGGCTCACGGTATGTGGGCGCTCAGGTATCCTACCTTTCAGGAAACTACGCGTATAACACCCAGGAACAACGTAGCAGGAGTGCCACCATTGGCGCTTATTTGGGTAAGTTCACCCGGGAGAATCAAGTGGTCGGTTTTCAATTTTCCTATACTACTGGTAAAGCCGAGACACTTGACAATGGTGTTGTTTTGTCGGATAATTTAAATAGAATTATCGAAGCTGGTGTATTTCTAAGAAAGTATAAGAAGCTGGCAAAGGATTTCTATTTTTATGGGCAAGGGGATCTTGCCTATCGCGGGGGCAAACAAACGAATCAGTTTACAAACCCCACTTCTGATAATAAAGTCACGCAAACCGGAGGTTACCTTTCGCTATCCGCTGGTTTATCCTACCAGGTATTCACTCATTTTTATTTTGAAGTGGGGGTGCCTAATATCTTGTTATTACAGTATACCCATAGTAACCAAGAAGTGAATGGGGTTACTCCTTTAAATTACAAACAGAATGAATTTCTGTTTCGGTCTTCCTTGTTGAGTAGTTCAGGACTTAGCACATTTGGTATCGGCTTTCGGGTTATTTGGTAGGGAGGGCCTATTGATTTACCACCAGAACGCCAGGACGCAAAGGAGCGCTAATTCCTGGCGCTTCTTTCCGTCCTCGCGACTTAGCGGTAAAACCCCACGAGAAATATTAATCCGTAACTTTAGAAAAACCAGAAAATGTCACGCTCGGCCCTCTGCCTTTTACTGCTTTTTCTTTATACACAAACCATTGGCCAAACCAAGGTTAGTTCCGTTTATACTACACCAACAGAAAACTGGATCGCTGGCCAGCCTGTGCAAATAGGTAAAGCCATCCATGAACCACAGGCGGAGGTATATCTTTCCCAACCCTTGCAGTCCATTGAAGGATTTGGAACCTGTTTCAATGAATTGGGTTGGACCTCACTTTCCTTATTGGCAGAGAAAGACAGGGAAACTATTCTCCGCGAAATGTTTTCTCCCGGTGTGGGTGCCAATTTTACCATTTGCCGAATGCCCGTTGGCGCCAATGATTTTTCTACAAACTGGTATTCCTATAACGAAACACCGGGTGATTTTGACATGAAGCATTTCACCATCGCCCATGATAAAGAAACACTAATTCCCTTTATCCATGCCGCCCAGCGTTATAACCCCTATTTAAAAATATGGGCTTCGCCCTGGTCACCCCCTTCCTGGATGAAATATAACGGTCACTATGCTGCCCGAAGTGTGTTGGGCAATGCGGATTTTATCTCTGAGGAGTGGGGCATGGACCTGCGTGGAATAAACAATGGGTTAGCACCGGAAAAAGAGGGCAAAGAAGGCACGGATATGTTTATTCAGGAGGAAAAATATTTTAAAGCCTACGCCCTGTATTTTAAACGTTTTGTTGAGGCATACCGGAAGGAGAAGATCCAAATTCAAATGGTGATGCCACAGAACGAATTCAACTCGGCCCAGGTTTTTCCCAGTTGCACCTGGACCGCCGCCGGACTGACGAATTTTGTAAGTTATCTCGGACCCGCCATGAAGGAGGAAGGAGTAGCGCTTTATTTTGGAACCATGGAACGCGGAAACCACAAACTGGTAGACACATTGCTGACCGACCCGCGTACGAAACCATTTGTTTCCGGGGTAGGTTTTCAATGGGCCGGGAAGGATGCCATTGCTGCGATCCACCAGCAATACCCCAATTTATCGCTGTATCAAACCGAGCAGGAATGTGGAAACAGCAAGAATGATTGGAAACATTGCCTTCATGCCTGGGACCTGATGAAACATTACCTGAAAAACGGGGCAACAGCCTATATGTATTGGAATACCTCCTTGAAACAAGGAGGCATCAGTACCTGGGGTTGGAAACAAAACTCACTGGTAAGTGTGGATACAGTTAACCGAAGCTATACCTTCAATCCGGAGTACTACCTGCTCAAACATGTGAGTCATTTTGTTAAACCAGGTGCACGACTTTTGGCCACCGGTGGTCAACTTTCAGATATATTGGCCTTTTTAAACCCGGATAATAGCCTGGTGATCGTTGTGGCCAATCCAACAAAAGAAACAAAAACCTGTACCATTCGTATGGGCGAAAAAGAGATTCAACCTATCTTGAGACCTGAATCATTTTACAGCTTTCACCTGCAATAAGTCCTTTTTTTCATGCGCTATAAAACTTTTGAGACCGACCGTTTACTCATTCGTCCAACCGTAGAGGAGGACGCTGCTTTTATACTTGAATTACTGAATACCCCTAAATGGATTCAGTTTGTGGGTGACCGAAAGGTGCATACGGAAGCAGATGCCCAGAACTATATTCGTATAAAGATGATGCCTCAACTGGAGCGATTGGGTTATTCAAATAATACTGTGATCCTCAAAGAGGGTATGGTGAAGATCGGAGTATGTGGGCTATATAACCGGGAGGGCTTGGATGGGGTAGATATTGGATTTGCCTTTTTACCCGATTATGAAGGAAAGGGTTATGCTTATGAAGCCAGCAGCCGGGTGGTTCAAGCTGCAAGCGAGGATTTTGGGATCACTTCTATAAAAGCGATTACCATTGAAGAGAATGCCTCGTCGAGAAGATTGCTTGAAAGGCTTGGGCTGAAATTTCAACAAAAGATGTTTTTACCAGATGACCCGGTGGAATTGATGTTATATGAAATGAATTTGGAATGAAAATTTGCGTGTACTGCGCTTCAAGCGCCCAGATCGACCCAAAATATTTTGAGGCCACGGAAACATTGGCCCGGGAATTTGTGAAACAAGGCGTGGAAGTGGTATATGGTGGAGGAGCCATTGGATTAATGGGGAAATTGGCAGATACCATCCTCGAAGAGGGCGGAAAAATCAAAGGCATCATGCCCCAGTTCATGAATGAAATTGAATGGGCCCATAAAAGAGTTACCGATTTTGAATTTACCCGGAACATGCACGAACGCAAGGCCCGATTTCTCGAGGGCATCGATGGAGTGGTGGCCCTGGCCGGGGGTACCGGCACCCTTGAAGAGTTGCTGGAAGCGATCACCCTGAAAAGACTGGGGCAGTTTACAAAACCGATCATCATCTTAAATACAGGTGGTTTCTATGATCCGCTTATACAAATGCTTCAACGATGTGTGGATGAACGATTCATGGATGAACGGCACCTGGATTTGTGGAATTTTGTAGATGAACCCGACGAGGTCCTGAGGGCGATAAGGGATGCGGGGGTTTGAGGAATTTTGGGTACTTTCATTGTGCAAATGTTCAAGCTGATTAAAAAGAATTTTGAATTGATCGCCTGGGTAGCCGGGCTTGCCTACCTGTTCTTCCTCGATATTTCTGGCGGGGAACACTTTACCCTTTGTTTGTTCCGGTTGCTGGGTTTTGAGCATTGCCCGGGTTGTGGAATTGGTCGTAGTATCCACTGCGCCATGCATTTCGACTGGTCATCCAGCTGGTATTACCACTGGTTGGGAATTCCCGCCCTTGGAATTATTATTTTCCGTATCATTACACTCTTAAAAATTAACCTCCATGGAAGGACTTCCTCAAAACCTGCTTATGACCATCCCTGATCTTCAACCTGAAGAGATGATGGGAATTAAAGAATTGACCAAAGACATGACCGATAGCCAGCGACAGAATTTCATTATGTTGTACAGTGGCAAAAGAAAGAAACCGCAGGAGATCCTTATCATGGCCTGTATTGGTTTCCTGGGTATTGCCGGGATTCAGCGCTTTGTGATCGGCCAGATCGGTATGGGAATACTTTATCTGCTGACCAGCGGTCTTTGCCTTATCGGAACGATCATCGATGTTGTCAACCATAAGAAAATGGCCACCGATTACAATCTGAAACAGATGTATGAGGCGGGAACGATGGCGAAGAGCATGTAAGGACGACCAGCGTGAGGCGTGAGACGTGAATGGTGAAATAGTGAATAGTGAATAGTGAATTGTGATTGCGGGCAGTCTTCTAAATACGTCTGCCATCTCACTATTCACCATTCACCATTGACCATTCACCTTTCACGTCTCACGCCCCACGCCTCACATCCCCAAAACCTCCCGCGCAAATCGCTCGCACTCCCTCTCCACCGCCGCTACATCCTTTGATTTGATATAGGAACCAATGACATGGTCGCCTGCACCCGGAATGGGAACAGCTCTTTTTAAGCTATCTGGGGTACCAAGCTGGCGAAACATCCTTTTCATGGCAGATACTTTTACCACCTCATCCTGATGGTCATCATCCTTGAAATAATAGAGTAAGAGCGTGGGTTGTTTGACCCGTTCAAAGGTGGATTTCTTCATTGTTGTTTCCAGCAACTCCTCCAATTGTACCGCCGCCTCCATGCGGTAGGGAGTATTCCAATATTGTTTGTAAATGCGGGTGGTATCCTTGGGCACATTGTATTTGCCCTGAACCGCTCTTGCGATCTGCAATCCCCAATGGTTATTTAACAGCCAGGCATTTGGATCCCTGATCTCAATATTTGGGGAAAGCAGGATGAGACTGTGGATCTCCGGGTATTCCGCGGCAAGTTTTAGCGCAAGTGTACCACCCGTGGAGGTGGACATCAGGATCACCTTTTTTCCCAGCCGTTTTCCTATGGCATAGGCCTGTTTGGCCGACTCCCACAAATTATCGGCAGTCATGTTCAGCAGTTGTTCACTGGTATCGATACCATGTTCGGCTAACCGTGACAGATAGAGATTACAACCAAATTTCCTGGCAAAATTCAGGTGGACAGGATCGCCCTCTTCCTGCGAGGCAGAGAAACCATGCAGATAGACCACCGCATATTCGGTCATCTCCCGGGTACTATCGTTTAGCCATACAATGCGTGCCTCATTATCCGGGCGCAAACGGTGTGCGGCCTCCAGGCTACGGATAAAACCCTCCAGTTCCGCCGGCTCTTGTGGCAATTCCGGAAGGGCAATAGCTAACTTGGGGGAATTGGGTTGTGGTCCAAAAAAATAGACCACAATAAAGAGTATGATCAGTATACCCAGGAATTTGAGGAATCGCATAAGCACTATTTTAATAAAATTAATTATTGCTAATCGATTCCGGGTCACCAACTAAGAGTTAATAATCAATTATTAATAATTAATAATTTGCCCCCCCCGGTTAATTAGCGTACCTTTGCGGCTTCAATTTTTGAGGAGTATGGAAATCAGAAACATAGCCATCATTGCCCACGTTGACCATGGTAAAACTACCCTGGTAGACAAGATCTTACACGCCACCAAGGTGTTCCGGGACAACCAGGAAACCGGTGACTTGATCATGGATAGCAATGACCTGGAGCGTGAACGCGGGATCACCATTTTTAGCAAAAACGCCGCCGTATTATATAAAGGAGTCAAGATCAATGTGATCGACACCCCTGGCCACGCCGACTTTGGTGGGGAAGTGGAAAGGGTACTGAAAATGGCCGATGGGGTTATCCTGCTCGTGGATGCCTTTGAAGGACCCATGCCGCAAACACGTTTTGTGTTGCAAAAAGCTTTGCAACTGAGTCTGCACCCGATCGTTGTGATCAATAAGGTAGACAAACCTAACTGTCGTCCCGATGAAGTGCATGATGCCATTTTTGAGCTCTTCTTCAACCTGGATGCCACCGAGGAACAACTGAATTTCCCTACCTATTACGGTTCTGGAAAGAATGGTTGGTTCAATGACTCGTTGACACAAATTGAAGGTATCGATCCATTGCTGGATGGTATCCTGAAACATGTACCGCAACCAACCGTCAATGAAGGCAACCTGCAAATGCAGATCACTTCGTTGGATTATTCTTCATTCCTTGGACGTATCGCCATTGGTAAGGTGAATCGTGGCTCTATCAAAGAGAACCAACCGATCTGCCTGATGCAAACAGAGGGTAAGATCAAGAAGTCACGTGTGAAGGAATTGTATGTGTTTGAAGGAATGGGCAAGAAAAAAGTATCAGAAGTACTGGCCGGTGACCTTTGTGCGGTAGTAGGACTGGAAGATTTCAATATTGGTGATACCATTGCTGATTTTGAAACCCCCGAAGCCCTGCCCGTTATCAGTGTGGATGAGCCAACAATGAGCATGACCTTTTCCATCAACAACTCGCCTTTCTTTGGTAAGGATGGAAAATTTGTTACCAGCCGTCACCTCCGTGACCGATTGCTGAAAGAAACAGAAAAGAACCTGGCCCTGCGGGTGGAAGACACCGACAGCGCCGATAGCTTTCTGGTTTATGGACGCGGTATCCTCCACCTGGGGGTACTCGTGGAAACCATGCGCCGGGAAGGATATGAACTGACTGTAGGTCAACCCCAGGTATTGGTGAAGACCATTGATGGTAAGAAATGTGAGCCTTATGAGACCCTGGTTGTGGATGTACCCCAGGAATTTGCGAGTAAGGTAATTGACCTGGTGACCCGTCGCAAAGGCGAAATGCACGTGATGGAAACCAAGGGCGAAATGCAACACCTGGAGTTTGATATCCCTTCGCGTGGACTGATCGGTCTGCGTACCAATATGCTGACTAATACAGCCGGTGAAGCCGTAATGAACCACCGGTTTAGTGAATACAAACCCTGGAAAGGACCCATCCCTGGCCGGAACAACGGCGTACTGATTGCCAAAGAGCCGGGATCGACCACCGCCTATTCGATTGATAAATTACAGGACCGCGGGTTCTTCTTTGTTGACCCGGGAGAGGATGTTTATGCCGGAATGATCATCGGGGAGAACAACAAACCAGGCGATCTGGTTGTTAATCCCAATGAAGGAAAGAAATTGACGAATATGCGCGCGAGTGGCAGCGATGGTACCGTGAGCATACCTCCAAAGCGGCAGATGACCCTCGAAGAATGTATGGAGTATATCCAGGGCGATGAGTGTATTGAGGTGACGCCCAATTTCATCCGGATGCGGAAAGCGGTGCTCAACGAAGAAGAAAGAAAGAAACAAGCCAAGAAACTCGGAGCTGAAGCCCTCTAATCTTAGCGCCCTGGCGGTAAACGCTTAACCGCAAAGACGCGAAGGCGCAAAGGGCGCTAATGAGAATTTTGTAAATTGTGATATGCTTAGAAGGTTGATTATATCATTTACTTTTCTCCTTTTATCGCTGACAACCTGGGCGCAGTGTTCCGTTTGTACCCGTACCGCCCAGCAATTGGGCGAGGAACCCGCCAAGGGTTTAAATGCCGGAATCCTCTACCTGGCCGCCCTGCCCCTGACAATCATTGGGGTGGTTTTTTACCAATGGAAGAAAAAGCAGTAGGATTTGTGGGTTTCTCGCAGCGTGCGCAAAGAATTAAGCGAACGCGGCGACTGAACTTCATTCGAAAATAGTAAGGCCGTAGCGCTCGCTTTAAACCTTGCGTTCGCTGCGAGAAACCAATTTTTTATTTCTCCATAATGAAATAGATTTGGTATCAACCAAAATCTACCTGCATGCGCCCACTCCTGCTCCTGTTGTTCACCCTCGTATCCGGGATATTGTTTTCCCAAACCCTGCCAACGATTGAAGAAAAGACCAAAGGCCTCGAACGGAAAGAAGGGTTTGTTCCTTTTTATTGGGATGAAAACACCGGTAAGTTCTGGTTGGAAATATCCCGACTTGACCAGGATTTTCTTTACCAGCTTTCTCTTCCTGCCGGACTCGGTTCCAACGATATCGGGCTTGACCGGGGATTGTTGGGTGGGACCTATGTATTGCGTTTTACAAAAACCGGCCGAAAAATACTGGCCGTACAACCCAATTTCGATTACCGCGCACTATCCAACGATCCACGGGAGAAAACGGCCGTTGAGCAATCCTTTGCTCAATCGGTGCTTTGGGGATTTACTGTTGAAGCGCAAACCGGTGACCGCTGGCTGGTAGATGCTACGGAATTTTTACTTCGGGATGCTATGCAGGTGGCTACCCGACTCCGGAGAATGCAACAAGGGAATTTTGTTTTCGATAAAACGCGTTCTACCTTTTTTCCCGAACGTATCCGAAATTTCCCCCAGAATACCGAAGTGGAAACCACGATCAGTTTTACCAGTAGCGATGGATCGGCTGGGGCTTACCTAAGGTCGGTTAGTCCCTCGGGTGAAGCGATCACCTTGCGTATGCACCATTCTTTCGTGCAATTGCCTGATAATGGCTACACGCCACGGGAATTTGATCCGCGTTCCGGATTTATTCCCATTTCCTATTTTGATTACAGTACACCTGTTTCAGAATCGATCGAGAAGAAATTTATCATCCGGCATCGGTTACAAAAAAAGGACCCCAATGCCGCCAGAAGCGAAGCCGTAGAACCGATTGTGTATTATCTCGACAATGGCACACCCGAACCTATACGCTCGGCGCTGTTGGATGGTGCGGCCTGGTGGAACCAGGCTTTTGAAGCCGCCGGGTTTATCAATGCGTTTCAGGTTAAAGTACTTCCCGATAGTGCCGACCCCATGGATATCCGCTACAATATGATCAATTGGGTGCACCGGTCTACCAGAGGTTGGAGCTATGGCGCTTCGGTGGTTGACCCGCGTACCGGAGAGATCATCAAGGGACAGGTTAGCCTGGGTTCATTGCGTGTGCGTCAGGATTACCTGATCGCTACCGGTTTGCTGGCTCCTTATGAACAGGGTGTTCCGGCAGACGATAAGATGATGAAAATGGCCCTGGCCCGGTTGCGCCAGTTATCGGCACATGAAGTGGGACATACGATTGGCCTGATGCACAATTATTCTTCGAGTGTGAATGACCGGGCAAGTGTTATGGATTATCCACACCCCCTGGTACGATTGAATGAACGGGGAGAGATCGATATGGCAAATGCCTATGATGACAAGATCGGTGAATGGGATAAATTGGCTATTCGCTGGGGATATGGACAATATCCGGCCGGAACAAACGAAGGCCAGGTGCAACAAGATATGCTTACCAAAGCCATTGCCAATGGCTCCACCTTTATCACCGATCGTGACGCGCGTGCTCCGGGAGGCTTGCATCCCGATGCGCATTTGTGGGACAATGGAAAAAGTGCTGTGGCGGAATTAAAGGAAGTGATGAAGGTGCGGAAGAAAGCGCTGGAGCAATTTGGTGAAAAGAATATTCGCCCGGGTACACCGCTTGCCACACTGGAAGATATATTGGTACCCGTATATTTCTTTCACCGCTATCAATTGGAAGCCGCGACCAAACTCGTGGGAGGGATGCATTATTCGTATGCCCTGCGCGGAGATGGACAAATACCATTACGCGCTTTACCCCGAGCTACCCAACTCGAGGCGTTACTGACCACACTTGAAACGATCGATCCCAGTTTGCTGAAAATACCCGACGCGATCGCCAGTTTGATCCCGCCCCGCCCATCCGGATATGATATGGGACGCGAATTATTCAAAAAGAAAACAGGATTGGCCTTTGATCATTTAAGTCCGGCTGAAACAGCGGCTGATTTTCTATTTTCCTTTTTATATCATCCCGAACGAATCAACCGACTTGCCGAGCAGGAAGGAATGGCCGGGCAATTAGGTTTGACAGAAACGCTCCGTCTTATTATTGACAAAACCTGGAAGGCTTCGCGCCGCACCGGATTGGAAGGATTGATACAGCAACAAACGGAGCAGGTGGTGCTGACTTATTTATTGTCCTTAAGTATTTCAGAGGAACTGTCGTTCCCGGCGCAGGCCATGGTGCAGCAATCCCTGGCAGAACTGACCACATTTATCAAAACAAAAACAGCGGGGGCAACAGGTGCTTACAAAGCCCATCTCAACTTAGCCCTGGAAAGAATGAAGGCACCTGAAAAAGCCAAGCCCACGCGGCATGAAGCGATTCCTCCTGGTGCACCCATCGGCTGTGATTTTTAGATTCACCGCAGAGAACAAGAGAACGCGGAGGTACGCAGAGAAATTATTGATTATTAATTGTTGATTATTTTGTAAGGTGCTAGCACATCTCAGACTATAATCAGTAATTTATAATCAATAATTCATAATTTCTCTGCGTACCTCCGCGTTCTCTTGTTCTCTGCGGTGAATCCTACAGACTACGATGCGTACCATCGCAATAAGGCGGAGTCTTTGTCTGTTTACATTGGCATAACCATACTTCCGTAGGTTCTTCAAACTGTATCTTGATACTCCGATAGGGCATGCCCTCGATCTTTTTGTGTTGCCCATCGCAAAGGGGTTGCTTTTCGCTCAGGCCGCAGGTACACCAGGAATAAACTTTTCCGGGTTCGCATTTGAGGAGTGCCGGTTCTTTCTTATGGCAAACGGGGAAACCTTCATTGGGGATCAGGTCCATGCTTAGTAATTTTTGATAAAGGAATACAATTGGAATTGCCGGGTGTTCACCAGTTCACGGATTTTTTCCTTCAATTGGGCCTTGTTTATATCCTTCATTCTTTTTTTCTGAATGAGGTGATAGGCCCTTTCGGCAAGCAGCCAGTATTGGCGATCATTTTCTTTAATCTGCATCAGGTGGGCTTCGATCTTCTCAGCCAGCTCTGCCGTGCCTTCACGTTGCGTGGCTACCGTTTTTATCACAGGAATTTCGGCATGTGGATCACCATGTCCCGGGCTGGCCATCAAACGAAGATTTTTGACAAAAATATCTGCTCCGGGCCGGTCGGCTTTATTGACCACAAAGAGATCGGCGATCTCCATCAATCCCGCTTTCATGGTTTGTACTTCATCTCCCGCCTCGGGAACCACTACTACTACGGTAATATCGGCCAGGCCGGCGATCTCAATTTCACTTTGGCCTACACCTACGGTTTCCACAATGATATAATCAAACGGAGCGGATTTGAGCAGGTCGGTGATCTCGATGATCTGGGGGTGTAATCCACCTAATGAACCCCGGCTGGCGAGGGAACGGATAAACACATCCGGATGATCATACCATTCGCTCATCCGGATACGGTCGCCCAATAAGGCACCGAGATTAAAGGGAGAGGAGGGGTCCACACAAAGGATCGCTACCTTTTTGCCCCTGCGGGTTAACTCACCGATCAAGGCGTCGGTGAGGGTGCTTTTGCCGGCACCCGGAGGGCCGGTGATACCAATGACAGGTACACGCGAAGGGGGAAGGGATTGAAGGAAGGTTTCGTATCCTTCAAACTCATTTTCTACCAGTGTAATGGCCCTGGCGAGCGATTTGATGTTTCCTTCCTGGATATGGGCAGCGAGTTTGGTCCACATAAAGTGAGGCAAAGCTAAACAGGATTTTTGGCTTTTCCTTAGTGAACATCATTCACCGCGGAGAACAAGAGAACGCAGAGAAGGCTATTAGCAATTAGCTTTTAGCTATTAGTCAATGGCGATCCTTGGCGGCCGAGGCTTCGGCCTTAGCGTCCTGGCGGTAAAGCTCAAAACCCCCAACAGAAATGGCTATTTTCGCTGTATGGCTCCGCTATCGGTTGTAATCATTTGCAAAAACAATAAAAAAGTGCTGGAAAGGACACTCCATTCCCTGCAAGGCCTTACCGATGATATATTGGTTTATGACAACGGAAGTACCGATAATTCGCCAACCCTGGCCCGTGATGCAGGTGCGCGTGTAGTAGAAGGGGATTGGCTTGGTTTTGGTCCAACTAAAAACAAAGCCAATAGCCTGGCCAGGTATGACTGGATACTGAGCCTCGATGCTGATGAGGCTATTGATGATGAACTTTTCAATAGCCTCAAGCAACTGGATTATGAAAAGAGAGGGGTCGTTTATGACCTCCGCTTTAAGAACTATGTAGGAGACCAATGGTTGCGGTATGGCGACTGGGGGTCCGATCACCATATCCGACTTTTTCATCGTACAGAAGTGAAATGGAATGATGCAGCCGTGCATGAACAATTGTTGATTCCGGCTGGAACTGCCATAGGGAAATTAACCGGAGCTGTTCTGCATCGCACTACTGAGAACACAGCCGAATACCGTAAAAAAGTGGAAGGATATGCCCGCATGAGCGCACATAAATATTTTGAGCAGGGGAAAAAACCGAGTTGGGTTAAATTGTATCTATCTCCTGTATTTACATTTATTCGTGACTATATTTTTAAACTTGGATTTTTAGATGGGGCAACCGGCTACCAGATTGCGATGATCACAGCCTGGTACACGAGAAGGAAGTACCTGGAGCTAGCAAAATTGAGATCCGGGCAGAATCAGTAAATTTATTTTAGGCTTAACACCGTGAAACTACCAAACCACATTATTCAAACGCTGGAATCCCGGTTTGACAGAATTTATGTCATAACCCTGGAGCGTGCCAAAGAAAGACAGAAGCGAATCCGGGAGAGATTGGAGGGTTTGACCTATGAGTTTTTTTATGGCGTGGATAAGAATGCGTTGTCAGAAGAGCGTTTAGCGGTCGAACAACTATATGATGATAAAAAGGCGCGCCAACTGGACCGGTATGGAAAAGGCATGTTAGTCGGGCATATTGCCTGCTCGCTGTCGCATAGGCTATTGTATAAGAAAATTCTTGAGGAAGGACATCAACGAGTATTGATCTTTGAAGATGATATTGTGCCCTTGTACCAGCACCTTTCTCATTTGCCGGAGGCGCTTTCTCAACTGCCAGCTGACTGGGAGTTGATGTATCTTGGATTCGGGAAAAATTATCCGGTAACACCAAAGCTCCGATGCAAGCATCAATTTTATTTGGGTTTGAGTTATGTAGGATTGATACGAATGAAACCGGCCATGGTGCGAAATTCTTTACCAAGGCCTTTTTCGCCTCGCCTGTTACGGGCTGGCAGCCATGACCTCACACATGCCTATGCTGTAACTCCCGCTGCCTGCGAAAAACTTATTAAGGCGCAGACCCCTGTCGTATTCAATGCCGATCCTTTACTTGCCTATTTGATCATGAAGGGCGAGATCAATGCTTTTATCACCGAGCCGCAGTTTTTTACCCAGGAACAGTTTGTAGAGCAGGGGGCGAAATCGTATATACATCATTTGTAGGGTGGATTGGTTGTTGGATGACAGATGACGGATGACAGATGACGGAGGGTGGCTGTGCGAGACCTCTGGTCTCGCAC
>JBGSHM010000004.1:0-33900 GCA_041752235.1 Chitinophagaceae bacterium
TGAGGAGTGTCGACTTCCCGCAGCCGGAGGCGCCGAGGGCGACCACGAACTCGCCGTCGTCGATCTCGAGATCGACCTCGCGCAGCGCCTCGACAGGCCCGCCGTTCTTCCCACCGGGAAACACGACGGATGCCTTACGGAGGTCTCGCACAGCCGGAGGTCTCGCAAAGCACAGCGGGTTTAATTTTCAGCCAACACCTTCTCCTCTTTGAATGACACGCGTGGTTTTAATCCCAACAGATCAAACATCACATTGTCATCTTCAAAAGAAGGATTGGGGGTGGTGAGTAGTTTATCACCAGCAAAAATGGAATTGGCGCCGGCTAAGAAACAAAGAGATTGTTCGGCAACACTCATTTCCTGACGCCCGGCGGAAAGACGTACCATCGCTTTGGGCATAAGGATGCGTGCTGTTGCGATCATGCGTACCATATCCCAGATATCTACCTTGGGGTTATTAGCCAGTGGTGTGCCGGGTATGGGTACCAGGGCATTGACGGGCACACTCTCGGGATGCTCGGGCATGGTGGCGAGGGTATGAAGCATCTTCATGCGGTCTTCATGGGTTTCACCTAAGCCGATGATGCCGCCACAACAAACCGTTACCCCAGCCTTGCGAACATTATCCAGGGTTTGAAGCCTGTCCTCATAGGTGCGGGTGGTGATGATGGCTTCATAATATTCATCGGAGGTATCCAGGTTGTGGTTATAGGCATAAAGACCCGCATCGGCAAGTTTCTGGGCCTGCTCTTCGGTGAGCATACCAAGTGTACAGCAAACCTCCATCTCCATGGCGGTAATGCCTTTGACCATTTCGAGAACACGGTCAAAATCACGGTTGTCGCGAACCTCACGCCAGGCGGCGCCCATGCAGAAGCGGGTACTGCCCGCGGCTTTGGCGCGTGAGGCGTATTCCATCACGTCATCGTATTTCATCAATCCATGTACATTGATATCGGTATGGTAGCGGGCTGCCTGGGGACAATACGCACAATCTTCGGTGCAACCTCCTGTCTTAATCGATAAGAGCGTACACACCTGTACCTCGCCGGTATCATTGTATTGGCGGTGCTCTGTGGCAGCACGATAGATGAGGTCGAGCAGGGGTGATTGATAGATTTCCTTTACTTCGTCGAGCGTCCAGTTATTGCGGATCATACAATCTTATTTTATAAAGTAAAATTCGTTATGCAATATCGGTAAATCTTTTTTAAACCAGGTATTGAGCAGGATCCGGAAGGTATTGACATTGGTCAGGTTAGGAGGTAATTTTTCATAGTTCCCGCTGGAAAAGTACCAGGCCTGTAAGTTTGGAAACATCCTTTCTTTTTTTAATACCTTATCGGTGACCGTTGTATAGCCATGGTCGCCCTGGAGGATGATGACCAGGGGCCTGGCCCTGGGTTTTAGCAGGGTATCGGTTAGTTGGCCAATAAAGCGGTTGATGCGGGCTATTTGGTGGACATACCCTTTTTTAATATCAAATTCCTGTTCTGGTATGGGCTGCCCCAGCGAATCGAGATGAAAAGGTGGATGCGGGGTCAGAAAATGGGCATAGATGAACCGCGGCCGGGGTTCGGGGTAGGTGGCGCTTTGGAGCAGGTCATTGTAGACGAGTGAATCATATTCCTGCCGGTTCTTTAGTTCATTGACAAAAAACCGGTCATCCATCACCGGGTTTGTCATCCAGGCAGGTAGCTGATGATTCAGGTCGCGAATGAATTTGAAAAAGATATTGTACTGGTCATACAGCTCCCGTATCCCCCATTTATCGGAACGGGTGCGGGTGGTGGGATGTCCTTTGATATCAAAGAGAGAATGATTATGTATGGCATATTCTTCTAGTGCCAAAAAAGGGATCAGCGGATTCTCCTGAACGGTTTTTAGGGCCTGCAGATATTCGCGGTCATGGATTTTAAGGGTGGTGTCAGCATTGGCCATGTACTGGAGATGAAAGACACTGCTAAGGGAGAAGGCGGTGTAATTGTAATTGCTACGGGATTCGGGAATGACCTGAAAACCTTTTGCCGTCAGCTCATTTTCAAAGGGGGAATTATCATAAGAAAATTCAATACGCAGGGTAGAGGAGGCCGCATAGGCATCAAAAATGATGTAGAAGATATCGGGTTTGGATGAATCGGCGAGGTTGGCTGAGGGAGTGAGTTCCGTATCCTTCATTTGGTATCGCCCCTTGGCTTGCCCGCCATAGATCATGGAGATATCCACCAATACAAAAAGAAGGAATAAGATATTGAGAAAAAAATATGTGCTGGAATGGTTTTGTTTCCGGCGTTTGATCCAAATACCTATGAAGAAAAACAGCAGGATGGAAATCGCAAACAGAAAACTGTACTTTGACCATATAGCCTCCGGAAATTGTTCGCTGAATTTATTCTTGATATCTCCCAGAAAAAAGGCCCAGGCGGAAACGGCAAATCCAAGCAGGGCCGCGCTTTTCCAGTTTTTATATAAAACATAAAATAATCCGGTGAAAAGAAAAGGGAGTAAAAATAGAGCCACCAGCCGGTCATAGATAAAATGATAGTGGATCAGGCCGGTCAATTCCTTTTCCAAATGCACCACTACAAAGAGTGGTAAAAGGATGAGGAAAAAAGCATATCGTCGCAGGAAGGTCACTTTTCTTTTCGTTGAAATAAATAAAACACCCGGTGGGTACCGGAAATGGCCTGCTTCACGATCAGATCATATCTTTCGCCAAAAGCCTGTTCAAAATGAGATGGGGTATAGTTGGTGTAGATATCTTCTTTTTGCGTCAGCAATACTTTGGTCTTTTCATCTTCGCGGGGTACAAATTCAATGAGCAGGGTTGGTCCCAGTTCGGCAAAATAATCAGCCAGACGGGGAAGTGGAATATTTTTTCCAATGACCAGGTGGTGAACAAGCGCCAGGGCCAATACCAGATCGGATTTCATGCGTTGGGTAAAGTCATCTCTTTCGCGATGTGCAAATCCCAACGCGGGGGAAGGATTGGAGATGTCGATACAGAGCGGTAGGATGGATTGGATCTTTTCGGTTCTGATCTGTCCATACAGGCGGTCTATACAGGCTTCATCAAAATCGGTAGCAACCACCTGCCAACCATTCCTGGCTGCGAGCCGGGAAAAATAGCCATCATTGGCCCCCAGGTCGAGGGCTGTTTTTCCTTTGATCTTGCTCAACATGGCCAAAAAGACTTTTTCTTTTTCCTGCAGGTAGGCCTGATCTAAAATCGTGTCGGTATAATAATCACTCCAGGTGGTCTTTCTCTTCCAGGTCAATCCCCTGATCATGGATTGGAGATGCAGGAGGAGGTTGGTCATTTTTTGTTTAGAAAACCCTGTGGCTTTTTCGGTTGACACGTTTTTTCCATTGGCCATTTTCTGTTGGAGAAAAACATGCATGGCCACCGAGGGGTTCAGGCGACTTGACCAGGGCAGGAGTTTGGCGGTGAGTGTAAGCGGCACTCCATCCAGGTGTGTACGCAGGAGTTCGCGGGCATTCCAACCCAGGTATTTTTCCAATAACAAAGGGAAAAGAAAACTCTCGCAAAATTGCCGGTAGGCCACCCAGGGTTTGCTGGCATCGTACCGGGTAAAGGAGAGAAGATCAATGAACACGGCCCGCCCTTCGTGAAACTGAACATTGAACGGGGTGGCATCTTTGAGGATCATCCCTTTTTCTATTGCCAAAAGCGCGAGATCAAGAGTCAATAGGGCCGCGTCTTTCAATTGCGAGAAACTCCATTCGTAGGGGTAGCTGATGCGGTGGAGTTGTTCGGGGAGGAAGGTGGCATACCACTCTTTGGAAGCTGTCAGGTTTTCGGCTATTCGTTGGTGTGGGATCAATTTTCGCGCAGCGACCAAAGAGTCATAGAGCCCGGATTGAAACAAGGTTTCCATATCGGGCAGCCCGCTTTTATTGACCTGACGGTACCAGACTCCTTCTTTTTGAAAGACGAAGCCTGCCGGGTCTTTAAAAGAGGCGGGATGGATCATGGGGATCATTTTTTTTCTTCCTTCTCTTCCCGGCCCGGTTTGCGAAAAAAGGCCTTGATCCTCCACCACAGGTTTTTAAAATAAAAAAGAAATCCCAGTATAGCCGCGATGATCACCTGGATCAGGTAACTCCCACTTCCGGGATCGACATATAGTAGCCAATAAGCCATCAGAGATAGCTCAGGTTGGTTTTGGGGGTCAATGCCAATAAGGTTTCATACATGAGCCTGATCGTATGATCGATATCATCCTGATGCAACATTTCCACCGTGGTATGCATATAGCGCAGGGGGATAGAAATGAGTACGGATGGGCAGCCATCATTGGAGTAGGCAAAGGAATCGGTATCGGTTCCGGTACTCCGGCTCAAAGCCCTCCACTGAACAGGAATCTTGTTTTTGTCTGCAATATCCTCTACGAGGTGCAGGAGTTTGTTATGTACCGCAGGGGCATAGGCCAATGAAGGTCCTTTACCCGTGGTGATATCTCCTTCCACGATCTTGCTGATCATCGGGGTACTGGTATCGTGTGTTACATCGGTTACGATGGCGACATTGGGTTTGATCCGCCGGGCGATCATTTCCGCACCGCGGAGACCGATCTCTTCCTGTACCGCATTGACCACATAGAGTCCGTAGGGGAGTTTTTTCTTATTTTCTTTTAATAAACGCGCCACTTCGGCGATCATGAACCCGCCGATGCGGTTGTCAAACGCGCGGCCGATATAATTTCCATAGGCCAGTTCTTCAAAGCCATCCTGATAGGTCACGACCGCACCGATATGAATACCCAGTTTGCTGACTTCATCTTTCTTTCGGGCGCCACAATCCAAAAAGAGGTTATCCACTTTAGGTTGGGTCTCTTTGGCATCTCCGCCAATGCGGGTATGTATCGCGGGCCAGCCAAATACAGCTTTTACCGGCCCTTTTTTACCATGAATAAAGACACGTTGTCCGGGTGCGATCTGGTGATCCACGCCTCCGTTTCTTTTGAGATAGATGAGGCCATCGGCGGTGATATAATTGACAAACCAACTGATCTCATCCGCATGGGCTTCGATCACCACTTTGAAAGGATGGTTGGGGTTGATGACGCCTACGGCGGAACCATAGGGGTCGGTAAAATGGGTATCTACATAGGGTTTGAGGTATTCCAGCCAGAGTTTTTGTCCGCTGGATTCAAAACCCACAGGAGAAGCATTGTTGATATACGATTTAAAAAAGGTCTTTGATTTTTCGGTCATGTATGTTTTCTTCCGAACCGCTTTGGCCATAGATATCAATTTGTTGTCAAAAGTAACTAAAAAGGGGCAACCGGGCGGGGTTATCGGGTTCAAAAGAAATGGTAGTAGATCAGAATGGTCAGGGAAGGGAAGGCCATCAACCCATCCAGGAGGAAGTAGTAGATATAGTCGGAGAAATTCCTTTTCGCAATGGGATAAATTTCGGCTAACACGGGCAATGCGGCGAAAAGGAGTACGATATCAAATGTCCAACCGATCTGCCATTGCCAGCCCAGCAGGGCGAGAAAGGATAGACCGAGTGAAAAATAGAATAACCGGTTGATGCCTTTCTCATTAAAATAAGTGATGAGTGACCGGATGCCATCGGCACGGTCATTTTCCCGGTCACGGTAATCAAAAAGAATACAGATGGCATAGATAAAGAAGTACCTGTAGCTACAGAAGAGTATATCGGAAACTGTCACAGTTTTTTCTGAAAAGATCAGGGGCAGTACGGTGGTAACATAGGTCCAGGCAAAAGCCAGGTAGATCGTTTTACCAATGGCGATGCGTCGCAGGTGGGTAAAGATAGGTAGGGGGATCTTGGGGGCCGAGTAAAGAAAGGTGAGCACAACGGCAATGGCGAGGGCCACAAAATGATGAAGGAAATACAAGCCAAAGTAAAGCGCGCCACCCAGCCCAAGAATACTCAGGGTAAGATGCAGGGGTTTATGGTCGTGTGACCAGGCCGAGCGTTCTGGTTCGGTGCGTGTTTCGGGGGTCAGGAACCAATGAAAATTATAGCTGGCCAGGGTGGAGAAAAAAACAAAGAAGAGAAACCCGATTTTGTGGGCGGTTTGCCCAAATACCAATTGTCCATGCGCGGTCATCGCCACAGCGCCCAGGGCAATGAAGAGAGAGGTGAAGAGGAAATATTTACCGAGTCTGATAATTTGATAATTTGGAAATAATTATTCCTGCCGGGCAATGATGACCTTGCTGCTCACCGTATCGCTTTGGTTATTGGCCAGATCGCGGAGGGTGAATTTAAAGAACATGGTATCGTTCTTATTGGGGTCTTCGTTGAGGAAATCATAGATCAGCGAGATCTCAATATCTTTCTTACCGGTTTTGGGAAAATTTGGTACAAGATAATTGACCGTATCAACCTTGTCATTTAGTCCGGGATTGGGGATCGGGTTCACATTGGTGCGGACACGGATATAGGTAAGGATTCCACCGCCTTCATCACCTTCTTTATCGGTGGACTCAAGAGTAACCTTGAGGGTACCCGAAGGGGCATCAATTACTTCACCGCTTAGTTCTTTGATGGTGATAGTGGGTGTGGTCTCATACTTATCTTTGCCACAGGATACCAGTACCAGGGTCAGAAGAACCCATCCGCTCCAAAACTGTCTTTTCATGGAATGCTGTTTATTCGTGCTAACAAATTTAACATTTAACCCGATACCATCCTATCATGGAATGTGAATGGTTGGATAAAATTTTTAACCTGGATCCGGATGGTTTTCAGGGGCTTGCCCTGGATATCTTCCGCTATCAATACGAGCGGAACCCCATTTACCGGTCCTATTGTGCGCAGATAGGCCGCTCCCCGGAGGATATCCGGGAAATAAAGCAGATTCCCTTTCTTCCGATCTCCTTTTTCAAGACCCACCGCGTGATGGCGGGTGAATTCACCCCTGAACTGGTCTTTCAAAGCAGTGGCACTACGGGAATGACCCGAAGTACGCATCTGGTAAAGGAGGCTTCTTTTTACAAGACCAGTTATACCCGGGGATTTGAATCCAGGTATGGCCCGGTCTCCGGTAAACGAATACTTGGACTTCTTCCATCTTATTTGGAACAAGGCGATTCTTCCCTCGTATATATGGTAGCGGGATTGATCCGGGATTCGGGGCATCCCGAAAGCGGGTTTTATTTAAATGACCATGAACGGTTAAAAGATACTCTTCAAAAGGGTGGTCCTACCATCTTGATCGGGGTGACCTATGCGCTGTTGGATTTTGCCGAAACCTTTTCTTTTCCGCTGACCGATACGATCGTTATGGAAACAGGTGGTATGAAAGGGCGTCGGGAGGAATTGACCCGGATGGAGGTGCATGAACAGTTGAAGAAGTCCTTTTCCCTTAAAGAGATCCATTCCGAGTATGGCATGACTGAACTACTATCACAGGCTTATTCAACAGGTGAGGGGGTATTTGCTTGTCCACCCTGGATGCGGGTATTGTTGCGGGAGGAAGAAGATCCGTTATCTGTAAATACGAATCCTGGTAACGGTGTACTGAATATCATTGACCTGGCCAATCTATACAGTTGTTCCTTTATTGCTACAGAGGATGCAGGGCGGTTGCGGAATGACGGAACCTTTGAAGTATTGGGTAGAATGGACAATAGCGATATCCGGGGATGTAGTTTACTGGCCCTTTGACCTATCCATTTTTAGGCGACGAGGATTCCCGGATATGCAATTCCGGTAGTAATACCCTTTTTTCAAAATGTTGGACCGGGCGTTTGCTTTCCACCAGTTGAAGCATCAATTCCATTGCCGCTTTCCCTATTTCATAAGCCGGTTGTCTTACAACGGTCAGCGAAGGGCTGAGGAGTTCGGCTATTTCAGAATTATTGAATCCGACCAGCGCAATATCTTCCGGGATACGGATACCCCTTCTTTTTAATGTCTTCAGGCAACCCGTGGTCAGTTTATCGCTGGTGGCGAAAATGGCATCGGGTTTTGTTTTCAGGGTAAGGAGTTTGTTGACGGCCTCCTCGACCTCTGAAAAGATCATGCCTCCGTAAAAGCAGTGTTTAACGTAAGCTGAATAGGGTTTGATGTCATTTGCGATCAGGGCTTCGCGGTATCCGGCAAGCCGCTCGGTAGTGATAGAAAGGAATTCAGAATTGGTGAGACAGGCAATGTTCCGGTATCCGTTATGGATCAGGTGTTCGGTGGCTTCGTAAGCGCCCTTGAAATTATCCACGATCACGGAATGGGTATGAATCTCCTCCGAGATTCGGTCAAAGAAAACAACCGGTAATCCTTTTTCATGGAGTTCCTTCAGGTAGCTCAGGTCATTTGTTTCGGTGGAAAGGGAGATAAGGAGTCCATCTACGGAGCGCGATGTAAGGTATTGCAGGTCCATCGCTTCCCGTTCGGCGGATTCATGGCTTTGCGAAACGATGACATTGTAACCTTTGTCATAGGCAATGGATTCGATGCCGTTGATGATTTGGGAGAAAAAGCCATTGGCGATCTCACAAACCACGACACCGATGGAGCGGGTACGTCTTTCTTTCAGGCTCAGCGCCACCGGGTTGGGGCGATAGTTCAATTTTTCCGCACACTCCATCACGAGTTGCTTGGTCTCAGCACTGATCTCGTAGCTGTCACGCAAGGCACGCGAAACAGTGGAGGTGGATATCCCCAATGCTTTGGCAATGTCTTTGATCGTGACGGCTTCAAATTTCATTCAATCTGCTTTTCCATTTCTGTTCCCCAATTTAAGGCATTTTGCGCTAGCCTATCTTTTTATGGATCAATCGGGTGTGTAAAAACGGGTGCAGATGACCTTGATAACGTTGCCGGGAACGATTGCGTAAAAAAACCGAGGCCCTTCTCACACATTTACATAGGGTTAGATGTAGCTTCATGCTGACTTAAGACCGCCTTGAATAGGCAACGATCGCTTCAAAATGCTTGTAGTATGAAAAGAATTGCACTGCTTGTCTTCGGACTTGTACTAAGTACGTATGGGATCTATGCACAATCCCGGCTAATAAAAGGAAAAGTAAATGATGATACGGGCGCTCCGTTGGGGAGTGTAACGGTGCAGGTAAAAGGCACGAAGACCGGAACGCAGACAGATGCTACCGGCGCGTTCTCCATCGAGGTTAATTCCGGTGGAAAGGTTACGCTGATATTTTCTTCCTCAGGATATACAGAAAGATCCGTTTCTGTAGAGGGTAATGGCCCGGTCAATGTTTCCCTTGCCAAGAATATTGCGACACTGGATGACGTGGTAGTTGTGGGATATCAAACCATCCGCCGTCGTGATCTTACTTCCTCCGTTTCTTCCGTTGGAGCCAAAGACTTGAAGGATATTCCGATCAACTCGGCTGCGGAAGCCCTGAATGGCCGGTTGGCAGGTGTTACGGCTACGACCTCAGAGGGTTCACCTGATGCGGAAGTAACCGTCCGGGTCAGAGGAGGCATGTCCATTACGGGCGATAATTCACCTTTGTATGTGATCGACGGGGTGCAAATGGAAAATGCCCTTTCTTTTCTTTCTCCTCAGGATATTCAATCCATTGATGTACTCAAAGATGCGGCGGCAACGGCCATTTATGGTGCCCGTGGCGCCAATGGAGTCATTGTGATCACCACCAAAAGCGGCCGTTCGGGAAAACCGAAGGTTTCCTATAATGGGTTTGTTGGTGTTCGTTCACTGGCGCGTAAACTGGATGTAATGAGCCCCTACGATTTTGTGATCTACCAATCGGAGAGATCAAGAGGGAGTAGTACGGACAGTACAAATTTTCTGAATAATTTCGGCACCACCTGGGATACACTTGACGTGTATAAATCTGTTCCTTCCGTGGATTGGCAAAAAGAGGCCTTTGGGCAAACCGGTGTCACCACGACCCATAATATTGGGGTGGCCGGTGGAAATAGCAAGCTCGTGTATAATTTAGGTTATACGTATAATTCAGATAAGGCCATTGTGCTGAACTCCAATTTCAAACGCCATTTGTTGAGTGCAAAGGCCGACTATAAGGTGACCAATAACCTGAAGATCGGCGGGTCGGTGCGCTATACCATGCAGGATGTATTGGGTGCAGGTGTTTCGGATGAGAAAGGCTCTGCTTATAATCGGTTAAGGAATGCGGTCAGGTACAGACCCTTTCTATCCGACGATCAGGATATAGATGAATCAGATCCGCTGGCAGATCCCAATGTGGGAAATGGTTTGAACCTGACGAACCCGATCATCCTCGCGGAGGCGGAATACAGGAAGAAAACCACCCATACGCTCAACATCACGGGATTTGCCAATTATAATATAAATAAGAATTTTTCCTTCCGGACAACGGTTGGTTACATTGAAAGTAAGCGTTGGGACCGGCAATTTTACGATTCGATCTCGCCCTATTCCATCATTCAGGGAGGGGCCAAACCCATCGTGCGGCTGGATACTACGAATACGCGAACACTTACCAATTCCAACGTGTTGACCTACTCGGTCAAAAATTTCAAGAACAAGCATGATCTGGATGTGTTGGTGGGAGAGGAGACCTATGATCTTCGTACCGACAATTATTACAACCTGTTCCGTGATTATCCCACGTTCATTGGTTATGACCAGGCCTTTAAGGAAACCAGTCAGGGCGTTCCCTTTACAGGTTATCCCAGAGTGACCAAGAGCCGGTACACCAATATCTCTTTCTTTGGTCGCGTGAATTATTCCTTTGCTGATAAATACCTGTTTTCATTTAACGTTCGGCAGGATGGCGCTTCTAAATTCGGCCCTGGGAAAAAATGGGGAACGTTCCCCGCTGCTTCACTGGCCTGGAGGGTTAAAAAAGAGAAGTTCATGGAGAAGGTCGGGTTTATCAATGACATGAAGATCCGCGCCGGCTGGGGCAATATCGGTAATAACCGTATCGCCGACTATCTTTACCTGACCACGTTCCGCAACGATGGAAACTATTATTATGGTTTGAATAATAATGCGATACTGGCTTATTATTCGGGAGGGCTGGTGAACCAGGACCTGAAATGGGAATCTACCGTTAACCGTAACCTCGGGGTTGATTTCACCCTGTTCAACCGCCGGATTGATCTGAGTGTGGATCTGTATAGCAATACCTCCAAAGACCTGTTGCTGAATGTACCGGTGGCCTCTACTTTTGGATATTCTCAGCAGATACAGAATGTGGGTAAGACATCCAACAAGGGAGTAGAGTTACAGCTAAACGCAGCTATCCTGCGTCGCGAAAATGGATTGAATTGGTCAGCCAATTTCAATATTTCATTTAATAAGAACAAAATAGAGGCCCTGGGGCTTGGACAGGATTTCTTCTTCCCTGCGGCCAGTTGGGGTGTATCCGGACAGCCGGCTGATTATATCCAACAAATCGGTTCTCCTGTAGGTTCCATGTGGGGCCTGGTAACCGATGGTTTTTATACCCTGGATGATTTTGACTATGATGCAGGCACCATGGCTTATACCCTTAAAACAGGCGTGGCCAGCAATTCCGGTATCATTGGCGTGGTACAACCGGGTTCCATTAAGTTCAAAGACCTGAACAATGATGGTGTGATCGACCTGAACAATGATCGCCAGATCATCGGTAACCCAACGCCTAAATTCTCCGGTGGGTTGAACCAACAGTTCTCCTATCGCCGTTGGGATCTCAGTGTTTTTGTCAATTTCTCGTATGGCAATGATGTGTACAATGCCAACCGCATAGAATTCACCAATGCCTATTCCAATAATTCCAATATGCTGGAGGAGATGAATGGCCGTTGGCGGACCATTACCTCCGACGGACAAACTGCTCAATGGGTGTCCGGATCAGTAGCGTATGGATTACCCAAGGACCAACTACAGGCCATCAATGGCAATGCCACCATCTGGCAACCATTAAGGAGTGCGGGAGCCTTTTACCCCCATTCATGGGCCATTGAAGACGGGTCTTTCCTGCGGATCAACAACATGACCCTGGGTTATTCTGTTCCAGCGCGAGGGTTGGCTAAATTTAAAATGTCCCAACTGCGCTTTTATTTTACGGCCAATAATCTGGCTTTATTTACAAATTATACCGGATATGATCCTGAGGTCAGCGTACGAAATAATCCGTTGACGCCAGGCCTTGATTATTCAGCGTATCCCAAAAGCCGCAGTTTCATTTTTGGTGTAAATGCATCCTTTTAATTAACGTTCAACACTTGCTATATGAAGTTTCAATTTTTCTCCAAGACCGCCTTACTCGCCACAGTTCTGGTGATGTCCGCGTTGATCGGGTGTAAAAAATATCTGGATCAACAACCCATTACCGAACTGGGGCCCGATCAGGTTTTTATGGATGTACCAAGTACCTATAAAGCACTGGCTGGTGTGTATAGCCGCTTAGTGGGTGATCAGGGTTATGGAATTCGGTTGAGTTTGTATTACCCGTTGGACAATGATGAAATGCAGGGACCGACCGGGAATGCAGACAATGATCGCCGGGATATTGCACGCTATGCCGCTACAGCCGGTAATGCGCAATTGGAGCGTCCCTTCAATCAATTATTTCAGGGAATAGAGTATGCCAATATTTGCATTGACAACATTCCCAAGATGGGACTTTACACCAGTGGCACGGAACAGGAAAAGAAACAATTGCAGCGGATGTATGGCGAGGCCCTGACTTTGCGTGCGCAGTTTTATTTTGAAGCCATTCGCAACTGGGGCGACCTGGCTAAACATTTTTTGCCAGCTTATGCCCAGGCCTCTGCTGATCCTTTTCCTGCGAAAGTGGACAGGGATACACTGTACGCCCAGTTATTGGAAGATCTTGCCGTGGCTGCCGATCTTGTTCCCTGGAGAAATGAAGTAGCATCTATCGGCGATGTGCTTGATGAGCGTATTACCAAAGGCGCAGTGAAAGCTTTACGTGCACGCATTGCACTCTTCCGTGGGGGTTATTCCCTTCGCCAAAACGGACAGATGCAACGTGGATCCAATCATCAGCAATATTATCAAATCGCCTTGCAGGAATGTCAGGATATCGTGAGTTCAGGTCAGCACGCGTTGAACGTGAGTTACCGTGCATTGTGGAAAGACCAGGTCTGTGCGCATGCCGTAACAGATCCTGATGGTGAACTGATGTTTCAGGCCAGTGCCATTGGGTTGAACTCCGCAGAAGATACCAAGCTGGGGTATTATAATGGCCCCCGTGTCAATAACAGAGGTAATAGCAGCGTGAACCCCCTGGCCACTTATTTTTACCTGTTTGATTCTACCGATACCCGTCGTGACGTAACCTGTACACCTTATTTTGTTGGCCCGGATGGAGTCACTAAAATTGGACAGGCCATCACCAATATGGTGGATGGGAAATACCGTCGTGACTGGATCACCAATCCCAGTTTCTCCCCCAATGACGCCGTTCAGTACTTTAGTCTCAAATGGCAGTTTATCCGTTATTCAGATGTCCTGTTGATGTTGGCCGAAGCAGAGAATGAGATCAACGGTCCTTCCGCCATAGCCTATGGGGCTTTGAATACGGTTCGTCGCCGTGGTTTTGGTAAACCCCTGACCACCCCTGACCCCGTGGTGGATATTCCTTCCGGATTGTCAAAGGATGATTTCTTTAAGGCACTTGTACGCGAACGTGCCCTTGAACTGGGTGGAGAAGGTATCCGCAAGTATGACCTGATCCGTTGGAATCTGTTGCAAGCCGCCATTACGGAATCAAGGACCAATCTGCAGCGAATGGCCACTGCTACAGCCATCAACCAACCGACCTATATGAGCGGCTATCCCTCGTATTCGGTCTCTACTACCTTGCCTGTATTTATGTACTATACAACCGGTACCACCTCGGATAATAGCAATGTGGGCGGGTTATACTTCAATTCCCTGTATAACACCGCTCCCGGCTCCACACCCACTGGTACTACCCGCGTAAACTGGGTGAGAGCAGAGATCAATACCGTAGCGGCAGCCCGGTTTGCAACCGGTTTTACAGCAAATAAATCAGAATTGCTGCCATTGCCGAATGCGGCACTGACCTCCAATAAGAACCTGGTTCAAAATCCTGGGTATTGATCGACAAAGCAAGCATGACGATAAGCAAATAGCACAATCCGGCAGGCTGTTTTCCAACAGCCTGCCCTTTTTTTCAATAGCATCTGTTCCTTAAATTGCCGGATATGAATCGTTTCCCCTTTATACTTTTACCTGTTTTGATGCTTGCCTGTATCAGCAGCCCACGGGAAACGGCCAGAACAACCGTTTCAGATACACCCATTGCTTTCCCCAATGCCGAAGGGTATGGTAAATATGCCAGTGGGGGACGAGGTGGAAAGGTATTTATCATCACTAACCTCAACGACAGCGGGCCTGGAAGCCTGCGCGAAGCAGCCGAGAAAAAAGGCCCGCGTATCATTGTTTTTGAAGTATCGGGTACGATCCATTTATTGACACCGCTGAGTTTTAAGGGGGATGTGACGGTGGCCGGACAAACAGCACCCGGAGACGGTATCTGTCTGGCCGACCGGCCGGTTGGATTGGGTGGAGATAATATCATTATACAATACCTGCGTTTTCGCATGGGTGATCGCTACCAAAGCCGGGAAAAAGTAAATGGCAGCGGAAGCGATGATGCTTTTGGTGGTACGCGTCGCAAGCATATCATCATTGATCATTGCAGCGTAAGCTGGAGTACGGATGAAGCCATGAGTATTTACGCAGGCGATAGTACCACGCTGCAATGGAATTTAATTTCCGAACCACTCAATTACTCTTATCATTTTGAAACAGGGGATACCGACTTTGAGCGACATGGATACGGGGGAATTTGGGGAGGGCAGCATTTATCAGCCCATCATAATCTGTTTGCCCACTGTAATAGTCGTACCCCACGCTTTAATGGAGCAAGGGCTGGAATTCCCGAGCTGGTGGATTACCGCAACAATGTGATCTATAATTGGGGAGGCAATAATGTATATGCCGGAGAAGGAGGACGATACAATGTCATCAATAATTATTATAAACCGGGTCCCTCAACCGGCAAGCGCATTCGCCATCGTTTTCTCAATCCCTATAAAGGTGAGAATATCCCCTTTGGTGAATTCTATTTTGCAGGAAACGAAGTGGATGGTTTCCCGGAGGTCGGGAAGGATAATGCAAAGGGGGTTGAATGGCATGATGGCACTAAAGAGGAGATCAACCGTTATCGCTTGCCGGCGCCGATCGAAGTGGAACCCGTTTCCACACAATCAGCCGGCAATGCGTTTCAATTGGTATTAACCTCCGCGGGAGCCAGCTTTAAGCGTGATACCCTGGATGTCCGCATTGTCGAGGATGTAAAAAAAGGTACCGGGCAGCTGATTGATGTACAAGGCGGCTTTGCCCATGGAACGGCCTATGAACTCACGGTGAATGCGTGGCCAGGACTGAAGTCATCTTCTCCATTGCCGGATACCGATCGGGACGGGATGCCGGATGCCTGGGAAAAAGAAAACGGTCTTGATCCGATGGATCCAACCGATGCAGGTAAGAAAGGCAGTCATGATTTTTATACCGCCATTGAACGTTATATTCATACCATTACCGGTAATCGTTAACAGGTATGTAGGTTTAAAATTGTGAACGATGAAACGACATTTTTCCTTAATCCTTCTACTACTCTTTTTGACCGCCACCTCCTTTTCTTTTTTTATTAAAAAGAAAAATATCTGGCTGATCGGTGATTCCACCATAGCCATCAAGGATACCAACAAATACCCGGAGACGGGCTGGGGTATGCCCTTTGTGTGGTTTTGGGATTCGACCATTCAGGTTGAGAACCGCGCCCGAAACGGCCGCAGCACCCGGTCATTTCGCGAAGAAGGCTCCTGGGATCCTATTCAAAAAAATATGCAGGAAGGAGATTATGTCCTGATCCAATTTGGGCACAATGATGAGGTAATTACAAAAGTGGCCACCTATACCACCCCTGAACAATTTACCACAAACCTGGAACGGTATGTGGCTGAAACAAGAGAGAAGAAGGCTAACCCAATTCTGATCACACCCGTAGCCCGCAGGCGTTTTGATAGTGCAGGGAAAGTGATCCCTTCTCATCCTGAATATTCGGCCCTGGTTCGAAAAGTAGCTGAAGCCCAAAAAGTAATCCTGATTGATCTGGATACCCTGACACAAGCCCTTTATCAAAGCTGGGGCAAGGAAAATTCCAGATGGCTTTTTCTTCAACTGAAACCCGGTGAACATCCCAATTATCCCGATGGCCGCGACGATAATACCCATTTCTCCGAACTTGGTGCAAGGCTGGTTGCACAGATCGTGCTAAAAGAATTAAAAGAAAAATGCCCTGAACTGGCAGCGCACGTTATTGTGCCTAAGAAATGAGAACCTTATTCATCATACTATTCATTCTCTTTTTGCCATCCACCTTTTTGGCACAACGTTTAGATGGATTGACGGGAATACGGGATACCTCGTATTCCATTGCCAGTGAATACAAAAAGCATATCAGGAAGTATCCCTATATCCAACCCGTATATTATGCTGCCTCTGATTCCGTAAAAGTAGAAATGAACAGGGTGTATGATTCGGTAAATGGCCATGCATTAAAACTGGATGTTTTTTCTCCGGCATTTGGGAAGAAGAAAAAAAAGCATCCCGCCATACTCATTATTCATGGAGGTGGCTGGCGGAGTGGCGATAAATCCATGCATCATGCCCTGGCACATGCCCTTGCGAAACGGGGATATGTTTGCATCACTCCTGAATATCGTTTATCCACCGAAGCACTTTATCCTGCGGCTTTGCATGACCTCAAAACGGCGATGCGTTGGATGCGCGCTCATGCCTGTGAACTACGTATTGATACGTTTCACCTTGTAGCATTGGGACATTCAGCCGGTGGCCAATTGGCCGCGCTGATGGGCGCTACAAATGGCAAACCTGAATTTGAGGGTAATGGCGGCTGGTTGCCACACCGGAGCGAAGTACAAGCCGTGGTGGATATTGATGGCGTGCTTGCCTTCATTCATCCTGAATCAGGAGAAGGAGATGATAAAAATCGGGTATCTGCGGGTACCTGGTGGTTTGGTTATACGACAAAAGAAAGACCTGATATCTGGCAACAAGCTTCGGCACTGACCCATGTTGGCCCAGCGTTTCCACCCTTTTTGTTCCTGGCCAGTTCTGTGGACAGGATGCATGCCGGACGAGATGACCTGATTCGTCAGTTAAACCAATACGGAATCTATGCAGAGCAATATACCTTTGACGGAGCACCCCATTCATTCCCTCTTTTTCATCCCTGGTTTAATCCCCTGGTGGAGAAGATCGATTCATTTCTGAGAAGGTAATTTTTTTAATGAAAAATAAGACAAGATGCGCCACCTGAACCGTATCATCTTTTTAGCCCTGTTCCTGTGCAGTTGGAGGCAACCACTTTCGGCACAAACTGCTAATCCGGGTCAATACAAGTATGTATTTACCGTAGCCAAGGATGGGACCGGTGATTTTACCTTTATCCAGGATGCGATCAATGCCATGCGGGGTTTCCCATTGGCGCCGATAACCCTCTACATCAAAAATGGGGTGTATAAAGAGAAAGTACTTTTGCCGGCCAACAACACGGATGTCACGTTTATCGGGGAAAGCGTCGACAGTACGATCATTACCTTTAGTGATTATTCAGGAGATGGCGTACACGGTACGTTTTCATCCTATACGGTAAAAATTTCGGGTAACCGGTTTGTGGCGGAGAATATCACCTTTGCCAATGAAGCCGGAAGGGTTGGGCAGGCGGTGGCAATTTTTGTCGATGCCGATCAGGTCGTCTTTCGCAATTGTAAATTCCTCGGTAATCAGGATACGGTTTATACCGGTGGAGAGAATACCCGCCAGTATTACTTCCAATGTTATATCGAAGGAACCACTGATTTTATCTTTGGTCCCGCCACGGCCGTATTTGATCGTTGTCATATTCATGCAAAGACCAATTCTTATATCACCGCGGCGAATACCCCAAAGGGAAAAAAATATGGCATGGTGTTTCTGGATTGCCAGATAACCACCGATCCTTCGGTCACCAAACTCTATCTTGGCCGGCCCTGGCGTGCCTATTCGAATACGGTTTTCCTACGTTGTGAATTGCCCGCCCCAATTGCCCCGGCAGGATGGGATAACTGGGGAAATCCGGAGAATGAAAAGACAGTGACCTATGCGGAATACCGGAATACAGGTCCAGGAGCCATAACGGACAAAAGGGTTGCTTGGTCAAAACAACTAAGCACAAAAGAAGCCAGGAAGTTTACCCTGGAACATTTACTTTCGAATGAAACTATTTTGATTCCCGATGAAAGGTCCTGGTATATGAATAACCGTACAAAACCTTTTGACGCCACCCTTTTCACAGCGGCTAAACCTGAAGTGTGGTCCCTTTATCCAGGCGATGCCCCCAATTCACTCAAGGCCCCGAATGAAGAAAAAGCGGTGACCCACGATAATGTTACGCGTGTATCCAAGGTAAGCCAGCCCACCATGATCGTGTATAAACCATCGCGTCCCAACGGCCGTTCAATCATTATTTGTCCCGGGGGTGGATATGGCATCCTCGCGATTGATAAAGAAGGTACCCGATTGGCGGAAGTCTTTAACTCCTGGGGCATTACCGCTTTTGTATTGAAATACCGTTTGCCTGATCCGGCTTATTGTAAAGATCCATCCATTGCACCCCTGCAGGATGCCCAACAAGCGATGCGTATGGTGAGGTCACGCGCCAAGGAGTTGGGTATTGACCCTCGAAAAGTAGGCATCATGGGATTTTCAGCAGGAGGACACCTGGCCGCAACGGCAACGACACATTTTGATTTCAAGGCCGATCCGCAAAACATGGATACCACCTCTGTTCGCCCGGATTTTGCCCTGCTTATTTATCCGGTGATCAGTTTTGATGAAACCATTACCCATATGGGATCGCGTACCAATCTCATTGGAAAAGAACCAAACCCGGAGGCCATTCAATTTTTTTCGAATGAAAAGCAGGTAGGGGCCAACACACCACCCGTATTCCTGGTGCATGCCGGGGATGATGGCGCGGTGTCGGTGGAAAACAGCCTGCGTTTTTATCGGGCATGTATTCAATATAAGGTACCTGCCGAGATGCATTTGTATCCAAAAGGAGGACATGGATTTGGGATGTACAACACAACGACACGCGACAACTGGATGGACCGGCTCCAAACCTGGTTATTGGGATTGAAATAAATCGTGTATGAAAAATTTATTCTTTCTGCTTCTTGGATGTATACTTTCATTTCCTGGCCTTGCTCAGGTATCAAAAGTATGGGTAGCTGATCAGGGAAATGGAACGTATAAGAATCCGGTGCTTCATGCAGACTATTCCGATCCCGATGCCATTCGGGTAGGGGAGGATTATTATATGACAGCCTCCAGTTTTACCCAAACACCCGGGTTACCACTTTTACATTCCAAAGATCTTGTGAATTGGAAACTCATTGGACATGCACTCCCCGAACTGCCACCAATTGATGTGTATCAAAAAGTACAACATGGAGCCGGGGTATGGGCGCCTTCGATTCGTTATCACCAAAACAAATTCTACATCTTTTTTCCCGACCCCGATTTTGGGATATACCTCATTACCGCTTCCAACATACTGGGACCCTGGAGCAAGCCTGAATTGATATTGGCAGGAAAAGGATTGATCGATCCCTGCCCACTTTGGGATGATGATGGAAAGGCCTACCTGGTACATGCCTATGCTGGTAGCCGTGCGGGGATTAAGTCCATTCTGGTTGTTCGGGAAATGGATGCTTCCGGTAAGAAGGTTGGTGACAAACCCGTGATGGTATTTGATGGACATGAGACCGACCCTACGGTAGAAGGCCCCAAATGCTATAAGCGAAATGGCTACTACTATATTTTTGCCCCAGCCGGAGGGGTGTCCACCGGATGGCAATTGGTACTCCGTTCCAAAAATATCTACGGCCCCTATGAACGTAAAGTAGTCATGGCCCAGGGCAATACCCCGATCAATGGACCTCACCAGGGTGCCTGGGTAACGACGGCCAAAGGAGAAGATTGGTTTCTCCATTTTCAGGATAAAGAAGCGTATGGACGTATCGTGCATCTTCAACCTATGACCTGGAAAAATGACTGGCCCGTCATTGGCGAAGATCCTGATGGCGATGGAACCGGGCAACCTGTTATGACATACAAAAAACCGGCTACCGGTAAAGTGTACCCGAAAATTACACCACCCGATTCGGATGAGTTTAATTCGGTTAAATGGGGATCTGCCTGGCAATGGCAGGCAAACCCGGCTCCCCATTGGGCTTTTCCCACCAATGCAGGTTACCTGCGTCTTTTTTCAGTTCAGGCCGATCCTTCCCTTCCCAATAAATGGAGCCTGCCACATATACTGGGACAAAAATTTCCTGCAGAAACCTTTACCGCCACCGTTAAGTTAACCGGCGATCTTCGTCATGAGGGTGAGCAATTTGGATTGATGGTTCATGGACTGGATTATGGCGTTTTGTCTTTGCAAAAAAGAAAGCAAGGCATCATATTGCAATACGCCCATTGTTTGCAGGCGGACAAGGGTTCTCTGGAAAATGGACTGGATTCAGTTGACATAAAACAATTGGTTGTTTATCTCCGGGTCCGTGTGATCGCCGGGGCACAGTGTTATTTTGGATATAGCCTGGATGGAAAAATATTTCAGGAATTTACCCAGCCTTTTACAGCCAAACCCGGAAAATGGGTAGGAGCGCGAATAGGGGTATTTGGTTTACGAAATAATTCCACCAATGATGCGGGTTATGCCGATCTCGATTGGTTTCGTGTGGAAAAGCCATTGAATTGATTCGTCGTACCTTCATTACTACGTATGAAAGTCGATGCCCATATTCACTTCTGGCAATATGAAAAAGAGCAGCAGGCCTGGATCACCCGGGAGATGAAAGCGCTGCGCCAGGATCATTTACCTGAACACATACAGACCTCTCTACGCCGAAATGGGATCGATGCCTGTATTGCAGTAGAATCATCAGCTACCGAACTGGATACCCATTTCCTCGTGGAGCTTGCCCGTACCCATTCGATCATTCAGGGGGTGGTAGGTTGGGTTGACCTATTGGGCGCAAATGTGGAAGAGCGATTGGCCTATTTTTCCCAATACCCCATTATCAAAGGCTGGCGTTACCGGTTGGAGGACCGGGAAGAAGGTTTTATGAGAGACCCGCGTTTGCGAAAAGGTTTATCCCTTTTACAGGCACATAATTATCGGTTTGACCTGTTGGTGGGGCCCGGGCAATTAAAGGAAACAGTGGGACTTGTTTCCGATTTCCCGGAAATGGTTTTTATCCTGGACCATGCCGGGAAACCGGACATACGTCACCGTGATCTTCAATCCTGGTCGGTACTGATCCGGGAACTCGCCCAATCTCCCAATTTATATTGCAAACTCTCTGGCTTACTCACCCTGGCCCAATGGAAGGATTGGAGTGCCGCCGAGTTTTATCCTTACCTGGATGTACTCTTTGAACATTTTGGCCCCCAACGTCTCCTGTTTGGAAGTGATTGGCCCATTCTCACCCTCTCTGGTATTTATGTACAATGGATCAGTTTAATAGAGAAATACATGGAGAATCTCTCGTCGGAGGAGAGGGAGGGGGTGATGGGCGGGGGGATGGTTTACGTGAGACGTGAATCGTGATTGGTGAATAGTGAATAGTGAATAGTGAATGGTGAATAGTGAATAGTGAATGGTGAATGGTGAATGGTGAATGGTGAAAGTATTTTTGGGGTTGTAAAATATAGGTTTTAAGTTTCACTATTCACTATTCACTATTCACTATTCACTATTCACTATTCACTATTCACTATTCACCAATCTCCAATCACGCCTCACGTCTCACGCCTCCCCCCCGCCCCCCCCTCCATCGTTGCCGGGAACGTTTGCGTAGAAAAACATGCTGAATACTTTGATAATCAATCCATTTATAAGTAGACTTGTATATGCGGAACAGGCTTCTGTTCTGTCTAACGATCGGCCATGCGAACCCTTATAACCATCACCATTTTTGTTGCCCAGTTTTTTGGTGCCTGTGTGGCACAAAAGACGTTACCCGTTGTCAGGACAACCTCCTTTCCGGCGGATACAACTGTCATAACCCGGTTTGGCGCCATTGGTGATGGGTTTTTCCTCAACACCAAGGCCATCAGTTCAGCCATCAATACCTGTAATCAAAAAGGGGGTGGGGTTGTATTCGTTCCGGCCGGTTTATGGTTAACTGGCCCGCTGGAGTTAAAAAGCAATGTAAACCTTCACCTTGAATGGGGAGCTACCTTGTTATTTACCGCAGATAAATCACAATACCCTTTGGTGGAGGCCAATTGGGAAGGATTACCCCAGATGCGTAACCAGTCGCCAATCTCCGCTACCAATGCCGAAAACATAGCCATTACCGGAAAAGGGATCATTGACGGAAACGGGGATGCCTGGAGGGCTGTGAAATCCGATAAACTGACCGCCAGTCAATGGAAGAAATTGCTCGCCTCGGGTGGGCTCTTAAGCGCGGATAAAAAAACATGGTACCCTTCTGAGGGATATCAAAAAGGGGCAGAAGCCGGTCCAAACCCAGGGGCCATCCAACCCGGCAGGGACAAAGCCTATTATGAAAGCATCAAAGATTTCCTGCGTCCCAATTTGGTCTTATTAACTTCCTGTAAAAAAATCCTTCTCGAAGGGGTGACCTTTCAAAATTCACCCGCTTGGTGTTTGCATCCTTTGATGAGCAAGGACATTACCGTGCGAAACATTTTTGTAAAGAACCCCTGGTATGCCCAGAACGGAGATGGGATCGATCTGGAAAGTTGTAAAAACGTACTGATCGAACATTCGGTTTTTGATGTGGGAGATGATGCCCTTTGTATGAAAAGTGGCAGGGATGCGGAAGGACGCAAGAGAGCCATGCCGACCGCGAATGTGATCATCCGACATTGTACCGTATATGCCTCACATGGTGGGTTTGTCATTGGTAGTGAAATGAGTGGAGGTGCGCACAATATTCATGTCAGCTATTGCACCTTCATCGGCTCCGATATCGGGTTGCGGTTTAAAACCACGCGGGGCAGGGGCGGTGTTGTGGAAGATATTTTCATTGATCACATTTACATGAAAGATATTCCCGGAGACGCCATCCTGTTTGATATGTACTATATGGCCAAGGATCCTATTCCTTTAGCTGGGGAGAAAAGGGAATTGCCTCCGGTTGAATTTAAGAAGGTGGATGAGACCACGCCTTCCTTCCGCAATTTTCACATCAGTCATGTGTATATCAATGGAGCCAATAAAGGAATCTTTATTCGCGGCCTTCCGGAAATGCATGTAAAGGATATCGTTCTTGAAAATATGGTCATACAAGCCGATATCGGAATGGATATACAGGAGGCATCGGGTATCACGTTTAGAAACATTGCCATCGAAACCAAAAGGACCGAACCTGTGATCGATATTGTGCAAAGCGATGGACTGGTATTTGAAGATATCCGGTATAAAAATGCAGGTACCCTCTTATTCCGAGTCAGCGGCGATCGCTGTAAGGATATCATTCTGGAAAAAATCCAGGCCCAGGCCATGCAATCAAGGATCAGTTATGAACTGGGAGCTACCGAAAAAGCAGTCAAACAAAAATAACGGTTGGTGAAACGGAGTACGCAAAAAATAAAAACCATTTTCGTCTGTGCCGGACTCATGCTGACACTGACGGCAACGGCCCAGGAATGGGGTAAAAAAGTAGCCGAGACCGTTTTGCAACAATGGGCGGTCAATCCGCCAGGCGATCCCAAAAAAACATGGGCCTATGATATCGGGGTTATCCTGAAAGGGTTGGAGGGGCTTTGGATCACCACAGGGGACGGACGTTATTTCAAAACCATTCAGGAACGGATCGATCATTATGTACAGGAAGATGGTACGATCCGGAACTATGAAATGGACGAATACAATATTGACCATGTCAACAATGGTAAACTTCTGCTGACACTGTATAAGGTCACCGGTAAGGCGAAATATAAAAAGGCAGCCGATCTCCTTCGTCAACAATTACGCACCCATCCCCGGACGAAAGAAGGAGGTTTCTGGCATAAAAAAATCTATCCCTATCAAATGTGGTTGGATGGTTTGTATATGGGTTCCCCTTTTTATGCGGAATACGCGGCTACTTTTGGTGAGGATACGGCCTTTACAGATGTGTGCCGGCAGTTTATCTGGATGGAAAAACATGCCCGGGATCCACAAACCGGATTATTGTATCATGGTTGGGATGAAAGCAAAGCTCAGGCCTGGGCAAATAAGGAGACAGGTTGCTCGCCACTGTTCTGGGGAAGGGCCATGGGTTGGTATGCCGACGGACTGGTTGACGCCCTGGATTTTATTCCTGCTGATCATCCTTTACGTGCAGAATTGATCGCGATACTCAATCGGTTGATCACGGCAATCGAAAAGGAACAAGACCCGGCCACCGGACTATGGTACGATATCCTGCATTATGATGGCCCAGGGAAAGAGAAGAATTATCTGGAAGCATCGGCTTCCTCCCAATACGTGTATGCCATTGCCAAGGGGGTACGAAAAGGCTATCTCCCGGCAAATAAAGTCGATATCGCTACCAGGGCATACGCGGGTATTCTTCGTCATTTTATCCGGGAAGAAAATGGGATGACCCATCTGGATGGAACGGTAAAAGTGTCCGGCTTAGGGGGCAAACCCTATCGTGACGGAAGTTTCACTTACTACATGGGTGAACCCGTGATCCGCGATGATCCCAAAGGCGTGGGTGCATTTTTATTGGCCAGTGTGGAAATAGAATGGTTGCGTACACAGGAAAAAGCAAAAGGAAAGACTGTTATACTTGATCGGTTTTTTAACAGTGAAAAGCGAGTGGGCCTGAATGGAAAGGAAAATTATTGGCATTATATCTGGGAGGAAAGAAGCAATGCAGGGTTTTTCTTTTTGGGAGGCGTGGCCGAGCGGTTTGGGGCTTCTTTAGCCTCGCTGGATATAGCACCTACTACCAAAAATCTGAAAGGAAAGGAAGTGTATATCCTGGTTGACCCCGATCATCAAAAAGACAACCCCTCACCGAATTATATAGATAAAGCATCGGTCAAAACCATTCAGAAATGGGTCAGGAAAGGGGGGGTACTTTGGTTACTCGCCAATGATAGTGCCAATTGTGAACTCACACAATTCAATGTCCTGGCCGAAAAGTTTGGAATCCGATTTACCTCCAACAGCCTCAATATGGTCAGGAATGATGCCTATGAAATGGGAGTGATCATTCCCGGTGCAAATCCTGTTTTTGCCTCCGGGCAACAATTTTTTTTAAAAGAAATCAGTGAACTGAATATCGCGGCTCCGGCCAATATTTTGGTCAATCGGAATGATCAGGTGATCATGGCAACGGCCTCCTATGGAAAGGGTAGGGTATTTGCCGTAGGCGATCCCTGGTTGTACAATGAATATGTGGATGGCAGAAGGTTGCCCGCTGGCTTTAGCAATTACAAGGCCATGGAGGAGCTATTAACCTGGTCACTGAGTATAAAATAGGGAATTATGCATTTGTCGCGCAAGACATGGAAAGAACCGGAAGGGAATGGGGGACAAAGAACCCCGGAAGAATTATTCCGCCTGCCGGAAAAAGTACTTCAATTTGGTACCGGTGTACTCCTTCGCGGGTTACCCGATTTTTATATTGATAAAGCAAACAAGCAAGGAGTTTTCAATGGCCGGATCGTAGTTGTCAAATCCACTTCATCCGGAGGAGCAGATGCCTTTGATCATCAGCAAGGACTTTATACGCATGTGATACGGGGTGTGGACAAAGGGGAGGTAGTGGATGAGGTGATCATAAACGCTTCCATCAGTCGGGTTATTTCCGCCGCGAGTGATTGGAATGCGGTCCTGGAATGTGCAACGAATCCAGATTTGCAGGTGATCATTTCCAATACCACGGAAGTAGGCATCACCTTGGTGGAAGATAATATTCATGCCGATCCACCTGTCTCATTTCCGGGTAAATTACTGTCCTTTTTATACAAACGTTTCCGGCATTTCAATGGTGACCGCGAACGGGGAATGGTCATCGTTCCCACAGAGCTGATAACCGACAATGGCAAAAAGCTTGAAGCCATTGTACTCGAACTGGCCCATCAACATGGATTGGAATCGGCTTTTATGGACTGGCTGGAAAATGCAAACACCTTTTGCAATACACTCGTCGACCGTATCGTACCGGGCAGGTTACCCGAAGATGAGCACCAGGCCCTTTGTAAGAAATTAGGTTATGAGGATGATCTGCTGATCATGTCTGAGGTCTATGGCCTTTGGGCGATTGAAACCACCCGCGAGAAAGTACGCGAGATCTTGTCCTTTCATGCCTGTGATGAGGGTGTCGTCATCCTGCCCGATATCCACATGCACCGCGAATTGAAATTACGGTTGCTCAATGGATCACATACGTTTACTTGTGGGCTCGCCTACCTGCATGGCTTCAAGACCGTCAAAGAAGCCATGCAAGATGATCGGTTCTCTGTTTTTATCACCCGACTGATGAAACAGGAGATCGTGCCAGCCATTATTGGTGATGGACTCACCACCGAAATGGCGGAAGAATTTGCCGATAAAGTACTTGACCGTTACCGTAATCCTTTCCTGGATCATCCCTGGATCAATATAACCCTGCAGTATACGGGCAAAATGGCCATGCGCAATATGCCCATCTTAGGGTCTTATTTCGACCGGTATCAGCAGGTACCACCGGCCATGGCACTGGGTTTTGCGGCCTATCTTTTATTTATGAAAGGGAAACCCACCGGCGAAAACAGCTTTGCCGGGAGTTCTGATTGGGGGCCTTATCCCATCAATGATGAACAGGCTGCATTTTTTTCAACCAGTTGGAGTACCTTAGCTCCCGAACTGCTCGTCAAAACAATACTCGGACAAACCGAATGGTGGGGATCAGACCTGAATCAATATGAGGGCTGGGCCCATTCGGTCAACCATCAGCTTGCTCGCTTGCTCAACGACGGACCGCGAAAAGTTTTGCGGGAATATCTCATTGAAAACTCATTGGCATGAAAGCGGCTGTATTAAAAGTACATCCTGATGATAATGTATTGGTGGCCTTGCGCGACCTCAAAGCAGGTGAAACCGTCACCTGGCAGGGGCATGCCTATATAGTGCCCGAAGAGGTTCCCGCCAAACATAAGTTTACACTCACTTCTTTAAAGGAAGGTGATCCGGTACGGATGTACGGGGTCTTGGTGGGAACAGCTAACCTGTCGCTGGCAGCCGGCCAGCGCATTTCTACAAAAAATGTAAAACACGCCGCTGGAGAATATCATCTGTCCCCGGAACGGAGAACAGGTTGGTCCATTCCCGATGTATCTGCCTGGAAGGATCGTACGTTTCTGGGTTATCCCCGTTCAGATGGATCAGCAGGTACCGCCAACTATTGGATCATTGTACCCTTGGTTTTTTGTGAGAACCGCAATGTGGAAGTGATCCGCGAGGCCTTACTGGAAGAACTGGGATATGACAGACCTCGCAAGTACAATAGCTATTCGCGTCAGTTGATCGACCTGTATAAGACAGGCGCCAGTGTGGAGCAAATATTGAATACTGAATTCAGGGAAACAGCCAGTTCCCCAACCGCCAATCCACTTTTTCCGAATGTGGATGGTGTCAAGTTTCTTAATCATGATGGAGGATGTGGTGGTACCAGGCAGGATGCTCAGGCATTATGCGGATTACTCGCCGGGTATATCACCCATCCCAATGTGGCCGGAGCTACGGTGCTAAGCCTGGGATGTCAAAATGCACAGATCGCTCTCCTGGAAGAAGAGATCGCCAAACGCGCTCCTCATTTTGATAAACCTCTTTTCATTCTTGAACAGCAAAAGTTGGGATTGGAAAAAGATTTGTTGGCCACAGCGATACGTCAAACCTTTGCCGGCCTGATCCTCGCCAATCAACATCAACGCCAACCAGTACCCATCACCAAACTCTGTATTGGATTGGAATGTGGCGGGTCAGATGGCTTTAGCGGTATATCGGCCAATCCGGCTATTGGCTACACATCGGATATCCTCGTTGCAGCCGGAGGATCTGTAATCCTTTCTGAATTCCCTGAGCTCTGTGGGGTGGAACAGGAAATGAGTGATCGCTGTGTGACGGCCCCGATTGCGGAGAAATTTATCGATATCATGCGGGCCTATGCACGTCGCGCCAAGGAATCGGGTTCCGGGTTTGATATGAATCCCTCTCCCGGAAACATCAAAGACGGGTTGATCACCGATGCGATCAAATCAGCCGGTGCAGCAAAAAAAGGGGGCACTTCTCCCGTCACCGATGTATTGGATTATCCGGAGAAACTTACCCGCCCCGGATTGAATCTGCTTTGTACACCTGGCAATGATGTGGAATCCACCACGGCCGAAGTGGGAAGCGGGGCCAATATCGTGTTGTTCACTACCGGCCTGGGTACACCCACCGGAAATCCCATCGCGCCGGTCATCAAATTGTCGAGCAATACAACCTTGTATGACCGCATGCGGGATATCATTGACATCAATACAGGAACGATCATCGAAGGAGAGGAATCCATCGAAGAGGCCGGGGCGCGTATCCTCGAGTATGTGATACAGGTAGCAAGCGGTGAAATAAAACCCAAGGCAGTACTCAACGGGCAGGACGATTTTATTCCCTGGAAAAGGGGAGTGTCATTATAAAATGCAGTGCAATGAAACAGTTTTTAGGCGAGGATTTTCTTTTAAGCACAAGGACAGCACAGGAACTCTATCATGAATATGCGGCAGCCATGCCGATCATAGATTATCACAATCACCTGCCTCCCCAGGAAATGGCGGAAGACAAAAATGTAGTGAACATTACCCAGATATGGTTAAATGGGGATCACTACAAATGGAGGGCCATGCGGACCAATGGGATACCCGAAGAATATATCACCGGCAACCGATCTGATTGGGAAAAATTTGAGAAATGGGCGCAAACGGTGCCTTATACCCTGCGCAACCCGCTATACCATTGGACACACCTCGAACTTAAACGGTATTTTGATATTGATTTCATCCTGGATGGAAGTAGTGCCGGGAATGTGTACGAGCATACAAAAGACCTGCTCCAACAAAAAGAATACAGCATCCGGGGCCTGTTGGAAAGAATGAAGGTGCGGGTGGTCTGTACCACAGACGATCCTGTGGATGACCTTCGGTACCATGACATGATCAGTAAAGATGCCTGGGCAGTGAAAGTATTTCCCGCATTTCGTCCCGATAAGGCCATGAACGTAGATAGCCCTGAAGTTTTCAATGGGTACCTGGCCCAATTGGAGAAGGCTGCTGACTGTTCCATTGGTCAGTTTAAAGATTATATCAATGCGCTTAAGAAGCGTCATGATTATTTCGCCCTGCATAATTGCCGGGTGAGTGACCATGGTCTCGAACAGATCTACGCCGAAGAGTACACCGAAAAAGAAATCGAAACCATTTTTGCAAAGATCCGTTCCGGCAAAATGCTTACACCCGAGGAGAACCGAAAATTCAAATCGGCCATGCTGGTGGTCTTTGCCGAATGGGATCACGAAAAAGGCTGGGTGCAGCAATACCATCTTGGCGCTTTGCGTAACAACAATAGCCGGATGTTGCACAAGCTGGGACCCGATACCGGGTGGGATAGCATTGGTGATTTTGCGCAATCGCGTATGTTAGGGCGTTTCCTCGACCGGCTTGATCGGAATGATCAACTCACTAAAACCATCATCTACAACCTCAACCCGGCCGACAACGAATTATTCGCCACGATGATCGGCAATTTCAACGATGGTTCTGTTGCCGGAAAGTTGCAATGGGGTTCGGCCTGGTGGTTCCTGGATCAAAAAGATGGGATGACAAAACAACTCAATGCGTTGTCGAATATGGGATTGCTCAGTAAATTTATTGGTATGCTTACCGATTCAAGGAGTTTTCTTTCATTTCCACGTCATGAATATTTTCGACGAATCCTATGTGACCTCCTGGGCACAGAAGTGGAAAACGGGGAATTGCCCCACGACATCCCCTGGATCGGAAAGATCGTGCAGGACATTTGCTATAACAATGCCAATACATATTTCGGTTTTACGGATTCCACAGATCCCATTTAATTCGTGAAATCCGTGTAATCAGTTTAATTCGTGTAATAAAAATGAATACAAAAAGTTAAAAAAAATGGCTAAAAAAGTTGTTACCCTCGGCGAGATCATGCTTCGCCTTTCTACGCCCGATTTCAAACGGTTTGTACAAGCCGATACATTTGATGTGACCTATGGAGGCGGGGAAGCCAATGTCGCTGCCGCTTTGTGCAATTACGGTTTAAACGGAACCTTTGTCACCAAAGTGCCCAATAATCCGATCGGCCAGAGTGCGATCAATCATTTGCGTCGGTACGGGGTAGACACACAGTTCATTGCCCGTGGAGGGGATCGCCTGGGCATTTATTTTTTAGAAACAGGCGCCAGTATGCGTGCTTCTCAGGTGGTTTATGACAGGGTCGGTGCATCGATCGCTGATGTGGATGCGGCGGAGTTTGATTTCGACAAGATATTTGAAGGGGCCAGTTGGTTTCATACCACCGGTATTACTCCGGCATTAAGTGATAAAGCAGCGGCGCTTACCGAAGCCGCCCTCAAAGCCGCCCGCGCCAAAGGTATCACCACATCGATCGATCTGAATTACCGAAAAAAGCTATGGAGCAAGGAAAAAGCGCGTGAAGTAATGACCCGCCTTTGTCAATATGTAGATGTTTGTATCGGGAATGAAGAAGATGCCGATACCACCCTGGGCTTTACAGCAGGCCATACCGATGTCACCAAAGGAGAACTTCACCTCGATGGATATAAGGATGTATTTCAACAGATGAAGGCCAAATTCGGATTCAAGTTCATCGCCTCCTCCTTGCGCGAAAGCCATAGCGCCAGTGACAATGGCTGGAGTGCATTGGTGTATGATGGAACTGATTTTTACCATACCAAAAAATACAATGTGCGGATCGTTGACCGGGTCGGTAGCGGAGATAGTTTTGCCAGTGGATTGATCTACGGACTGGTAACCGGTATGCCAATGAAGGAGGCTGCTGAATTTGGCGTGGCCGCCAGTGCCATCAAACATACCATTCCGGGTGACCTGAACCATGCCACCCTGGCTGAGGTGAAGGACCTGATGAAAGGTGATGGCAGCGGAAGGGTACAACGTTAACGCTTATTTTAAATTTTCAACATGATCATTGATTCTATTGACAATGCTGCGAAATATGAAGGGCTTCATCCATTGTTTGCCCAGGCCTTTCACTATATCCGGAATACCTCATTGACAACCACAGAACCCGGGAAGTCAGATATAGCTGAAGGGCTGAAAGCCATTCTTAGCCAGGCACCGGGTAAAACCGAAGAGGCAAGTCTCGCCAAATTTGAATGTCACAATCAGCACATCGATATTCAGTACTGTGTACATGGGAAAGAGCGGATCGGGTGGAAACCTCGCAATGCCTGTGTGCAACCCAAGGGGGAGTATGATGGTGAAAAGGATGTATTATTTTTTGCTGATAAACCAGATACCTTTTTCCAGTTGCAGGATGGACAATTTGCCATTTTCTTCCCGGAAGATGTACATGCACCCATGATCGGGGAAGGAGAGATACGTAAAATAGTGATCAAAGTTAAGATCTGAATTTAACGCCAATAACCATGAGTCAAGTTCAAAAAATAACCACCGCTATTCGGGAGCAAGGGATACTCCCGCTCTATTTTAATAGTGATGAAACAGTGAGTCTCGAAGTGCTTCGGGCACTCCACCGGGCAGGCATACGCGCGGTGGAATACACCAACCGCGGAGCAGCAGCCTTGGGTAATTTCAAGAAGATGGTAGAGCTGCGCAATGCCGAAATGAGTGGATTATTGTTAGGCGTTGGGACAATAAAAAATATGGAACAGGCTAAAGCCTACCTGGCCGCCGGAGCTGATTTTCTGGTGAGCCCTGGTTTTGTGCCTGAGGTAGCGGCCCATTGTGTGCAACAAGATGTGTTTTATGCCCCCGGTTGTATGACACCCACCGAGATCATTGCAGCAGAGAATGCAGGGATCGGTTTCATAAAACTGTTCCCGGGAAATATGCTGGGCCCGGAATTTTTATCGGGAATAAAGGATATCTTCCCTCAGTTACTCTTTATGCCAACAGGTGGTGTTGATACCACACGCGAGAATATCGAAGGTTGGTTCAAAGCCGGCGTTTGCGCCGTGGGTATGGGAAGCAAATTGATCAGCAAAAAATTGATGGAGGCGAAAGATTATGCCACCATGGAAAAAGATACACGCCAGGTTTTGGAATTGATCCAGTCGGTGAAAAAATAAAAAAATTGCTATATGGGAAAGTACAGGTGGACGATCTGCGGATTGCTCTTTTTTGCTACAACCGTCAACTATCTGGATCGCCAGGTACTGAGTCTCTTACAACCCTATCTGGCAGGGAAATATCATTGGACCAATAACGATTATGGAAATATCACGTCGGTGTTTCAATTTACCTATGCGCTTTCCATGTTGTTCGCCGGACGTATTGTTGATAAATTAGGGACAAAGAAAGGATATGCCTGGGCCATTGTGATCTGGTCAGCCGCCGCCGCCTTACATGCCTTAGCGATTCCCATTGGCGAAAAAATCACTGCCCTATTGGGCTGGGCAGGCATTGCCGGACTCTCCGTATCCGTAGTAGGGTTCATGTTTTCCCGTGCTATCCTCGCCTTTGGCGAAGCCGGTAACTTTCCCGCCGCGATCAAAGCCACCGCCGAGTATTTTCCTAAGAAAGAAAGATCATTTGCCACGGGCATATTTAATTCAGGGGCCAATGTGGGTGCCATTCTTGCACCACTAACTGTTCCCTGGATGCGGATCAATTGGGGATGGGAAGCCGCCTTTATCGTAATGGGTGCCACCGGGTTTCTGTGGTTGATTTTTTGGTGGACCTTCTACGAAAAACCCGAAAAACAAAAACGACTCTCCGCAGCCGAACTGGAATACATTCGTTCCGGAGAAGAAGAAGCTCCACAAACCGAGGCGCAGATTGCGGAAAAAGTTTCCTGGGGAAAATTGCTTACCTATAAACAAACCTGGGCTTTTGCCTTTGGTAAATTCATGACCGATGGGGTATGGTGGTTCTTCCTGTTCTGGTTATCTGCCTTCTTAAAAGCACAATACAATATTGTCGATACCGGTGTGATGCTCCCCTTGGCCGTTCTTTATACCTTGGCCATGGTGGGAAGTATTTCAGGTGGGTGGTTCCCCGTTTATTTTATCAAAAAGGGACAAGCGGTATATGATGGCCGCATGAAAGCCATGCTGGTCATTGCCCTGTTTCCCCTGGTTATTTTATTGGCACAGCCCTTTGGTCATATTTCTCATTGGGTACCGGTATTATTGATTGGTATCGGAGCATCCGCACACCAGGCCTGGAGCGCGAATATCTTTACAACTGTCTCGGATATGTTTCCCAAAAAGGCCATTGCTTCTGTTGTAGGAATTGGAGGTATGGCAGGTGGGTTAGGGGGTGTCGTGATGTCCAAGTTAGGCGGGAAATTATTTGATCATTATCAGGCACTCGGTCATATCAAGACCGGATATACTATTATGTTTACCATCTGCGCGGTGGCCTACCTGGTGGCTTGGGCTGTGATGAAGTCGTTGGTGCCGAAGTATAAGCCGATCACGGATTTGTAGGTTGCAGATGACGGATGTTGGATGTTGGATGACGGATGACAGATGACAGTTGGCGGAGTGTGGCTGTGCGAGACCACTGG
>JBGSHM010000005.1:0-65312 GCA_041752235.1 Chitinophagaceae bacterium
CCTGGCGGTTAAGTTTTACCGCCAGGGCGCGAGGACGCAAGGGAGCGCCATGAGTCAGTCGACCAGAAACAGAAAAACTTCTCCCGGTCCATGTACCCCAACAACCAGGGTCTTTTCAATATCAGCCGTACGGCTGGGACCTGTAGCAAAGGTGAACAGAGAAGGAGGATCCTGTCCATAACGGTTCTTAAGTTGGATCAGCGCATCTTTTATATCCGGGACCAATTGGTGGGTATAAGCAATACAAATATGTATGGGAGCAAAAACGCTGGAAGTACGTCCCGATTCAGTGGTCGAACTCATCACGATCGTTCCTGTACGGGCCACGAGCGATTCGCAACTCGTGATGGATACATCACAGGCTCCGAGGTCATTCGTCAGCCGGTCTTCGATCGTTCCGGATAAAAGATCAAGCATCTTTTTTTCCTGGCAATAGACCTTTTGCCAATCCTGTTTACGGATCAGGCTGGCTATCTGAAAGGCGAGCTCCTGTTTATTGAGACAGAAAATAAAGCGTCCCTGCAGTTTATTAAACTGCTCCGCAAACTCCACTTCCAGTTCGGTTGAAGGAGGATGAAAAACAGCCTGGTTCCCTTCACTCGCCGGAAAGGGTTGATCCACCGGATGGCTAAGCGCTTCGCGGATCCGTTTGAGGATGTTTTCTTTGGAGGGGGTGACTTTCACGGGGCAAATATAGACCAGGAAAAAATGAATAACACGAATTAGAGCGAATTGGACGAATTACACGAATTAAATGATATAAAAATTCGTGTAATTCGTCCAATTCGCTCTAATTCGTGTTATTTATTCTCAAATCCATCTTCCAATCCTCCACACTCACACCCCCATCCATTCCCGGTACACGTGTACGCATGACGGGTACATAGATGCGTACCCGGCTGCCTGCGGGTAAAGAGGAAAGGGTCTTGTCAATGGCTTCGGGGAAGAAATTTGTACCAGCCTTAAACTCCAGAGGTGATTTTCGGTGAAAACTCGTATCCATATTGCTGTCATATACCCTGCCCTGCAGCGTGGAAATGGTATAATCCATTTTGATCAACGAGCCTGAATCAGCCACCGGGCCTGCCCCTTTTTCCATCCACTCCACCGCTACGCCATGAGAATTCCAATCGGCTTTGATCTCTTTTTTACTGAGATACTCTTTTATCCGCTCCGGCCCACGCAGGTTTTGCAATGAATCAAAACGGTCGCGTTCCATTTTTTTATCTACGGTGATCAGGCTGTCAACATAACCGGGTTTTGACCAATCAAAAGGATAAACCTTAAGTACCCGGATTCCGAGAAGCCATGCATCCCCGGGTTGGGTATTTGGTGGTGGTTCTTTTAATCTCCCCTGTGCTATCAATGAATCCACACGCAATCGTACTTCAATGCTGTCGCCTTCATGTATACCCTGTGTAAGTGCTTCCATCGGATCATAGGGAAATATCACCCCGGGTATTAAGGCCTGGTAATGAGGCAGCATATTATAAGTACTGCGAACCAGCGTATCATGCCAATGCCAGGTATAATGAACCTTGACGGTACCTCCTGAAGCTGCCACCATTCCATCACCACGTTTTACAATGCGGTATTCCAATCCTGAAGGTGTCTTTTCATACATTACACCACAACTGACCAGGATTATAGGGATGAGAAGGATGAGCAGGATTGATTTTTTTGTATGGATTGACCTTAACATACAAGTGGATTTTTCGAAAATGATGATATTAAAATTCTAAAAAATCATCCTGAAAATCCTAAAATTCCTTTAAATCCTGGTAATAGAATGATGAATGTGACAATCAAGTACACGAAATCAATCATCAACAAATATCAATTAAACTTCATTCTTGCTGGAGTTTTCCACATTTACCGATCCTTGCACAATTGTTGACTTTACTCCATTATCACACCTGTTGCTACCAAACCTATATTCTTTAACCTCAAAATTTGTATAGTATGAAAAAACAATTAATAATTGGCCTTGTGCTCGTAGGTGTTCTGGCAGCTTGTAAAAAAGACAACGACAATACGGATACTCAGGTTGCCGGATTAATGGCATTTCACCTGGCTCCCGATCAACCGACAGTAGGTATAAACCTGTCAGGTAATACCTTGCCCGGTTCTCCTTATTCCTATCAGGGATATACTGGCTATTATGCCAATATCTTCCCTTGCAATCGAACCATTGATAGTTATGGAGGAAGTTCCACCACGCTCGCAACCAGTTCGTACAACTTCATGGAAGGCGAATACTATTCCCTGTTTGTAGTTGGCGCAAATGGTGTTTACAGAAATATTGTCGTAGAGGATGACTATGATAGCCTGACAGCTACATCCGGACGGGCCTATTTGCGGTATATCAATGCCATTCCTGATTCTGCGATCGCTTCGGTGGATATTGGTGAACCAGGAGGAAATCTCAACTTCATGGTACCCTATGGCGAAGTGTCCGAATTTCAGTCCGTCACCGCAGGTTCAGTCACCATTTCTATAGGCGCCAATAGTATTCAGGATACTACCCGTACCATTACCCTGGAAGAGAAAAAGGCGTATACGATCTTGTTGACTGGACGGAGGGATGCGACAGAACCGGATCAACAGGTGCAGATCCGCTTCATTGAGAATGGAAGGATAGAATGAGGATTCACTTTACCGCCAGGACGCGAAGACGCAAAGGGCGCTAAGATTGATCTTAGCGCCCTTTGTGTCTTCGCGTCTTCGCGGTAAAATAGATGTAATTAAACCTCTTTACTATGATGATCCTCCACCACATCAATAGGCCGCTTTTCCTCATAAGGCCGCTTTCCAATCAATGCTTCCACATCGGATTGAAAGAGTACCTCTTTTTCCAATAAGGCTTCTGCGAGTTTCTCCACCTGCTCTTTCTTTTCGTTCAATAGCGCTTTAGTGCGGATATAGGCCACATTAATGAGCTTGCGTACCTCATCATCGATCAGGCGGCTCGTTTCTTCGGAGTAGGGTTTGGTAAATGAGTTTTCCTGTTGGGGATCAAAGAAACTTACATTCCCCACTTTGTCATTCATTCCATATACCGTTACCATGGAGTAAGCGATACGTGTGATCTGTTGCAGATCATTCTGTGCACCGGTAGAGATTTTTTCAAAGAAAATATCTTCACTGGCACGGCCACCCAGCGTCATACAGATCTGGTCCATGAGCTGGTCGGTATTATATAAATATTGTTCCTTGGGCGTGTATTGGGCATAACCCAGGGCTGCGGTACCACGGGGCACGATGGTCACCTTCAACAGCGGGTACGCATGTTCAAGGTACCAGCCACAAATGGCGTGTCCTGCTTCGTGATAGGCGATGATCTTTTTCTCTTCAGGTGAAATGATCTTTCCTTTTTTCTCCAGTCCACCGATCACGCGGTCTACCGCATCCTGGAAGTCTTCCATGCTCACAGCATCCTTGCCTTTACGCGCGGCAATCAGTGCGGCTTCGTTACATACGTTGGCGATATCGGCTCCCGCAAATCCAGGTGTTTGTTCGGCGATCTTATGTACATCCAGTTTATCCGATACTTTGATCGGTTTCAGGTGTACTTTAAAAATGGCCTCACGTCCTTTCAGGTCGGGTTTATCAATGCTGATCTGGCGGTCGAAACGGCCCGGACGAAGCAGGGCGGTATCAAGTACATCGGGACGGTTGGTGGCGGCGAGGACAATGATTCCGGTATCGCTACCAAAACCATCCATCTCTACGAGCAATTGGTTAAGCGTGCTTTCACGTTCATCATTGCTCATCATCGCGTTCTTTCCACGGGCCCGGCCAATCGCGTCGATCTCATCAATAAAGATCACACAAGGCGCTTTTTCGCGTGCTTGTTTGAAGAGGTCACGTACCCGACTGGCACCTACGCCGACAAACATTTCCACGAAATCCGATCCACTCAGGCTAAAGAAAGGCACCTGGGCCTCACCCGCCATGGCTTTTGCCAGCAGGGTCTTACCCGTACCGGGAGGGCCGATCAACAAGGCTCCTTTGGGGATCTTACTCCCGAGGGCTGTATATTTTTTGGGGTTCTTTAAAAAGTCAACGATCTCCATCACTTCCACCTTGGCTTCATCCAGTCCGGCCACATCGGCAAATGTGATCGTAACACGGGTGCCTTTATCAAACAGGGTCGCTTTTGACTTGCCTATATTAAATATGCCACCCGGGCCACCGCCGGCGCCACCGCCTCCGCTCATCTTCCGCATCAGGAAGATCCAGAGTCCTACAAAAAGCAGGATCGGTAACAAGGTACCCAGGATACCACTAAAGATATCCGTTTCACGTTTGGCGCGATAAGTGTCCTTGATCTGCAGGTTATCCGGTTTGTCCTTATTGTACTCCTGCTCAAAAGCCGACATTTCCTTGCGGAATTCATCGTAGGAATACAGGAAGAACTGTGGGCCTTCCTTGTCCAACTTGCCATCCATTCCTTTCGAAAGGTCTTTCGCGTATAGTTGAACCGAATCGGGTTTCAAATAGATCCGTACCAGCTTTTTATTGGTGACTTCCAGGTAATTCTTTACATGACCTTTGATCAGCATTTGCTTCAGTTCAGCTACGCTGATTTCCTTTGGCCTGGCGGCAAAAGGATTGAAAAGGGAATAACCTACCAACAGGGCAAAAATGATCCCATAAACCCAGTATATGCTAAACTTCGGGCCCTTGGGAGGTGGATTTCCCCCGGGGTTCCGGTTGGGTTGAAAGCGAGGTAGCTTCTTTTCTTCGTTGTTGTTCTGTTCTTGTGACATAAGTTGTTTTAGTAACAAGTGGAATACTGGTTGGTTGTCCGGAGTCCGAAGTCAGGAGTCCGAAGATATACACCGGACTTCTGACTCCCGACCCCCAACTCAATACATTATGTTATTCAGACTCCTCCCCATCACTCCACATCTCCTCCAGTTTATAAAATTTTCGTGTTTCGGATAGCATTACATGCACTACGACATTGACATAGTCGATCAACACCCAGTGCAGGCTTTTGTAGCCTTCATGGTGGTAGACGATCTCATCGCAATTATCTTTTACCTGCTGCTCAATATGTTCGGAAATGGCCCGAACCTGGGGTTGGTTGCTGGCTTCACAGATGATAAAGAAATCGGCCACCGCCTCGGGGATCTTGCGGAGGTCCAGGGAGACAATATGCTCTCCTTTTTTTTCCTTGATCGCGTTGATGATGGTTTTGATGATCTTGGAGTTCTTCGTTAACCTTGTCACACTTTTCTTGCGGGTCTTCAGTATTTCCAGTTGTTCCAATAAGAGATAATTTTACCAAAAATAATAATTAATTGCCACTCCCCTTCTCCCACCCGTCATTTGGATCGCCCTTCATTGAGTTGCAGACGATTGACAGCACCAACAAACATGCCATGGGACTGATCAATGCGGGATTGGCATCCCCCGGAACAGCCATTTTCGCGTATGAACAAGTGGCCGGAAAAGGCCAGCGCGGCCGGGTCTGGGACACTGAAAAGGGCAAAAACCTCATTCTTTCCGTCATAATCCAGCCCGCAGGCTTGGGAACCACCCCCGGCCCGGGTGCACCCTCCCCAGCAACCCTCTTTCCCCTCAGTGCCGCCGTGGCCCTGGGCGCCACCGATTTTTTAGAAAATTTTACCAACGGCGATCTGTCCATCAAATGGCCCAATGACCTGTATTGGCGTGACAGAAAGGCAGGGGGAATCCTCATCGAAAATGTGATCCGTCCCGGTCAGGGTTGGACCTGGTCGGTCGTTGGTATTGGTATCAATATCAACCAGACCGAATTTTCTCCCGATCTCCCCAATCCGGTATCCATAAAACAGATCACGGGTCGTGACTATGATCCCGTTTCCCTGGCCAAAGATCTGTGTGATAAATTGTTTATTCGGTATCAACAGTTACAGTCACTCGGCGCGGATCGTATCATGGAAGATTACAATGCCTGCTTATATAAAAAAGGCGAAGTGGTGAAACTCCGCAAGGAGAACCGGGTGTTTGAAGCAAAGGTGGTCGGGGTAAATAAATTCGGGCAAATGGAGATAGAGCACGGGGTGTTGGAAAGGGTGGAGTTTGGGGAGGTTGGTTGGGTGCTTTGAGTTTTCACCGCCAAGACGCAAGGGCGGAAGGGAACGCCAGGATATCTTTGCGTTTCTTTGCGTCCTTGCGCCTTGGCGGTAAATCAAACATCACCCTCCGCGCTTCACAATAAAACTCCTCGAAATAGTAAACCCCCATCGCCACTCCCCTTTACCCCAGGAGGTATACGTGCGTTGTAAAAAACGGTTTTCCAATATATTCGTCGCATTGGTAAAGTTCAGATTGAACACATGCCCTGGTGTTACGATCTCGATACCCACACCCAGCGCATCAAACTGGTCAAGTCCCTGCGTGGCATTGATCACCATTTCACTCTCTTTACTCCGGAAGGGGTGGAAATAATCGGTGATAAAGACAAATTTCTTACTCAACGGAATCCTGGCCGCGCCTCCAATGGCAAATAAACTTTTTTGTTCACCAGCGGGCGTATAATTCGTATGCAGATAGGTAGGGCTTAACTGAAGGGATATACCTCCCATTTTACGCGCGATCATCAGTTGGATCATTTGACTGAGACGGTCGGAGAAATTCGCGTACTGGTTCTCGGCATTTACCGAGCCACTGACTTTTTCCGCGGAGGCTACAATATTCCCGTAGGCAGTGATCGAAAACGGGTGGTTTTTTTCACCGCCTTGGTTCACAAACTGGTGTTTTAGTCCCAGTTCATAAAGTTGGTTCACCGCCCCTGCACCTTTACTCCGCGAAAAGACCAGGTTTGTCTTCTTGCTCAGGCCATATTGAAAGGCGATCCGGATATCCGCGGCATTATCCAATCCAAAGAAATTTTCTACGCCACCTGCTGGACCACCGATATCCCCAAAATTGTGGGTGACACTAAAATCCAGCCAGCCCTTGCGGATGGTTTCTACCGTTTTTGCGTTAATAAGTTTCTGGGAGAGGAATACCTGCGTAGGGTAAACCTTTTTGAATGAGCTGTCCTGCGCCTGGGTTTGCAGACAAATGATAGCCAATGCGAATACGAGTCCTTTTTTCAACATGAAATTTTTCTTTTTCAAACGAAAAAAGTGGCGGTAAAGTTGCTTGTACTACCCTCTTAAAGCAAAAGGCCGGTTGCCCGGCCTTTTGAATCATGCTAGCTTTTCGCGAAGTAGCTCTTCACCGTCCTTGGAAACTTTTTGAAAGATCCCCTTCCCCTTGGCCAGGAGATCCTCACCTTGCCTTTTCAATTTGTTTCTCAGATCACTCCCTTTTTCCGGGGCGATCAATACTCCGATCAGGACTCCTGTCAACAACACGGAGGCAATGCCCAATGTCAATTTTACTGCTTTATCCATAAAATATATTTTAAAGGTTAATGAATACCCACCGGGTGTTTAAATATTATTCTTGACTGAACGGCCCGATACCAACGAAATCAGGAACAATACCACAAATAGGAAGAAAACAATCTTCGCAATACCTGCTGCACCCGCTGCAATATTGGTGAAACCAAATACCGCCGCAATCAGTGCAATAATGAGAAAAATGATGGTCCAACGTAACATAGTACAAAATTTAGATTAACTAATAAGGCAGTTGTCTATCTATTTCAAAGGGGGATTTAATATACATCTTGAAAAAACCGTGCCACTAAAATTTTTAAACCTTTAAATCCTTGTAAGTAAAGTTGAACTAAAAGGGCTCAATTATTGTTATAAAACTCTCAGTTTATGTTATAGGATTATCACATTCTCAGTTTATAACCTCATATGTCACAGAACTGAAATTTTATGTGTGAATGATACAACACACACTATTAATTCTGTAATGATTCATTCACCAGAATGAATCAATTTCATGGAGTTAGAAAAAGATCTTATTAAATAAAAAATAATGCAAATACGAAAAAACAAAAACGCGATAATACTGGGAACTTTTTTAGGTGTACTGATGCTTACCTTGTATGCCTGTAACAAACAAATGGCCTTTTCTATTTCACCGGTTGTTCCTGCAGCCAGAGGAACTGTATCGATCAAGAAGGATAAGAATGAAAATTATGCTATCGACATAAAAATTTCAGGGCTGGCCGAGATCGAGCGTTTGCAAGGAGACAAAAAGAGTTATGTGGTATGGATAACGACCCAGGATGAAAACGCAAAGAACATTGGTCAGATCAACAGCAGCACAAAAACGCTTTCTAAAAGACTAAGTGCCTCTTTTCAATCGGTGTCTACCTCCAAGCCGACCAAAGTATTTATCACGGCGGAAGAAGATGGAGCTGTCGAATATCCAGGAAATATGGTGGTATTATCTACTGAGGAAATCTAAGGGGCGAAAAATATAGAAGGCACCTTCAAAAAAGCCAGCGAATGAAAACAGAAACCGATATCTATATTAATATTTTAAAAACGACCCAACTTATACAGGACCGATATCCGGAATTAGCTCCCTTTATTTCAGAAATGCCGGTTACCATTCCGGATCAAGGCAATCCCGAAATAACCCTTGATACCCTGGAAGCGTATGACGATTCCTTAAAAGCTTTGCTGGCCAAGTATTCCAAATCGGAGACGGCCGAAAATCGTTAACCCCTATTTACCATGAGCAAGAAGAAAATGGACCCAATTCATGATATCTCGGATGGCGATATAGAAAAAGCCAAAATTCATTTCATTGTGAAGATTATTGAATATATCCCCAATTCTGTGTTGAGCAAAACGATCATCCGGAAAACGACAGGCAATGTCACGGTCACCTCCTTTGCCGCAGGTGAAGAAGTTGAAGAAAAGGCCTCCCCATTCGATACCTTTGTGCAGATCATTGACGGAACGGCCGATATTACCATTGCGGAGAAGAAATTTAAGCTTACCTTAGGGGAAGGCATTATCATACCTGCCCATGCAGAACATCGCTTTGATGCCGATGAACAGTTCAAGATGATTTCTACAGTTATCAAGACTGGGTACGAAGATTAGCAGCTACTCACAACAATTTGATTGCACAATAAGCCCGCTTGACACAAAACAGTGTAAAAACCACTTAATTGGGGTACCTTTTAGTGGCAATACGGAAGTAAGCTGCATTACGAATAAACATATAATGAAGCTTTATATTAAGTATATGGTCAGCCTACGCTGTAAACTGGTGGTCAAGGATACGTTTAAAAAACTTGGTCTTCAATATACGACGGTAAATCTGGGGGAAGTGGACATGGTGGAGGACCTAAGTGCCATCCAACGGGAGGAGTTAAAAAAGGAGTTATTAAAATCCGGCCTGAAATTGTTGGATGATAAAAAAGCCATTCTGATCGAGCGAATAAAAAATGTGATCGTCCAGATGGTGCATTATGAAGAAGACCTGCCCCGCGTAAAGTTCTCTGTTTATCTCGCCGAGCAATTGAATTACGATTATACCTACCTCGCCAATATTTTCTCCGAAACGCAAGGCACCACGATCGAGCAATATATTATTCTGCACAAAATTGAAAAGGTTAAAGAATTGATCATATATGATGAACTCAATCTCACCGAAATCGCCTGGAAACTTCACTACAGCAGCGTAGCCCATCTTTCAAATCAATTCAAAAAAATCACGGGTCTTACTCCCACGTATTTCAAATCCTTGAAAAAGAAGAAAAGAAGTTTGTTGGAGGATATTTAGTCAGGCAAAAGATTAGAATAAGGAATTAGAAAGAAAAAATAAGGATTAAGAAAGGGCTACTTAAAATAATTTCCCATTTTTTGGGAAATTCAGAATAGTTCCCTAATTTTGGGAAATATCCTCAAACCCTATGGCATGATCAGATTCCTAACCCTTAAAAGTTCTTTCCCATTCAATGATCATTGAATTCAGAAATTCTTACCTCGAAAAGCTTTTTCAAGGTAGGCCTGTACCTGGTAAACCCAGATACAATAGTGATGTAATCGTTAAATTCAAAAAAACAATCTTAAAGCTCCAATATGCTGACAGTCTCAAAGAATTAAGAAATCAAAGAGGCCTGAATTTTGAAGCACTAAAGGGAGATTTCAAGGGTTACTACTCTGTGCGAGTGGATTTAAGCTACCGATTGATTTTGACCATTGACAAGGATTATCAGTTGGCTGTTTCTGATATTCTTTTGGTGCATGATCTAACAAATCATTACCAGTAATAAAAATTTTTATTCAAAAAAAATTACAAAACAGACTGGCCCTGTCACAGGTTGACGACAACTTCACTTGTGTCATTGCCGAAAAAATAACATGAAACCCTACAAAGTACAAAACACAAAAGGCAAAGAGATCTATACTGATATTGCCTTACATCCGGGAGATGTCTTAATGGACGAGTTAGAAGCGAGAAATATTCGAAAAACAGTTTTCGCGGAAAAACTCGACATGAAACCCAGTCATTTCAGCGAGCTTTTACATGGCAAACGAAATCTTAGCGCTGCCACCGCTTTAAAACTCGAAAACCTCCTCGGCATATCCGCCGAATATTGGTTGAGGGTTCAGGTGTACCACGACCTTTTTCTGGAAAGGAATAAAGAGAAAAAAGTAGCCTGACAAAAGGTTTCGTACTCATAAGCTTCGATAGGAACAATAACATATTTTATACATTGAAAACCTTATCAATACTCACAAGCAGCCTGCTCGTCCTTTTATGTCTTTCCTGCCAGAAAGAGATAACCCTGGATGAGCTTCTTCAGGAATCAGACTCTACCCAGTTGATCAAGTCCATCAGCTTTATTCCGGAAAGCGGCAATATAGCCGATTCCATTGTGGAGACCTATCAATATGATACCGTCAACCGAAAGATAACTATTACCCATACTCCCGAATTCAACGGCAGAATTAAAACTGAGTTGAATTATCTTCCCTCCGGATTGCTCTTTCATATTGAATATACCTACAGCCGTGCTCTTTCCATTGGCGAGCCCGAAATGGTGGATATTACCTATGACAATACCAACATCATTCAAACATTCACCATTACAAACGAAGGCGGAGGAACCCAAACGATCAACTACCATAAAACCAGCTTGCCCAACGGACGCTTTCAGGTAAGCTGGCAGGAAGACATTTTTTCCAATGGAAATTTGACCGATTATTTCGCCTTGTTCGACAGTCTGGGAAGGGTCATCGTCAGAGCCGAGCGCGACTTTCTGGGCGGTGCAATTATCGATTCACTGATTTATGATGACGAAGGCCTGTTGGAGAAGTCCTATCGAACGGACACTATTTTTACCAGTCCATTTCCACCGGTGGCTCCTTTTGTACAGGCCAATAGCTGGGTAAGCAGTCAAATCCATACCCATTATGCAAAGGGCGATCAGCTATTCAACCAGGTACAACTCCTGCTCAATGGTATTGCCCGCTTTCCTCTGGGCTATCTGGAAATCGAAAAAGCAGGATTGCTTTCTTTCGATTATGAACCCTATATATTCCAGTATTCCCGGTTTCCGACACAGTCCGCCACGCTCCTCCGGGTCATCTCGAACAATGATGTATATTATGAGGACCTGCAACCCTATGCCGAATTCGACAACCTGAACCGACTGGTTCGATATGGTGGGCTAAACAATTATGGCAGCGATCCCTTTGGGTTTCGGATTACTTATTACAAGTAAGAAACCTTTAGCTGGCACGGAAGAACTCCGTCTCAAAAACAGAAAATCAGCCTGCAGGACTTAAACCATCAAGCTAATTTCAAAATTTGGCAAATAAAGTTGGCAAATCACCAACTTATGATTATCTTGCATGAAAATCCTGAATTCTGTAAAACACAAGTTTACCCAGGTTGATAAGCGTTGCACTCTAAACTTATATGCAATGTCGCAACAAATTTCTTTAACCAAAAAGTTAAGGCAATGCTTATTATTTATTTGGATAGACTCCAGAAGTTCTCTCAAAAACATGCCCACGCCAGAAAGAGTCTGGTAGCATGGAAAATGGTGGTTGAAATGGCCTCCTGGAAAAAGAAACAGGATGTTTTGGTTGATTTTCCCAGAGCCAAAATGATAAAAAACAACCGGGCTCGTTTTGAGATCGTGCACAACACCTATCGACTGATTACCGAAATTGATTATTATGATCAAATTGTAGAAATACGATTCATCGGTACACACGCAGAATATGACCGTATTGATCCTGAAACAGTTTGACTATGCAACAATGGTTTTTAATTGAAACAGAAAAAGAATATCGCTCCGCAACGGAACGATATGAATCCCTTCGACATGCCAAAAAGGGAACTGTTGCACACAAAGAAAAATCCCTTTTGGCCTTCTTGATCAACCAATATGAATCCCGGAAATGGAATCTTCCCGATTTGGATCCCATCGAATTGATCAAGATAAGAATGGAAGATTTTGGTTATCTGCCCGCTGACCTGGCTAAAGAATATGGTGACAAAGGAACCGTTAGTAAGGTCCTCAACTATAAGCAACCCCTATCGCTTAACATGATACGTATTTTCAGTCGCATGCTGAGAATTCCCGCAGATGCTCTTGCTAAAGAGTACAAGATAACGGCATAAAAGATCTTCTGATCCGTCGCGATGCGACGACTTGTCGGTAGACCCCCAATTCGATATTCAGGCATCACGTCCCGTAGGGACGTATTGTGATAAATACAAAATTTCGCCACAAATCGTTCCTACGGAACGAGGGGGAATATTAAACATTTCGGAAGGCTACCGACAAATAGTCGCGATGCGACGAAGGAGATTGCGACAGGTAGTCTAATAGTTTAATCGTAGCCTGGTGGACATTAAAAGGCAACGTGCAGCCTTTACAACTTATAATTGAATTTGCATGCTACTTACAGCAGGAATTTGCAATTAGGAGAGGTTTCAATATTAAGCCCAATTTGCAAAATACCCAACGCTAACTAAATTTTTCCTGCCTTATCCATTTCTGCAGATGAAGAAATATTGGGAATGTTAATAAAACAAACCAAATCATGGTATGCCGAGGCATAAAATCATAAATGCTGTTTAACGTAAAAAATAGAATACAATAGCAAATGCATAAAATTGAATCTTTGGTTGAAACTTGATGCTCAGAAAATCTATCCAGATGCATTTTTTTTGCAGTGTAAAGCGTTTTCTTATATTCTGTATTCTTTTCTGGAAGAAATGCTATAAGCATATAAATGTTCTGTACAACATAAACCGAAGACATACCGACAAAGAAATATTGAATTGCAATATGAATGCTCGTCGCCAAATTAGGTTGTTGGTCAATGTCTCCATTACTAAAAACTTTATAAATATTGTCAATAGCAAGGCACATTAGAACAAAACTGCTCCAAACACTCAAATAAAGTCTATTTGATTTACTTAAATTTATTTTTGTCAATGCATTACTCAGAGAAAATAAAGTTGCACTAATCGCTATAAAAAGGATTACAGCTTTGGTAATGCTTATGTTTTCAAAAAACCCATAGTCAAAGAGCCAATAAAGAAGACCTATTGATTGCAATAATGTTGTTCCTTCTGTTTGTTTACTTGTAATTTCTTTTTGCTTGAGAATAATAATGCCAATGATAAATGAGATCAGGAAAAAGTATGGCCATATTTGGATGTGGTTTTGCAGGTTGTAAACTCTTTCTCTTTTCCCGGGTAAGAAAGTAAATAAGCTTACAAAGAAAGACACTGTAAAACAGTTTAAAATGCTACTGAGTTTATTAACAATTAAATAGCTTTCAAGCAATAGTCCCAAAAATAGGGCAATTGAGCTCCAAGTGAACAGTTGTTTGTTATATTCCAGTCCTTTTAAAACTATGGTATAAGTTAATAGTAAACTTAAAAGTAAAAAAACAATTGTCAGAACTGAAACTCCTGATTTAGAAGTTTGGGGCACGGTTGACTTGAGTTTTGCCTTTTGTTTTTTTTCAAGTTATGGTCGATATAGTACAGCTAACGCTTTAAATTATAGTATTGTCTGAACCCTGAATCTATCAAATCTCCTACATCCCCAACATTATAAAATAATAACTTCTGAATTTCTTATTTTAACAATCGAAGCTATTTTGCATTACTTAAAAGAAAATAACAATCAAATCATAAGCGTACAACACTTCATATTCCGTGACTCTCTGCGATAAAACAAGTGTTTAAAAAATCAGCATTACTATCTTTCAGACGGAGTAGTTAGTTTGTAGGTATTTCTCCCTGAAAATAAAAATATATTGGGATTTCGCAAAAACTCCCGTCTAAGTGATTTAACTTAATGCTTCTCCTATTACAATCCCCTCGCGCCTTCGCGGTAAAACCTACCGAATAATAACCCATTCCCCCACTGTCCTGTTCCCCACAAAGTCCTCCACCTCCACCCGCAACACATGCTTGCCCGCACCGCAATGCTCATCAAATTTATAAATAAAGGATCGCCCTTTATCATTTGTAAACCGTAACCACTTTCCATCCAATTCCGCCCGGAAATTCCTGATCTCATCAAAGTTATCGGTTGGACGAAACACAATGGACTTGGCCTTGCGGAGATCGATCTCTTTTCCTTTACCGGGTGCATTGAGTACAGGCGCAGTGGTATCGATAAATAGTTGAAAGCTGCCAAAATACCGTGTGGTAAATTGTAGCCTGTCCCCAACCCAGGTCACCTTTTCGATCTCGTCATTTTTTCCTGTCACCCTTTTTACCACAAGTTTATTTTTCATCTCTTCGGGAATGAGTCTGTCGGGCTGAATCCGGATGGTGACACGCTCATGAATGGGAGTGGCATGATCACCAAACTGATGCAGGGCCGAGACCGCACCAACAGGAAAACTCTCTGTGCGTTTGTAGGCCGCTCGAATGGTATCATACAATGAGCCTTCGCGGATGACGGCTTCAAATCCGGGTCGCTCAAACACGGAGATATGCCCGGGCGGAAATTTCTCCCCGACCAGCGTGGGCAGGGTCACGGCCCCGGGTTTGTATTGAATGGTGCTGCGCAAAATGGTCTTGTTACCATTGTGGTCACGTACTTCTATTTCGATGCTATGCCGCAGGGTATCATTTAAATGAATAACCCCTTCTCCTGGAGCAAAACGGGGAGCCGGGCCATCATCACCGGGTAACCGTGATAAATGCTGGAGATAGGCCCCGCCCAGGGTGCGGTAGCGGTAGTCAATTTGCGCGTTGAGATAAAGCGTTTCGTCATACCCGATCTTATCATGGGCAAACAGACTGATCACGCGTCCGTCAAACTTCAGACTGGCAGAGTAAATACCATTGGGACCGGAAGAGATATTGGTCCTGTCGGTAGCGCCAATGGCCAGACTCACCATCGAAAAGGGGCTTTGGATCACCGCTGGATTGGTGGCAATGCCACCGGACTTGGGTTTTATCACCGGGATCAACCGCGGTGCTTGTTCATACAAACCTTTTGACCGGTCGTATAATGCCAGCCTGGTGATAACGGGTGGAATGGCATCGGCTTCGGCAAAACCAAATAACAAAGGATTGACACATTTCTCCGATACGGTTTCACGGATCTCAAAATGGAGGTGTGGTCCCTGCGAACCACCGGTGTTTCCACTGTTCGCGATAAACTGCCCCTTTTTCACGGGAAATTGTCCTGGCTCCGGGCGAAGGTCAATCGCCCAGGATTCTTTGGTGTATTGGGCATTCCTGACATATTGGTCAAGCGCCGGGTAAAAAGAGTTGATATGTCCGTATACGGTGGTAAAACCGTTGGGGTGTGTTATATATATACACTGGCCAAATCCAAAGGGTGCCACGGATACCCGGGATACATAGCCATCAGCTGCGGCATGCACGGGGAGGTTTTCGCGTTGTTGGGTGCGTATATCCAGACCCATATGCCAGTGATTGCTCCGCAACTCGCCAAAATTGGCGGAAAGAGAGATGGGGATGTTCATCGGGTTGCGGAAATAGCCTTTTTGGATGGCGGGCTCGGGTGATTGGGCAGAGGATAGAGAGGTATTAATTACGAATAAAAGTAATAAGAGGTGGGTGAGGTTCTTTTGGGTTTTCATTAATACAAAAATAACGGGATTGGGGGTAATTTTAGGGTAGATAACCTTTTTAACCGCCAAGACGCAAGGGCATAAAGAAGCGCTAAGAAATCCTTGCGCTCCTTCGCGTCTTCGCGGTAAAACAACAACCATGATTAAACTACTCCTCCCACTGCTTTTTCTTTCCTTCTCCCTCCACGCCCAGGAATGTGAAGTACTCAACCCTGATTTGAAAGGCACCTACACCGGTGATTGCAAAAAGGGCAAAGCCCATGGCAAAGGCAAAGCCGAAGGCAAAGACAAATACGAAGGCGATTTTCGCAGTGGCCTCGCCGATGGCACGGGTACCTATACCTGGAACAATGGCAACCAATACACAGGAGCCTGGGCCAAGGGCAAAAAAGAAGGCAAGGGTAAAATGACCATTAAACTAACAGGCAGAGATAGCCTGGTAGAAGGTTATTGGAAGAAGGATGTGTTTATCGGCAAGCACGAGTTTCCCTATACCATTTATGCCAAGAGCAAGTCAGTGGGCGAAGTTGAGATTGAGTATATCAAGGATGGGTTTAACCAGATCACTTTTTATATCCAGAATACTTCAGGCGGTGCTTCAGGTATTGGTTCCACAGGCGACCTGCCTATTTACAAAGTGGATGAAGTACAGTTGCAAACAGGAGCCTATGGACGCTTGTATTACAATGATAACCACACGAAAAAAAGCGAGAGCATTTTGACGGATATGCGCTGGCCGGCAAGGATGAAAGTGGTGATAGCGGGAGAAAATATCGAGATCGAATTCCACGAAGCGGGTAGTTATAAAGTGACGGTCACTATAAATGAGTGATTTGCGGTAAATTTCACATCATTTTTTACTCCTCAAATGCAACAATTCCCCCCTGTACATTGTCTTAACAGTAGGATAAGATAAATACCATAAAAGTGGTATGGTTTTTTCCTTCTTCTTCCTGTAGCTTGCACCCATATTTGATATACGCATAAACCGATCCCAGATGAAACGAATGATCTACACCATCACCATTGTCCTGATCCTTGCCGGTGGCATGTTTGTCGCCATGGTCAAAGGCCAGGAAGCCCGTACCAAATGGGTCTCCCGTATGAAAGGGAGACTGGATACCACGCCCCAAAAGCAGCAACCTGCCAAGGACGAGGTGATTTTGGACGATATTGAAATGGCGTCTTTTCACAGCATTTAGGTAATACCGGAAAACGAATAAAATTTAATCCGCGTCCTTCCCCATAAAATAATCCGTTTCCCTTACTTTTGCACCCCGGGTTCATACCCGGTTTTTTTATGTCCTGACGGTTGCCCCGGCTCTTAAATTCAAACCCAAAATGCCCAAAGACGCTTCCATCAAGTCAGTCCTCATCATCGGTTCAGGTCCCATCATTATTGGCCAGGCTTGCGAATTTGACTATTCAGGTACCCAGGCGGCCCGCAGCCTTCGTGAAGAAGGGGTCAGGGTCATCCTGATCAATAGCAATCCTGCCACGATCATGACCGATCCCATGATGGCCGATCGTGTATATCTGCTCCCGCTCACCGTGGAAAGTATCGAGCAGATCCTTCAGGAAAATCAGATCGATGCCGTATTGCCCACCATGGGTGGACAAACCGCGCTCAACCTGGCCAAGGAAGCAGAAGACCTTGGACTTTGGAAACAATACAATGTGCGGTTGATAGGAGTGGACATCAAAGCCATCGATAAAGCCGAAGACCGCGAGAAGTTCCGCCAGTGGATGATCCAGTTGGGCGTGACCGTTGCCCCGGCGAAAACCGCGAACTCCTTCCTCGAAGGAAAGGAATTTGCCCAGGAGATCGGGTTCCCCCTCGTGATCCGCCCCTCCTTTACCCTCGGTGGTACAGGTGGTGGGTTTGTGCATGATAAAGAAGACCTCGACGAAGCCCTGAACCGTGGCCTCCAGGCCTCGCCCATCCATGAAGTACTGGTGGAAAAAGCCGTGCTCGGTTGGAAGGAATTTGAACTGGAACTGCTCCGCGATGCAGCCGATAATGTTTGTATCATTTGCTCGGTGGAGAATTTCGACCCAATGGGGGTGCATACCGGTGATTCCATCACCGTAGCCCCGGCCATGACCCTGAGTGATACCGCCATGCAACTGATGCGCAATACCGCCATCCGGATGATGCGTGATCTGGGTAATTTCTCCGGTGGATGTAACGTACAGTTTGCCCTCAATCCCGTAAACGAAGAAATCATCGCGATCGAGATCAACCCGCGGGTGAGCCGCTCCTCCGCCCTGGCCTCGAAAGCAACCGGATATCCCATTGCCAAGATCGCGGCCAAACTGGCCATTGGCTATCACCTCGATGAACTGGAGAACCAGATCACCAAGACCACCTCGGCTTATTTTGAACCAGCCCTCGACTATGTGATCGTCAAGATCCCCCGCTGGAACTTTGACAAATTCAAAGGCGCTAATGATACCCTCGGTCTCCAAATGAAAAGTGTGGGAGAAGTGATGGGCATCGGTCGCAGTTTTACCGAAGCTGTTCAAAAAGCCTGTCAAAGCCTCGAGAACAATGCCGTGGGCCTTGGCTACTATGGCAAAAGCCTGATGCATGCCGATGACCTGCTCGAATATATCAAGACCCCGAAATGGGACCGTATATTCCGGATCAAAGATGCCTTGATGGCGGGTGTATCGGTAAACACGATATCCAAAGCCACACAGGGAATTGACCGCTGGTTCCTCTATGAGATCCAGAAGATCTGTGATATTGAAAAAGAACTGGGTAAATACGACCTGGATTCCCTGCCGTTGGATCTTCTGAAAAAAGCTAAAATGCACGGGTTTAGTGATGAACAGATCAGCCGAATCACCCAGCATGGCAATGAAGAAGATGTGTACGAAAAGAGAAAAGCTGCAGGTATCACCCGGGTCTATAAAATGGTAGATACCTGTTCAGCGGAATTTGAGGCCAAGACACCCTACTTCTATTCTACGTTTGAAGAGCGTCCCCAGGGTGATACCCACCTGAGCTCAAATGAATCAAAAGTTTCCGATAAGAAAAAAGTGATCGTACTTGGTTCAGGTCCCAACCGGATCGGTCAGGGTATTGAATTTGACTATTGTTGTGTACACGGACTTCTCGCATTGAAAGAATGTGGTTATGAGGCCATCATGGTGAACTGTAACCCCGAGACTGTTTCCACGGATTTTGATATGGCCGATAAACTTTATTTCGAGCCCGTCTATTGGGAACATTTGTGGGAGATTGTTGAACATGAGCAACCTTATGGCGTGATCGTGCAGTTGGGCGGACAAACCGCGCTTAAATTGGCGGAGAAACTACATGAAAAAGGGATCAAGATCATCGGGACCAGTTTTGACAGCATGGATATTGCTGAGGACCGCGGACGTTTCAGCGATATGCTCAAGAGCATGGACATTCCATACCCCGAATATGGTACGGCCTATGATGTGGATGAAGCCATCGTGGTGGCCAACCGCGTAGGTTATCCGGTTCTGGTGCGTCCGAGCTATGTATTGGGTGGACAAAGAATGCGGATCGTGTTGAATGATGATGAACTGGAAAAAGCAGTGATCAGTCTGCTCAAACATATACCCGGTAATAAGATCCTGATCGACCACTTCCTCGATCGTTGCCAGGAAGCCGAGATCGATGCCATCTGTGACGGGGAGAAATTCCATGTCATGGGTATCATGGAGCATATTGAACCCGCGGGTATCCATAGCGGCGACAGTAACGCTGTATTGCCCTACTTTAACCTCACTCCGCTGGAGGTACAGGACATGGTTGACTATGCCAAGAAGATCGCCCTGCAATTAAAAGTAAAGGGATTGATCAACCTGCAGTTTGCCATCAAAGAAGGAAAAGTGTACGTAATCGAAGCCAACCCACGTGCCTCGCGTACCACACCTTTTATTGCCAAGGCTTATCAAAAACCCTATCTCAACTATGCCACCAAAGTGATGCTGGATGAGATCAAGGTGCCGGATATTCCGGAGGAGAAGGTATTGGATGGTTTCGCGATCAAGGAGCCGGTGTTTAGTTTTAATAAATTCCCGAATGTAAATAAGGAGCTTGGACCGGAGATGAAGTCAACGGGCGAAGCGATCCGGTTTATCAAGAACCTCCGCGATCCGTATTTCAGGCAGTTGTATAAAGATCGGAGTATGTACTTAAGTAAATAGCCTGGTTTTACCGCCAGGACACAATGGCGCAAAGGAGCGCCAAAACTAAGCGCACTCTTGCGCCCTTGCGTCTTAGCGGTAAAGCCTCTCAAAGCTCGGCTATCCCATTTCTGATCGCATACATCACCAACCCCACCCGGCTATGCACTTTTAATTTTGCAAAAAGGGATTGCCGGTAGTCATCGATTGTGCGCGGGCTGAGGTGCATTTTTTCAGCTATTTCTTTATAGGAGAGTTCGGTGCAGGCATGCCTTAGAAAATCCCGTTCCCGTTCATTCAACACCACTTCCGATTCCGCCTTGTCCGAGGCATTGTTCAATCCCGTTACCAGTTTCGTTGAAACATATTCCGATAAATAGACATTCTGATTATTGATCGCATCCAGTGCTTTATGGAGTTCTTCCGGGTCGGTGTTTTTCAGGAGATATCCCCGCGCACCCAGGCGAAACATCTTGATGATCGTCTTTTCATCGCTGAGCATTGAAAGAACGAGTACTTTAATGAACGGGTAGTTTTTATGGAGCCATTGGGTGGTTTCGTATCCATCCATTTCCGGCATGTTCACATCCAGGAGTACGATCTCCGGAACCTGGTGTAAGAGAATTTGCTCCTTGAGTCGTTTTCCGTTATCTGCTTCAAAGAGTACGATGTATTGATCAAATGTATTGACCAGCCTGGAGAGGGCTGACCTCAGCAGGACGTGATCGTCGATGATCGCGACGGGAATTTTTTTGGTGGTCTTCTTCATTTCTTTTGCAATGCGGTCTGTCCGGGCAGTACGATCTCGGTCCGGGTACCTGCCCCGGTGTGCCTCTCCATGGTAAGTTGTGCGCCGATCAGGTGGGCACGGTTAAAGATGCTTTTCAGCCCGACGCCTTTTCCGGCTTCGTGGGTTTCCTTTTTGGCTTCTACATCAAAACCGATACCATCATCACCCATTTCCATCCTAAAGGTACCATCCTCCTCAAAATGGAGGGAAACAGATACATGGGTGGCTTTGGCGTGTTTAAGGGTATTATTGAGCAGTTCCTGGAACATGCGAAACAGGAAGACGGCCTTTTGCTCGCCAAAAGGGAATTCCTCCCCGGTCAACTCAAAATTTATTTTGACCAGACCGGCATTGGTGATGGAGGCCAGTTCGAAGCGAATGGAATCGGCGAGGCCAACATCATTGATCCGGTCGGTATGCATGCTCTTGGTGATATCCGACAGATCGGCAATGGCTTTATTGAGTACGCTTTGCGAATGATGGGCGATCTCATAGGAAGGATGGGCCTTATCCAACTGAATGGCTGCCAGCGAGAGTTTGACCACAGAAAGCATCTGGCCAATATTGTCGTGTAACTCCTGGGCGATATTGCGTAAGGTATTTTCCTGGATCTCCAATTGCGAACGCAGGATCTCCTCATCATATTTCTGTTTGATCTGTGCCATCTCGCGCTCCTGACGGTGACGGCTTTGTTGATAGAGAAAAAGGATCGTAATGATGAAACCGACCAACAATAACCCAAGAATAATCCCGACAATGACTATATAGTATATTTCCGGGTCCTTATGCATACAAATCCAATCGTAAATAAAGTATATAAAAATATGTTCATCATACTTATGATATTGCTAAAATTCTTTTTAAGAAATGGTGAAATATTAGCCCAAAGATCAACTAACCCGTACATAGGAAAGCCGCTTGAATAAAAAAAGAGGATGCCCGTCACAATCCAAAAGGCTGGGTTGGTAGAAAGGTTTTCAGATTTTAAGAGGCGAAACATTTCAAAAAAATAATACATGCTAAAAAAAACGATCAGTAAACACCCAATTGAAAAAGTAACGGTATGAAACCTGTTTAATCCTTGCATGAAAAGAATATTCAACACTGCAAGAACAAGATAGAGTGGTGATGATATTCTAATGATACGCTTGATGGAAGGTTTTGTAACAACAATAGAAAGAAAATAGAGATAAAAAGAAATCTCAAATGATGAGAAAAAATTATAAAGCGGGAGGTTGTTCTTGTTCTCTAGAAACAAATAAACCCCGTAGAGTTCAAGAAGGAGTGTCAATAAAAGATAGGGCGGAAAGAGACGTAAATAACGATGATCATCCCTTAATTTAAAAAACAAAGAGAAGCTAACGAAAAAACAAATTAAAATCGCATAAATATAAGAAGGTAGCTCTGCCACAAGAATGAATTGCGGCTAAATTTAACACTATAAAACGAAACCTCCGTTTCCGGAGGCTTTCGTATTGATTAAAATTATCGTTCGTTAATTAGACAACCACCATCCCATCATTCCCTTTGTCAATCAGCAATACACCCAGATCGTCGCCCTGGCCTCCGCCACCTTCCGTATTGCACAATGGAGGGCATAAACGACCGATATTGTACGCCAACACCGTATTGCCTTTTTCGGTTGTGATGTACAGGTCTTTGTCGGCTTCACCAGTTGGTGTGTCTTTACGACGTGTAGCCACCATCACGATGGTTTGACGACCGGCGTAAAGAGGATTACCGGAATAATCGGGGCTATACGCTCCAAAGTACATCCGAATACCATCACCACCCTGCTCTTTGACCGTGGCCAGGAACCCTTCCAGTTCCTCCACACTGTACCATACGCTTAACGAATCTTCCTTCCCAAGACGCTTGGAATTATGTACCCAACGCTCTTGCTTGTAATTCCGGATCACAGTATCCACATGACCTGTGTTCACATAGTTTCCTGCCTGTAAGGCCTTTTTTTCAATTGTCACCATAGTTTGATTTTTTTAGTTGTTTTTAAATCTGAACCCTGACCTAAAACTATGATGACAATTAATCAGAAATTTGTAGCAAGTTAATGCTAATCAATGAATTAAAAATTAAATATATTTATAACATGAAGAAAATCAACCGCTAGTATTTTTCTTGCAAAAAAATACCGTGTAAAAAGGAGTCAAATCCGTTGAAATTGTGGCCAAATGTACCGTGAAAAAATGTAGGAAGTACCACACTTTACACGAGGTTCGCCGGAAAGTACATGACGGTGGCTAACTTGTTTATAAAATACCGGGCGGTGGGTATTTCGGGTACCCTTCTGAAATATGACCTTTATCTCCGAAACGTAATTCGTATAACGAAAAAAAAGATCATGCTCAAGCGTCTTCTGGCCCCCGCCATTTTTATCCTGGTTTTGATAACCGGGAATCCATTCCAAACCAATGCCCAAACCTGTGATCCCATTACCCGAAGCCAATTAAAAGAGATGTTGATCCAATTGGGTTTTGAGGTAAAAGTGCTGGAAGCGACACCGGGTAAGGAAAAATTTGAAGTAAAACATGTGAAGGATGGTTTTAATGTACCCGTGGGATATGAGATCAGTGCCAGTACCAATTATATCTGGCTTACTGTTAACCTCGGCAATAAATTTGATGATTACTCCTCCAAGAATGCACAGCTCATTCGTCAAAACGGAATCATTCAACCCTGTCAGTTTTATGTTACCGAAAGCGGTAGATTGATGATGGGGCTGGCGATCGAGAACCGGGGAGTGAACAATGCCCTGCTTCGCAACAAGATCGAGACCATCACGGCTAAAGTCGCAGAAACCAACACCTACTGGAAGAGTAACTAGACCGCGGTAATAACCGGAGAAATTCGCATAAGCGCTGTTTTTCAAACGGGTGCATGACTATAGCTTTACGGGTCCATGCCCCGTTGGAAACAAATACCTTTTGTCCGGCTCCTCCCTGCTTTTCTTGCCGGAATCCTCCTGCAATGGTACCAGCCCGTTTCCCTATCCCTTATCAGCCGGGGACTCTTTCTGGCTTTACTGCCCCTGCTATTATTTGCCTTGCTTCGTCCCGGTCGGCAGTTTCAATTCCGATGGCTGCCTGTCATAGCCATGCATTCCTTGTTGGTGATCATCGGGGCATGGGTGATGGCGCTTCAGCAAAGACTGAACGGATCTCCCGATGCCCAATTACCCGAATCGGTCTATCCAATCCTGTTGGAACGTGACTGGAAACAGGGGCCAAAGTCATACAAAAACCAGGTGCGCCTTTGGCAAAAGAACCGATCCATCCGCGCCTGGCTATATACGCCAAAGGACAGTGCCTTTCTCCAACTCACCAGAGGAAGCTGGATACTGGCACGCGTTTCTCCAAGGCCCATTTCCCCACCTGCAAATCCGGGTAGTTTTGATTACAAAACCTATAGCCTCCATCAAGGTATCACCCACCAGGTTTATCTGAAAACGGATCAATACCAACTTCTCCAAAAAGGAAATCCGGTAGGATTGTCCAGGTTACTTGACTACTGCCGGCAACGGGTACTCGAAATCATGCGGCAGGCGATTCCCGGTAAACAGGAGGCCGGATTAGCCGAGGCCCTGCTCATTGGTTACAAGGATGACCTGGACAAGGAGATGGAAACCATCTATGCCCAAACAGGCGTAGTTCATATCATTGCTATATCGGGTATGCACCTGGGATTGATCTATGGTTTGTTGTTATTACTCTTCAAACCCCTGAAAAATCATCCACAGGCAAAATGGTTAAGGGCCCTCTTGATCATCGCGGCCTTATGGCTTTTTAGTTTACTCGCGGGTGCTTCCCCCTCTGTTCTCCGTTCCGCCCTTATGTTTACCGCCATCTTGTTTGGCGAAGCCATCCACCGCAAGGGAAATGCGATCAACAGTCTGGCCTTCGCGGCCTTTGCCCTGCTCTGTTACCAACCTTATTGGTTAGGGGATATCGGCTTTCAATTAAGTTTCGCGGCCGTACTCAGCATCCTTGTCTTTTACCCGCTCGTTTACCGCTTATTTTATTTTAAGCAAAAATGGATGGATGCCTTTTGGAAACTGAACGCGGTGACCTTGTCGGCCCAGGTCCTTACCTTCCCTTTATGTGTATACCACTTTCATCAATTCCCTACCTGGTTTCTGGCCGCCAACCTGATCGCGGTTCCTCTTTCCAACATCATCCTCCTGGGGGAGATCGGTCTTTGTGCCCTTGCCTGGTGGGACTGGGCCACCCAATCCATCGGGTTTATGCTCTACCATCTTATCCGGTGGATGACCCAATGGGTGTCTTTTGTTAACCAATGGCCATTTTCTGTTTGGGAACCTTTGTCCATTTCCTGGAGCCAGACCATTCTCCTGTATGTAATTATAACCATCCCCTTCCTGCCATTCACCAGCAAACGAAAAATCCACTGTCTTCTTTTTTGCCTGATGCTTTTTATGGGAGAGCGAACATACACGCTTTACCATGCTGCTTCGCGGAACCAATTGATCATTTATTCCATCAATGGAAAGCGGGCCATGGATATACAAACCGGGAGAACCTTTCAATTCCTGGGAGATACCGGCATTTTAACCAACCGATCAACGTATTCCTTTCATATCCGTCCCTGCCGCATGCAACAACGTATGGCCTATGAAAAAAAAGCATTAATAGAAGAAATAAGTTGTATAAAATGGAAGGGAAAAACGATCGGGTTTCTTTCCAACAAAATATCCATTGATCAGTTGCCTAAGGAACTTGACCTGCTGGTCATTTCACATAATCCGGTTGATGATCCGGATGAAGTATTGAGGAAAATTCAAGTGAGTATGGTTGTTATAGATGGGTCGAATGGATATAAAACGGTTAGGCGGTGGAAAGAAGGAGCGGGGGAAGTGTGGGATGTGAGGGAGGGGAGTTTTGTTTTTGATTTACAGCGTTTACCGCGTTTACCGCGAGGACGCTAAGACGCCAAGGAGCGCAAGGAAAGCTGTGCGAGACCTCCGGTCTCGCACGGTTAGAATGCCGCCTCTGGCGGCTCGAGTAATAACCTTTTCATTTTTATAAATTAATACTTTGATTGCCGCCAGAGGCGGCTTTCTGGAGGTGCGAGACCATAGGTCTCGCACAGCCTCGAACAGCCACAGCTTTCCTTGCGCCCCCTTGCGCCTTCGTGCCCTCGCGGTAAAAAAAATAAAACTAGAATCCTCTCCTCGCTGGCACCGCCTTTGGCAATTCCTTTCTGGGCAATTTCTCCTCCCTTTGCGCGGTATGATACACAAACGACGCTACGATCACAGATGCTTGCTTTAGATCTTCCGCCACCAGGTGATCATAACTATCCATATTGGTATGGTGTGTCCGGGTATTATACTCTATTTCATCCTGAATAAACTGAAACCCGGGAATACCTACGGCATCAAAAGCCAGGTGATCGGTTCCACCCGTATTGTTCATCGTGATTGTCTTAGCATCCAGATCGGCAAAAGGTTCCAGCCATTTGGCAAAGATGTCTTTTACCCCGCCATTGCCCTGCAGGTATACCCCGCGAATGCGACCTGTGCCATTGTCCAGATTATAATAGGCGGAAACTTTCGCGTGTTCAGGCTTAAGTTCCATAACAGCCGGATCGGCAAAATGATTTTTTACATAATTCCTGGAGCCATGCAAGCCTTGTTCCTCTCCACTCCAAAGGGCGATGCGTATGGTGCGTTTGGGTTTTAATCCCGTGCCCATCAGGATACGAACGGCTTCCATCATCACTGAACAACCGGCCGCGTTATCCGTGGCGCCTGTACTGGCATGCCAGCTATCGAGGTGACCGCCAAGCATGACGATCTCGTCTTTTAATTTAGGATCGCTTCCGGGAATTTCAGCGATCACGTTATAGCCTTTGATGTCTTGTTGATGAAAAACAGTTTGCACTTCGGCTTCAAGCACTACTTTTTCACCGGCTTGTATCAAACGTTGTATGCGGAGATAATCATCGCTGGAGAGCATGAGTGTTGCTGGTGCTTCGGGAGCATTGGCCTGGTATCCGCCACCGCTGCTGGCGAAAATGGTACCATCATTTCCCCGCGCATTCATTTGAAGGATCAGGGCAGGTTTCTCACTGTTAAGGAGGTCACGCATCCGGCGTTGTACCGCCATCCGGTTTGCCCGGGCTTGCTGGTCATTATTATTGGCGCCGGGATTCGGCCGGTTTCCGCCTCCCGTATTGGGACCCGCTGAGGCGGCCATTCTTTCGAGGGCTTCGTCCTTGTGCCGGTTGCCATCGGGTTCAAAGGAGGGATTGAGTTTGGCATCCGTCCATTGCATCACGATCTTTCCTTTGAGTTTTCCGGTATAGGCCAGTAATTCAGTGGTATCTGCTGCTTTAACCAACACCACTTCCCCGTTGATCAATCCGCCAGGGGTGCTGCCTGTCCAGGCCAGTGGCTGCGCGATCAGGGGTGAATAGTAAGGTGTCTTCATCGCCACATAACATTTGGTCTGCTCCCATCCTTTTCCAAAATCGCCCCAGGGTTCCAGGGTGGCGTTCTTCAGCCCCATTCGGGTTAGTTCTTCCTTGGCCCAATTGGCCGCCTTTAAGAATCCCGGCGAGGCGGTCAAACGTGGCCCGCTAACATCTGTTAGACGAAAAGCCAGGTCCATCACCTTTGAATTATCCATGCCTTCTTTGCGGATCTTGTCAACAGCCGCTTTGTCAAGGGGTTCCTGCGCCTGTAGTTGCATGACCAGGGCAGAAAGGAAAATAAAGAGCAATTTTCTCATGATGTGGGGATTTAAGTACAGGAAAGTAGGGCATTTTAAGGAAGTAGCTCTTTTGCCAACCGGGTAAATTCTTCTAATTTTGCGGCTTCTCTAACTACGCCTGCCTCATTTTTTACCATTATGAATAAGAAGATTCAATCTGCCCTGCTTTCCGTTTTTTATAAGGACGGACTCGAGCCCATTGTCAAACAATTGGAGAAATTGGGTGTCACCATTTATTCCACCGGTGGTACGCAGCAATTCATTGAAGGTCTGGGCGTAAAATGTGTTCCCGTAGAATCGGTGACCTCCTATCCTTCCATTCTTGGTGGGAGGGTAAAGACCCTGCACCCAAAAGTATTTGGAGGTATCCTCGGTCGCCGTGATAATGAAACAGATATACAGGAGATGCAGCAATACGAGATCCCGCTGATCGACCTCGTGATCGTTGACCTATATCCGTTTGAAGAAACGGTAGCCAATACCAGCGAAGAAAAACTCATCATTGAAAAGATCGATATCGGTGGGCCCTCCATGATTCGCGGAGCGGCTAAGAATTTCCGTGATGTGCTCGTGATCGCTTCCAAAAATGATTACGCTTCACTCGAAAAAATACTGGTGGAACAAAAAGGAGAAACCAGCATCGAAGAGCGTCGCGCTTTTGCCGCCCGTGCTTTTGAGGTTTGTGCGCATTATGATGTGGCTATCTCTCAATATTTCACGCCATCGGGAGGAGACTATTTCCTGAGCTCTGTACCCGGACCAAAGATCATGCGGTATGGAGAGAACCCACACCAGCAGGGGGTTTTCTTTGGCGACCTGACCCAGCTATTCGACCAGCTTCATGGAAAAGAACTTTCATACAATAACCTGGTGGATGTGGATGCGGCAGTGGAATTGATCCGTGAGTTTGAAGCCCCCACTTTCGCCATCATCAAACATACCAATGTCTGCGGTGTGGCGCAACGTGCCACAGTAAAAGATAGTTGGGATGCCGCCCTTGCCGGTGACCCCGAAAGTGCTTTTGGCGGTGTACTCGTCTCCAATCAAACCATTGACAAAGCTACCGCCGATGCCATCAGCGAAATCTTCTTTGAGGTATTGATCGCTCCGGCCTTTGATGAGGATGCACTGGATGTGTTGCGCGCCAAAAAGAACCGGATCCTCTTACAATTAAAACCTGTTACGGGAAAAGAAAACGCCAATAGCTCCCGCTCGCTTTTGAATGGTGTATTGGTTCAAAATAAGGACAAAGGCAATTATGAGAAATGGGATGAGGTCGGCGGACGTTCCTGTACAGATAAACAGAAAACGGACCTCGCTTTTGCCAACCTGATCTGCAAACACCTGAAATCAAATGCCATTGCGCTGGTCAAAGACCTGCAATTGGTGGGTAAAGGCTGTGGGCAAACCAGTCGCGTGGATGCGTTACGTCATGCCATTGAAAAAGCCCGGCAGTTTCAATTTGACCTGCATGGTGCGGTGATGGCCAGTGATGCCTTTTTCCCTTTTGATGACTGTGTGAAAATGGGGCATGCCGAAGGCATACTGGCTTATATCCAACCCGGTGGCTCTATTCGTGATAAAGATTCAATTGATTATTGTGTGAATAATGGACTGGCAATGGTGATGACGGGCATGAGGCATTTCAGGCATTGACCGGGAGTGAATGTTTGAAGTTGAAGTCCCAAAGTCCGAAGTCGGGGGTCCAAGGTCGGAAATAAGGAGTTTGAAAACTGGTCATTCTACAAGGTCATCAACGAACTCAGTCCCCGGACCCCTGACCTCGGACTCCAGACCCTAATTATCCAACATCCACCATCCAAAACAACAAAAAAAATGTCCCCACTAACCAAATACTCCTCTTCCTCCCACAACAAGGCCATTTTTGCCCTGGTGTTGGTGTGTTTTTTCTGGGGTACTACCTGGTTGGCTTCGCGGGTGGGGGTGGAACATATGCCGGCCTTGCAGTTGGCGGGTATCCGGCAGTTGATCGGTGGCTCCATTTATGTAGGTTGGTTTTTGTACAAAGGCATGGCATTTCCGAAGGGAAAAGAGTGGGTGCCGGTATTGATCCTTAGTTTTTTGAATTTCATTATTGCCAATGGATTTTCGACCTGGGGACTGGAAGGGATTCGTTCCGGTGGATTGGGTGCCATCATAGGAGCCATCTTTCCCTTATGGCTTGTGTTTATTGGCTTGTTTGGCGATGGTAAAAAAATGCCGGTGATGGCGATTGTGGGATTGGTGATCGGTTTTGGTGGTGTGTGCGTGATCTTCGCCGAGCACTTTGACGATTTTTTCAATCCCGAATTTCTGTTTGGCATCATCCTTTCCCTGATCGCCACCCTGGCCTGGGCCTTTGGTACACTTTATACCAAGAAACAAGCGCTGCATTTTAATGCGTATTTCAGTTTGGGGATTCAGATGTTGATCTCCGGCGTCGTGCTTTCCATCATTGCCCCTGTCAGTGGCCGTGCAGTACCGATGGCACAAATTCCCTGGGAAGCCTGGGCATCCATCGCCTATCTTGTACTGTTTGGTTCCGTCATCTCTTTTGTCGCTTATCTCTATGCCTTGCAAAGGCTTCCTACTGAATTGGCGTCGATCTATGCATACATCAACCCCATTGTAGCGGTTGTGCTTGGCGCTTTGTTTTTTCAGGAAAAACTCACCCCCTACATCGCTTTTGGTGGCATCATTACCATACTGGGCGTGTACCTCGTCAACCGGGCCTATAAACTCTAGCGCTCCATCGCGCCTTAGCGTCCTGGCGGTAAGATTTAACCGCAAAGACGCTAAGACGCAATGGAGCGCTAGAGGGAATGTTGATGGCGCAAGAATTGAGCATAGATCGCTCGCCATTCTCCCTTAAAAGCAGACTCGCCAAGGAAGTGATTATGCCATATCGTGATCATCATTCCCTTTACGTCTCTAACCCTTTTTGCATATCCCATCATTTCCTCAAATGCCTGCTCCGCATTTTGCTTCTGCTCGAAATAGGAATTCGCTTCCATGAAACAAAAAGGATATACCAATAAGGAAGTCCTTTCCTCCTTCTCCAGATCATACCAATAAAACGGCGAAGCCACCGAGGCCCTGAAACCATTGATACTTCCATATCCCATCGAATGATCATGCCGTACACCCAAGGCGATCAATCGCCGGTAATCATGTGGAAGGTGAAAACGGATATAGTGAAAACGCGAGGTAGTAACCGGGTTCCCCGCGATTCCAGACAGCCTTTGTATCTCCTTTTCCAACAAAGGTTCTTCATCACCGCTTCGCCAGGAAGGATGGATACCTACCGGAAAATGTGCAGCCGTTCGCTTGATCAATTGCTGTAATACCGGTTGTTCGGGATGAATGTTCTTATCATACATCCCGCGTCTTTGTCCGACATGAAAGAAATAGATCGCTGGATACTCCGTAGTCAGGTGAAGTTCATCCAGCCAATCATAACTATCATAGGGATCGGATACTTTCCCTTTCAGAACCGCTCTTCTTTTTTTAAATGACTTGATATCTCCTTTTAAAAGGGATCCCAATAGCGCGGCTCCATTTCGTGCCCAACCTTTTCCTTTATACGAATAGGCAATATCAATATCATAGGTGGGCAGCAGATCAAAAGCCTTTTGCCGACAGGTATAATATGGAAAAAGCTGAAGGACCTTTTCCTTAAATGCCATCAGCCACTCATTGATCAGGGGCCGATGAAGAAACCCATTTTTAAAGGCTATGGCGTTCTTATGCCCAAACCGGCCATATTCATCTTTTTCATACGGGAGATACTCTTCATACCGGGAAAGCAAATAAAAGGCGGCTGAAAAAAGATCAAAGGGTATATCGCCACCGGTAAAAAAGAAGGCGGGCATACCTTGCCAATCCTGACAAACGATGGCCCGTGACTGGATATGCTTTTCAAACAATAATCCTTCGGGAATGATGTGGATCTCTTTGTCAGCCAGTTTATGCGGACTGTAATTGATCCGGGGTTCGGAGCTGGAGAGGTATTGTTCTTTATCCGATGTGATCACCAAACCCTGATCGAGACATTCCCCACTGAGGAATTCCGCGAAATAGGTCAATCGGGAAGATATGCGTTCGGTAAAAAGGATCACGAAATGAAGTTAATCATCTGTCCCCAAATTTCTCCTTCCAGCGCTGGTTAAAGGAGCGGGCCGGAAACTCGAGCTCTCCCCGGGTATCTTTCCAGCCTTTGATTAAGGAGTTCACAACTTTGTTGCGGATCTTAGATCCTCCAAAATTCATCAACCGGCGGCTGAGCATGGCCTGTTTCCACACTTTCCAGGCAATTTTTTCAGCAAAGAGCGCTTCGCCGGCTTCGACGGAGTCGTGGCGGTTATCGAGAAGTAATTCGTGCAAATTGATCCGTACGGCGCAAACCTCCGTACAGTTTCCGCAAAGAGAGGAGGCATAACTAAGGTGCTTCCAATCCTTTCTTTCTTTCAGGTGGGGGGTGATCACGGAGCCAATAGGACCGCTATAGGTGGTTTCGTAGCTATGTCCCCCGATATTTTTATAGACCGGACAGGCATTCAAACAAGCGCCACACCGGATACAATACAAGCTTTCCCGTGCTTTTGGATCAGCGAGGATATTGGTACGTCCATTGTCAAGCAGGATCACATACATATCCTCTGGACCATCGGTCTCCCCGGGTTGCCGCGGTCCGGTTACCACGGTGTTATACACGGTGATCCGTTGCCCGGTGCCATAGGTCGCAAGCAGGGGCCAGAATAACTGCAGGTCATTCACCGAAGGGATCACTTTCTCGATACCCACTACCACAATATGAGTAGCAGGAAAAGAACAACTCAGACGGGCATTGCCTTCATTTTCCGTCACCGCAATACCGCCAATATCCGGGAGGATGAAATTAGCACCAGTGACGCCAATCTCTGCCTGGCGGTATTTCTCCCGAAGTTTTTCGCGGGCCACCTGTGTCAATTGCGTGGGATTGAGTTTAGGGTTGGTTCCCAATTTCTCCGCAAACAATCGGGCCACATCTTCCTTGCTTTTGTGCATGGCCGGTGTGACGATATGATAGGGAGGCTCCCCATCAAGTTGCTGGATATATTCTCCAAGGTCGGTCTCTACACTTTCAATACCTTTTTCTTCCAGAAAATGATTCAGGTGTATCTCTTCCGTCACCATGCTTTTGCTCTTCACCAGGGTGCGGCAATTCTTCTCTTCACAAATTTTGCCAATGGCTTCCAGAGCTTGTTGGGCATCTTCGGCCCAAATAACCTTGGCCCCCCGGCGGGTGATCCTGGCTTCAAATTCTTCAAGGTAGCGATCCAGATTCTCCATGGCCTTCCACTTGGCATTCTTGGCCTTTTCGCGTGCGAGGAGAAGTTCTGAAAACTGCGATTTTCCCTGGGGGACCACCGCATTGTACTTGCCGATATTGAAATTGATCGTCCGGCGGTGCTCACGGTCGGCCGCTTTGATGGTGCTCTTGGCAATAAAGGAAGCTGCATTTTCGGACATGAGGCAAAGATATACCAGGATTTGAGGATTATTGGATTTTAGGATTGAGGGAAATTAAAACGAGGCTGTGCGAGACCAGAGGTCTCGTACAGCCGTAAAACATTATTTCTTGTCGCTGCCTTGCGTCTTTGCGCCCTGGCGGTTAATCCTCCCCGCTGCCTTTTCCAACGCCCCATAAAACTCCTCCCCGTACTTCCTTACAATGGCCTCTTTCAAAAATTTATACGCGGGTAGCTGTTCTTTCTCTCCCAATTTACAGGCAGGATTGCAGAGTTTTTCGCGGGGTTCATAATTCAATCGCTCGTAATCCCCATGCTTGCCTTTGTAGGCGATGATGGGATAAAGATGACAGCTCAGGGGTTTTTTCCAGGGAATGAGGCCTTCGTAATAGGCTTGCTCAAAAGCACATTTGATCACTCCGTTCTTCTCGCGGATGCCATACACACAGATCTCCGAATCCTTACCGAGCGTCGGGGTTACCCAGCCAAATTCGCGGTGATACACGTATTTTCCTTTCCGCTCGATCTCGGCCAGGGAGGCCTCGGAGAGATAGTGTTTTATTTTTTCAAACATCTCAATCACGATATCCAACTCTTCATCTTCCAGCGGAGCACCTGCATCTCCTTCCTCACAACAACCACCCTTGCACTTGGCCAGGTCACAAAGAAATTTCTTTTCTACGATATCATCACTGATGATCTTATTGTCAATTACGATCACGGAATGTGTTTGGGCAAAGATAGTGAATGGTGAATAGTGAATGGTCAATTCACCATTCACTATTCACTATTCACCTTTCTTAAACCACCCCCTCACCCATGCCTTCCCTCTCGAAATACTCAGGCGGTTATGGCTGGTGAGATAATGGATCACTTTGTGTTCAAGCCAATGGTGTAATGGAACGAGTATCGCAGCCAGGGCGATCATAAAAGCCAGGTCCTTCCAGGGTTCGCCTTCGGTGAGACCGTAAATATTTTTCTTAAATAAAAGGAAGAGGAATTCAAAGAACATCAGGAAGGCAAAGAACCCGATAATCCGTATGGTATTGGCAGAAACCCGGAACATACCCAACATGACCAGGGCTACAAAAAAGATGGCGATACCAATGGTGATGGCCAGGTATTGATAACGGTCACGCTGTTGTTTTTTCTCCAATTTCTCGGCCTGTAGCCGCTCTTCCCGTTGTTGTGCATCCGCGATCTGAAGTTGAAGGAGGTCTTCCTGTTTACCGAGTTGCTCCAACGAATCTTCGAGGGACTTGCTTAATGCGGCATATTGAAGCGCATCTTTATAATTTCCGGATAACTGATGGGCCGAATCAAGTTTTTCGGCAATGCGTTTCTGCCATTCAAGGTTGCGGGTTTCGTTGGCGGTTTGTTGAGCCACCAACAGGGCTTCGATCGCTTGCGGATACTGACCTGCCCTAAGGTGATAGGTGGAGTATTGGGTAAAAAACCCCACTTTACCCGCATTGCCCATCACCGACTCAAAGGCAGGGCGCGCCAGTTGAAAGTGATATCCCGCTGAATCCAATACCCCCATTTCCGAGTAGATGACCCCATAGGCCTGATCAATGACACTGGCAAAACCCATCCGTTTTAAATAAAGCAATAACTGTTGATTATTCCGAAGGAATTCCAGGGCATCCGCGGTTTTCTTTGAATCAAGATACAGGTTGAGCAAACCAATATACCCGGGAATACGCATGGCATCAAACTTCAGACTGTCCACAATTTTTAATCCTTCATCATAGGAGGACCGGGCCAGTTCAAATTCCCCTTTGGCTGAAAAAAGACCGGCAATAAAATTAAGGTCGTTCACCAGACTGAACTTCTCACCTCCTTCATTGGTCTGATTTAGAATTTCCTTGGCCTGCATGGCATAGTCCAGCGATTTATCATGGTTCTTGATCACAAAATAAAAATCGCGCAACTTGGTATAGCATCGTCTCAGTAAAGCCAATTGGGATGACTTTTGCTTGATCTTTTTTGTCCCCTCAGCGATCCGTACCGCATTGAAATAATTTTTCAGAGCAAGTAACTTCTCATCCTTGACGAGGTAGGCATCCCCAAAGCTGATAAAGCACTCCGCTTCCAAACTATCCTTACCTGAATTACCCACCAATGAAAATGCTTGTGTGGCAAAATTCAATGCCTTATCCGCATCTGGTATCAGGCACTGCACAGAAGAAAGCCCAAGCAGGGTATAAGCCTGTTCCTCCTCCAGCTTACTTTCCTGTGCCAGCTTGAGTGCCTTTTGATAATACCCAAGAGAGGTTTGTATATTCTCCTTTTTACCTGCCACATATGAAAAGCGTAACCCATTGTACCGATAGGCCTTTACCATGAGTTTCCGGTCGCGGGAAAACTCGGCGATCTCAATGGCCTTTTTTCCAAAGCTATCCGCCTGTTGCGGGTTCACCGACATCAACATCATGGATATCCTTCCGGTTAACTGCACCCGCTCCTGATCCGTAGTAGCCACGGCAAGCTTACGCTTAAAGCTATCCACCATCGCCATTTGCTGTGATTGTGCCGCGAAGGAAAAGAGGAAGAGAACTAGTAGGGGGAGGAGTTTTCTCATGGGGGGGTGTTGATGAATAGTGAATAGTGAATAGTGAATAGTGAAACTAAAAACTAATAACTTACAACCCAAAAAAAATTCTCATTCACCATTCACCATTCATCTACTCCCTCCACCTCACACTATTAATCAAATGCAACATATCCTTTTTAAAAAAATCATTGACCACGCTGAGTGAGTCGCTATTGGGGGTGGCGGAAAAGTAGAGGGCGCCACGTAAAAAATGCCGGGTGCTATCGGTTAAAAAGAATTGATTGGCGGTGGCCGTATTACCCATCAGGGTAAAATAGATCCCTTCGATGCCATTTGGCGTTTTCATCAAACTGTCACGTATACCCGATGCTTTATAGGTATGTTGTTTGAACGACATTTGAAAAGCATCGCTCACGAGTGAATCAAAATCATAACGCCGTACATCTTTGTAGCTGATATGGATACGGCCATTATAGCCGGGAAAATCCACATTGAGCCACCAGTCATTCTCCGTTTTTTGATCAAAGAACAGACTGTCCTGAATGATCTCACCATATACCGGATACTCGAAGGTGTAGGGGTATCCGGGTTTGTCAAACAACTGATATTTTTTTTCGGGAAACGCGATCTTGAAATATCCCCGCTTTTTAAAAGAATAGGGGCTGTTACAGGCCCAAAGGACCAGGGAGACTATGCCGATAAAATACCAAATCCGGGCTTTTTGCATATGGATCATTCAGTTCGTTGTTGTATAGAGATCTTAACCTTTTCAATCCGGTTGCGGGATGTTTCGAGTACCGTGAAGAGGAAATCACCGGTGGGTACGGCATCCTGTATGGCGGGTAATTCGCCGGCAAGCTCCAATACCAGTCCGGCCAGCGATTCGCTATCCCCTTTTACCTTGTCAAAGGTATCAATGGGTAGTTTCATCGCGCGGCATACATCGGTGATCTTGGTCTTGCCTTCAAATTCATAGGAGCCATCTTCCAGCCGAACAAACCCCGCTTCATCCTCATCAAACTCATCGCGGATATCACCGATCACTTCTTCGAGGATATCTTCCAGGGTAACGATCCCACTGGTTCCTCCAAATTCATCCACCACTACGGCAAAATGTACTTTGCGGGTTTGAAACTCACGGAGCAGGTCGCGGATCAGTTTGGTTTCCGGTACAAAAAAGGGTTGCCGGACAAGAATATGCCAGTCATATTCCGGGTTCTCCGATAAATGGGGCAGTATATCTTTGGTATTGATTACCCCAACCACTTCATCCAGGCTTCCTTTATAGACCGGCAGTCGGGAATAATGCAGTTCTTCAATTCGGCGGACCAGGGTAGAAAAATCTGTATTGTATTCGATCCCGCTTACTTCGAGACGGGTTCGCATGATTTGTTTGACTGTGATATTGCCAAATTTGACGATCCCTTTCAGGATATTCTTTTCCTCCACCGTGGCATTGCCATTGGCAGACACATCGATCGCTTCATCCAGTTGCTGTAAACTGGTGATCTCCGACCGGTTGGCTCCCAAATTGCGGCCAATATTATCGGCCACTTTTACCATGCGCACACTCAATCGGCGAAGAAACAGATGGATGCCCTCCACAATGAGTACCGATCCATAGGCAAAGCGCAGGTTGTTTTGCGTAGCCCACACTTTGGGCAGGATGGTGGCAAAGAAAATGAGAATGACTCCGATGATCGTTACCCGGATAAGGAGTTCCAATAAAAATCCCGCATCAAAATACATCAGGTCAATCCGGCCCAGGCTCCCATAGGGAAAATATTGCTGAATGATATAACTCATCAGGATGATGATGGTGATATTGATAAAGGTGCCGGCTAATAAGAGGGAGGTGTACACCTGTTTGGACTCACTGAGCAACAAGATGATCTTTTTGGCCATCGAATGCTGCTTTGTTTTCAGCATATTGATATCCTTCCGGGTGAGGGAAAAGAAAGCCACTTCTGCGCCAGAGATCACAAAGGAAAGCGCCAGGAGAAGAAGCAGCAGTACAAATAGCAGGTTGATACCCTGCGTTGATGGATCCATAGATGATGCAAAAATATACTATTGAAAGCACTCCTTAAAAGCTGAGGTCATCCGGGGAGGTTGAACCCTGATCACCGGAAAAGCTATCTCCTTCAGGTGAATGTCCACCAGCATCGGCACGTTTATCAAGCATGATGAGGTTATCGCCTACCACTTCCGTGGCGAATTTTCGGTTGCCGTCCTTATCGTCCCAGCTACGGGTACGCAAACGGCCTTCAATATAAACAAGGCTGCCTTTATGCAGGTATTTCTGTGCGAGTTCGGCCAATCCTCTCCAGAGCAGGACGGTATGCCATTCTGTTTGAGAGACCAGCTTTCCGGTTCGGTCTTTAAACGTTTCGGTGGTTGCCAACGGGAATTTGGCAACGGCAATATTTCCTTCCAGGGTCTGTACATCCGGATCCTTACCCAGGTTCCCGATCAGCATTACTCTGTTAACACCTCTCATACGCTATCATTTTTTCAAATCAATTCGAGTCAATACGATCTAATGTCTCTTAAAATTAATTTTTTTTATCCGTATTTATCAAATCCATTGCATTTTGATGCTAACGCCTGTGTGTCCAGTATTTAGCGATCAACCGGGGAAAGGCCAGTTCAGCGATCTTTTTTCGACTTACCCAGATAAAGCCTTCGGGCCTTTTGACGGTTGGCCCCAGCTCAATTTCAAAAAATCGGGCATGTATCTTTTGGTGGCTCAATAACTGTTCCTGCCACGGGGAGACGTTGACCAATTTATATTGACCGGGTGTTAACAGGCCTTGTTCATCAGCCTTTTTCAATACGGCTTTTGGTGAAAGGCGGTTGCCTTCGATCAGGGGAAACTCATACAGGTTGGCCCAAATATCCTTACCGGTCCGCTTCCGTAACAGGAATCGGCTCTGATTACTAATTACGAAATAGTCAAACCATCGGTCCTTTACCTTGGTCTTTTTGGTACGAACCGGCCATTCCTCTACCTTACCATGTTGATAGGCTTCGCATGTGCGCTGAAAGGGGCAACCTGTACAAAGTGGCGCAGCCGGTTTACAAACTACCGCGCCAAAATCCATGATCGCCTGGTTATACTCACCCGGTGACCGCTGATCCAATAACTGATTGGCCAATTGGATAAAATATTTTTTTCCTTCCGTGCTATCCGAGGAGAGCGTGATACCAAATACCCGGGCCAGCACCCGAAATACATTGCCATCCACTACCGCATGGGGAAGGTTATAGGCAAAAGAAGCGATGGCGGCTGCGGTGTAGGGCCCTACACCTTTTAAGACAAGTATATCTTCATACCGGGAGGGGAATTGCCCCTTTCTTTCCGTACTGATCAGACGCGCAGTGGCCAACAGGTTACGGCAACGGCTGTAATATCCCAGGCCTTCCCAGAGTTTATAGACACGCTCATCGGTAGCCGCGGCAAGTTGATGGATGGTAGGAAAGGTGGTGATGAAACGATTGTAATAATCCCAGCCCTGTTCCACCCGGGTTTGTTGCAGGATGATCTCACTTAACCATATTTTGTACGGGTCTTTCTCCCCTTTCCAGGGCATTTGCCGGGTGTTTTTTTCCCGGTGCCATTTTAAAAGCCTGAGGGCGAATTGCTTACTTGGTTCCATGCCGAAAGCCTCCATTTAGGGCGGTTTCACAATAATAATTGGGGCAATTTAGCATACCAAAACGGGTATTTTCAAAAAAAAGTTCATATCCTATTGACAATCACCCAATTTTGGCATATATTGTAAAAAAATAAACTGCTAAATCATTAAACAATGCGTAAAGCCGATTTGGTAAACCAGATTTCCGAAAAGACCGGCATCCCCAAAGTGGATGTATTGGTAACTCTCGAAACGATGTTCAAAGAGATAAAGGACTCGTTGTCAAAGGGAGAGAATATTTACATCCGCGGATTCGGAAGTTTTATCACCAAGAAGAGAGCGGCAAAGATCGGACGTAACATCAAGAAGAACATTGCCGTTCATATCCCCGAACATTACATTCCGGCGTTCAAACCTGCCAAGGAATTCGTGGCCGAGGTGAAAAAGATCACCAATCTGCCCGAAAATGCTGAATCCGACAGGGATGAATTGGCCTGATTTGGTGGTACCTTTGCCGTCTAAATAGCACTACGTGAACAAGTACCAGTGGATCACGGCAGGATCGGCCGTTGCCTTAATCATATTGATCTTTGCTTTTCGGGATGAAACACCACCCGCAAAAAAACAAGTAGAGGGACAAACCGCACTCCCTTCCTCCCTTACTATTGACAGCCTTTTAGTACATGCCCGCGAATCGCTTTCACCCGGCCAATTGGACCGGATCCTTTTCCTCGAGAAATCAGTAGGCAGAGGAGACGTTTCCGAGCAAAAGCTCCATATCTATCACCAACTGGCTCGTTTCTGGCAGGATACCGGCCGCAACTTCGTGGTTTCCACCTGGTACCGCGCCGAAGCCGCCCGGTTGGAAAATTCCGAAAAAAACCTCACCTTTGCCGCCCATTTGCTGTTGGACAGCCTGCGGGAAGAACCGAATGTCCAGCTCAGAAGATGGGAGGCCCAACAAGCCAAAGAGCTATTTGAAAGAGCATTGAAAATCAATCCGGATAATGATTCATCACGTATCGGACTGGGTACGGTCTATCTCTTTGGAGATATCGCCGACAACCCCATGCAGGGTATTCAGATGATCCGGGAAGTCATTGGCCGCGACAGTACCAACGTGTACGGTCAGATGATGCTGGGATATGGCTCCGCATTATCGGGGCAATACGATAAAGCAGCCGACCGTTTTGATAAAGTGCTCGCGATTGACCGGACCAATATGGAAGCCGTCTTGATGCTGGTACGCATCGGAGAGGCCTACGAGAAAGAAGGAAAAAAGACAGAAGCCATTACGCAATATGAAAAGGCCCTGCCTCTCCTTCGTGAAGACTGGAAACCGGAATTGAAGAACAGGATCGACCAATTAAAGAATTAACCCGACCTTATTTTATAAATTAATTATTAAAAACATTTTATTATGCCTTGTGGTAAAAAAAGAAAGCGTCATAAGATTGCTACGCACAAAAGAAAGAAAAGACTGAGAAAGAACAGACATAAGAAGAAGAATAAATAGTGCTTGAAGTTTAGCTTCTTATTGCCGATTGTACGTCTACCCCATCAATTTGCCCCGATCTAATCAATCCTATCACTACGTACTAATCGCCAGTTGATCGGCTTTTTCGATCCAAAACAAGTTTGGTATGACTAATTAATGTTCTGCTGTGAACAAAGAACTCATTATTAATGCAGTGCCGCAGGGGGTTGAGATCGCGCTGCTGGAAGAAAAAAAACTGGTTGAGCTTCATAATGAAAAAACGGATGCAAGCTTTGCCGTAGGGGATCTATACCTGGGAAAGGTAAAAAAACTGATCCCGGGGCTGAACGCCGCATTTGTGGACGTGGGCTTCGAGAAGGATGCATTTTTGCATTATACCGACCTGAGCCCTTATGCCCGCTCCCTGCTCAAATTCACCACCGCCTGCATGAACGATAAATCGGAAGGCATTCTCGACTTTGGAAAGTTTGAGAATGAGACCGAGATCGTTAAAACAGGAAAGATCAATGAAGTACTGGGCGGAAAGCCGCATATTCTGGTACAGATCCTCAAAGAACCCATCGCCGCCAAAGGACCCCGATTGAGCTGTGAGATCTCCCTGCCCGGTCGCTTTGTGGTGATCACCCCTTTCAATAATATCGTGGCCGTTTCCCGGAAGATCCATTCCTCCGAAGAAAGGAAAAGGCTCCAGAAGATCGTAGAAGCCATCAAGCCAAAGAATTTTGGCGTGATCGTTCGTACTGCCGCCGAAGGCAAGAATACCGCCGAACTTCATGAAGACCTCTCCGGTCTTGTTGAAACCTGGAAGACCATTCAGCGTAACCTGAAAGGTGCTACCGCACCCAGTAAAATATTAAGCGAACAGACAAAGACCACCTCCATTCTCCGCGACCTGCTGAACGAAAGCTTCAACCGAATCGTGGTCAATGATAAAACCCTGTACAACGATACGCGTACCTATATCCAGCGGATCGCTCCGGAAAAACAAGACATCGTTTCCTTTTACAATAACGGACAACAGATATTCGATCATTTCGGGATCACCAAACAGGTCAAAGCAGCTTTTGGCAAGACAGTGAACATGAACAGTGGGGCCTACCTGATCATCGAACATACGGAAGCCCTCCATGTGATCGATGTAAACAGTGGCTACAAAAGCGTGAGCAATAACCAGGAACAGAATGCGCTCGAGACCAACCTCGAAGCCGCCGATGAGATTGCCCGCCAATTGAGGCTGCGTGACCTGGGAGGAATCATTGTGGTGGATTTCATTGACATGAAACTCCCCGAAAACAAACGCCGGTTGATGGAAGCCATGGAAGGTTTTATGAAAACCGACCGGGCCAAACACGCCGTGCTTCCCATTTCCAAGTTCGGGCTCATGCAGATCACCCGTCAACGGATGAAACCCGAGATGAATATCAATACGCAGGAGGTGTGTCCCAGTTGTCTCGGCACCGGAAAAATCTCTTCCACCATCATCCTCGAAGATGAAATGGAAAAGAACCTCAATTACCTCTTTACCCATCAACACAATCAACTCACCCTTGTGGTCAGCCCCATCATGTACGCCTATTTGACCAAGGGTTGGCTCTGGAGCATCAAGTCCAAATGGAAACGTCGCTTCAAAAAATCATTTACCCTCAAAGCCAATACAAATTATCACCTCACCGAGTTTCATTTTTACGATCGAAATGAGGAGGAGATAAAGTTGTGAGACGTGAGGCGTGAGGCGTGAGGCGTGAGAATCGTGAGGCGTGAGACGTGAGGCGTGAATGGTGAGTAGTGAATAGTGAATGGTGAATGTTGGGAAAAATAATGTATAAGCAAAAGGGTCAATAGTTTTCACTATTGACCCTTTTTTATATCTTTCACCATTCACCATTCACCATTCACCATTCACCATTCACCATTCACCATTCACCATTCACCATTCACCATTCACCATTCACCATTCACCATTCACCATTCACCATTCACCATTCACTATTCACCATTCACGTCTCACGTCTCACGCCTCACGATTCTCACGCCCCTCAATACCCCGGATTCTGCGCCACCACTCCATTAGTCGCATCGAGCTCGCGCTGGGGAATCGGGAATACCATTTCATTGGCATTATAAGCAAAACCATCGGCGCTGTTCTGTAAGCGGCGAAGATCATGCACAGCCTGGCCTTCATGCGCCAGTTCGAGTTTGCGCTCAAGCAGGATGGCATTAAGTGTAATAGTGGGGGAAGCAATACCGGCACGGGAACGCGTCTGGTTCAGGTCATTGATCGGTGTATCACCAACCGTGGTACCCAGGCGGAAATTACATTCTGCACGGGTAAGGTACATTTCAGACAGACGGATCACGGGGATCACACGGTATTGAAGTTTCCATTTACCGGTACGGGTGCCACCGGCTCCAACATAAAACAGGTTGAGACGGTCATCGCCCGGCGTGTAGAAATCAAGGTGCTTCTGCTGAATAGATACATCTCCATCACGTCCACCAAAACTGGGGATCGAACAATAGAGGTGCATGCTGTTATCTCCATCCTGGTCAGACACCTGAATGGCGAAGATATCCTCAGAAGAGTTGGAGGAATTATTAAAAGCATCCGCATAGTTGCTTACCAGGGACAGACCGGCATTGGTAGCGGCTGTAATAGCACGGTTGGCCGCATCGCGGGCACCGGCATAGTCGCCTTGCTGTAAATACACGCGGGAGAGCAAGGCTGCTGCGGCCGCTTTGGTCGCATACACATCATTCTCTTCGGGCAACAGGTTCTCTGCCTCGATAAGATCGGTGATGATCTGTGCATAGGTGTTGGCTACTGTGCTACGGGCTACATAGGAGCTGGCATCAATACCACGGGTGGGTGTGAGAATCAGCGGCAGACCGGGATTCGAAGAGGCGCTTCCATCGCTAAAAGGTTTGGCGTAGAATTTTACCAATTCAAAATAAACGGCAGCACGGATAAACAAGGCTTCACCTTCCACTCTGTCCTGATCGCCTGGATCCACCACCGCAATCGCGCTGAGGATATTGTTGGCCACATTGATTGTTTTGTAGCCTTCAATCCAGGTATCACGAACAAAACTATTGGTAGTGATCATCTGCTTGAGCCAGATTTCACGGGGTTCGTTAAAAGTACCTTCCCAACGGATCTCATCATCCGCGGCAAGTAATTCAGCATAGAGGGAAACATTACCTCCGTAAAGGTCTCCGATACTCAGGGCATCATAGGCCCCATTGAGCACCTTCTTTACGTTGGCATCCGAGTTCAGGGCTACTTCTTCCGCCACACTCTGCTGAGGGAGCAGGTCAAGCTTCTTGCCACAGGAAGAAGCCACCAGGGAAGCGATCAGTAGACTATATATTACTTTCTTCATTTTTGCTAGGTTTTAGGGTTAGAATCCAAGATTGATACCAAAGGTGAGTGACTTGATCTGCGGGGCAGCATAGAAATCGCTACCCTGGTTGCGGTTACCGGCACGGTAATCCGTATTCACCTCAGGGTCCCAACCAGTGTAATCGGTAATCGTTAACAGGTTGATCCCTGTAATAAATATTCTTGCCGATTGGATCCGGGCTTTCTTCAACACCGAAGAGTTAATGGAATAAGCCAGGGTCACATTTTTCAATCGTACATAAGAACCGTTTTCTACATAACGACTGGAAGCGCCGATACCATTACCACCGGCCAAACGAAGCTGGGGAACATTGGTGATATCACCGGGGTTCTGCCAACGACCCAGTTGATCGCGGGTCTGGTTATCAAACCAATCGAAACTGGCGGACATAAATCCACCGGCTCCGTTCAGGACCTGGTTGCCAAATACCCCTTGCAACAATACATCGAGTTGCAATCCTTTATAAGAAAAACTATTGGACAAACCAGCGATCCAATCCGGATTGGGATCACCTACCACGAAATTACCAGCCGCATCGTAGTCATTGGTCAGTGTCTTGCCATCCTGCTCATAATACAGGGCATCGCCATTAAGCGGATCAGCTCCGGCGAATTTAGGTCCATAGAATACCCCGATTCCTTCCCCTACGATCAGGGAGTTGAGGTAACGGCCATCATTACCTGGTATCGATGTTTGTAAACCATCAAGCTGGGTAATTTTGTTTTTGTTACGCGCCAGGTTTAAGCTGGTATTCCATTTGAAAAAGCGACCGTTCACATTGGTGGAATTCAATACGATCTCCACCCCTTTGTTTTCCATCGAACCGATATTCACGGTTTGCGTGGCAAAACCAGAAGTGCTGGGAACAGGTACATTATAGATCAGGTCTTTGGTATTACGTACATAATAATCGATCTCACCGGTTAAGCGGTTATTGAATAAACCAAAGTCAATACCGATATCGGTCTGTGCTGATTTTTCCCAACGCAATTCAGGGTTGGCCAATTGGGTAGGCACCAGTCCGGAGTTACCACCATATTTTGCAGCACCCCAGAGACCCAACTGGGAGAAGTCACCAAAACCTGCGTCGTTACCTGTCAATCCGTAACTGGCACGGAGTTTCAGGAAGCTGATGGCTTTGGAATTAGAAAGGAAGGATTCTTCACTCAGGATCCAGCCGGCAGAAGCAGCCGGGAAGAAACCATATTTGTTATCCTTACCAAAGCGGCTGGAACCATCCACACGACCGCTCAGAGAAAACAGATACTTATCATTGATCTTGTAGTTGGCACGGGCGAAGTAAGATAGTACAGAAGATTCAGTAGCGGTAGAAGAACCACCGGTGATACGACCGGCACTGGCAATCTTCTTCAAGGCATCCACTGGGAAATCCTCACCGGTTACCCGGGTGAAATCATTGTTGAATTTCTGGAAGGACATACCCAGGGTGGCATCCAGGTCATGGTTACCAAATGCGTTACTATAGTTAAAATAATTGTTGGTGTTGTAGTTCACGGTACGGTACCAGTCAGACTGGCCATATCCATTGGTAGAAGCACCTGCATCGGTACGCGAACCTTTAAACACATCGTCATTGGTGGTTTGGATATCCACGCCTAATTCAGTACGGAAACTTAATCCGGTAAAGAATTTGTAACTCAGAAAAGCACTTGCCAGGTTACGATAGGTTGTGGATGTATAACGCGCATCTTCCAATTCAATCAGACCATTATAATATGTGGTCACCGGACGATCGTACAGATCGCCATTCAGGTCACGCACGGGTGTGATTGGCGCCAGGGCCACCAACTGCATGGGGGTGGAGAACTGGTTATCGTCTGTATTCCGGTTGGAGAGCGAGCGGCTCAAACCCAGGTTCAAACCCAGTTTAAATTTATCGCTTGCATCATGTTCCAGGTTCATCCGGCTGGAGATACGCTGGAAATTATTCCCAATCAGGATACCGGTCTGGTCGTTCAATCCGGCGCTCACATAGAAACGGGTCTTATCGTTACCACCCGAAGCCGTGATGTCGATCATCTTGGTGGTTGCTTTATCATTAAAGGCTTGTTTCTCCCAATTGGTATTTGTTTCAAGCGTACGCCAATCGCTATAACCAGAATAACGGGTCAGGCGATTTTCGGCAAACTCTAACCAGGAGCCGGGGTAATCACCCGGGTTATTGATGGGATCATATCCATCGATCAGATCGCTGTTATAAGCGGCTTCGCGCAGGAGTTCAACATACTCACCGGCATCCAGGAAGCCACGGAGATGAGTGGGTTTGTTAACCCCATACTGCATATTCACAGTCAGGTTGGTCTTTCCGGCTTTACCTTTTTTGGTCGTGATCAGCACCACACCATTGGCGGCACGGGAACCGTAGATGGCCGCAGCAGAGGCGTCTTTCAGGATCTCAAAAGATTCTACATCATTAAAGTTGATATCTGCCAGGGCGTTTCCGGAGAGGGCGCCTGTATTGATCGGCACACCATCCACAACATATAAGGGGTCATTGGCAGCACTGATGGAACCCGCACCACGAATCCTCACCTTTACGCCTTCGCCTACCTTACCGTTATTCGCTTCTACGAATACACCGGCGGCGCGGCCCTGAAGGGCCTGGTTAAAGTTTGGAACAGGGGTGTTCGCCACTTCAGCACCTTTCACACGGGCGATATTCCCCGTCAGGTCACGCTTCAGTTTGGTACCATATCCAACCACAACCACTTCGTCGAGTGACTGGTTGGTGCCAGGGGCCAGGCGGACACTTAATGCTCCATTGCCCACATCAACTACCTTCTTGGCGAAACCAACTGAACTGATCTCAAGGGAATTGGTGTTCTGGGGAACCTGAATGGTGAACGAACCGTCGTTATCGGTCACTCCTACTACCCGTCCACCTGCAGTAATGGTCGCACCGGGAACAGGGAAGTTCTTCTCATCAGTCACTTTTCCAGTGACGGTTTTTGTTTGGGACCAGGCCATTTGCGCGAAGAGCATAAGCGCCATGACCCAGAGGATCCGGGGTGTTCTCATGTGTATTAACAGTTTTAGTAAAGAATTAGCGGAAAAATAACATATTTCAATCAGACAGAATGTATCTGGTCATGTGCTGCTTATCCACACAAAAAAAAGCCCCGGTAAAAACCAGGGCTTGCATTATTAACAACACACGAGAAAAAACTATCTCCAACCGGCGTTCGAGGCATTGATGCCATCGGCGCCAGCAACACCACCAAAGGTGTAAAAGGGTGCTTTTTCACCAAAGGTCTCCAGGGTCTGACCAGGCAGGGGCCAATGGAGTGGGGTACCTTTTTGCAGGAGGTCCTTCTTCCTCATTTCGAAGAATTGAACACCCATACCGGTGATATAAAGTTCAACATGCCGTTCATGGTGAATGGCTTTTTCGATCTCGGTCAGCGTAGCCGCTACCGGGGTCATATTGCCACGGGTTACACGCGTACCGGCATTGATGACGGCTGCAGCACCGGCAAGATCACCTGTGTAGGCACGAGCCTCAGCACGCAGCATGTCATTCTCCGCCTTCATGAAATCAGGCACAGGGCCATCACCCAGGGCGTAAGAAGCATCATAACGGGCATAGCGGTAATTGGAAAAATGGTAGTAACCACGGGCAGCCTGGAACCAGTTCAGGCTCGAATATTCAAAGTCAGAAAAGATACGCTCGTCCTGAGGGTTGGTCGATTCAGGAGGAGTAGGGAAGCTGGAATTATCATCCCAGTGTTGAGGCTGGGTATTGTCCATCAGGTTTACTACATACATATCCACCTTACCCCAACCGGGGAAAGTGAGGTAGTCACCTGCTTCTGCGTACCAGTTTACATAACCATCCTGTTGAATGGTGAAGTCGCTGGTAAGCCCGGCATCCGCGTAAGTTTTCACTTTGTTCCAATCAACAGCAGCCAATTGTGTTTTATTCCGGGGCATATTGGCCAGGATTCGGGCCGCCCAGGAATTACAAAGTTTTTTGAACTCAACACTGGAGTAATCACCCGGTGTTCCCAGCCAGGAAGCGGGGATGGTGAAAGTGTTATTGCTGAGCAAAATGGCTTCATCAAGATAGCCAACAGCAGCAGCAGCTACTTCCGCAGGTGTGGAAGCAGTGGCTACAGCGGCATCAGGGATCGTGATGTTCTCATCTACGATGAACCCACGATCAAAGAACAGAGCAAGCATACCATAAGCAACCCCCTGGTTGAACTTACAGAAAGCTTTTACCTGATTATTGTCCACACCACCGTTTCCGATCTCCAGACCGGCATTGATAGCCTTCATTACATTCGAAGCCGTATTAATGGACTTGTACATGTAATCAAAGAAATTCTTTGTGGTGGCGCGGTAAGTGTAGTTAGGTGCATTGTTCCAGGCATTACGAGGCTCCCAGCTCATATCGCGCATGGCCTGGTTACCCCAGGAACAGGTCACGTTATCGGAAGCGGTGGCCAGAAACATAGCAGGGCTATAGGTAAAAGAGTGTGTTCCAATGTACCAGGTATTGAACAAACCGGAGGCAATGGATTTTACACTCGCCGAACTGGAATAAACATCCTCAAAATCCGGCTCGTTGGGGTTCTTACCCACATCGAGTTTCTTACAGCCCTCGAGGATGACAAAGAGAGAGCTGAGGAAGATCAGAGATTTGATTGCTTTCATATTATCTGGTTTGTGTGTTATTAAAAGTCTAATTGAAGCGAGAAGGCCAGGTTACGGAAGTTGGGGTATGTATCTGTTCCATCAAACGGATTCCGGATGCTTCCTACTTCAGGGTCATAACCGGAATAGTCAGTGATGGTAAGCAGGTTACGACCAATTACACGGGCGGTGATCCCTTTTACTACTCCTTTAAACATGCTCAAAGAAGATTTAGAGAATGTATACCCGATGGCAACTTCACGTAGTTTGATAAAGCTGGCGTCTTCTACCCAATAGCTGTTGTTGGTGTTTACATCATAGAAGCCCTGGAAATAATCCAGTGTCTTCTTCAGGTTGGTTGGCACATTGGCCATGTCCTCGATACCATTCCGGTTATCACGGGTCAACCATTGTGATTTACGGTTGTACACATCTCCACCTTGTTTGATATCAATGAGCATATAAACCTGGAAGCCTTTCCAGTTAAGTGTATTGGAAATACCCATGATGAAATCAGGGTTACCATTACCGATCTCTCCGAAATTCAGGTTGCCATCTGAATCGAGCAACTTGATCGGCTTTTCGTTGATGGTACCTTGAGAACCTACAGGAACAACATAACCATCCGAGTTCACTTCGTAATCGGAAATGGTTTTACCGGTAGGCAATTGCTGGGCCATTTGATCCAGTGTTCTTACCCAATCATAACCATAGATAGCACCATATCTTTCACCGGCTTTGATATAGAACAGACCGTCAGGACCCGACAGGTAAGGGGCTACATCCAGGCTGGTGATACGCTGGTTGGTTTTGGAGAAAACGATATTTGTATTCCAGCTCAGGTCCTTCTTCTTAAACCAGTTGGCACCCAGGGTTAACTCCAGGGTATTGGACTCCAACGAGGCGGCATTTCTCCACTGACGGTTGTAACCATCATTCAGGAAGGGGATCAGGGGAACTTCAAGGAAGGCATCAGTGGTTTTTGATTTGGCGTAAGTACCTTCAAAATAGAATTTACCAAGGAACTCCACATTCAATCCAAATTCCAATTCAGCGGTGTTGCTGGGTTTCAGGTTCGGGTTACCTTGTTGGGATGCCGAAGCGGCGCCACTTGACAAGGAGTAAAAACGATACTGCCAGTCATAACCCGGACGGATACCCGCAGTACCATAAGCAGCCCGTACTTTCAATTCATCAATGCCATTGATCTGTACATCCTGAGAGATACGGTAGGCACCGGAAACACGGTAGTAAGGTTTCCATCTTTCTTCCGAACCAAACAGGGAAGAACCATCATAACGACCCATACCATCAAACAACAGTTTGTCCTTGTAATCCAAACCAAGGATCGCGAAATAGTTCCTGGCACGTACATCCTGAATAGAAGAGGAGTAGCTGTGCGGATTGCTGGGGAGGAAGTTATTGAAGTCGGGAATATTGGGGTAAGAGAACTGTGAAGCGCTTACGTCAAAATTTTCGTAGTGCTTGTTCTCAAACAAATAAGACAGTTTACCCGTGACACGCAGGTTATTGAACTTGTGCATCATATTGATGGTCGCCTGTGTATTCTGGCTATTGGTCTCATCAGAATATTTATACAGGCTTCCTTCGCTATAGCTCATGCCATAATCCGGAGCGGTACCACCATTGGCCACGATCCAGGTATCATAGGGAGAGTAGCTGGTATAACGATAGTTCTCGATCTCAATGGTGTGGGTCAGATCCACATTGATCCATTTAGCGAGTTTGATATTTGTGCTGTAGTTACCGATCCAGCGACGAGTCAGGTCGGCCCGCTGGTTCTTCCATACGGAATAAAGCGGGTTTCTTTCATTGCTGAAGGGATTGTGACGGATCAGGTAGGGCTGACCATCGGGGTTATCGATCTTCAGGTTATTGTCGGGCTCAGCCAGTACAATATTAAAGAAGATACCACCACCATCACCAGGGTATTGGGTCTTGGTGCTGATGAAGAGGTTAGAAGCAGAGAACTTCAACCAGGGAGCCACCTGGTGGTCAACGTTCAAGCGGAAATTCTGGCGCTTATAACCACTGGTGTATTGAATGATACCTTCCTGAGAGTTGTTCTCAAAGGAAGCGTACATATTGGTCAGTTTGGAACGGGTAGAGATACCCACAAAGTTGGTATAGTTAGTACCAGTATTGAAGAACTCCTTTTGCTGGTCAATGTTCAGGGCAAAAGGGTTATCCATATAGTGATCTGTCTTGATCGAACGTGATCCACTCAAACCGGGAGCATAACCACCCAGGTAGTTGGAGGGATAAGTAACCCCGGCATATTTGGTATAATTGGAAACACTCTGCCAATCGGTGGCCAGATTAAAGGCGTGGCTTTCGGAAAGATCGATATAGCGCTGGAGATTTTGGAAACCAACTTCGTTACGGATCGTAACAGCCGTTGTTCCGATCTCAGTGCGGTTACCCCTTTTAGTGGTAATGGCGATAACACCGTTACCCGCGCGGGAACCATACAATGAAGCCGCAGCAGCACCTTTTACCACCTCCATGGATTCAATATCATCCACGTTGATATCGGTAAGGGCACCATTCAGGATGACTCCATCTACCAGGATCAACGGGCTCGAACCCACGTTGAGGTTGTTGTCCCCGCGAAGCAATACATCAATATTGCCACCGGGAGAACCACCCGTAGAATTCACCCGTACACCGGCTACCTTACCCGAGAGGGCGCTGGCAGCAGAGGTAGCTGGAACGATCTTCAACCGCTCCTCACCCACTTTGGTAACGGATACGGTCATCTTTTTCCGGTTTGTAGCACCTGCTACCCCGGTTACGATCACATCATCCAATAATTTAGACTCATTTACCAAAGAAATACTAACTGTCTGCCCGGCCCTGACATTCAATGTCTGGGTGCCAAAAGTTACGGCAGAGATCTCCAGCACCGTAGAGGCTGAAGGAATGTTCAATTCAAAAGTTCCATCATTGGAAGTACTGGTACCGGTTTGGGTACCCTGGATAATCACGGAAGCACCCGGAACAGGGGCCCCTTTGTCATCGGTTACCTTGCCCTTTACGACACCCTGGGCAAAGACCGAAACGGTAGCACAAAAAGCCACCATCAGAGTCAGGAGTTTTCTCATGTTGTTTGGTAGTTTGGTTAAAATAAAAAAAGCGTTAAGGCAGTCAATCCGAGCGGGTACGGGATAAAAATAAATAAAATATATTAATATCTTAAGACAAATGGCCGTGCAACATGCTGCACGGCCATTCAAACTAAAAAATTGCCTTCAATCAATATTTTAGAATTCCTTAACTACGGTCTCGACTATTGAGAAACAACATGATATACTGTAACAGGTTGACCACTGCAGCCAGGGCAGCTACAACATAAGTCATTGCTGCCCAATTCAATGCGTCCTTTGCCTTGGGGTATTCCGCGGAGTTGGCCACATTGGTACCGTTCAACCAGGCCAGGGCCCTTCGACTGGCATCAAACTCGACCGGGAGCGTGATCAGCGAGAAAACCACGGTAACCGCCAGTAAACCAATGGCTATCAGGAGAAAAATCGGCATGCCGGCCAGCGCCAGGGCTACACCTGCCAGCAGTGCTATATTAATTATACCCGAACTGAACTGAACAGCCGGCACCAGCTTGCTCCGCATGGTCAACCAGGCATAAGCCTTAGCATGTTGCACAGCATGCCCACACTCGTGCGCCGCCACCGCCGCAGCGGCAATAGAGGAGTTATTGTACACTTCCGGACTCAAATTCACGGTTTTGTTGACCGGATTGTAGTGATCACTCAAAAATCCCTGAACAGAAGTGACCTGCACATCGTAGATCCCATTCTCCTTCAACATCTTCTCCGCTACTTGGAGGCCAGTCAGCCCATTCGACAAAGGAATCTTGCCATATGTCTTGAACTTTCCACGCAAAATCATCGAAACAACCAGGCTCAGTCCAATGAACAAAATCGAAACCAACATGATACTCGGTGTCATATCTCCTTTTTAATAAAAACAGGTATCAAATCTCCCTCCAAATCCTATTCCCGGAAGCCTTGTCACCCCAAAAAACAGCCCCCGCCGATATGTCATATACGAAATCCTTCGTGTGTTAAATTAAAAAAAAATCTCTTGTGGGAATGAAGGAATCAATTTAAAAATATGATAATTTGTAAATAATTATTATTCATTTGATTATAAAGAAATTATCAAAAATTTATGCTTGATTTTGGGGCTGATTTTGGGGCTTGAAGTTATCAACAGGAGCAAAAATTTATTTTGTTATCCCCCGCAGATTTGTAATTTAGTACCAGAATTTAATGGGTTAGTAAGTAAAAGGGTCGATCGTCAGATCGGCCCTTTTTACTTTGTATAATTTTCTCTGTTTTTTTCCTCGATTCTGCATGTAGAAAATCCATTTTTACATCCCGTTTTTACAACTCGTTTTACTTTTCATCATGTTATCTTTAGCGCATGAGTAAGGCAAGGTCAACATTCTTTTGTCAAAACTGTGGACATGAAAGTGTGAAGTGGTTGGGGCAATGCCCTTCCTGTTTGCAATGGAACACTTTTGTAGAAGAAGTAGTACAAAAGGAAGTGAAAGGAAAGGACAAGGATTGGAAAGATTATCATGAAGGAAAAAGAATGCAACGCACCATTCCTTTACAGGACGTACAAGCAGGTGAAGAAAAACGGATCGCTACAAATGATAAAGAGCTAAACCGTGTATTGGGTGGTGGAATCGTACCAGGCAGTCTTGTATTGATCGCCGGTGAACCCGGAATTGGAAAATCAACCCTGTTTCTGCAAAGTGGGTTGGAGTTAACCGGTGTCTCCACACTTTACATCAGTGGTGAGGAAAGTGAGCAACAGATCAAGATGCGTGCCGATCGGCTACACCGCTCCAACGAAGACTTTTACCTGTTAACAGAAACCTCCACACAGATTATTTTCCAGGAGATCAAAAAACTAAAACCAGGTTTGGTCATTATTGATTCGATACAAACCCTGCACACTCCATTCATTGAATCCTCCCCGGGCAGTGTTTCGCAGATCCGGGAATGTACAGCGGAATTCCAGCGTTTTGCCAAGGAAACCAACACTCCGGTATTCCTGATCGGACATATCACCAAGGATGGTTCCATTGCGGGTCCAAAGATTTTGGAACATATGGTAGACACGGTCCTTCAATTCGAAGGCGACCGCCACTACGCCTATCGCATCATCCGTACTTTAAAAAACCGGTTTGGCAGCACAGCCGAATTAGGCATTTATGAAATGACCGATGCCGGAATGCGGGTCGTGTCCAATCCCAGCGAGATACTGATCACCCAAAAAGAAGAAGCCCTTAGTGGCATTGCCATTGCCGCTACCATCGAAGGCATGCGTCCTTTGTTGATCGAGGTTCAGGCCCTGGTGACTCAATCCGTATATGGAACACCGCAACGTACCGTCAGTGGTTTTGATCTGCGTCGCCTGCAATTGCTGTTAGCCGTGTTGGAAAAAAGAGGTGGTTTCCATTTTGGCGTGAAAGATGTATTTCTTAACATAGCCGGTGGCATAAAGGTCGAAGATCCTTCCATTGACCTGGCGGTGCTCTGTGCCTTACTTTCCTCTTACGAAGATGCCGTCCTTCCTTCCAATATGTGTTTTGCCGGCGAAGTAGGTCTTAGTGGCGAGATCCGCGCCGTTAACCGCATTGATCAACGCATTGCCGAAGCGGAGAAACTGGGATTTGAAAAGATCATCGTCTCCAAATACAATTCCAAAAGCCCTTCCTCCAAAAAATTTGATATCGAAGTGGTACCTATGGGACGCGTAGAAGAGTTGTACCGTTATTTGTTTTCCTGAGCTTTACCGCGATGACGCAAGGACGCCAAGGGTCGCAAAGATTCCTGGCGTCCTTGCGTCATGGCGGTAAAATACCATAAACCTAAAAACCTACCCTGTGCTTTCCCTCCTCTTCCCCCATACCTGTGCCTCCTGCCAATCAGATCTTCTTGAAAGAGACAGCGAAGTATGCGGCCCCTGTCTGCTCGATCTCCCCGAAACCGGTTTCACCGGCCTGCCCGACAACCCTGTTGAAAAACTATTCTGGGGTCGATTGCCTCTCCAATCTGCATCCAGTCTCTATTATTTCAATAAAGGCGGCGCCATTCAAAAACTGTTACACGAAATAAAATACAAAGGCAATCGCGCCCTGGCCATACAACTGGGAAAAAACTTAGGTAAGGCCATAGCCCAATTCCATGCCCCGGGTTCGCTGGATGCGCTGATCCCTTTACCCCTATTTCCCAAAAAAGAAAGACAAAGAGGATATAACCAGGCACAACTGATCAGTGAAGGAATATCGTTGGTCACCGGATTGCCGGTATGGAGTGACGTAGTCATTCGTCCGGAACACACCGAAACGCAAACCAAAAAAGGGAGATTGGAAAGATGGAAAAATATCGAAGGGAAATTTGAATTAAAGGACCCTGACACCATAAAAGGAAAAACGCTTCTGCTTGTCGATGATGTGGTGACAACGGGTGCAACACTTGATTCCTGTGGCCAGGAACTTTTAAAAGCGGGAAACATCACCCTGCATATCGCCGTACTCTGTATAGCCGGGAGCTAACGGCAATACAGATAAATGGTTAATTTTGACCCATGCGCAAACTCCTTCCGCTTCCCTTATTTCTCCTGATCTTCTTTTCCTGCCGGAAGGATAGCTTTATCACCAGCCCGGATGCCCGGGTAACCCTTAGCGCAGATACCCTGCACTTTGATACAGTATTCACTACGGCTGGCTCGGTCACCCAATATTTTATCGTCAGAAATGACAATGACCAAAAACTATTGATCTCTTCTATCCGCATCATGGGTGGAGTGGGTTCGGTATATCATATCAATGCCGACGGTACACCAGGGCCTGAAATACAAGATCTGGAACTGGCACCGAATGACAGCACCTATGTATATGTCAATCTCCGCATAGACCCAAGCACCGATATGCTTCCCTTTGTTGTACGGGATAGTGTACGCATTGCCTTTAATGGCAATGAACAATTTGTTCAATTGGAAGCCTGGGGGCAAAATGCCCACTTCTTCCGCGATAAAGTAGTATCCGGAACGGAGACCTGGACCAATGACCTGCCTTATGTGATATTGGGATCATTAAATGTATCCACTTCAGGACTGCTGCAAATTGAAAAAGGATGTCGCATATATGTCCATGCCGATGCGCCACTCATCATTGATGGAACGTTGCAGGTCAATGGGGAGAAGGACAGCATAGACCGCGTGTATTTCCAGGGTGACCGGCTCGACCTGCCCTATGCTGATTTTCCGGCCGCATGGCCCGGGATCTATTTTACCGCTACCAGTCATGATAACCTCTTTCAATACGCTGTTATCAAAAATGCCTATCAGGCTATCGCGGTTCAGGATCCTTCTATCAATGCCAATCCCAAACTTAATCTACAGGAATGTATCATTGAGAACGCCTACGATGCCGGTATCCTTTCACTCAATAGCGCGATCAGTGCCCGAAATTGCCTGATCAGCAATTGTGGGAAGAACCTGGTACTGGTCAAAGGCGGAAACTATCTCTTTGAACATTGCACGGTGGCGAGCTATTCAAACACCTATCTGGTACACAAGGAACCGGTACTGCTCCTCACCAATTATGTCACCGTCAATAACAGTGCTGTTACAGCCGATCTTTCCGCAACTTTTCGCAATTGTATCTTCTGGGGAGATAATGGTATTGTGGAAAATGAAGTGACCGTGCTTAAAGTGGGCTCCAATCCATTCAATGTGACGTTTGATCATAATCTGTGGAAGCAGGCACAAGAACCATCGGGGATCAACTCCATTTCCAACCTCAATAACCTGCCACCGGTATTTGATAGTATCAACACCAGCAAGAATTATTACAATTTCAGGTTAAGAAATAACTCGCCTGTACTAAACGCCGGAGTCAACAGTTCCATTTCTTTTGATCTTGACGGAAAGCCACGTCCTATGGGATTGCCTGATTTGGGGTGTTATGAAAGGCAGTAGTCAGCGTGAGGCGTCCCTAGTTCAAATACTTCGTCACCTCCTCGCTCATTGGTTCCACCTTCGAAGAAAACACCGTGATCAGTTTTCCTTTTTCATCTACCAGAAATTTGGTGAAATTCCATTTGATGGGATCGGTGATGCCCTTGGCCTCTGCTTCGGCCACGAGGTATTTAAAAAGCGGATGGATATCGTCGCCTTTTACAGAGACCTTCTCCGCCATCGGGAAGCTTACTCCGTAATTCTTTTTGCAGAACTCAGCGATCTCGTTATTCGATCCTGGCTCCTGTTGCCGGAAATTGTTGGCGGGAAAGCCAATGATCACCAGTTTATCCTTATAGGTAGTGTAGAGTTTTTCCAACCCTTCATATTGGTAGGTGTACCCACATTTAGAGGCTGTATTCACGATCAGGATCTTTTTACCTTTGTACTTGGAAAGATCGATCTCGCCGCCTTCGAGGCCGGGAACTTTGAAATCATATACAGAAGTGGCGACAAAGAAAAGAGAGATAGCGAGAAGGAGCGTTTTCATGATCGTGTGTTTTCGTGAGTAACAAAGTTAACTTAAAATAGTTTAAGGGGGGTTCACCGCAGAGAACAAGAGAACGCTGAGTTACGCAGAGATATTATTGATTATTAATTATTGATTGTTTCGTAAACTGCCCCAAATCTCAGTTTATCGTTAGTAATTAATAATCCATAATTATTAATTTCTCCGCGTTCTCTTGTTCTCTGCGGTGAGTTATACATCACGGCGGTAAATCCCCTAATTTCGCCGCATGTCCTTTCGCGATATCATAGGCCAAGACGCCGTGAAGAATGACCTCAAAGAACTCATTAACCAGAACAGGCTTAGCCATGCCTTATTGTTTTTGGGAAAAGAGGGAAATGGCGCCTTAGGATTGGCCTATGCCCTGGCCCAATACCTTGTTTGCGCGCAAAAAGGCGATGACGCCTGTGGCGTTTGCCCTGCTTGTACCAAGGCCCAACAACTGGTCCATCCCGATATTCACTATGCCTATCCGGTAGTGACAAAAAAAACCGGGACTCCTCCACTTAGCACTGACTATATATCCGAGTGGCGCGAGTTTTTCAAATCGTATCCTTACGGCAATGTATTCGACTGGCTTCAATTTATAGGGGCAGAAAATAAACAAGGCAATATCACCGCTGCCGAGTGCAATGATATCCTCCGCAAGCTTAGCCTGAAGAGTTTTGAAAGTGACTACAAGATACTCATCATGTGGATGCCCGAATACCTGGGCAATGAAGGAAACAAATTACTCAAGCTGATCGAAGAGCCACCACCCGATACATTATTTATACTGGTGGCCGAAAACGAATCGCTTATCCTGCCCACGATCCTGTCGCGGTGCCAATTGGTAAAGATTCCGGCACTGACCGACCAGGAGATCGCTACGGCCCTGATCGAAAGAAACAAGACCGCCCCGGACCTGGCGCACCAGACCGCGGGCATAAGTGAGGGTAATTACCGCGAAGCCCTCCAATTACTCCAACATGCCGAAGAAGACTGGCAGTCCCTGCTCCGCGATTGGCTAAATGCCACGCTGAAAACCGGACCCGTGGCCCAAACCAAATGGGTGGAGGAAGTAAGCCGGCTGGGAAGGGAAAAACAGAAGCAATTTCTGCGGTATTTCAACCATCTGCTCCAGCAGGCTATCCGGCTTCGGGTGATGGGAAATCTCCCCCTGCCCGAAAATGAACTCGATTTTGCCCACCGCCTCAATAAAATAGCCAACCTGGAACAACAACAGGCCCTGGTGGAAGAACTGGATAAGGCCAGTTATTATATAGAAAGAAATGCTAATGCGAAAATGCTCTTTCATGCCCTTACGATCAAACTTTACCATATCATTCAGGACAAAATTGTATTTTTGAATCATTGACCCCGGAAATGGCAAGTGCGGAAAGGAGGGTCAGGTATGGGCGGTGCGGTTTTGTGTAAGTGGCTGATTCCTTGTTTTCTCTGCGAATCAATATAAATATTACCACAGCAGGCGTCTCCTCCCATCCCAATCTATTATTAAAAATAATTTTTATCCGGCTGAATGGGTTGCGGAAACTGTTCCCCTAAAGGATGTAAGAGCAATGGTGGTTGCAGCACAGGTAGTTGCAACCGGATGAATGCCTACGATTGGCTGATCAATCTGCCCATGGTAGATCAGGACAGCTATTGCCGCATCATTGAGGTAAGCTTCAATAATGGTAGCCGGAAAGATTTTTTCCGCAATACCACCTTGCATTTATTTGAGAAAGGCGATTTTATCACCGTAGAAGGGGTCAGTGGTTTTGATGTGGGCGAAGTGTCCCTGACCGGGGAAGTGGTACGCCTGCAAATGAAGAAACGCGGGGTAAAAGAACAAAGCGAAGAGATCAAGAAAGTCCTGAGGCCATCGAGTGACCGGGATATAGATACCTGGAAACATACCAAATCACGCGAAAAAGAAGCCCTGATCCGCGCCCGGGCTATTACCCGGCAGTTTAAGCTGGACATGAAGATCAGTGAAGTGGAGATTCAGGCCGATGGACGCAAGGCGACCTTTTTTTATATCGCCGATGGACGTGTGGATTTCCGGGAGTTGATCAAAGTATACGCGTCGGAATTCAAGGTAAAAGTGGAAATGCGCCAGATCGGTGCCCGCCAGGAAAGTTCCAAAGTGGGTGGGATCGGTAGTTGCGGCCGCGAACTCTGCTGCAGTACCTGGCTAACTGATTTTAAATCGGTAAATACCGCTGCTGCACGGTATCAAAACCTGTCTATCAATCAGACCAAATTATCCGGTCAGTGTGGACGGTTGAAATGCTGTCTCAACTACGAACTCGATACCTATCTGGATGCCCTTCAGGGTTTCCCCAATGATTGCGATACGATCCAGGTAGCCAAAGGAAATGCCAACCTGATCAAAAAAGATATTTTCAAGAACCTGATGTGGTATATGCTGCCAGATAGCAGTAAACAATACCCCGTGCCCATTGAAAGAGCGGTAAAGATCAAATCGCTCAACAGACAGGGCATCATCCCCGATGAACTCGAAGCGGTGGAAGTCACTTCATCCAAACAAAAAGAAGTAGAACCTGAATTTGTGGATGTGGTGGGCCAGATCAGTTTGCGCAGTCTGGAAAAAGCCGACCGTAAACGCCGGAACAAACAACAACAACAACCCCGCAGGCCCCAACAAGGTGGTGGAGGAAATCAACAATCTTCTCAGCAACAACAACAGCAACCCCGTAAACCGCAACAAGGTGGTGGGGGAAACAGAAACCCCAACCAAGGGCAGAATAGAAACCGTCGCCCGGGTGGTAATACGGGAGGCAATAATCGTAAACAGGGAAGTTAAGTCTTACCGCTTAAACACCTCAAACAAGGCATCCTGTACTTTTCCGCGTACATTCAGGTCCAATAGTACCCGGTTATTCCTTGTAGGGTTAACACGATTAGACAGAAAAACATACACGATCTTTTTTTCCGGATCCACCCATACACAAGTACCGGTAAACCCAGTATGCCCAAACGTGGCCGGAGAGGCCAATACACTTGGATAGGGCTCCTGTCCTTTCTTTAATTCCCTTTCTGGCTTATCAAACCCCAAACCCCTTCTGGAATCATTGGAGCCATAGGCCGTGAAGAGCTTGATTGTATTTTCGGAGAGATATCTTTTCCCATTGAGCACACCGCCATTAAGTAGCATCTGATACAAGGTGGCCAGGTCATACGCATCTGAGAAAAGTCCGGCATGTCCGGCTACACCGCCAAACATCGAAGCCCCTTCGTCATGCACATCGCCCCTTATCGCTTGTTTTCGGAAATGAGGTTCTGTCTCGGTCGGAATGATCTGATCAAGCGGATACTTATCCCGTGGCTTGAACCCCAATGATAGCAATCCCATTTTTTCATAAAATTCCTGCCGCACATATACATCCAGGGGTTTACCCGAAATAGCTTCTACCACTTTTCCCAAAAAGATAAAATCGTTATCGCTGTACACATATTTACCCCGGGTGCCCAGCGGACTTTTCAATATCCGTTGATACATGGTATCCTGGTAATCCTGGCGCATGTACAGGCTTTCTGCGACGCGTACGGTATAGGCACCGGTTCTTTCCCTGGAAAAATAAACCGAAGAAGGTATTCCTGTACTCGTATCGATGACTTCTTTATAAAATGGAATAAAAGGTACGAGACCTGCACGGTGCAACAGTACATCCCGGACTTTGAGTTTTGCCTTGTCCGTCCCTTTTACCAGATCCAGATAATCACCCAGGGTCTTGTCCAGATCCAGTTTGCCCTGGTCATACAGTTTCATCACGGCCAGGGTGGTGGCGCTTACCTTGGTAACTGAGGCCAGGTCAAAAACATCATTTACGTTCATGTTCCTTTCACCCGGAGATCCGATTTGTCCAAATGCTTTTTGGTACACAATGGCCCCGTCTTTGGCCGCAAGGATGACGCAACCCGGGAAGGCTTTTCGTGCCAACGCATCATTCACAATCGAATCAATTGTTTCCAGCCGGGGCATCGAGGGCGTGTGCAGGGAAATGCTTTGTTTATGATAAATGATGCCTTCGCCAAATTTCTTTCCGGCCACCGAAACAGGTAATACACCTTGGGGGGTGATCCGTCCTTTTAAAAGATCGGCTGCTGCATTGGCCGTTATATCATCGTCCTGGTAGCAGGCAACCAGGTTCTTTGCATCTGCGAAATAGGAAAGTGAAAGCACATTGCCAAAGACCAGTGTGATGGAAGGGAAGGTCTGAAGCTGGCGATAAAATTCCAATGCGGCATTGGAAATATTATACTGATGGGCTGGTCGCAGGGAAAATCCATGTACCCCGATCACCACTTCCTGATATTGCCCCTTCTGCAGGGAGGCCAGAATCTCATTGGCCTTGTTAGCCGATTCTTTATATGAAAATAAATAGGTATCGGCCTGATGATCCAATTGTATCCGGGAGCCAAATGCATTCAGGCTATTCAATCCGATTCCCACAAAAGCTACTTTCTTATCGCGCAGCACGGGTAATATTCCGGTTTCTGAACGCACCAGCGTGATGGTGGCACGGGCGACGGCTTCGCGTATCTTATCTGTTTGTTTGTTCAGGTCTGTAGTCAGGTTTCGTGTATCGATCGGTGACTGATTCGATAAGCCCAGTTGATACTTGGCCCGCAGTGCCCTTTTTACTTTTTCATCCAGCATGCCCCAATTCAATCTTTTTTGTTTGATCGCGGCTTTGATGGCCTTGATGGCTTCGGGGACATCCTCCGGTAAACAAAGCATATCATTACCGGCCACCAGGGCTTCGACAGCAATGGTTCCTCCGGGAAAATATTTGGCTACGCCCTTCATCTCGAGCGCATCGGTAAACGTGAGACCGGCAAAACCAAGATCATTTCGCAATAATCCATTCACCGCCGGGGCTGAAATGGATGTGGCCACATTGGGCGAAGCATCCAAAGAAGGAATGGAAAGGTGCGCGACCATGACACTACCTACACCGGCATCCAACAAGGCTTTAAAGGGCATCAGCTCCATGGAGTCCAATTGGCTGCGGGTCTTGTTGACAATTGGAAGATCATAGTGTGAGTCAACATCCACATCCCCATGCCCGGGAAAATGTTTGGCACAGGCCATGATGCCGGCATCCTGCATACCCCGCATATAGGCCACACCCAGGCGGGCTACCTTGTATTTATCTTCACCAAAAGACCGATAGCCGATCACCGGGTTATTGGGATTATTATTGATATCCACCACCGGCGCATAATTGACATGAATACCCAGGCGCTTGCATTGCTCTCCTACGGCGAGACCCATCTGGTACACCAGCATGGTATCGGATAGCGCACCCAGGGTGAGTTGGTAAGGGAATTTGATGACGCTATCCAACCGCATACCAACGCCCCATTCCCCATCAATGGTCACCATCAGAGGTGTTTGCGCAATGGATTGATAGTAGTTGGTATAATTCGCCTGTCGTACAGGGCCTCCCTGAAAGAAACAAAGTCCGCCCACATTATACTGACGAATAATGGCCGCTACTTTTTCCGCATACTCATCCCCTTTATCCGAATGCGCACGGATGATCATCAATTGCGCGATCTTTTGATCTTTACTCAGTGAATTGAACACACTATCCACCCATTCCGACTCTGAAAGACGGGAAGAAAATTGGGCTTGGGCCGTTCCGGCCATCAAGAATAAAGCTAAAAAATACATGGCTCGCATACCTGTAAATTTACAGCATTCCGCCTCACCATTCACCATTCACTATTCACTATTCACCCCCTCACCACTCACGCCTCACGAAACTCCCGTCTCACGCCTCACGTCCCAAGATTCACGATTTTTAATAATACCTTTGCCCGGTGTCTGATATCATACAACTTCTCCCTGATAACATAGCCAACCAGATCGCCGCAGGCGAGGTCATTCAAAGGCCTGCCAGCGCGGTAAAGGAGCTATTGGAAAATGCGGTGGATTCTGGTGCCACGGAGATCAAATTATTCATTAATGATGCGGGCAAATCGCTTGTTCAGGTAGTGGATAATGGCAAAGGCATGAGTGAAACTGATGCCCGGATGTGCTTTGAGCGGCATGCTACTTCCAAGATCCGGCAGATCGAGGATCTTTTTCGGATACGCACCATGGGTTTCCGGGGCGAAGCCCTGGCTTCCATTGCAGCGGTGGCACAGGTAGAACTTAAAACCAGAAGGGCGGAAGACAGTACAGGCACCTATCTGGAAGTGGAAAATAGTGTGGTTAAGAAACAGGAACCCGTAGCCTGCCAGCCTGGTACCAGCATCGCCATGAAGAATCTTTTCTTCAATGTGCCTGCCCGCCGGAATTTTTTGAAAAGCAATGCCGCTGAATTAAGACATATCCTGGATGAGTTTACGCGGGTAGCTATGGCCTTTCCGGAGATCTTCTTTTCCCTGAGCAGCAATGGGCAGCAACTCTTCCACCTCGACAGCGGAAGTCCAAAGCAACGCATTGTTCAACTCCTGGGAAACAACTATGCCGCCAAACTGGTGACGGTAAAAGAGGAAACGGATTACCTGAATATTTATGGTTTTGTTGGTAAACCAGAAACCGCCAAGAAGACCCGTGGCGATCAATACTTTTTTGTCAATAGCCGTTTTATTAAAAGCCCCTATCTCCACCATGCGGTGATGAGTGCCTTTCAGGATATGATCCCGACAGATAGCTTTCCGGCCTATGTGCTTTTTATTGACCTTGACCCGGAGCAGGTGGATGTAAACGTACACCCCACCAAACAGGAGATCAAATTTGAAGATGAAAAGATCGTGTACGCGTTTGTACAGGCAGCCATTAAACACGCACTGGCCCAATTTAGTGTAACGCCCACGTTGGATTTTGAGCTCGATGCCTCCATCCAGCAATTGTCATCCGTACAACAACCATTTACCGATGAAAAAAAATCTCAGGCAGTGTCCTCTTCCCTGTACAAAGGGTTTACCCAAAAACACCAGGCGCATTTTATAGAAAAAAACCCCAAGAGTGATTTGGGTAGCTGGTCGGATTATACAGGGTCACCCGACAAAGCATTTGATCCAACAAAAACCGGTCAGCCCACAGAATCCACCATACCAAACCTGGCCAACTTCGCGCTATCGGAAGAAACGGAGTTGACTCAGCTACTGAATACGTATATCCTGCTACCGGTTGTAAACAGTTTTAAACTGATCCATCAACAATCGGCGCATGAACGGGTATTGTATGAAAAAATGATCGCGGCCGCCGAGGGTAAGCCGATGGCTACGCAACGAAGTCTCTTCCCCATCAACCTCGACCTTTCACCGGCCGATGCGGTCATTCTGCAAGAGTTGATCCCCGACCTGTTAGTGCTGGGTTATAGCATTGAGCCATTTGGGAAAAATAGTTTTGTGATCCAGGGAACCCCCGCCGATGTGGAGCAGGGGAATGAAAAAGTGGTGATCGATTTTATGCTGGAGCAATACAAACATTTCAGTAGCGATCTCAAGTTTTCCAAGCGCGAGAAATTGATCCGCTCACTGGCCCGTCAACAATCCATTCGCCCGGGTACCCGACTTACCCACCGCGAAATGCGCATACTCCTCACCGATCTGTTTGCTTGCAAGCAACCCAATGCCACACCCGATGGCAGCCCTGTTTTCCTGGAATTTACGGAGGAGGGGTTGGAGAGGATGTTTAGGAAATAGAATTTTTTACCGCAAAGACACTAGGGCACTAGGGAGCGCTTGCTGTGCGAGACTTGCTGTGCGAGACCTCTGGTCTCGCAC
>JBGSHM010000006.1:0-227426 GCA_041752235.1 Chitinophagaceae bacterium
GAGACCAGAGGTCTCGCACAGCAGGTCTCGCACAGCGGCCTCCGACATCCGTCATCCAACATCCATCATCCATCATCCATCATCCAACCTCCAACTCCCAACCCCACACATTCCGTATCTTCGCCGCATGACCCGCCAGGAACTCACGAATCATATTTTCCAGAAAGGTTCTTACCTCTGTGTCGGTCTGGACACCGACCCCCAAAAGATCCCGGATGTTTTGCAATCAAACCCCGATAAGGTCTTTGCCTTCAACAAAGCCATCATTGATGCCACCCGTGATCTTTGTGTCAGTTACAAGATAAATACTGCTTTTTATGAAGCCTTGGGCGCAAAAGGCTGGGAAGTAATGGAAAGAACCGTCGCCTATATTGGTACAGACCATTTTCTGATCGCTGATGCCAAACGCGGCGATATCGGCAACACTTCCGATCAATATGCACGGGCCTTCTTTGAAACCATTCCTTTTGATGCCATCACAGTAGCACCTTATATGGGTGAGGACAGTGTGAAACCTTTTCTCCAATACCAGGGTAAATGGGCGATCGTACTGGGATTAACCTCCAATACCGGTGCCCGCGATTTTGAACTCCAACCCAGTGGGGAGGAACTCCTATATGAAAAAGTACTCAGTACTGTTTCCAAATGGGGAACTCCGGAAAACCTGATGTTTGTCGTTGGAGCTACTCAGGCCGATGCCTTTATCAATATCCGTAAACGGACCCCTCATCATTTTTATCTGGTACCGGGAGTAGGATTTCAAGGTGGAAGCCTGAAGGAAATCTCTGAAAAGGCCATGATCGGGGATGGCGGCATATTAGTCAATGTCAGTCGCGCCATTCTTTATGCCTCCGAAAAGGATGATTTTGCCACCGAAGCCCGCGCTATAGCGCTGCAATATCAACAGGAGATGGCTGGCTACCTAAAGAAACTGCCCAGAGGCCTATAGCTAAAAGCTAATAGCTAATAGCTATTAACTTTTAGTACCTAAATTTGCACCATAAAACTTCTTGCTCATGGCTGCCCGTACAGACCTTTTTCAAAGCCCGGATTATTTTCAGATTGACGAGTTACTGACCGAAGAGCACAAGCTGATCCGTGAATCAGTAAGGAATTATGTAAAAAAAGAGATATCTCCGATCATTGAGGATTATGCCCAGCGCGCCGAGTTTCCCCAATTCATCGTTAAGCAAATGGGTGACTTGGGATGCTTTGGACCTACTGTTCCGGTAGAATATGGTGGAGGAGGATTGGACTATATCAGTTATGGATTGATGATGCAGGAACTGGAAAGAGGCGATAGCGGCGTAAGATCTACGGCCTCTGTGCAAGGCTCGCTTGTAATGTTTCCCATCTATGCCTACGGCAGTGAAGCCCAACGAAAAAAATACCTGCCAAAACTGGCCTCTGGTGAATGGCTGGGTTGCTTTGGTTTAACCGAGCCCAATCATGGCAGTGACCCAAGTAGCATGTTGACGAATATCCGTGATGCAGGCGACCATGTCATTCTTAACGGGGCAAAAATGTGGATCAGCAATGCGCCTTTTTCGCAGGTTGCTGTTGTATGGGCTAAGGATGAAGAAGGTATCATCCGTGGACTGATCGTTGAAAGGGGCATGGAAGGTTTTTCCACGCCTACGACCCATGGTAAATGGAGTCTTCGTGCCTCGGCTACCGGTGAATTGGTTTTTGATAATGTAAAAGTGCCCAAGGAAAATATCTTTCCGAATGTACAGGGATTAAAAGGTCCCCTCGGATGTTTGACCAAGGCTCGTTTTGGAATCGCCTGGGGAACGATCGGTGCCGCGATGGACTGTTATGATACGGCCCTGCGTTATGCCAAAGAGCGGGTGCAATTTGGTAAGCCCATTGCCGGTTTTCAATTGCAACAGAAGAAGCTTGCCGAGATGGTCACGGAGATTACCAAAGCGCAATTACTCAACTGGCGTGTAGCGGTACTGATGAGCGAAGGCCGAGCCACTCCTCAGCAAGTATCCATGGCCAAACGCACCGGTTGCGAAGTGGCTCAGCAGGTATGTCGGGATGCCCGGCAGATTTTGGGTGGCATGGGCATTACCGGCGAGTACAGCATTATGCGCCATATGATGAATATCGAAAGTGTGATCACGTACGAAGGCACCCATGATATACACCTGCTCATTACGGGAATGGATATCACAGGAATCAACGCCTTCAAATAAATGGAAATGACACCATGAAAATATTTCTCATCGGATTCATGGGCTCGGGTAAGACCCACACCGGCCGGCTGATCAGCCAGAAACTCGGGCTTCCTTTTTTTGATCTCGATGAGCAAGTGGTCAATCATCAGGAAAGATCCATCAACGAAATATTTGAAAAAGAAGGGGAAGAATTTTTTCGCCAAACAGAAAAGGAAGTATTGCATATACTCACCGAAAGCCACGAAGCCTTTGTCATGGCTACGGGTGGTGGAGCCCCCTGTTATTATAACAATATTGGATACATGAAAGAGGCAGGCCTCACCGTTTGGATCAATACACCCACCGAAATACTCTTTCAACGCTTGGTAAAAGAAAAGGATGAGCGTCCCTTACTTCGCGAACTTTCGGATGACCAGTTGCGATCATTTATCCAGAAAAAAATAGGAGACCGACGGATCTACTACGAACAAGCCGATGTGATCATTCAGGAAGAAGATGGGGACCGTCTGGACATGATCCTGCAAAAAATCTTACATGCATAAACGCTACATCAGTATGGGAGCCGCTCTGGCCGGGTTGGCTGTGGCCCTGGGTGCTTTTGGGGCACATGGGTTAAAAAAATTGGTTCCACCTGAAACGGTTGATACATTCCAGACAGGGGTACAATACCAAATGATCCATGCACTGGCCCTGATACTTGCCGGGATTTTAGTAGAAAAATTCTCATCGCGGTTCCTGTCCTATGCCGCCATTTGTTTTGGACTGGGGATATTGCTTTTTTCAGGGTCACTTTATCTGCTAACATACCTCAAAACTACTTCTACGATTGGAATGGGTGGATGGGGATTGATCACCCCGGTGGGAGGATTGGCTTTTATCCTGGGTTGGGTATTTGTGGTGTGGGCTGTTGTAAAAGCACCTTATAAAGGATAGACCAGGCTGGTGACCGTGCCATTCCGGTTCTCAATAAAAAAAGCTCCGCCGATCTTCGCCATTCGCTGAGAGATATTTTTCAACCCATTGCCAAATTCACGCAATTTAGCCAGGTCAATTCCTGTGCCATTATCGGTAATGGTGATGATCAGGTCTGTATTGATGCGTATATCAATCTCTACGTTGGAGGCCTGTGCATGTTTGAGCACATTGTTCAGGCTTTCCTTCACACAAAGAAATATATTCCTCCGTTTGTCGCCGGTCAATTGGCGTTCGGGAATCTGGGGTGGAGTATTCACTTTGCATTGTACCGGCGTCCCTTCAAAATATTCAATGCTATAGGCCCGGATATAGGAAATGAGATTATCCAGCGTATCGTTACCACTATTCATACTCCAGATGATGGCGTTCATCTTATTGAGCACATCATTGGCCGATTGGGAGATCTTTTCCAGTTCTATCGGCACTTCCTGTTTCATTTTTTTCTTCGCGATCTCACTCATCAGGCGGATGGTGGTCATACCCGAACCCAGTTCATCATGCATATCGGCTGATATACGCTCGCGTTCTTCCTGGTGGGCGGCCATCACCGCCATTTGTTTCTCCAGTTCCTTTCGTTCATTTTCTATCTTCAGTCGTTCCCGTTCCCGGGTCTGAAGGATGATCTGTTTCCGGTTTTTGTAAGTAAGGCCAACAAGGAAAAAGATCAATTCAAGAAACAGACCCACCTCATAATAGAAAAGCGAGTTGTAGAAAATGCTGTTGTTTGATCGCAGGGCCGGGATAAGGATCAATAATTGGGAAAATACAGAGAAAACGATCAGTAACAGGTTACCCCAAAAAAGGAAACGCAACAATCGGTCATTCCAGTGGCGGGCACTATAGACCATGAAGATGATGGCCAACAGGATAAGAAAGAATTTGGTGCCATTTTCAACCAGGTTTACCGGCAAATAGGCGGATGTTCCATAATAAAGCACGGTATAAGCCAGAATGGCCATCAACACCCAGAGGATACCAAATTTATATAACCGATGGAGAAAGGGGTGGGCTTTTTTAGTGTCCAAAAAATACATCATAAATGCCAGGTAACAACAGTGACCAATGGCCTGCAATACAAAATCAAGGAAGGTCTCAAACAGATAACTGGTGGGGTTGATCTGGAAATTGAACATGGACTTGGTAAAGAGCATGGCCCCAAGAAAGAAAGCATACCCGGCATAGAACAGGAATTCACGCGTGGCGCCCATGGCATAAGTGGCCAGCGAAAAGAGGATCATCATCAACAATAATCCACTAAAGACATAGGTGACCATATCAATGTCCCGGTACTTGTTCAGAAACTGCACCATATAAGGTACATAAAAACTTTCCCGGATCAACCGGGGAGAAATGACTGTATTGTAGGTTTTTTCATTGGTGAGTACCACCAATACTTCACTGGTATCGCGTCCGGCGATAGAGAGGTACCTGAAACCGATGCTATCCGGATGATCGGGCAGGATACGCGGAAAGGCGATGGCTTTTTCACCTGACCTTTTATACAGGTGGATGTCTTTGTAATAAAATCCCGGGAAAAAATAGAATCCCCTTGCCGTATCACTTTTATTGACCAATAAAAAGCGAACCAATACCTTTTTGGGGTTATCTGCCGGTGTGATCTTGAAATTTTTTGAACTCAGTTGCTGCCATTTAACAGCAGGCCATTGGTCAATGGTGAAATTGGAGGAGACCAGGGCAAATTGACAAGAACTGAGAATCCGTGAGCCAAATCGGATTGTGTCAACCTCCACTATTGGGCGTTCCTGTGCCAGGGACCTTAGCGGAAGGACCAGCGTCATGACCAGGGCCAATGACAAGCAATAGCTACGGCACAAAGCCATTTTTGGGTTAGAAAGCCTCATGGATGGACGGTACCCGACAAAAATACAGTTCCCCTTTGGGAAATAAGTGGCAAGGCAATAACACTTTCGTGGTATTTTCGGGCAAAACAAGGTAAACTTTATCTTTGCCCTATGGCGAACAAGCTGAAGAAAAAAACGGTGTCAAAGGCTGAAGGGGTGCCCCTGAAGACGGAGAAGGAGGCAAAACTGGATATCCGGCAGATCGCCCGTGACGAAAGAACCTGGAAGATCGTAGGGGCGCTGTCCTTATTGGTCTCATTGCTGCTTTTCACTGCCTTTATTTCCTACTTCTTTACCTGGAAAGAAGACCAGGACAAAGTGCTTCAAGGAGCTTCTATCCTTTTTGAGGACAATATCACCGTCTCCAATCTACTCGGAAGATTGGGTGCCCTGACCGCCCACTTCTTTATTTTTAAAGGATTTGGGGTAGCCTCACTCCTGATCTGCACTTTTTTCTTTATCCTGGGAGTAAATCTCCTCTTTGAAAGAAAGGTCTGGTCACTCTGGCGAAATCTTCGGTATGTCACCATCGGTATGTTGGTACTATCCGTTTCCCTGGCTTTTGTAACGGAAGGAACCGATTTCCCCTTTGGTGGCGGCACGGGTCGAATGATCAGTAACTGGCTGATCAACCTGATGGGCATGTTTGGTACGGGACTACTACTCCTCGTTATTGCCCTGGCCTATATCATCTGGCAGTTTAATCCCAAATTCAATCTCCCGGAAAAGAAAAAAACAGAGACGGTGCCTCCAGGGGAAGAGGAACCAGTGATCACCGAAACTGAACCTTTAATTGTCGGTGGTGGCAAAACAATCAATGACCTTTATGCCGATAACAATGCCAAAGGCAATCGCCTGAAAAAGGGCAGCCAGAAAGTTATTCCTCCCGTCATCGAAGAACAAGAACCTGTTTTCTCCATCATTGAAAAAGAGGAGGATCCGGCTCCGGTACAAGAACCATTGGAGGAGCCTGAATTTCCAACGGCCATCGAACTTCCGGTAGAACCCGAGCCCCTTCCCAAAAAGATCATACCTCCCGTGGAGGTTAGTGACCTGGAGCTTGAGATCAAATCCACTCCGGAAACACATCAGGAAGAAACAGAAAAGACCTATGAAAACCTGCCTCCCTATGAACCAACGTTGGATCTGCGCGATTATAAATATCCTAAGATCGACCTGCTGGAAAATTATGCCAGCGAAAAGATCGTTCAGGATACCTCTGAATTAGAGACCCATAAGAACCAGATCATTAATACCCTGAAGAACTATGATATACATATTCAAAAGATCAGCGCTACGGTAGGCCCTACGGTCACTTTATATGAGATCGTTCCGGCCGCAGGGGTGCGTATTTCCCGGATCAAAAACCTGGAAGATGATATCGCGCTTAGCCTTGCCGCCCTTGGGATACGGATCATTGCACCTATACCGGGTAAAGGAACCATTGGTATTGAAGTGCCCAATATCAAGAAAAGCGTGGTGAGTATGCGCACCCTGCTTTCCTCCGAAAAATTTCAACACAATACCTATAGCCTTCCCATTGCCTTGGGAAAAAAGATCGATAACGAGAACTACATTGTTGATCTTACTTCCATGCCTCACTTGCTGATGGCAGGTGCCACGGGGCAGGGTAAATCAGTGGGGTTAAATGCTATTCTTGTTTCACTTTTATATAAGAAACACCCTTCTCAATTAAAGCTGATCCTGATCGATCCCAAGAAGGTGGAATTGAGTTTGTACCGGCTGATTGAAAAACATTTCCTGGCAAAATTGCCCGGTGATGATGAAGCCATTATTACCGATACCAAAAAAGTAGTGCATACACTCAATGCCCTTTGCATTGAAATGGATAACCGGTATGACCTGCTCAAAGAGGCGGGAGCCCGGAATATCAAGGAGTACAATGAGAAATTTGTCAAGCGAAAACTAAATCCCCAGAAAGGCCACCAATACCTGCCCTTTATCGTGCTGGTGATTGATGAATTTGCCGACCTGATCATGACTGCCGGAAAGGAGATCGAAATGCCCATTGCCCGTTTGGCCCAATTGGCCCGTGCAGTTGGTATCCACCTGATCATCGCTACCCAACGTCCCTCGGTCAATATCATTACCGGAACCATCAAGGCCAACTTCCCCTCCCGGGTGGCATTTAAGGTTTCTTCCAAGATCGACTCGCGTACCATTCTTGATGCCGGTGGCGCCGAGCAACTGATCGGGAAGGGGGATATGTTGATTTCCCATCATGGAGAATTGATCCGTCTTCAATGTGCCTTTGTAGATACACCGGAAGTGGAAAGGGTAGTGGAACATGTGGGTGAACAAAGAGGTTATCCACAGGCCTTCCTGCTCCCGGAATATATTGATGAAAAGGACCTGGAAGGCCGGGATTTTGACATGAATGAGCGGGATTCCCTATTTGAGGATGCAGCCCGGGTCATTGTGCAAAACCAGATCGGCTCTACCTCCCTGCTCCAACGACGGATGAAACTGGGGTATAACCGTGCAGGCCGCCTTATGGACCAGCTCGAATCGGCCGGAGTGGTCGGTCCCAGCCAGGGCAGCAAAGCCAGGGAAGTACTCATCAAAACCGAAGCAGACCTTAATCAGCACCTCTCTAACCTTAGTTTATAGGTGATATACAACCTATTGGGACTAGTACCCGTCATATAGGCGTATTTGCATATCTTTGCGGACTTAAAATTTGGATTAATGAAGTCAATCTGGACGATCCTGTTGGTGATCAGTACGATACAAAGTGGCCTGGCGCAGACCAAACCCGCTACCAATGACCCTGAGGCAAAAAAAATCCTGGATGCGGTTAGCGCCAAATTCAAAACTTTTAAGACCTTAAAATCCACGTTTACCTATAAAGTAGAAAATGCACAAGGAAAGGTGTTATCTACCAAGAATGGCACCGTTTTCATGAAAGGCAATAAATACCGGGTAAGCTTTGTGGGTCAGGAGATCTTCTGCGATGGTTCCAATGTTTGGACCTATGATAATTCAGCCAATGAGGTCACCATCACCAAACTGGATGCTTCAGGCAGTTCCATCACCCCCCAGAAATTATTCACCAACTTTTACGATAAAGACTTTTTATACAAACTCAACGGTGAAAAAAAGGTAGGTACCAAGACCATCCAGGAAATTGAAATGACCCCTACCGATAAAACCAGGCCCTTCCATAAAGTTTATATTTCGGTCGACAAAACGGCTAAGACCATCAGCAGCACCAAAGTGTTGGAAAAAGGTGGTAGTACTTATGTGTATTCTGTAAATACCATGTCACCCAATACCACCATTGCCGATTCTCAGTTTGTATTTGATGTCAAGAATTATCCCGGTGTGGAAGTGATCGATCTTCGGTGATCGCCGCTTAACTTTTTATTCTTCTCCCCAGCGATAGGTATTTTGGGAAAGCCCGGCCAGGTCTATCACCCGGTCAACCACTGTGGCGGCAACCTCTTCGATCGTTTTTGGCCGACTATAAAAGGAAGGAGTGGCTGGACAAATGATCCCTCCTGCAAGGGTCACCGTTTCCATGTTTCGGATATGCACAAGATTATAGGGTGTATCCCGGACGACACAGATCAATTTTCTTCTTTCTTTTAATATTACATCGGCCGCACGGGTGATCAGGTCATTGGAAATACCGGTGGCAATACGTCCCAAAGTTCCCATCGAACAGGGAATGATGATCAATGTCCCATACCGACCCGATCCCGATGCAAAAGGAGCCATGAAATCGTTCTTGTCCACATACCGGAATGGATATTGGTCGTAGTGCTCATTTCCAAGCTCTGTTGTCCATACCTGTCGAGCATTGTCGGTCATGACTACCGAGACCTCCTCCCATTGATCTTTTAATAAGACAAGCGTATCTAAAAGACATTTGGCATAGATCGATCCACTGGCGCCGGTGATGGCCACCGCGATCCGGTGAAGGGGAACTGGAGTAGTTTGTTGTGGGCGAGCTGTCATAATAACAAAATTAGATAAGTGTATCGTCGTTGCTGCTAAAGGTTCTTGTAGAATATAATCTACAAAATACTGTTGAAACATTGATATAAATCAATAATTCAGGATCAGTCATATAAATTATCCTTTTCGGGCATAAAAAACACCAATTACATAGTGTTTGTTATTCAATTATTAACTTACTTAGCAACGAATTTTCATAGGATAAGGTTTAATGGTTAATGGTTTTTGATTAGGGCCCCCCGGATTTATTCGGGGGTTCTTTTTTTTAACATGTTGGGGCTTTGAAGAAGGCATAATAAATAAGGAATAAGAAACAGAGAAATAATAAATAAGGAAGTAAAGGGCTTGCCCACATTTCCTTATTTATTATTTCTCTGTTTCTTATTCCTTATTCTCTTATTTCTTTCCTTAGGCTTTCGTTTCCGCCATATTCGGCACTTCCGCCACCTTATACGCCCCGGCATCCAATTTTTGCTTGGTTTCTTCGAAGGCTTTCAGGGTCAGTGCGATATCCTCATCGTTGTGGGCAGCGGAGGGGATAAGACGGTAAATGATATGTCCCTTAGGGATAACAGGATAAACAACGATCGAGCAGAAAATGTTGTAGTTCTCCCGGAGATCCATCACCATAGCGGAGGCTTCTTCCACCCCGCCTTTCATATATACCGGTGTTACCACAGAATCCGTTTTGCCGATGTCAAACCCACGTTCTTTCAAACCATTCTGAAGTTTCAGGGCATTGCTCCACAGTTTCGCTTTCAGTTCGGGCTTGGTACGCAGGAGCTCGAGTCTTTTCAGGTTGCCCAGTACCAGCGGCATGGGCAGACTTTTGGCAAAGATCTGGCTGCGGATATTGTAGCGGATATAATCAATGATCTGGGCGTCACCGGCGATAAAAGCACCAATGGAGGCCATGGATTTTGCAAAAGTGGAGAAATAGAGGTCTATTCCATCCTGAATGCCTTGTTCTTCTCCGGCACCGGCACCTGTTTTTCCCAGGGTACCAAAACCATGTGCATCATCTACGAGAAGACGGAATGAATAGGATTTCTTCAGTTCAACGATCTCTTTCAATTTTCCCTGGTCACCGGCCATACCAAACACACCTTCGGTGATCAGCAGGATGCCTCCGGCATTTTGTTTTTCGATCAGGGCCGTAGCTCTTTGTAATTGTTTTTCGCAATCGGCCATATCGTTATGCTTGAACACATAGCGGTGACCGGCATGCATACGAAGCCCGTCAATGATACAGGCATGGCTTTCGGCATCATAGATGATCACATCATGACGATTGCACAGGGTATCGATCAGGCTGCTCATTCCCTGGTAACCATAGTTCAGAAGAATGGAATCTTCCTTATGTACAAACTCAGCGAGTTCTTTTTCCAATTGTTCGTGGTGATTGCTGTTTCCGCTCATCATCCGCGCGCCCATGGGGTAGGCGAGGCCATAATGAGCTGCAGCCTCAGCATCCGCTTTACGTACCTCGGGGTGGTTGGCCAATCCCAGGTAATTATTCAAACTCCAAACGATCTTTTCCTTGCCTCTGAAATTCATCCGGCTGTTGATCTCCCCTTCCAGTTTGGGGAAGGCAAAGTAGCCATGGGCATTTTTTCGGTGCTGCCCGATTGGACCGTAATTCGTGACCAGTCTTTCAAATATATCTCCCATATTTTCGCGTGATTTGAGGGGTTTCAAATGGCGCAAAGGTAAATTATTCCGGGGTGATTCGGAGCGATTTTTTTACCGGATGAAATTCTTATTAACCTATTCAAAACCAGGGCGATTTCGCTGCCAAATCCTTAATTTCGGCCAAATGTTTCTGCCATGAAATACCGCCTGGTTAGCCTGCTTGCCCTGCTCTCTTCATTCACTCTTTTTGCCCAACCGGCTCCTGTGCCTTCCCGGCCCAAACTTGTTGTCGGGATCGTGGTGGATCAAATGCGTTGGGATTTTCTTTACCGGTATGCCGAACGCTATGGTACCGGGGGGTTCAGGCGGATGCTGGGCGAAGGGTTCACTTGCGATAATACATTTATTCCTTACGCCCAAACCGTAACAGCCGCCGGTCATACCTGCGCCTATACGGGAAGTGTTCCCGCTATCCATGGCATCATGGGAAATGAATGGTATGATAAGGCCCTGGGTAGGGATGTGTACTGTACCGAAGACAAATCGGTTAAAGTAATAGGTGGGTCAGATAAAGCCGAACCGCAATCACCCCGCAATTTATGGGCAACCACCATTTGTGATGAATTACGGTTGGCCACCAATTTCCGCGGAAAGGCCATTGGCGTTGCGATCAAAGACCGGGGAGGAATCCTTCCTGCAGGACATTCCGCCAATGCCGCGTATTGGTACGACAGCCGGTCGGGTAACTGGGTGACCAGTACCTACTACATGGAATCACTGCCCGGCTGGGTGGATAAATTCAATAACCGAAAGATCGCTGACTCATTTTATAAACTAAACTGGAATACATTATATCCCATCTCTTCCTATGTGCAAAGTGATAAAGACGATATGGCCTATGAGGGAAAGTATGGACATGAATCCAAGCCCGTATTCCCTCATGAACTGGCTTCACAAGTGGGAAAGAACTACGGATTGATCTCCGCCACGCCTTACGGCAATACCATGACCCTTGAATTCGCGCGAAAAGCCATTGAAAGCGAAGCCATGGGTGTGGACAATATCACAGATATCCTGGCGGTCAGTCTTTCTTCACCCGATTATGTGGGTCACCAGTTTGGTCCCAATTCAATCGAAATTGAAGACACCTATCTCCGCCTCGATCGTGACCTCGCCGCTTTCTTTGCCTATCTGGACATCAAAGTAGGGAAGGGGCAATACACTGTTTTCCTGACTGCCGATCACGCCGTGGCGCATGTGCCTGGATTTGATCAGGCCAATAAACTCCCGGGAACCAGTCTGGTATCGACTACCTCCGATCTGCAGAAAAAATTGGAAGCAAAGTTTGGAATCAAAAACCTGATCCTGGACGCGGCCAATTATCAATTCTACCTGAACGACAAAGCCATTGACAGCACCGACGCCGATCGAGAAGACATCAATGAATTCATCATTCAGTTCCTCATGGAGCAGGAAGGTGTTCTGTATGCTTTTGATAACGAAGAGATCAATGAAGCCAATCTCCCAATGGAAGTGAAAGAAATGTTCCTGAAAGGCTATAATGCCAAACGTGGTGGTGATATACAAATGATCCTGAAACCCGGTAATTTTTATGGAGGAAAAACAGGCACCACACACGGCTCCTGGTATCCCTACGATTCCCATATCCCTCTGGTATGGATGGGATGGGGAATTAAAAAAGGCCGCTCCACCAACCAATACTATATGACCGATATCGCGCCTACCCTGGCAGCGCTGTTGCGTATTCAAATGCCAAGTGGAGCGATTGGAAAACCCATTGGAGAAGTTATGAAATAAGGAATAAGGAATTTAAAATAAGGAATAAGGATGGGATGAATTTGCGTTCCAGACTTCCTTATTCCTTATTTCATTTTCTCCTCAGTCCAGGTACAAAACCTTTTCCCTCGGATACCTCACTTCATAGCCTACCTTCATTTTATTTTCTTTCTTTGGATCCAGGGTAAATTGCCAGGTTAGTTTCTGTGTTTCCTCTTCCAGTTTAGCGCCATCGTATTTCTTATCCCTTATTTCGATCTCTTTGTCGGTACTAACAGGCAATTGATCTTCGATCGTGATCGAAATGGGTTGATTTTTATTATTCCTAACTGTGATCTCATAAAGCCGGGTGTCGGTCTTATTACTACCCAGGAATTTTCGGGTACTGAATTCCTTGAGCAAGGTTCGTTTTACCACAACCCCCTTGTCTTTTCCCAGGGAGAGCTTCAACGTATCATTGGCATTTAAAACATCCAAAAAGGATTGGCCGAGGTAATTATTTTCAAAAAACAGATTCACTTCTCCGGGTTGCAGGTTCAACTCCTGCCAGTCCACAATATTAGCGGTTAAGTACACATCCGGTTCCAGTTTAGGGGCGGCAAAATATTCATAGCTCGCATTTAACTCATACGCATCTATTTCTACTGCATAGGTCTTGCCATCATTGGGAATGGAATAAGGTTCCTTGATCTCATACACGACCGTCGTAGGCTGATAAGTGGTGACCGTAGAGATCGCGTTAGCTTGTTGTTTCTTTTTGTTCACAGCAGACTCGCGGTAATCATCAGCATCTGCGGCCGATCTTGAACTTCCATATCCGACTACCACAACTTCTTCCAAAAGCCGCGTACTTGGAACAAGGGATACATTAACAACAGCTCCTTTCGCGGCATTGAACTCAAGTACCTCGTAACCAACCATAGCAGCAACCAGTGTATTTTGTGCCTGGTCAACCTTCACGCGAAAGTTCCCCTGGTTATCCGTTACGGAACCGAGTTTGGTACCTTTTACGGCAATTGAAGCGCCAAACAAAGGTTGACCCTTGTCATCCACCAGCCTGCCGGAAATATATTCATATGAATTGTAGCCCTGCTGCGCGATAGGTCTTACCGGAATGGTATTGTACCGCAGATACCAGGGTTTTAACTCGGGTTTGTTTCCTTTGTCATTGGGATTTCCGGTTGATAAAAAGAGTTTTACATTTTTCCAATCCTCGCCGGACTGTTGAAACACATTGGCCTTATATTGTAAGTCGACAGGTTGCGTGATATCCTTGACCCGTACATCATAACTCGGGCTCCATCCTGCCTTTTGAACCAGGTAACGGATCGTAACCGTTACCGGTGAAGCTGATTTACTGTCTACCGACACCTGTATCTCCGACGTGAATTGATCTTTTTTCTGGTTGAGTTCATTCAATTGGCGGATCAACTTTCCCATCTCGATCTCGAGTTTCCGGATCCGCTGATTGGTTTCCTGCTTTTTTTGAAAAATCTCGGTTAACCTCGCACGTTGAAAATCCGCTGCGTCTTTCAGGTCAACCACTTTTATCCCATTGCTTCCACCAATATCCTGATTTTTAGATAGCAATACCTCTTCCTGTCCCAATACCGCCAGCATATTGCGCTCTGTGGCCAGTTTCTCATCCAATACCATTTTCTTATCCTCCAATAAGGTGATCTCTTCCCTTTTTTCCTGCTCGGTCATAAAATTGATCTGGTGCAAAACAGAATAGACCACCAGTGATGGATCGGCCTGTACCTGGATACTTTGCTTATCAATATGCGGTGAAACATTATCAAATGACAGGACCATCCGGCCTGTCCCTACCACGCCCTTATACACCCGCTCCACCTGGGCTCCTTCGAGGTAGAGGGTCACTTTTTCGATCTGTGATTTAAGAGGCTTCTTATCCTGGCCCAAAACAGACAAGGATGTCATAAAACAAAAGAGGACGATCAGCTTTCTCATAAAAGTCGTTTTACTCTGGATGCTGATTTTGATCGGATTACACGCAACCGTATATTATTTTTTCCCGATATATTAAGAAAGATGTTACAACATCGGTTCGGGTGTTGACTAACTCGGAATAGCCACCAGACCAACTAATTCTGCTTCATGCCAGCCAATTGCACATTTTGTTTAAGGGACCTTTTTTCAGGCAGACGGCATGCCCTTGTTTTTCTTTTTTTACTTGCTTCATTTTTCCTCAACGCTCAGTCACCTGTAGTAAAAGCTACCCGGTCTACCTTGCCTGCCTTGCGTGGTCCCGGTGCGGGTTTTATTGAAAATATCGGGCAATATGGAATACAGTTTGAAGGAAAGGAGGAGTTTGGCGAAATAAAGTTTTGATATGAGGGTTTTGGCATGCCCGTGCTTTTTACCCCAACTGGTTTTTTGCATTTGCAACGAAAAGTAAGAGGGATCACACATGATGAAGAGGAAAGACTGGAAAAGGAGGGAGTTTCTGAAGAAGAGATTGAACGAAGAAAGGAAGTGGTGGATAAGGTGCTGACTTTTGAATGGGTGGCAGCCAATCCATCTCCGCGTATATTATTTGAAGAACCCACAACAGCCTATCATACCTATGGGCTGATCCAGGGCAAAGCCAGGGGATATGGCCGGATCATTTTCCAGGAACTATACCCGGGAATAGATTTGATCCTCTCGTCAACACCAAATCAGGAGAAAGCAGGTTTTGAATTTAGCTTCCATATCAAACCGGGTGCTGACCCTTCTCAAATTCGTATCCGAACGGGTGGGGATATTGTGAAAGAGGATCTGGATGCTTCCGGTGGATGGAAATTGGAATCTGCAATTGGGGATTGGTTTGCCACCAAGCCACAAGCATTTTTTTATAATAAAGAGAACCGTTTAACCGGGGCAAGTATAGCAGCCCACTTTAAAAAACAAGGAGAGGAAATGGTATTTTCTTTTCCAGAAGGTTTCGATCGCACTAAGGATTGGGTGATCGATCCCTTCGTTGGAACCACGGCCAACCTGAGCGGACTGAATGCGGGTAAAGCAAAAGATGTAGATTTTGATTACGCGGGAAATATTTATGTAACAGGCGGTGGATCATTTACCGGAACCCATCAGTTGGCAAAATATGACGCGGGTGGAAATCTGTTATGGACCTTTAATGGTTCTATTACCTTGCCAGCATGGTCCTATGGAACCTATTTTGGTGGATGGATGGTCGAAAAACCAACAGGACATGTATACCTCGGACAAGGGTTTAGTCCGGGTACGGGTTTCAGAGTGGTGCGAATCAATACCAATGGTTTATTTGATAATTACATCACGGCTCCAAACCCCACCTTTATGGAGGCCTGGAAAATGTTTTGGAGTTGCAATAATGGATCACCTCAGATTTTGATCGCCGGAGGGGGATTGAATTCAAATATCAATTTTGGGGCATTTACCCCACCAGGGACGGCAGTGAACCCGGTGAATATCACTGGTATCCCTTTTGCAGGTGGTACTGGTTGGGCACAGGATATTTCGGATTTTGTATTTGATCCTGTGACCAATGATATGTACTCCATTTTCGGCTCCACGTTCGGTACGCCTGCTGTCAACAATAAAATCTATAAGAATACAGCTCCGTATAGCGCAGCATCAGTAGCCTGGACAGTACCATCGGGGTACCTCACCATACAGGAAGCAGCAAACAGACCCTATCTGGTGGCTGGTGGATTAAGCGACAACTCAGCGAATATGCTTTGGGTCAACGCATCCTATTTGTATTACTGGGATGGGAAGAATCTGAAAGCCTTTAATAAGGCAAATGGCACGACCGTGGGAACCCCCGTTGTAACCGGAAATGCGCCCTTTGCTCAAGGAGGGATCATTGCAGATGCCTGTAACAATTTGTTTATCGGCGAGGCCAATGGCTTGATCAAAGTATATCAGTTCAATGGCACCAACTTTAATGATGCGCCAGCGGATATCACGATTCCCGGAATGAGTGGACATGCGGTGTATGACCTGGCCTATGATGAATCACGGAAGCTCCTTTATGTTAGTGGGGATGGATTTGTCGCATCAGTGGATGTCTCGGCCTATTGCCCCACTACTTTTTATACGCTGACAACAGTGCCCAATTGTGCCACGTCAGGCATGACGGCATCGGTTAGCCCGGCCCCGCCACTGGGATCATCTGTTACCTATACCTTATTCAATGGTTCCACTACAGTTGCCACGAATAGTACAGGCGTATTTGCTGGTTTACTTCCCAATGTGACCTATACCGTTGTGGCGACCATCAATCAGTTTTGTAATGGTGTACAAACATCGGCCAACTTCCTGTTGCCAGGTCCCACCATTCAAACAGTAAATACCGCTCCGGCCTGTGGCATAAACTCCGGGCAAATTTCTGCGACCGCAACGGGCACTATAGGGCCCTATACATTTAGTTTAAATGGCGGAGCGTTTCAGGCATCCGGTGCATTTACAGGCTTATCGGCTGGTGTTTATATTGTCACCGCACAAGATGCCAATGGATGTAAGGATACCAGTATGGTGGTATTGACCAATCCGGGTGGTCCGCAGTTTACATTACAACCGGTTGGCGCCACCTGTGGCAATAACAATGGAAATGTGACTATCCTGGCCACGGGAGGACTTCCTCCTTATTCCTATAGCATGAATGGGTCTGTCTATCAGGCCAACCCCTTTTTCACAGGACTTACAGGTAGAAGTTATACGGTATATGTAAAAGATGCAGCCGGTTGTGTGAATAGTCTTCCGTTATTCCTGACAAGCTCCACGGCTCCACAAATCACGGCCGTTCTCGCCGCTGCTACCTGCGGAAGCAGTAATGGAAATATAACGGCATTCGGCACAGGGGGCACCGCACCGCTTTCGTATAGTATTGACGGAAATAATTTTCAATCATCCAATTTCTTTAACAATCTCACACCCGGCACCTATATCGTTCGGGTAAAGGATGTTACCGGATGTATGGCAACAGTTACTGTGATCCTGCCCAATTCTCCGGCTCCAACGATCACTGCCACCACTACTGCGGCATCTTGTAATAATGTGAACGGTTCCATTACAGTCACCGGCTCTGGTGGCCTGGCTCCATTGCAGTACAGCATAGACGGAGTTAATTTTCAAGCCCTCAATATTTTTGCAGGGTTGGCTGCGGGTAGCTATACACTGACGGTTAAAGATGCCTCCGGTTGTACCAATCTGATCGCTGTTACTGTTGGCACCAGTAATGCGCCTGTTGTTATCGGAACGATTACGGCTTCTTCCTGCTCTGCCAATACCGGAATTATTTTGGCAGCAGCCAGTGGAGGAACTCCTGGCTATACTTATAGCATCAATGGAGTTAATTTTCAGGCCGGAACAAGTTTCACGGGATTGGCACCGGGTACTTATGTACTCTATGTTCGTGATATTACCGGATGCATCGGTACAACCGTGGTGGTAGTTCCCGCCTTGGCAGGGCCTGCATTATCCGCCAGTTCAACAGCTACCTCTTGCGGTGCAAATACCGGAACCATTACCGCCAATGGAACCGGCGGAACAGCTCCATTACAATATAGCCTTGACGGTACCAATTATCAGGCAGGCAATGTGTTTACTAATCTGGCCGCCGGTAACTATACGGTATATGTGCGGGATGCAAATGGATGTATCCGATCGGTTAATCTTACTCTGTCAAACGTATCTGGTCTGACATTGGCCGCCAGTTCGCTGGCTTCTAATTGCAGCAGTAACACGGGTACCATCACCGCCACGGCCACCGGAGGTACCGCACCTTTACAATATAGCATGGATGGAGTTACCTATCAGGCCTCCAACCAATTCACCAATATTCCTTCTGGCACCTACACGGTGTATGTTAAAGATGCCAACAATTGTATCGTTTCCACTTCGGTTATTGTAACAGCCATTGCGGGACCCAATCTGACCATCACCACCTTGCATCAACCATGCTGTGGTGGTTCAAATGGCGCCATTCGCGCCAACGGAACGGGTGGGGTTGCTCCGCTGACCTATAGTCTGGACGGAGGAGCCTTTCAGTCCGTTGCTTTCTTTATTAATTTGGCGCCCGGTTTGCATACGGTCATCGTAAAAGATGCCAATGGATGTCAAACAACACAGACAGTTAATCTGATCAATGTTGGTGCAGGTACACCTCCCACCGATGTTACTTTCCGGGTGGTAGATGGTCTGCCCTGTACCGGACAATTGGGGCGGATAAAAAATTTAAAGGGCGAACCAGGAGGGGGAGGTAACTCGTATGAGTTTAGTCTGGATGGGGGAGCTTTTACTACGTCCAACCAATTCACCAATGTAGCACCTGGCGTACATACGATCACGGCCAGAAATGAAGATGGATGTACCATCACCAAATTGGTAACCATTGGTTTGGCCAATCAGGCCACGGCGACCGTTACGGCCACACCCGCCAACTGTGGTTCTACCAATGGAACCATTACCGTCGTGGGGGTAGGAACCAACACTCCATATCATGTAAGTGTCGACAATGGGGCGAGCTGGGTAACTTTCTTTCCTCCGGGTGCCAATAGTCAAACCTTTACTGGTTTTGCGCCGGGGACCTACCAGGTTATGATCGCGGATGATGCCACTTTTGTCGCGGGCCCACCCGACGATCCGGGAGATTGTATCAACACGATCAATGTGGTAGTGCCTTCCATCGGAGGACCTGTGATTGCTGCCAGCCAGATCAACCCCAGTTGTAATGCGGCCACGGGTTCGATCACCGCGACAGCAAGCGGTGGTGTTGCCCCTTATTCATTTAGTTTGAATGGAGGTGGATTTCAATCTTCCGGAACATTCAATAATCTTACACCAGGTATATATGCGGTCAGTGTACAGGATGGTTCAGGTTGTAACAACGGCGTGAACATTACTTTAACAGGCCAGGCCTTACCAACGGTAACGGCCACCCTACTCTCTGCATCATGTGGATTGGCGAATGGATCTATTACGGCCACCGGAACCGGTGGTGTGGCACCACTGGAATATAGCCTCAATGGAACCGTCTTTCAGAGCAGTAATCTTTTTACCGGTTTAGCTCCCGGCGTTTACACACTCTATGTAAAAGATGTCAACAATTGCTATAGCTCCATTTCAGTAACGATCCTGAATACGCTTCTCCCAAGGGTCACAGCCTACACCATACCTGCTTCCTGTAATGTGGCGGATGGGGCCATTGTCGCTACCGGCACCCTGGGCTCAACGCCTTATACCTATAGTCTGGATGGTACCCAGTATCAAACCAGTGGGAATTTTTCTGGTTTGTCAGCTGGCTTCTATACGATATATATTAAAGACAGTCGGGGTTGTATTAATACCACCGGGGTCACCATTAGCAATCTATCCGGACCTGTAATATCCAATGCAGTTTCAACGCCCGCAAATTGTGGAAATCCAACGGGAACCATTACGGTTACAGCAACTTCATTGGCGCTTCCCCTTGAATACAGTCTTGATGGAATAGTGTTTCAATCTTTCAACCAATTTACCGGCCTTATCCCCGGCCTTTATACCGTCACCGTTCGGGATGCATTGGGTTGTCGGGCTACCAGGGTTGTAACCCTCCTTTCTACCAATGGGCCACAAACACTCACGGCAACAGTGATCAATGCGGCTTGTGGATTATCCAATGGAACGATCACCGCGTCGGCAACAGGAGGAGTAGGGGCCTTGCAATATTCGATCAATGGGACAGTTTATCAGGCTAGCACCGCTTTCAGTGGATTGCCGGCTGGAATCTATACCTTATATGTCAGGGATGCCAATGGTTGTATTCGTACACTACCGGTCACCATTACAAACCTTGCCGGCCCGGGGCTGCTGGCTTCCTCCACACCTGCCTCCTGCGGGTTATCCGATGGTACCATCACTGCTCTGGCTTCAGGCGGAACAGCGCCTTTGTCCTATAGCCTGAATGGAACTGTTTTTCAATCAAGCAATATCTTTCTTGGTTTGGCAACCGGGACATATACAGTAACAGTCAGGGATAATCGTAATTGTACACAAACCTATACTTTATCGGTGGGATCGGTGGGAGCCGTATTACCTCCGCTCATCATAACACATAATTAAAATGAAAAACCACTTACCAATCAAAATTGAAACAATGCAATCAAGGTTTAAACTGCTCAGATGGATGGGAGCGCTCCTGTTCCTTTTCCTCCAGGTCAATGACGTAAAGGCCCAATCGCCTTATCCCAATACAGGGGATCACTTCGTGTGTTTAAATGCCACAGAACCCTATGGGGTGGTATTAAACGCTGGATCAACGTATCAGTGGACAATCACACCCGTAGCCGGGGGAAATGGAACGATCATTCCCGGCGCAACCCCCAACCTGATCTCCGTAAACTGGACCACCGCTGGTACGGCCACCTTACAAGTGATCGAAACCAATGCAAGTGGGTGCCAGGGTGATCCGGTCAGTATCCTTGTAACCATCAACCCGATACCTACCGTCACTGTCAACTCATCCACTATCTGTGCCGGTACAACGGCGACAGTCACTGCCACACCAGGAGCAGCAGGAACCTATAACTATACCTGGACCGTGCCCGGAGGCGTACCCGATCCCGGCAACGTAGCCAGCTTTACCACCACCATTGCCGGAACTTATTCGGTAGTGGTTACGCAAGTGCCGGGAGGTTGTGTATCTGCTTCCGCGAGTGGTGATGTAACGATCAATGCAGCGCCAAGTCTGGTGATCACCAACCCTGCCCTCGTATGTACACCTGGTACGGCTGACCTGACCGCGGCTGCTGTAACAGCTGGTTCTACGGCCGGCCTCACCTTCACCTATTGGACCGATGCGGCTGCAACAATTCCTTATGCCACACCAAATGCCGCCCCTGCAGGTACTTATTATATCAAAGGAGAACTGGCTGCAGGTTGCTCCAGCATTCAACCTGTAGTAGTGACATCTGCGCCTGCACCAACACTTGTGATCAATACACCAGCGGCCATCTGTGCACCTAATACAGTTGACCTGACTGCACCAGCGATCACTGCCGGTTCTACCGCTGGTCTCACCTTTACCTATTGGACCGATGCAGCGGGCACGATTCCCTATGCTACCCCAACCGCAGCTACAGCAGGTACCTATTATATCAAAGGCACTACGGCAGCGGGATGCTTTGTGATCCTACCAATTACAATAACCGTGAACCCGATACCAACACCGGCGATCTCAGGACCAGATCCTGTTTGTATCACGGGATCAGGCAGCGTTTCAACCTATAGTACACCAAACGTAGCAGGTAATACATATACCTAGACCGTTACAGGTGGTACGATCACGGCTGGGCAGGGCACCAATCTGATCTCGGTGGACTGGACTACCCCCGGTTCAGGTTCAGTATCGGTCACGCAAACAATCACCGCAACCGGATGTGCGGCAACAGCAAACCTGACAGTCACGGTGAATCCGAAACCGACGACCTCAGCGATCAGTCACAACTAATCGGATCATAATTCCTTCCGGCCCCTGTCGATCCTGACAGGGGCCCTGGAAGGAAATAGAAGGCAAAACATTCATGCGTATCAACTGGCGTCATATCATCTTTGGTTTGATCCTCTTGGGGAAACAATCCGATAGCAAGGCTCAGGCAGCCATGCCGGATACGGTATGTGCCGGTACCCAACGGATTTATCGGGTGAATGATGCAAGTGTACCCTCTACTTATATCTGGAAGATCAATGGCGCTATTCAAACCAGCCAAACCCATGAATTGACCATCACCTGGACACAACCCGGAACCTATGACCTGACCGTACAGGAAATGAGTGCCAATGGATGTTTGGGTGATATTCGATCCGGAACTGTATTGGTAGTTGCACCACCGAATGCTCAGGCAGGCCCGGATATGGTGATCTGTTATCTGGCTCCCGTTCGTTTACAAGGAAGTGGCGGCGCATCTTATCAATGGACACCTTCAGGCCTCCTAAACAATGCTACCATACCTGATCCCCAGGTAAGGCTTACCACGCCGGGCACTTATGATTTTTATCTTACTGTACAAAACATTGGTTGTTCAGGTGAGGATAGGGATACCGTACGCGTCACGATGCTCCCCCCTGTTGAAGTATTTGCAGGAAATGATACCTCTGTAGCCATTAATCAGGTCATTCAACTCCATGCCCGGATTCTGAGTGGTGGAAATATAGCAACCTATACCTGGAGTCCTCCAACAGGGCTGAATGATCCATTTATCGCCAACCCGCAGTTAATATTGAATTCGCCGGGCACGCGCACGTACCGGGTGTCGGTTCGAAATGATATTGGTTGTGCAGACACAGATGATATTCAGATCAAAGTATTTGCCGCCGCGGATATTTATGTGCCGACAGCCTTTACCCCCAACAATGATGGGCTCAACGACCTTGCTAAAGCCATACCGGTTGGCATGCGGGAATTCAGTTATTTCCGTATCTACAACCGATGGGGTGAACTTGTATTTGCAACGGCAGATCCATCGAAAGGTTGGGATGGTTTGTTCAGAGGAAAGGAACAGGATACTAATGTATTTGTGTGGGAAGCCAGGGCCATTGATATGAATGGGAATGTGGTATTCAGGAAAGGAACGGTCACACTGATCCGTTAATCGGTTGAATCAGAATTCGAGACTGGTTTTTTTTTAAATAGAATAAATAATCCAACCATGGAAGCAAAGATGGATGCCACAAGAATGGCAATCTTTGACTGAGTGATGGTTTCACCATTTGTATAAGCCAGTAAAGTGATAAAGATGGACATCGTAAATCCGATACCGGCGATGATACCTGCTACGAGAATCCCACCCCAATTCACACCCAATGGCAGAGTGGCCAACCGGATCCTTACAGCCAGCCAGGAGAACCCTAAAACACCAATGGGTTTCCCCAATACCAGACCGGCCATGATCCCCAGACTATTGGCACTAAAAAGCGATCGGTGAAATCCTTCAGCGATCACAATACCCGTGTTGGCCAGCGCAAAAACAGGGATGATGAAAAAGGCCACAGGTTTATGCAGGAAATGTTGCAACCGATAGGAGGGTGACCCTTCATCACCTTTTCCAAACGGAATGGCAAAGGCCAATAATACCCCGCTGATCGTGGCATGTACGCCTGATTGAAGAAAACAATACCACAGCAAAATACCTGGCAGAACATAATAAACAAGTTTTTGTACCCCCAATCGTCCCATCAGGTATAAGCCACCAAAGATCCCCAGTCCGGCAAACAAATAGACCAGGTTCAGGTCATCCGTATAGAACAACGCGATCACCAAAATGGCCCCGAGATCATCAATAATAGCGAGGGCAGTGAGAAATATCTTCATATTGACAGGTACCCGATTACCAGCCAATGATAGGATGCCTAATGCAAATGCTATATCGGTGGCCATGGGAATGCCAAAACCAGTAACTGTTGGGGTGCCATTATTAAATGCAAAATGAATGACCGCAGGGATAAGCATCCCACCCAGGGCTGCAGCAATGGGCAACATGGCATTTCTCCATTCGGATAGTTCCCCAACATATAACTCCCGTTCGATCTCCAAACCAACCAGTAAAAAGAATACGGCCATTAATCCATCGTTGATCCAATGCTCGATGGAAAGTCCACCTAATTTTTCATGCCAGAAATGAATATAGGAACTTCCCCAGGATGAGTTGGCTATGATTAGGGATATGATGGTGCATGCGATGAGGATGAAACCACCGGCCTTTTCACTTTGAAAAAATTCAGTAAAAAGTGTACTCAATCGGTTATCTCTGGGTAATATGGGGCGTATGCGCTCTCCCATTATTTTTTGTCCCCTTTGGAGAGCTCATCCGTAAAATGTTCCCTTCTTTTGGGTTGGGAAAATTTGTCTTTGTTATAATCCGCCGATCCACCGCGCGGAATCGACAGGGAGGCCCATCCATTCTCGGCAAGCATTTTTCCAACAAAAACAATATGCCCTACGTGATAGGAATAGTGGGCCAACTGACGGTGTATGGTTTCCATAACTGTATGCCCCTGGTTGCGGATGTAAATGAGTTTGTCAAGATCCTCCGGCTGCAGACTGTCAAGGGCCTGGAAAAGGCGATCCCAGCCTTCGGTCCATTTATCCATCATTTCCTGTCGGGAGCTGACCGGTGTTTCAAACTCTCCTTCACGGTCACGCCATTCCTTTTCCCCGTCAGTGTGAAGGAAATCTGTCCAACGGGAGAGCATGTTTCCCCATAAATGTTTAACGATCGTGGCCACACTATTGCTGTCTTCATTAAATTGGTGAAACAAATGCTCGTCCTTAAGTTGGTCAAAGGTTTTTTCGCCCAGTTGTTTGTAAAAGGCGAATTGTTTCTTTGCAGAAATAAGAAAATCGTTTTCCATAGGCATAAAATTACCGCTATTATTTTGTAAATTACTCCATAAACTTGCCGGCATGCGCCCTTTCAAAAATCCCCTTCCTTATTTCGTATTTCTAATTTCTTATTTCTTATTTTCTCCGACTTCCTCCGCTCAGGAATTTGGCGGTAATCCGCCTTCGCTCAAGTGGAAACAGATCAATACAGATACCGTACGGGTGATTTTTCCATACGGGCAAGAAGAAAGGGCGCAGCGCGCAGCCTCGTTTATCCATGCGATGGCGAGAGATAGCGTTTCTGCCCTGGGCAAAAAATTATTTAAAGTGGATGTGGTGCTTCAGAACCAAACTACCATTTCCAATGGATATGTAGGACTGGGCCCTTTTCGCAGTGAATTTTACCTGACACCCTCGCTGAATAACTTTGAGTTGGGAAGCCTGAACTGGGCAGATGCATTGACCATTCATGAATACCGTCATGTGCAGCAATTTAATAATTTTCGTAACGGTGCCAGCAAGCTTATGGGAACCCTTTTTGGCGAAGAGGGGCTGGCTGTAGCCATCAACGCTTCCATACCCGACTGGTTCTATGAAGGGGATGCGGTGTACAATGAAACCCGCTTATCCTTGCAAGGCCGGGGCCGTCTTCCCCTTTTCCTCAACCAATACCCGGCCCTCTGGAATGAAGGGAAGAAATACAGTTGGATGAAATTGCGCAATGGTTCGCTGAAGGATTTTGTCCCTTCCCATTATCCCCTGGGTTATCTGATGGTCAACTATGGCCGAACAAAGTATGGGCCATCCTTCTGGTCAAAAGTGACCAGTGAGGCAAGTGCGTTCAAGGGGTTGTTCTATCCTTTTCAAAAAGCAATTAAGGTTCATGCGGGGGTGGATTATAAAACCTTTACCCGTCAGGCATTTGATTTTTATAAGGAGATACAAGCCACAGTACCTGAGCAAGGACAGGTGAATGTATTACCGGTGAATAAAAAGTACCTGCAAAATGATCTCTTCCCATATCAGGCAGGGGACGACTCACTGATCTTTTTACGGACCACCTATCGACACAGGCCGGCATTCTATGTACATCAGGTTGGATTACCCAGAAAGATCCGGGCCAGGGATATATCCCTGGATGACCAATTCAGTTACCGAAATGGAAAGATCGTGTATGCGGCCTACCAACCGGCGGTGCGCTGGGGCTGGCGTGACTTTAGTGATTTGCGGGTGTTGGATATTCAAACAGGAAAACAAAAAGTGCTGACAAAAAGGACCAAATATTTTACTCCCGATATCTCGCCGGATGGGGCAATGGTGGTCGCTGTACAAATGACCCCGGAAGGTACTAATGCCCTTCATTTGTTGTCGGCTATAGATGGAAAATTGATCCGGGAATTACCCAATACCGGGCACTATATTTTTACCGATCCAAAGTTCATCAATGATGATCAACTGGTAACGGCCGTGCGTTTACCTGATGGGCGAATGGCCCTTGGGCGTGTCACGCTTTCCACCGGTGATCTGGATTGGGTTACTCCTCCCACCTATTCCGTGATCGGATATCCCCAGGTCAACAACGATCAGGTGTATTTTACTGCCTCCTATCAAGGCAATGATGATGTGTTCTCCGTCTCCCTGGAATCCAAAGAGATCAGTATCATCACACAGGGTGGGGGAGGATATTATTTTGTCAATGCCAAAGAGGATTCAGTGGTCTATTCACGATTCACTGCCGAAGGTTATCGGTTGGTCAAGCAGCATTTAGGAGAAAAATCAAAACCCTACTTCTTACAGGAAGACCAGTTGCCCCTTTTGCGTTTTCCGGTTGCGGGAACACTGGATCGCCGTACTGGTTTTTTACAGGAAACACCCGCCACCCGTTTTTCAGAAACAAAATATAAACAGGCTACCCGATTGCTGAATTTCCATAGCTGGAGGCCTTATTATGAAGATCCGGAATTCCGGTTTTCATTATATGGAAACAATGTCTTGAACACACTTGAGTCGGAATGGTATTATCTCTATAACCAAAATGAGAAAACCCATGCCCTGGGCATCACCGAAACATTTGGGGGTTGGTTCCCTTACCTGAGTGTGGGGACGCAATTGACCTTTGCCCGGCAGGATTCGGTGAACAGCCAACTTCGGCAATGGAACCAGTTGGACACCCGTATTGGATTCAATATCCCGTTGAACCTGACCAGTGGCCGAATGTTTAAGTTCCTGAATTTCGGGACCAACTATTTTTTGCGCAATGAGTTTAATACAGGTCCCAATAAAAATAATTTTGCCACCAATAGTTTTACCTATCTCCAACACTTTATCAGTTGGAGCCAGCAAGTGCAACAGGCTCGCCAGCATATATTCCCGCGATTTGGATACAATGCACAGGTACAGCATCGGCATGCTGTTACCAAGTTTGAAGGCTATCAATTTTTGGCCAATGGAAATATTTATCTGCCAGGGCTTTTGCAAAATCATTCGATCGTACTTTCCGGAATTTTTCAGCAGCGGGACACCAGCCGGGCACTCTTTGCCAACCGTCTCGCCGGGGCAAGGGGATTTACCGATTACTATTTCTCCCGGATGTGGAAGATATCGGTCAACTATCATCTTCCATTACTCCTTCCCGATTGGGGAATAGGGAACATTGTCTACATTCAGCGGATTCGGGGCAATGGGTTTTATGACCTGCAACGGGTATTTTCCAATAATAAATTATTGTCCAGGGATCTGCGAAGCACCGGGACGGAGTTCTTTTTTGATACCAAATGGTGGAACCAATATGAGCTGACCTTTGGTTTCCGCATCAATCATTTATTGGAGGATGATTTGTTATTGCAACGAAGGGCAGGGGATAATTGGTTTGAGATTATATTGCCTGTGGCGATTATACCAAGGTAGGTTTTTTTAACCAATTTAACCGCAAAGACGCCAGGACGCTAAGGGACGCAAAGACCTGGCGCTACATTGCGTCTTGGCGTCTTTGCGGTAAAAGCGGTGAAATACTATTTTATCCCCAAGCTCTCCTCGATCGTTTTGATCTTTTCCTCTGCATCTTCTTTTTTCTTTCTTTCCATTTCAACTACTTCCGGTTTGGCATTGGAAACGAATTTTTCATTCGTCAACTTTTTATCTACCGCAGCCAAAAACCCTTTGTAATACGCGAGGTCTTTTAGTAAGTCTTCTTTTTGAGAAGCACCATCACCGGATTGACCCGAGTAAAGGAAGAATCGGTCCTTGTTTACCACAACAGTTATCGATCCCTGTTTTGGTTGATCAGTGAAACTAATCTGACTGGCATTGATCTGCTTGGAGAGAATCCTTTCAAATGCTTTATAGGAGGAAGCGTTTTCAGTTTGGATAACTACTTCAATTGTTTCCTTTGGCTTTAATTGCTGACGGTTGCGCGCGTCGCGTATGGCTGTAATTACTTCCTGAAGAAGTAACCCTTGTTGAATAATGTCTTTATTCCCTTTTTGCAAATCCGCATACTGTTTAACACAAAGGTCATCCGATTGATCCTGTAAGAGGTGATAAACCTCTTCCGTTACAAATGGCATATACGGATGCAGCAAATGGAGCAATTGTTCAAAGTACTGGATCGTCTTCCGATAGGTATTTTCAGAAATGGGTTGGCCATAGGCAGGTTTGGCCCATTCGAGGTACCAGCTACAGAAGTCATTCCAGATTAAGGAGTAGATGGTTTTAAGGGCTTCGCTTAAGCGGAAGTCCTTCATCAATTCACTGACTTCCGTTTCTGCCTGCCGAAGACGTTGCTCAAACCAGGTTACTGCGAAATCATTATCTGTTTCTGTGAAAGCAATGGTATTTTGTCCCCACATCCGCACCAGCTTCAGGGCGTTCCAGATCTTATTATTGAAATTGCGTCCTTGCTCCAACGTACCCTCATCAAACAACAGGTCGTTACCTGCGGGCGAGGAGATCATAATCCCAAACCGTACCGCATCAGCACCAAAACGGTCAATGAGTTCAAGCAGGTCGGGCGAATTCCCCAGGCTCTTGCTCATTTTCCGGCCCTGCTTGTCCCTTACCATGCCGGTGAAATACACATCATGAAAAGGTTTCTGATGTTTAAATTCCATACCGGCCATGATCATACGGGCTACCCAGAAAAAGATGATGTCTTGCCCGGTAACCAATACCGAAGTGGGGTAGTAATAGTTGATCTCTTTATTGCCCGGCTCTGTAATACCGTTGAATACTTCAATGGGCCAAAGCCAGGAAGAGAACCAGGTATCCATGACATCGGGATCTTGGGTGAGATCCTGAATCGTCAAATGTGAACCGTGTATGCTGGTCAATTTTGCAAAGGCTTCTTCGCGGGTGGCGGCAACGGCGAATTCACCGGTAGGGGTGTACCAGGCAGGGATCTGTTGGCCCCACCAGAGTTGTCGGCTGATACACCAGTCTTTTACATTTTCCAACCAGTATTTGTAGGTGGCCAGGAATTTCTCACCTGGATGAATGCGAATCCGTCCTTCCAATACTTCTTTAAGGGCGGGCTCGGCCAGTTCTTTCATTTTCACAAACCATTGGGTGGAGATGCGGGGTTCCACCACCGCATTGGTCCGTTGCGAATAACCCATGCGGGTGCTATATTCTTCTTCTTTGACCAGCAGGCCATCGGTTTTTAATTTCTCTACGGCTGCTTTGCGTGCTTTGAAACGATCCATCCCAACAAATACCTGGGCCGCTTCGCTAAGCGTGCCATCCTCATTTAAAGTATCAATTACCGGGAGATTGAATTTCAATCCCAGGTTATAGTCATTGATATCATGCGCCGGGGTAACCTTGAGGGCACCGGTGCCAAAATCAAGCGATACATATTCATCATAGATGATCGGTACGGGTTTATTGATAAGGGGTACGATCACAAATTTACCTTTCAGATGGGCATAGCGCGGGTCATTAGGATTTACGCAAACAGCAGTATCTCCCATGATGGTTTCCGGACGTTGGGTGGCAACGGTGATGTATTCCGTTGAGGGTGTGGTATGGCCCGATGAAGGATTATCCGTGATGAAATACTTTACGTAATAAAGTTTGCCGGTGATATCCTTGTATTCAACTTCTTCATCGCTAAGTGCTGTTTTGGCTTCGGGGTCCCAGTTGATCATACGGGCGCCACGATAGATCAGTCCTTTTTCATACAAATCGATGAAAATCTCGATCACGGCTTTGTAATAATGATCATCCATGGTGAAGTTCACCCGGTTCCAATCCACACTACAACCCAATCGCTCGATCTGGTTATAGATGATACCACCATATTTTTCTTTCCATTCAAAAGCGTAGCGAAGGAATTCCTCCCGGCTCAGGTCGGCTTTTTTGATCCCTTTTTCTTTTTCCAGCATCTGCACCACTTTGGCTTCTGTGGCGATGGAGGCGTGATCGCTGCCGGGAACCCAGCAGGCATTGAACCCACTCATCCGGGCACGACGGATCAGGATATCCTGTACGGTTTCATTCAGGGTGTGACCCATGTGGAGCACACCGGTTACATTGGGAGGGGGAATGACCACCGTAAAAGGAGGTCGGTTGTCGGGGTGACTTTCAAAGTATTTCTTTTCTTTCCAGCGGGAGGTCCATTTGGTTTCCGTGCTCCCTGGTTCAAAGTTTTTGCTCAGTTCCATAATGAGCGGCAAATTTACATCTTCTTCCTGACCTCCTCGCAGATATAGATGATCCCTTCATGTACCTCTTCGATGGCTCGGAGTATTTCAGCAAAAGGTGAACTTTTGGTCACGTATCCCCTGGCCCCATTGTCCAACATACGCTGGGCATAATGGGGGTGGGTGTTCATTGAAAGACCGATCACCCGAACCGCGGGTTCGCTATTCAGGAGACGGCGGGAGGTCTCAAACCCGTCGATCGGGGTCATATTGACATCTACCAGTACTACATGCGGTTTTAATTCGGAGGCCAGTTCTATGGCATCCAATCCGTTGCTACAATCAGCCACAACTTCAATATGGCGGATATCTTTAAACAGTTGTTTCAGCGAAGCCCGAACCATTTCATGGTCTTCGACCAGGATGATACGGATGAGGTTTTTTTCCATTCTTACATTCATTGTGGGCCATTCTAACAGCGCCTGCATAGCAAGACCCTGTCTGGAACTTCCAGGTTGCAAATCGACAATAGAAATACGTATTTCTACCTAAACTCAATTAGTATTTTTACTAAGAATATTGGACTGAGAATTAGGTTTTTAAAGGTGATTGGGTCACTTAAGGGTAGAAAGCAAGGGGATGGAAGTCAAATTTAAACAGTAAAAATACTGAAATACTAAAGTAAAAACACTCGTGAATATTACCAAGTATTTTTACAACATTATTTTTGGGGCAGAACTGGGGGAAAGAGAGGCATGGGCTGCTTTCTCCTCAAAAAGAACCCTATTTTCGCCCCCAGAAAATTGAAAAACATGCAAAGAGAACTGACTTCCTGGTACAGCCCCTCCCTGAACAAAGAAATGCCGCTCGCCACCTATGGCCATTACGGTTTCGCGTTATTGTTGGTACCCACGGCCTCCGCGGATTACCTCGAGTATGAGCGTTTTCAATTGATGGACCATGTTCGTCCATGGGTGGAGGCCGGAAAGGTTAAGATATACTCCATTGACAGCATCAACAATGAAAGCTGGATGAACAATCACATGCACCCGTATGATAAAGTGGTGCGGCACAAACAGTGGAACGACTATGTGTACAATGAAGTAGTGCCTTTTATTCGCAATTCAAGTAGTCCTGATACACCGATCATTACCTGTGGTGCATCTTTTGGCGCTTTGCACAGCATGAACCTTTTTCTCAAGCGTCCCGACCTCATCAACGGAGTCATTGCGATGAGTGGGGTATATGAATTGACAGAATATACCAAGGGACATTTTGATGAAGATGTATACTTTAATAGCCCGATGCATTATATGCCCAACCTGGGAGACCATGGCATTCTTGAGCAGATCCGCCGCAGTGGACATATTCATATCCTCTCTGGTAGCGGCGATTATGAAGATCCTACCAGTGCCGGTCGCTTTGCCCGGATCTTATATGAAAAAGGGATCTGGTATGAACTGGACATCTGGGGGAAAGAATGGAAACATGATTGGCCTACCTGGAAGGCCATGCTGCCGCATTATCTCGAGACAAGGTTTTAAAGAAGAGGGAGGAAACTACCTTAAAGTTATCCTCAAAAATGAGAAAGGTCAGCAATTCCTCCGACCGTTCTCATTGTAAGCTGGTTCTTGTGGGTCTACTTTCACATCAGATTCAAACCGGATTACCATGCCTACAAAAAATACGGACCTGAATCGTTATGTCATCTGGATAGATCAGAAGAAAGCCCTTATCGGAAAATTTGATGCGGAAGATCATTTCACCTGTATCACCCACCGGTCTGGACTGGGAAGACGCACACGATTCGAAGGTGAAACATCCAATAAGACCCGGGTAGGGGCACAAACCCGCAACAGGCAATCCCAGTCGCAGGAAAAACACAATCAGGAATTTCTCCAGTTTTGCCGGGAGGTTATCGATCAGGTTGAACAAGTCAGTTCTCTGTTGATACTTGGCCCTGGTGAAATGAAATTTTTACTCGAAAACGAACTCACCTCTTTACCCCGCTTTCAAATGGTTTGGTTCGAAGCCCAGGCAGCCGATAAAATGACCATACCTCAATTAAATGAAGTCGGGAAAAAACATTATCATATACTGAGTTCGGAGTGAAAAATGATATCCTTTTACCTGCTCAATAGGTCTGTATAAGGACGTCGGTTGGCACACCTAAAACTTTGTGGATCTGCCGTATCATGTCCAGGGATAGTTTACGTTTTCGATTAAGTATCTCACTGGCTCTGCTTTTCAAACCAACAACTTTTGCCAGATCGGTCTGGTTATAACCTAATTGTTCCATTCTGAACTTAATTGCCTCAATTGGATCAGGAAAACCAATGGGATAGTGCTCCTGTTCATATTTTTCAATCAGAATGCCTAAAACCTCCAGCTCATCTCCATCTTTACTACCCGGCTTTGCATCAAATATGATTTCCAGCCGGGAAAGAGCTGTCTGATAGTCTTTTTTAGTTTTTATGGGTTTGATAGTCATTGTTTTTATATTGTTAGTGCATCAATTTTATCATACTCAGAATGTGTTCCAATGAACCGAATCCAAACCATTCCATAGTGATAGTTTATTCTTACTATAAGACGATAGTGGTTACCTCGAATATTGAAAATTACTCTGTTGTTGGCTAAAAAAGAGGCTGGAGGATATTCCCGTTTAATATCATTCGGCCCCTTCCAAATAGCCTCTTCAGCTTCCTGGTACCAGGATTTGAGCTGCTGTTCGCAATCTGGATGCTTTTTCCAAAATTCACGGAGTATTTTCTTGGCAATTACTCTCAAATACAAAGATTTACACAAAGGTACAAGAAAGTTCCCAAAATGGGAAATTTTGGTACATCAGTGAACTTTTTTAGCAAAGGGAGAGATTATGTAGATGGAAATATTTTTTCAGACCCCTTACATGTCAGGCTACAACTTCTTCAATGGTAGCGCCTATGCCTCTTTCGGTGATCCCATCACAGAGTGGTTTCAGGCGGTCGTAACTGTCCTTCTTTACGGCATATTTTCCCTGGTGGTGAATAATGTAAGAGCATTGTTCAGCTTGCTCATAGCTATGTCCGCAGACTTCTACAAGCGTTTCGATCACCCATTCAAAGGTATTGACCTCATCGTTCCAGACGATCAGGTTGCAGGGACCTTCGGTATCCAGGAGGAGTTCAGTTTCTTCGAAGGTTGATTTTTGAGTATGTGTATTTTCCCGAGCCATTTTGGTAGATCAACAAAGATAAAAAAACCCTTTTCATGTACAAGTCTCCGGCCTCGAAGTAGCTGGATTATTGATTATTAATTATTTATTTAATTTTTTAGGGTAAAATTTTGTGTGGAAAGAGTGAAGCCTTATCTTTGCCCTCCCAAAATAATTAGCCTCCGCTAATGCTTTGGCGATCAAAGGGAGTTTAGCTCAGCTGGTTCAGAGCATCTGCCTTACAAGCAGAGGGTCGGCGGTTCGATCCCGTCAACTCCCACAAAAAAAGGCCTCCACAAAGTGGAGGCCTCTTTTTATATTGAATACCTGATATTCACAATTCACAATTCACAATTCACAATTCACGATTCACTCCTCACGCCTCCTCAATTCGGCGTCACCGCAGGTAACCGATAATGCTGGCCATCCAACACAAATAATTCATCGATCTCTTCCTGCCAATATTTTTTTAATGGGGATTTCTCCAGAATCTTACTGACCTCCGGCTTGTCCTTGGCTAATAAGGTGATCCATACGCGCTGTGTTTCCATACTAACCGCATACTGTTCGATCACGCCCTTGTTGATGAGGTAGTTGATATAGGTTCGGTGGGGTGGGACCAGGTTCATAAATTCCTCATCCATATCGAACCGTATCGTCACGTGGAATTTTTTCATGAAGTGAAGACCGAAACAAAGAGAAACGATCCGTCGTTTCTCTTTGCCCGGGTAGTGGAACGTACTGGACTCGAACCAGTGACCCCTACTCTGTCAAAGTAATGCTCTGAACCAACTGAGCTAACGTTCCATGGGGACAAATATATCGAAAATATTGAGAGAGGTGAGACGTGAGTCGTGAATCGTGAGGCGTGAGATGTGTGGTGATACTAACGATTCACGACTCACGTCTCACGTCTCACGCCTCACACCACCCAATCCACAATCTTGTTTTCCCATTCTTCGCGATAGGGTGTTACGATCCGGATATAATTATCTGTGTACCCCTCCATCATGCCTTCCTTGTTGCGGTTTTCAAAAAGCACTTTTCGTGTCTGACCGGTATGCCGTTGGGTAAAATCCTGCATCTTACGATAGGATAGTTCACGCAATATTTTATTTCGTTCATGCCTGACGGACATCGGCACAACCGGGCCAAGTCCAAGGGCATGGGTACCATCCCGTTCAGAATACGTAAATACATGGAGATAGGAAATATCCAGGTCGGCCAGAAACTGACGCGTCTCCTCAAATTCGGCATCCGACTCTCCGGGAAACCCAACGATCACATCTACCCCGATACAACAATGGGGCATCCATTCCCGGATACCGGCCACGCGTTCGGCATATAATTCGCGACGGTAGCGTCTCCGCATCTGTCCCAATATTTTATTGCTTCCGCTTTGTAAGGGAATATGAAAATGCGGCATGAAGCGGCGACTGGAAGCGACCTTCTCAATGATCGCAGGGGTCAACAGGTTAGGTTCAATGGAAGAGATCCTGTACCGGTCGATCCCCTCTAATTCATCCAGGGCGGAAACCAGATCGTAGAAATTTTCGGGATACCCCTCATCGCCATGGGGGCCACGTCCAAAATCGCCCAGATTCACCCCGGTCAATACGATCTCTTTGACCCCTGTTTGAGCCAATGACCGGGCATTTTCCAACACACTGGCCACCGAATCACTCCGGCTTTTGCCACGGGCCATGGGAATGGTACAAAAAGAACAATTATAATCACAACCATCCTGTACTTTCAGAAAAGTACGGGTGCGGTCATTGATGGAAAAACTGGAATGAAATCCTGTTACTTCGCCCACATCACAGCTACAGATCTTACCCGAATCGCCCTGGGTGAGTTCGCGAAGATGACTGGCAATATTGAATTTTTCAGCAGCACCCAATACCAGGTTCACCCCGGGTATCTCCGCGATCTCTTTAGGTTTTAACTGGGCATAACAGCCGGTGATGACTACGAGGCTTTCCGGAGCGCGACGTTGGATACGCCGAACGATCTGGCGACATTCCTTGTCGGCATTGTCCGTCACCGAACAGGTGTTGATCACATATACATCAGCCTGGTCTTCAAACTCTTTTTTCAAAAAGCCTTCCGATTCCAGGGTGCGGGAAAGGGTAGAGGTCTCCGAAAAATTGAGCTTGCAGCCAAGGGTGTGAAAAGCGACTGTTTTGGGGGCTGACATAGCGGGCAAAGGTACGAAATTAAGTGTTCCGGGCATTTACCGCTAAGAGGGGATGATGGATGACGGAGGACGGATGACGGAGGAAAGATGACGGATGACGGATGTTGGATGGCGGGGGTTGTATGATGGAAGGCGGTGTTTTTTTTGCCCCGGAGGGGCATCCCACCTGTAGCCCCGAATTATTTTTATTTTCCAAAGGCTCCGGAGGAGCCTCCTAGTAATATTATAGATTGAAATATTAATATTATTTCGACCCAATTTCGAAAATTGAATGATTGATCGGTGACCCCTCCGGGGCAAAAAAAACACCGCCTTCCATCATCCAACATCCAACATCTCCACTCTGCGGTGAACCCTGCACTGAGTGGTAAAACACCCCAAATTCCTACATTTGCCCATGTCCCTCAAGAAATACGCCCCCTACCTCCTCATTGGCCTATTGCTCCTGGCCCTGGTATTGGTGCAATGGCTGAAAAAGGATGACAACAACCCTTCTCCGGCCCCCAAACCCCGGACCACCACCACTAAGGACCCAGCCTCCAACGTTGACCGCGACCGGGGATTCGACCGCCGTATTTCCTATATCGAATACAGCAACCATGCTAAATGCCGGATGGCCTGTCGCAGAATATCCCAGGCCGAAGTAGAAGAGATCATGCGTGACGGCACCATCAACTACAAAAAAAGCGATCTTCAAAATGCCCGCTGCCCTCGCTATGCCCTGGAAGGACGCACCCGGGATGACCAGCAGGTACGGATAATATTTGCCCAGTGTAATGAATCCACCACCGTGGTCACGGTCATTGACCTGGAAACAGATTATAAATGCGATTGCCCGGGGGATGATAAAAAATACCAAAACAAGAATTGATGCGTCACCTGGTCAAACCCCTTCATTGGCTATACCTGATCTATGCCTTTGCCCTTTTCGTGGCCATGTTGATCTTCATTTTTCCCCTGGTGCTCCTTGCCTCTGTATTTGGAAAGATCCGAGGTGGGAACATGATTTACCGCATCTGTATGCATTGGGCCGATGCCTGGTACTTTCTAATCGGTATATGGCATCGGAACATTTACGAATCTCCGCATGACAAAAAACGCCAGTATATTTTTGTTGCCAACCATATCTCTTACCTTGATGGCCCCGTATTGGTTAAAACCTTGCGTCAACCCATGAGGGCTCTGGGTAAAATTGAAATGGATAAGATACCGCTGTTTGGTTTCATCTATTCCTATGCCGTGGTCAAGGTTGATCGAAGTGATGCTGAACATCGCGCCAAAAGTATCCGCAATCTTAAATCAGTTTTGAACAAAGGCATTTCGATCATCATCTTTCCCGAAGGCACATTCAACATGACCGATCAGCCGCTACTTCCTTTTTATGATGGAGCCTTTCGCATTGCCATCGAAACCCAAACCCCGATCAAGCCCATTCTTTTTCTGGATGCCTTTGACCGGATGCATTATCGTTCGGTATTTTCCCTGAATCCCGGCCGTTCGCGTGCTGTCTTTCTTGCCGAGATTCCAGTGGATGGATTGACTATGGATGATATTGCCTCACTAAAAGAAAAAGTGCGGGGAGTGATGGAAGAAAAATTGCGGTCCTTCGATGCTTCGTGGATTGGAGAAGCGTAGGCTTTACCGCGAAGGCACAAGGGCGCAAGGTGGCGCCATCCAACATCATCCTAGCGTTCCATAGCGACATTCTGCCCTCGCGGTAAATCCTTAACAAATCATCAGTAGCTTTGCCCCCTATGCCCAATCGCTACGCCGAGATCATCATTCCGCTGGCCCTGCCCAAGAACTACACCTGGCAGGTGCCGTCCTCCATGGCCGAAGCGGTAATACCTGGCATTCGGGTGGAGGTGAACCTGGGCAAGAATAAAAAATACGCCGGTATTGTCAAGCGTATCCACCAGGAGAAACCGGAATTCTTTGAGCCCAAAGAAATTTTAAATGTGCTGGATACCGAACCGGTGGTGTACGAAAGTCAACTCAGGCTTTGGGAATGGATGGCCTCTTACTATATGTGTAGTGAAGGAGAGGTGATGGCCGCCGCCCTGCCCTCCCATTTCAAACTGAGTTCTGAAACGATCGTCGTGTTCAACGAGGAATTTGGAGAGGATTTCTCTACCCTGGATCATGATGAATACCTGGTGGGAGAAGCCTTATTGATCAAGAAAGAACTATCCATTTCGGAAGTACAACAGCTCCTGGATTCCTCCCATGTTTACCCGGTCATCAACCGGTTGATCCAGAAAAAACTGGCGCATGTGTGGGAGGCATTGAAAAATTCCTATACCCCCAAGAAGGAACACTTTGTGGTGTTGGAAGGGGCGTATAAAGAAGAAGAAAAACTGGCAGAACTGCTGAATAACTGGTCCCGTGCCCCCAAGCAAATGGAACTTTTGTTATCTTATCTCTATTTGGAAAAAACAGAAGGGGAGGTAACACGTCCCTCGCTGCTGAAAAAATCAGGCGCCAGTGAAGCACAACTCAAAGGACTGGTGGAAAAAGGGATCCTGCGCGTAGAAAAAAGAGAGGTAGACAGAATCCGCTATCTCGCTCCCCATGTTCAAATCGATTTTGAACTGTCGCCAGCCCAGGAGAAGGCCTGGCAGGAAGTGAAACAACAACTGCAGGAAAAATCGGCTTGCCTTTTACATGGCGTTACCTCCAGTGGTAAGACACAACTCTATATAAAACTCATTGAAGAGCAGGTAAGAAAGGGTAAACAGGTGCTTTATATGTTACCCGAGATCGCCCTGACTTCACAAATCATCCGACGTTTACAAAAACATTTTGGAGGATATATCGGCATCTATCATTCGCGGTTCAACCAGAATGAACGGGTGGAAATTTGGAATAAGGTGCGATCAGGTGAACTAAAGATCGTATTGGGGGCACGCTCTTCTATTTTTCTTCCCTACCAGGACCTTGCTCTCGTGATCGTGGATGAAGAGCATGATTCCTCTTTCAAACAACAGGATCCCGCTCCGCGGTATCATGGCCGGGATGCCGCCCTTTTCTTTGCCTCCATGTTTCCCGGGTCAAAGGTCTTGCTTGGATCTGCCACCCCTGCGTTGGAGACCTATCATAATGCGCGACAGGGAAAATATGGTCTGGTCGAATTGATGGAAAGATATGGAGAGGTCAATCTGCCACCGATCGAATTCATTGATACCCGCAAACTGGTACAAAAGGACAGAAATAAGATCATTCTCTCCGAACCACTCACACAAGCCATCACGGAAGTTTTGCAAAGAGGGAAACAGATCATCCTTTTTCAAAACCGAAGGGGTTATTCACCTCTTCAGATCTGTATGGCCTGTGGATGGATACCCCAATGCCGGTATTGTGACGTCTCCCTCACCTTTCATAAACTGACGAATAAACTGGTTTGTCATTATTGCGGTACTACATATCCACCTGTGATCTCCTGTGCAGCTTGTGGCAGCCATCAATTCATGCAAAAAAACTTTGGTACCGAGCGGATCGAAGAACAATTGCAGGAAACATTTCCCCAAGCCCGTATTGCGCGCATGGATGTTGATACCGTCCGGGGTAAGAATGCACACGATACCCTGATCCAGCAATTTGAAAATGGCCGGGTAGATATACTGGTAGGTACCCAGATGGTGGTAAAGGGACTGGATTTTGACAGTGTGGATCTGGTAGGCGTATTGGATGCCGATGGGTTATTGCATTTCGCCGAATTCAGGGTCCATGAACGGGCATTTCAGTTATTGGAACAAGTAAGTGGACGGGCCGGCCGAAAAGAGGCAACAGGAAAAGTGCTGATCCAAACCATGCAACCGCAACATCCGGTGCTGCAATTTGTCCAGCAACATGATTACAAAGGTCTTTTTGAAGCGGAAATAAAAAGCCGCCAGCAATTTCATTACCCGCCTATATCCCGATTGATCCATTTAGGATTTAAACATAAATTCAAAGAGGTCGTTGAAAAAGCAGCCGAGCGCTTTGCCCAATCGTTACATAATAAATACGGAAACTACCTTGTCGGCCCTGCAGAACCGGTAGTCGGGCGTGTGCGGAATCAATACCTGATGGAGCTGCTCCTCAAACTTCCACGCGATACAAAACTCATCGCGCAATGTAAACGCGACATCCTTGAACAGATCGCCATCTTACACCAGGACAAAAGTTTTCGGAGTGTGACGGTGGTGCCGGATGTGGATGTGGTGTAGGGTTGTAAGGGATTTACCGCGAAGGCAGAATGGCGCCAGGTAACGCGAGGATGGTGTTGGATGGTGGAGGACAGATGACAGATGACGGAGGGCGGATGACGGATGTTGGATGGTGGAGGACAGATGACGGAGGGCGTTGGGCGGTGTTTTTTTTGCCCCGGAGGGGCATCCCACCTGTAGCCCCGAATAAATATTATTTTCCCAAGACCCCAGAGGGGTCTCCTATCAATCATTCAATTTTCGATATTGGGTCGAATTAATAATAAAATTTCAATCTATATTTTTACTAGGAGACTCCTCCGGAGCCTTTGGGAAATAAAAATAATTCGGGGCTACAGGTGGGATGCCCCTCCGGGGCAAAAAAAAACCGCCCTCCGTCATCTGTCCTCCGTCATCTGTCCTCCACCATCCAACATCCACCATCCAACAACCACCATCCCCCTTCACTCCTCCCACTCCGCATACGAATCACCGGTTTCAAAAAGCACTAATTTCTTCAAATCAACTCCGGCGGGAAGTAATTCGATCAGTTGTTTGCGAATGTAAAGGAGCAGGTTCTCTGCCGATGGCTCGGCATCAAAGATGATCAGATTGTGCAAGGCCAGACAGGCCGAGTTTTGTTCTGTGTATTCCCGGGAGAGGAGGAGGGAATGGTCCAGAACTTGAATGATATTTTCCTGAACGATCTTTTTGATCATCTTGAAATCAATCAGTATACCGGGTGATGGAATATAGTCTTCAACAGTTTCATTTGTTCCAATGGTCACATGCAGGGTATAGGTATGCCCATGGATATTTTTACAGGGTCCATTGTATTGGGAAAGGGCATGCGCCATTTCAAAGTGGAAGATCTTAGTGAGTCGGATCATGGTAGTTTATTTCAAACATCAACCTACAAAGGTTGTAACGGATGGGCAACACCGCATGATCTGTCTCATCTGGTGAATTGATAATTGTCAGGTCGCTTCCATTTTTAGCAGCAGCGGCTTAGGTTAACTTTGCAACGATCATTTTTGCCAATGACAACATCCAACACAAAAGTCAAATTGCTGGCTCCGGCGGGGTCGATGGACTGTGTAACCGCAGCTATCAATGCCGGTGCCGATGCCATCTATTTCGGGGTCGAGCAGTTGAATATGCGTACCCGTTCTTCGGGTGGATTCTCGATCGAGGATATCAAAGAGGTGGTCCGGATCTGTCATGCATCGGGTGTAAAAGCCTATCTCACCCTGAACACAGTGATGTATGATCATGACCTTCGCCTTTTACAAGTAATATTAAATGAAGCAAGTGATCAGGGTATTGACGCTGTCATTGCGGCCGATGTTTCCGTATTTCAGCAATGCATGGTTTTGGGTATCCCGGTACATGTATCCACACAGGCTAATATCAGTAATCTGGCTGCGGTAGAATTTTATGCCCGGTTCTCTGATCTGGTGGTATTGGCCCGGGAGTTGACCCTGCAGCAAATCGCTCACATCACGGCAGATATAAAGCGTAAAGATATTCGTGGCGTGTCGGGAGAACGTATGCAGGTGGAGATATTCGTCCATGGCGCATTGTGTATGGCTGTTTCCGGAAAATGTTACCTGAGTCTTCATTCCCAATGGGCTTCTGCTAACCGGGGTGCCTGTGTGCAAAATTGCAGGAGGCCATACAAAGTTGCCGATGCGGAGACCGGAGAGGAGTTGTTGATCGACAATGAGTATATCATGTCGCCCAAAGACCTATGTACAATCGGCGTTCTTGAACAGGTAATAGAAACAGGTGTGGATGTGCTCAAGATCGAAGGCCGGAGCAAAGGCGCTGATTATGTTTTTGAGACCACCCGGTGTTACAAAGAAGCGATCGCGGCCATTGAAGAAGGGGCATATACGCCCACAAAAATAGAAGCCTGGCTAAAGCGCCTGGATACCGTGTATAACCGCGGTTTCTGGGAAGGGTACTATGTTGGCCATTCAATGGGGGAGTGGACGACTACGCCGGGTTCTGTCGCCAAAGAAAAAAAGACCTATGTGGCCAAGGGGGTGAAGTATTATGGAAAAATAGGGGTAGGGGAATTTGATATCGAAACGGGAAGCCTTGAGCAAGGAGATACGATCCTACTGATCGGTAATGCCCATGGGGTTTTAAAAATGAAACTGGAGCCGCTGATGGTGAACGGGCAACCAGCAATCAAAGCAAGCAAAGGAGACAAGATCACGATCCCGGTGGCGACCAAAGTCAGCCCGGGGGATAAACTATATAAGATCACCGAAGCCAATGCCTAAACTCATTCAATACCGGGATAAATGCATTGGCTGTGGGGTCTGTCATCAATGGCAACCCGCCTGGTGGCGAATGTCAAAAAGGGATGGGAAGGCCACCCTGATAAAAGGAGAGAAGAAGAATCAAACCTATGTACGGGACATTCCAGTTGAAGAGGAGGACCTGGCGAAAAAGGTGGTCCGCGACTGCCCCGTGCGTATTATAAAATGGGTATGAACAAGGATATCATTCAATTCATCCGGAAACAAAAGACAGCCACGGTATGTACCGTAAACGAGCAGGGGAATCCCTATTGCTTTAGTTGTTTCTATGTTTTTGAGGAAAAAGAAGGCATTTTAATTTATAAGACCCATGCCGATTCGCACCATGTACCGATGATGAAGATCAAAAAAGAGGTCGCTGGTTCGATCCTGCCCGGGAAAGCAGACCCTGTAATTGTCAGAGGCATCCAGTTTGAAGGAGTCGTGATCGACCCCTCTGATCCGTCGGCTGCCCATGCCTCCCGTGATTATCATTTACGATATCCCTTTGCCCTGGCCATGGGAGGCGATATCTGGGTGATCCGTTTACATCATATAAAAATGACGGATAGCAGCAAAGGCTTTGGCACCAAGATAGAGTGGGAGCGGGAATAAATTACCTCATCGCCATGACCGAAATTGTATATTGACTATTCCGCAATTTCTTTCCACCTTTGCCATATGAACGTTCTCGAAAATATTTCCCTCAAACCATTTAATTCGTTTGGTATCGATGTCAGGGCCAGGTATTTCGCACGGTTCAATACTGCCGAAGAACTGGATGGGTTACTGGATCAGCGGCAACGGGGTGCTGTAAAGGATACCTGGATATGGGGAGGAGGGAGCAATATCCTGCTGACACAAGACCTCAAAGGTTGGGTGATGAAAAACGAATGCAAGGGGATTGAAGAAGTGCATGAGGATAGGGAATATGTATATGTTAAAGTAGGCGCCGGCGAAAACTGGCATCAATTTGTGCAATACTGCACGCTTCGGAATTGGGCTGGTGTAGAAAACCTTTCGCTCATTCCCGGCAATGTTGGCGCTGCACCCATTCAAAATATCGGGGCCTATGGGGTAGAGCTCAGGGATACTTTTCTCGACCTGGAGGCCTTTCACCTGGAAGATAGGAGGATCATATCTTTTACCAATTCAGATTGCCGCTTTGGTTATCGTGACAGTGTGTTCAAACAGGAATTGAAAGGTAAGGTCGCTATTCTCAATGTTACATTTCGCTTAAAAAAACATCCGGTCTTTCATACCAGTTATGGTGCTATCACCCAGGAATTGGAAAGAATGGGTGTGCAACAATTATCCATTCAGGCAATTTCCGAAGCGGTGATCCGTATCCGTCAATCCAAACTCCCGGATCCTCAATTCATCGGCAATGCAGGCAGTTTCTTCAAGAACCCCGAGGTGAGTTCAGATGAATTTAACAATTTACGTCAGCAATTCCCCGATATCGTGGGGTATCCCATATTGGGCAATCGGGTAAAACTGGCCGCCGGATGGATGATCGAACAATGCGGCTGGAAAGGTTTCAGAAAAGGTGATGCCGGTTGTCACGAAAAACAAGCACTTGTCCTTGTTAACTATGGTCAGGCTACCGGGAAGGAGTTATTTTCCCTGAGTGAAGATATATTGATATCTGTTAAGGAGAAATATGGTGTAATGCTGGAAAGAGAAGTGAATATTCTTTAACATTTGCAAAACAGCGGATTTTGTTTTTATCTTGTCATTCCAATAAAACAACTTTTATGAAAAAGATCATCTTGACTTTATCCTTTGCATTGGTCGGATTTGTTGCTGTACAAGCTCAATCCATGTATTTTGAATTAGGTGGACCTGGTCTGGCCTCCATCAACTTTGATACACGTTTCGCAAAATCCGATGATGGATTTGGTGGTCGTGTGGGTGTGGGTGGATTTAGTTTAGGTACCAGTGGTGACCGCGTAGGTGTTGTTTTCATTCCCATCGGAGTTAACTATCTGTTGGGACGGGATGGAAAAAATTATTTTGAATTGGGTGGTGGTCTAACCCCCGTAATCGCTTCCAACTCTTCCAGTGATGGTGACTTTACGTCCACCTTCGGACACGTTTCTTTTGGTTACCGGATGCAGCCTGCTGATGGCGGGTTTATTTTCCGTGCTTTTATCAGCCCCGTTTTTGGTAAGGGATACTTTATTCCTTATTACGGTGGGTTATCTTTTGGATATAAATTTGGTGGAAAGAAATAATAGCCTTTTTTGTACTAACCGCAAAGGCACTAAGACGCAAAGGGCCGCTAAGATTTCTTAGTGGCCCTTTGCGTCTTAGTGCCTTTGCGGTAAATATACTTAAGTAAAATCTTCCCCATCATAATCCACTTCTTCTCCTCCGCCCAAATTGATCATCGATCCCATCAGGTCCTTGAACTCAATACGACCATCGATCATTTTCTTGCTGATCAGGGAAAAAGAAGCCAATCCATGTAAAACAAATTCCATCAGGAGGGCTGATTCTTTTTCATTGGCATTTTTATAATATTTCTTTACAAGTGCATGAAGCCCCTCCACTTTATAAAGCTGCTGTACTTTATCCTCGTCTTTGGTATGTAAGAATATATCCAAATGATTGCCCTTGTCAAACCAGTTAATCACGGGACGATAGGGGTTCTCGTCTTTTTGTTCGGGATCCTGTTTGCCTTTTACCCGTCGTTTGAGTGATTCAGGATTGGGAAAATAATGAATGAACTGGCTCCGTACCGCCTTGTCCAGTAAATTCATGGCTACCTGATATGGACCTTCCTGTTCCCCTTCGTACACCAGTTCGATTTTACCCGTAATGGAAGGAATAATGCCGGCCAGGTCACTGATCCATACCTGTGTTTCCTTTTCTCCATTCACAAAAGCCCTTCGTTCAGCCGTGCTGATGGCATTCTCATAGGCAGAGATCGTCAATCGCGCACTGACCCCGCTTTTTTTGTCCACCAATTCACTGCCTCTCGCTTCAAAGGCTACTTGCTCAATGAGCCTTCTACCGAGGTCACTGATGCGGACCTTCTTACTTTGCTCCTCCGTGACCGCTGCTTCCTGGGTGGTAATTTCCAGGGCCGTTGTTATATCCTTGGGATAGTGTGTCAGAATCTGGCTTTCGATCCGGTCTTTTAAAGGGGTAACGATGGAGCCACGATTGGTATAATCCTCCGGATTGGCGGTAAAGACAAACAGAATGTCCAGCGGTAATCTTAGTTTGAACCCACGTATCTGTACATCTCCTTCTTCCAATATATTGAACAGGGCTACCTGTATTCTGGCCTGGAGATCCGGTAATTCATTGATCACAAATATGCTCCGGTTGCTCTTGGGAATGATACCATAATGGATCACGCGTTCATCAGCAAAGGTGAGTTTGAGCGTCGCTGCTTTGATGGGATCCACATCACCGATCAGGTCAGCCACACTTACATCGGGAGTAGCCAGCTTTTCCCCATAGCGCTGGGCCCGGTGTAACCAGGCAATAGGGGTATCATCACCTTTCTCAGCAATCAAGTCGAGCGAATATCGGGAGATGGGATGCAATGGGTCATCATTGATCTCTGAACCTGCAATCACCGGAATGTATTCATCCAACAGGTCGGTCATCAGCCGGGCCATACGGGTCTTGGCCTGCCCACGCAATCCCAAAAAAAGGATATTGTGCCGGCTAAGCAAGGCAGTCTCCACATCCGGAATCACCGTATCCTCATATCCCAGGATGCCGGGGAAACTATTCTCCTTGTTCTTGAGCCGCTTGATCAGGTTCTGCCGGATCTCTTCCTTGATGGACCGGGATTGATACCCCGATTTCTTTAATTGTCCTAAGGTCTTTATGTCGTTGTGTTTCATTTCCATGTCTTCCTCGCGCTCCCTCGCGCCTTCGCGCCCTTGCGGTAAAATTCAATCTTATACCGCTAAGATCAATACACCGTCTTCCTCTTCCCCGATTCAAAATCCCTAAATATAAATGCCCCCAATTTATCCAGACTCGCAAAAAACGCTTTTCCATTATTCGTTTCCGTGAATTCCTGCACAAACCGCTGCAAATAGGGATCCGTTGCGATCATAAAAGTCGTGATCGGGATCTTCAATTTTTTACATTGGGCCGCCAGATTCATACACCGGCTCGTCACCTTCCTGTCAAGGCCAAAACTGTTCTTATAATATCGTTTACCGATTTTTAAACAGGTAGGTTTCCCATCCGTGATCATAAAGATCTGTTTGTTTGGATTCTTTCTTCTTCTCAAAATATCCATCGCCAGTTCCAAGCCGGCAACAGTATTCGTATGATAAGGGCCTACCTGCAGATAGGGCAGGTCTTTGATCTCCACCGGCCAGGCATCATTTCCAAACACCACAATATCCAGGGTATCCTTGGGATAGCGGGTGGTGATCAATTCACTTAAGGCCATGGCCACTTTTTTGGCGGGTGTGATTCGGTCCTCGCCATATAGGATCATGGAATGGGAAATATCGATCATCAGCACCGTAGAGGTCTGTGATTTGAAATCCGTTTCCTTAATGCTCAGGTCGTCTTCCTGAATATGAAATCCTTCTATGCCATGATTGATCTGTGCATTGCGGATGGATTCGGTAAAGTCGATCTGCTCCAACATATCCCCAAAGCGAAAAGGGCGTGTTTCCGGATTGGTCTCATCGCCCTGGCCGGGTTTATGTGTGCGATGGTCTCCCTGTTTGGTCTTTTTCAGTTTGCCAAAAATATCCTCGAGGCTTTTCTTACGAATACCCTGTTCCGTTTTAGGCGTGATCTTGATCTCTCCTTTTTGATTCTCTTCAGTGAGGTATCCCTTTTCTTTCAGGTCATCAATAAAATCCCCCATCCCATATTCACCATCGGTCAGTTGGTATTGCTTGTCGAGTTCATTCATCCAGGACAAGGCTTCGCCCGCATCCCCACTGGTATAAGTGAGTAATTGCATGAAGAGATCGAGCAATTGCTCGAATCTTGTTTTCCCTTCCTGGTTGGGGTCATATCCTCTGAAATGATAACCTTTCATGTTTTCCTATTCACCAATTTACGACAATATTCCGCGGTGATAAGTAATAAATAACACCGTAACAACGATTCAGTTCAAAAATAAAAAAGCCCTCTGAGGGGAGGGCTTTTGGATATGAAACAAAGGTTAATTTATTTTACCCGTATCCTTCTTGGGTATTGTATCCTGAATAGATCCAGGCTGTGGTATGGCAGGAAACTCGGGAAGGGTTGACTTGGTGGCCTTCTCGGGCGCATACCGTATGACCACCGTATTCAATACTTCCTTGAGACTGTTATTGATAGCCTCCTCGGTCCGAATACCGGTATAAAATTCAGGTTTGCTGTTTTTCAGGTAGGTATAATATTTCTCCTGCTCATCCAGGTCCTTTACCAGTGCTTTTCTTACTTTTTCTGCCAATGCAGTATCACCGGTTTTGTAGGCGGCTTCCATATAGATCAGGCTCGACTGGTTGTGGGCATTGTAATGGGCAGCAGCCGCATAAGGGAGGTTAGCCGGGTTCACCATGCTCTCAAATTTGGCGAGCAGTTTACGCCCATCTTCTTTTCTTCCTTTATCAGCCAGGTTACCAGCCATTTCAGCAAAAGCATTCCGCATACCCAGTGCTTCACGACGGTTGACCTCATCCAGATAAATACCAGGTTGGTTCAGGGAGCCAGCCGCAAAAATATTCATCAGGCGGCTGTACATCGAGTCGGTATTGTTTTCGCGGATCTGTGTACCGCCCAGGTAATTTTCGCGCATAGCCTGCTCAGTGGTCCAATTGGCCTGTGGGGCTTCCACCATTTTAGGTATCAGGCGGTAAACCGTTCCTTCCTTACGCAGGTTTTGATAAAAACCAAGATCAGGATAGGGGGCCGTAAAGCAGATCGGACGGTTCCAATCATTGGAGGCGATCAGGGCCAGGATGATCAGATCACTCTTGGTAATCGGCTTTCCTTCCTGGATCTCCAGACGCAATTCAGTCATCACGGGATCTGTGGAAAGCAAGGTGCCATTGGCCTTAACCTTGGCCGTATCTACAGGTACTTTGAATTTGCGTACCGGATAATACTGTTCGTATTTAGGTAAACGAAGGGCCTGCAATACGGTGTCAAGATCATTGTACACTTCCTGGTTCAATTCAGGACGGAAACGCAGGTAATTGCGTTTATTCCCTTCTATATCATCCACACTGAATACCACATCCAATGCCTTGGAACCATTTACCGCATTGCGCAGTTGATTGATATACCAATCGATTCCCAACAAGCTGTTATTGACGATCCGTACATCGGGACGGATATTTTCCACTTCCTGCGCATACCAGAGCGGATACGTATCATTATCGCCAAAGGTGAATAGGATCGCATCTTTAGGACAGCTCTCCAGGGTATTTCGGGCGGTTTCACGCGCCAGGTCTTTTTTACCCCGGTCATGATCATCCCATTCCTGGCTGGCCATCAACAAAGGAATAGCCAATCCAACCACCGCAAGCGAACCGGTCAGGGCTTTGCCATTTCCGGAAAGGGCATTGAATAGGAAATAGAGTATCGTGGATACGGCGGCAAACAGGGCCGTTGACATCACAGCGGAGATCAGCATGCTGCCCCCTGTTCCAGGCGCACCAGCCATCAAAATGATGAGGAAGGTGAGGATGGAGCCATAGGTCAGCGTAGCCACCAGGTCTTTTTGTTTTTCCTTGTGTTCTTTGATCAGGCGGTAGAAACCTACCAGCGAAAGCCCGATCCAGATCGCAAAGGCATAGAAAGAACCCACATAGGCATAATCACGTTCACGGGGCTGGTTACCCGGTTGGTTCAGATAAAGCACAATGGCGATACCGGTAAAGAAGAAAAGCAGGAAGGTGACCAGCCAATCTTTTCGATGGAACAGGAATTGATACACACATCCCAATATTCCCAGGATAAAGGGAAGGAGGAAAAGTTTGTTGTTGGCCTGGTTTTCTTTCAGTGATTCAGGCAATTTGGATTGGTCTCCCAATCTTGCATTGTCGATAAAGGAGATACCGGTGATCCAGTTAGCATCTCTTTTATTTCCTGAAGCCTGAAGATCGTTTTGACGACCGGAGAAATTCCAGAGCAGGTATCGCCAATACATCATCCCCATTTGATAACTCATAAACCATTCGATATTATCACCATAGGTAGGCTTTTTCACAGCGATCCGGTCGCCAGGTCTTACAACGGCGCCTTTCTGAACGGTGATCTGTGCATTTTCACCCACTTCATAAAAGTCGGGTTGTCCCTGCTCATTCTGTGTTTGCACCCCTACACCGGGTGTTACAGCGGTGATCACACTCAATTGACGGGCCTTTACTTCCAGATCAAGCCAGTCAACATAAGTATCAAAATGGTATTGGTCATTCGATGCATCCCACACACGCGGGAAGATCATTTTATCCTTACTGTCATATACGTATTCAAAGTCTTTTCCAAGTTCTTTGTATTGGGTAGAATCTTTGCGATAACGCATCCTTGTTTCTTTTACATCCCTGGGTTGTGATTCAAAGGTGGGGCCATATAACAGGGGAGCGCTACCATATTGTTCACGACCAAAATAGGAGGCCAGGCTCATGGGATTGTCCACATTGGCCATATCGATCACCGGATTCGCATTCGAACGGATAAGGGTCGTAACATAGGTAGAAAAGCCCACCAGGATGAATAGAAAACACCAGATACCCAGACGCAACAGGTGACTTCCTTTTTTGCGCGCATAGCGAAGGCCAACCCAGGAAAGCAGACCGAGCAAGGCAAAGAAGAAGCTAAATCCGGAAAAGAAGGGGAGCCCGAAATTGTTGACAAATATCCGATCCATGCCAGCCGACCAGCGGGGCAATAAATAAATAAAGATCCATAAGGCCAGACCAGTGATCAGGCCACTCAGGATAAAGGCAAAAATACCACCACGCACCGAATAGTTATAGCGGCGGTAGTAGTAGATCATTACGATCGGGGGAATGGTCAACAGGTTCAGCAAGTGAACGGTTACAGCCAGTCCGATCATGAAAAATATAAACACGATCCAACGATCAACCTTGGCTTTTTCGGTGGCATCCGTTGCCAGTTCATCCGCATGTTCCCATTTCAACATGGCCCAAATGATCAGGGCTGTAAAGAAGGAGGAAAGAGCATAAACCTCACCCTCAACCGCACTGAACCAGAATGAATCACTAAAGGTATATGCCAGGGCGCCAACGGCACCGGCGGCCATGGTAACGATCAATTGTTGTCCGTCGAGGTTCTCACCTGCCTTTACAAACATTTTACGGGCAAAATGGGTGATGGACCAGAACAGGAATAAGATGGTTGCGGCACTGGCCAGGGCACTCAACAGGTTAACCGCGCTGGCTACATTTTCGGGGTTTCCACCGCTGAATAAAACGATGAATAATTTACCCATCATGGAGAAGAAAGGTGATCCGGGAGGGTGGGGGATCTCCATTTTATACGCACAGGCGATGAACTCGCCGCAATCCCAAAAACTACCGGTGGCCTCGCGGGTAATGGTATAGGTAACCGCCGCGATCAGAAACACGACCCATCCGGTGATGTTATTGACTTTCCTAAAATTCATAACGTATTGATTTGACCCCTTTTTTATCGGGAGTGCCAAAAATAATTAATAATCAATAATTAGGAATTAAATATATCCCAAACCTCGGTCCAGCCCTGAACCCGTCGGTGACGGCCATTTTCCCGTAAAAGGTTATGGGGTTGGGTGAACAGGATGGTATCCCCTGAAAAATGGTCCAGGTTCTTGAAATGGTCATCGATCATCCAGTCAGCCCGGATGATGGTCTTTGACCCGCAAAACACCATTTGTTGCCAGGAAATAAAGGGGAAATGCTGTCCCAGCCAGACCTGTTTCTCTGGCAGACTCTGAGGGAATTCCGTAGCGGCCGAGACAATAAAAACATCAAATTGGTCATGGAGGGCTTTCAACACCTCCTGACTATGCGGGATCACCGGGGCGGTAAGGAAGAAACCCGGTTCATATACATGTTTTCGGCTATGGGGGAAGGCATCCAATTCTTCTACACCGGCTACTTCAGCCAGGGATTTTCTTTCTCCAAAATCCCGTTCATGATAGCGCAGAAACTGCTCGGCCACATCGGCCAGCACACCGTCCATGTCTACAGCAATACGAAGGCGGGGTTTTGTCATTTGAAATCGCAGTTAAGGTTCAAAATGGATGCGGATCGTTTGGTAGAATAACTGATTTTGCAGGATGGCGGAGACCCGGCCATTCTTCTCGTTATAGCCTTTTAAACCAAACAGGCCGGCTGCATTGCCTTTGTTGATGGCGATTTCCAGGTATCCAGCTGAATTAAAAAGGGCCAGTTTTTCCCCTTCCGGGGCATCCGCATAGGTCTGGCTGATCCGGTCGATCACTTCATCCCGCTTAAAAATGATCTGGAATTTCCGGCCATTCCGGTTCCGCTCAAATTCTTCGCGGGTGATATTCACCACCACATTCTCAAATTGATCAATGAAGATGATCTTGCCTTCCATACCCAGGTCATCCACCACCGGTCTCAGCGGGTTCTTTTCCAGGTAACTCACATCTGGCACACCAATATCCTTGATCGAGGTTCCATTGACCAGTTCATGTGCCACACGTCCCATTGCCGCGGCAATACCGATGGTGGTTTTTTCGGTCGATTTCAAAGGTATCCCGATGATCATTTCCGGTTTTTCTTCCAGGATCATGGTCAGCAAGCCATTGTCGGCGCAGAGAATATATTGGTTCTGGTGAAAGGCGAGGAGGAGTTGTTCCGGTTTCCGGTCAAACAGGTTGACCAGGACCAGGTGATAACTGTATTCCGGAAAATGTTTAAAGGCATTGCGGCAGACATAGGCCGCCTGGGGATAGTTAAAGGCCGGGATCGAATGCGATACATCCACGATCGTAAACCCCGGATTGATCCCCAGCAAGGTGGCTTTCACCGCGCTCACCAGGTAGTCCTGGTGACCCATTTCCGAAGTTAATGTGATCAATGCCATCCGTGAATCCCGTTATTTAACCAGTTTGCCTTCCTTGTAAAAGAATTTGCGTGTCATCTTATCGGCGAAAGAGGGAAAGAATTTGTTGAGGAAAACGGCCCTTTTCCCGGTAAAGGTCATCACGATCTCGCGTTTCCGTTTACGGATCCCATTCAGAATGATATGCGAACATTCTTCGGCCGTCATCATTTTTCCTTCGTCCATGGGGCTTTCCCCATGGGCCTGGCCCTCTTTGTTCAGGGCGGCATTCCGGATATTCGAGGTAGTGAAACCCGGGCATACCCACATCACATTTACACCGCTTTCCAGCATTTCCGTGCGGAGAGCTTCCAGCCATCCCCGAAGGGCGAATTTGGAGGCGGAATAGCCGCTGCGGCCAGGCAGTCCCCGGTATCCTGCGATCGAAGAAACCCCCACGATCGTGCCTTTCCGTTCCAGTATGGAGGACAGGGCATAATGCGTGCAATACACCGATCCAAAGAAGTTGATCTCCATGACCGTACGGATCACTTCCGTACTGGCCTCCGTCATTTCAGCCCGCATCGAGATACCTGCATTATTGATCAGGATATCCACGCCACCAAACATTTTGATGGTCATTTCCACAAGGCGACGGCAATCGTTCTCATTGCTTACGTCGGCGATCATGGTATGTAAAGGGGAGGAGGGGTATTGCGCCTGTAGTTGATACAATTTATCCGGGTTCCGGCCACAGGTGGATACCTTGGCCCCTGATTGGAGCAATTGATCCACCATGGCGCGTCCGATACCATCGGTACCTCCGGTGACAATGACGACTTTATTGGAAAAGAAGGAGTTCATGGGGTGTAAGTTGTTGGTATGCAAACCTAAATTAATTTGTCCAGACTCGAACGCTTGTTTGTGGATAACCCTTCGGTTTAAAGGGGTGTAAGACAATCAAATAAGACCGATTATTTTTTGGCAACTAAAAGAATCCCCCTTATTTTTGCACTCCCAAATTTTGAGGGATGATTCCGTAGCTCAGTTGGTAGAGCAATACACTTTTAATGTATGGGCCCTGGGTTCGAGTCCCAGCGGGATCACAAAAAAGGGCAAATTGGTAAAATGACCAGTTTGCCCCTTTTTTATTGACTGACGATTGGGACTCCCGCAGGGCATAATTCCTATTCTACATTTTTCAATTATTACCAATCATACTTGTTCAATAATCGGAGTAACTAGTCCGAAGGACTTAAACGATCAATAGCCGCCGGTGAAACCGGTGGTTGAAAATCGTGTATTCTAGACAACCCCAAAGGGGTTGAACTCCTGGAAAAAACAATTGTCAAGAAGGATCAATATTTTTAGTTCAACCCCCTTGGGGTTGGGTACCCCTTAGGAATCTTTTACCACCGGTTTCACCGGCGGCTATTGATCGTATAAGCCCTTCGGGCTAACTAACCTGCTTTTTTGTATAGTAACTAAATATCAGAAGATGCGCCAATAGAAGATTCGATCGGGTTGGACTTTATCATTTGGCATAAGATTTTGAGTTTATTATTTTCTTCAAATGGAAATGGTTTATACACGTTCAATAATTTTCATTCAACCTGTAAGCCTTGCTCGCTTCTTCTAACTCATCATCAATAGAATTTCCAAATTTGAAGTTTTGAATATGCCATTCGTTGTTGGGCTTATAGAACATGAAATTAAATACCAGCGGTTCTCTGTCATGTCGAATTAGGTAAGTGAGCATGACCAAGTTTTTTCCTGCGGTTTTTTTTTGATTGCCATACACTTTGATTTAGTGTACAGGAGAAATTAGGTTGATTAAGGATATCAAGTAATAGTGAATTCTAGAGGTTGTATACCTTTCAAATGGTTGCCCCGCCCTCCTTCATGAACTTTCCTTCATTGTAGCAACTAATTTTTCAACCGTGGTTTTCTTCAATTTAAGTTTCAAATCTTGCCTTTTGGAAATGGTAATTTTTAAAAATTTAAGAAACAGTGTAAACGTTTCTTACTATTTAAAATGGAAACGGCATGTATCCCGGAAAGTAATGAAAAATATAACCTACATAAAGTAATTATAGACAACAAACTGCTACTGTAAATAATCAATATTCTTTTGAAATAGTTTACTTTATTCGAAAGGGCATATTTTATGAACGTTGATTCAATCTAGGATAGCTAAACGCTAATGGTTTTCCTAGCGCATGTGTTTCGGCTTTAATTGCTTTGCCGCGCTTTCCACAATTTCAGCCAATCGCTTTTGCCGGGTCTCAGGTGTTTTGGCCAACACAAGCCAGGAAAGGATTAGTTTTTGTGCCGATTTGCCCAGGCTTAAATAGAATTCTTTGGAATGAGGTTTGCCGGCAAAGGCTGCTTCCAGGTCGGGAGGAATGATCAATGCCTCCACATCGTCTAAAATGGTCCAGGTGAATTCGCAAATTGCGATTCCATTTCTGTATTCCAGCAGGGGGTATGGTATCCTATGGCATCAATATGGTCTTACCGAATTAAACCCGGCAGATAATTTCGTGCACCTCTCACAACAGGTTCCAGCAACAAGCGAGGTCAGTCAGGTAGAAGTCACCACCACCTCCGGAACCCAACGCATTTCAAGGCAACAGACCCTTTATGGTGGAAATTTCACAGTGGAACAGGAGGGCGATTATACCATGATGCTGGACCTGGGGAATATGGAAAGCCGGCACCTGCTGGTGATAGACGGCGTTCCCTGTATCGATCAGACAAATCTCTGGCTTCCTCCAGCGGCCAGTAAAGTAGTGCATTTAAAAGCAGGGGAGCATAAGGTGCAGGTCGTTTGTAAGTCAACAAATTTTCCAAGATTGATCTGGAAACTGGCTGCGAATGAAACAGTGCTGCGCTCGGCAAATGCAAAATCACTCGATTATGTGGTTTTTTATGGAATAAATGCAGATGAGGTAATCAATACCTACCGAAATTTATCCGGACACGTGCCCATGCTTCCCTTATGGGCCTATGGGTTTTGGCAATGCAGGGAACGATATACTTCGGGTGATCATCTGGTAAAAACGGTGGAGGAGTTTCGGCGCAGGGAACTTCCCATGGATGTTATTGTTCAAGACTGGCAGTATTGGGGAAAACATGGTTGGGGTGTTCCCCAATTTGATACCACGCATTACCCGGAGCCGGAGAAATTCATAAAAAAATTGCATGATCTCCATGCCCGTTTTTCCATTTCTGTATGGGAGAACCTGGATAAAAAATCGGAGGTGGCCAAGGAGTATCTGAATAAGAATCTTTACCTGGCCAATAGCCCCTGGATCGATATATACAATCCCGAAACACAGAAAACACACTGGAATGTGTTGAATAAAAATTTATTCAAGCTGGGTGTGGATTCCTGGTGGATGGATGCGACAGAGCCGGAGAATGATGCCTTAGTAGGGAAAGACACCTATTTTGGCCGGGGCGATTTTTATCGGCTTACCTATCCCTTGTTTGTGAGCAAGGCAGTTTATGAGGGGCAACGTGCCACCGATCCTTCAAAGCGGGTGGCCATACTCACCCGATCTGCTTTCTTAGGACAGCAACGATATGGAGCCATCAACTGGTCAGGGGATATTGGCTGGAACTGGGATGCGTTTAAGCGCCAGATCGTTTCCGGACTCAATTATTCCCTGACAGGGATGCCTTACTGGACCACCGATATCGGAGGTTTCTTCCGTCCCGGTGCCGGCCAATATACAGATACCTTGTACCATGATATCCTTACCCGATGGTTTCAATTTGGGACATTCAATACGATCTTTCGTATTCATGGTTACCAAACAGAAACCGAACCCTGGAAATATGGCGATACGGTCATGGGCAATATGCGTAGCATGCTAAATCTTCGTTACCGGTTATTGCCCTATATCTATTCGGAGGCCTGGCAGGTTTCAAAATACGGGTCAACCATGATGCGCCCATTGGTGATGGATTTTGGAAACGACCCGGCGGCTATCAGTCAGCCATATCAATATATGTTTGGCAAATCCATGCTGGTGGCTCCTGTTACAGCACCCGGAGTGAAGGAATGGAATGTGTACCTGCCCAAATCTGCAGGTTGGTACGACTTCTGGACAGGGAAGCAATTTGCCGGCGGACAAATTATACAATCCCCTTCGCCGGCGGACAGGATTCCCTTGTTTGTCAGGGCTGGTTCGATCATTCCGATGGGAAAGTTTCTGCAGCACACTTCCGAGAAAATAATGGATACGGTAGAAATAAGGGTTTACCGCGGTGCCAACGGTCAGTTTTCCTTGTACAATGACGAAGGGGACAATTACAATTATGAAAATGGTCAGTATACGGAAATCCCTTTTACATGGGATGAAAAAAAACAGACACTTTCCATTGATGCGATTAAGGGCAATTTCGCATTAGCGCCATCAAAACTTGTATTTCACCTAGTTTGGGTGGATCCATCAACCGGGCATGGAACAGATAGGGCTAAGAAATTTGTCACCATCCGCTACGCCGGCAAGAAAATCATTGTTCGCAGGAAATGATATTTGCCTAAGCGCGAAGGATTTTATTTCAAAGCCGGGTTGCTATTTTCTTATGTTCATTGCTTCCCACATCTTTCTGTAAATTTCCACATTCTCATATACGCCTGTAAACAGGTATGACCTCGGGCCATAGGCAAATACGGGCACCGGAATTGCCGTATGGTCGGATGTCGAAAACTGTCCGCTGATATATCCCCGCTCATAATCACCGGCCGTAAGTGTCAGACCCCCGGTTTCATGGTCACCGGTAACAATAACCAATGTCTCTCCGTCCTGGTCGGCAAAAGCCAGCGCCTTGCCTATGAGTTGATCCAGGTCCAGCAACTCAGTCACTACATAGGGTAATTTGTTGGCGTGACCCCCGTAGTCAACCTGCGCCCCTTCTATCATTAAAAAGAAACCCTTTTCGTTTTTCAATAGGGGAAGGGAGCGCTCAAAAATATTTCCGAGCCAATGCCCTCTGCCTGTTAAACGCGATTTTGAAGCCAGGGTATCGGCTAAAAGAATACGGGCCTTTCCCGTGGCAGGTAGCTGATCAATATGGTGAATGATGGTAAAACGTGACATCAATTTTTTATCGATGGAATCTGTTGTTTTCCATTGTGCATGGCCAGCGATCAGGTCCAGTGCAGATTGGCTTAGATCGTTTAGTATAGGACCGTAGGCACTTCGCTCGGATTGATGGGCATAAAATGCTGCTGGAGTCGCATCCCTAAAATCCCCTGAGGTAATGACCCCGGTACGCCACCCCTTTTTACTCAGATCTTCGGTGATCAGGGGAAGGGTTTTCCCGGTGTGGTCTACTCCAACTGAACGGTTATTTGTTTTTTTACCCGAGGAGAATGCGGTGGCACCAGGGGCTGAGTCCGTAATAAAATTATCCTGGGAACTCGTCTTTGACCAACCGGTGTTTTTTATTCCAAAAACATTCAACCGACCCCGGTTGGCGGTATAGCCGGCATACCATTGGGGCAAACCAGTACCATCACCAATGATCAGGATGATATTCCTGGCCGGTTTATTGACCCCATCCGATTTACCTGTAGGAGTATAGATCGCATGGGGGGTCAGGTTGGTAAATTCCCGGTCATCTTTTTGCCGAAAGAAAAGTCCTATACCATTCAGGTCATCCGTATTGATATAATCCAATCCGAGTTCCAGATAAGCATACCAGCTATTGAGTATATCCGGAGCGTTCCAAAAACGGATTTTTTTGCCTTTGGCGTGCGCGTAACGGATCAGGCTTTGCAAGGTGTCCTTTTCTTTTTCAGGTAGGCGCCCCTTTCCATTCCAGCTTGAATAGTTTGCAAAATTGTCACTCAGCATGGCGATTTTGTCCCAGGCTGGTTGACTATAGTTGGTATGAAAACCGCCGTCAAAAAACAACCAGGTGGGGTAGCCGGGCCAATCTTCTGCCGAAGGACGATTGCCACTGATGGTGATTCGCAGGGTTGAACAAGTTGTTAATTCGGGATATTGGTTGATCAGCTCCACCAGTTTCTGTAGGGTAGGCACCGCTGCCGTTTTAATATCGATCATCAGTTGAAGGGTTTGGCCCGGATCAGGATACACAGATCCTTTACTTTGCCGGATGCAACGCACCAATGGTATCAGGTAGAGTGAATCCAGGTTCCATCCCCGTTTTACCTGTTCCCGGTCATGTGCCACTACGAGTTGCCCATTTTCCAGGAAAATATCCGCTTCCATCGAACCCACACCCTGGCCCCAGGCCAACCAGAAAGGAAAGGCCTGCTCATAGTCATTATGCGCATGGGCCCTTGAGGCATAGTGTGAGGGAGCTTTCTGTGCCACAGACCAAAAAGTAAAAAACAACAGGATAAAAGTGATGAGCGTCTTCATATCCTGCAAGTAAAATTCTATTGCCTGCTTTTTGTTGTTATAGGAGTTAAGTAACGGTTAACTTATTTTCGCGTACATTCAGATAATCCCCTGATCGATATCCTTTCGCTTTAATGGACTTAAATATTCTTACCATGTCATTAAATCATTTTCTTACCAGATCTATCTGCCAGGTCTTTCTGGTATGCGCTTTCCAAAATTCATTTGCGCAAAATCAGATGCCTGATGTTCGGGAGCCTTTACCAGTAAATACAGTACAGATGGGAGATTGGAAGACATTCTCCGAAGTGAAATTAGATATCCCGATTGCAGCAGGGCCATTTGAACCAACCTGGGAATCCATTGAGAAAAACTATCCAGGTTCACCGGATTGGCTTCGGGAGGCAAAATTTGGTATCTGGGTGCATTTTGGTCCCCAATCGGCCGGAGAAAGTGGAGACTGGTATGCCCGGAATCTTTATAAGCCTTGGAAGAAGGCGTATGAAAACCATCTAAACCGGTTTGGGCATCCGTCTGAATTTGGATACAAAGATGTTTTGCGTACCTGGAACCCTACCAAACTCGATCCGGCTAAGCTTACTAAAATTTACAAGGATGCAGGCGCCAGGTTTCTGATGATACAGGGTGTACATCATGATAACTATGATCTGTGGAATTCAAAATATCAGCCATGGAATGCGGTGAACATAGGCCCTAAGAAAGACCTGCTAGGCGAATGGGCCAAAGCATGCCGGGCCGATGGAATGCGTTTTGGCGTAACCTTTCACCACGAATATACCTGGTGGTGGTGGCAAACAGCTTTTGGTAGTGACACTTCAGGTGCCAAAAAGGGCATTCCCTATGATGGACACCTGACCCTTGCCGATGGCAAAGGAAAATGGTGGGAAGGATACGACCCGCGTATGCTCTATGGCATTGACTTGAGAGAATATAATGGCGTTGAAAAAAGTGCCAACCAGGACTGGTCACCGGCGCCGGCAGGCATTTTCACCAATCACCTTGACTATGCCCGCTGGTATGCGACTAATTGGGCCTTGCGTATGATGGATGTAGTGGAACACTACGATCCTGATTTTATCTATACAGACGGAACCGTTCAAGGGCCATTTACAGGAAATGGAACAGGGACCGGTTTTAAGTCAGATGCCATGCAACTGGTTATGGCTGATTATTACAACCGGACCTTGAGCCGTCGCGGAGTGGTCAACACATTCAGCATTGTTAAATTCCGGCACAAAACAAACGGTACTGTTAACACCGAAGAACATGGCATTCCAGCCAATATTAAAACAGACCAACCCTGGATCGCTGAAGCACCCGTAGGAGATTGGTTCTATGCGCCCGATTTTACTTATAGTTCCGATATGATGATTCGATACATCATCGAAGCCATTTCCAGAGATGGCAATGCCGCTATTTGTATATCCCTGCTACCGGATGGATCCATCAACGAGGCCAGCCAAAAAATGCTGAGTGAAGTGGGCGTTTGGATGCGCCGAAACGGAGAAGCCGTTTACGGAAGCCGGGCATGGAAAATTCCCGGTGAAGGGGAATGGGTAGACGGTAAACTAAAACAACTCCCTGGAGGCGCCTTGCGGGAAAAGCATGCAAACTTTGTCTTTAGTCCTCAGGACCTGCGTTTTACCCTGGGTAAAAACAATGCCCTCTATGTTTTTTGTATGACCGTGCCCATAGGCGGAATGCCCATAGAAGTTAAATCATTGGGAAGTGATTCCACCTATTTTGGGAAAAAAATAAACAAGGTTACGCTGCTTGGACATAGCGGTAAACTGAATTGGAAACAGGAAGCCGCCAGCCTTGTCATTACCTGCCCGGAAAAAATGCCTTTTCAGACCTCGGTTGTATTCAAAATCGAATAAGGGGAAAAAATGGGTATCCTGGGGGTAAATCGGTTGTGTTATGCAATCGGTTGCCATAATTTCTTACCTTAGGCCTCAAAGCCTTTGCCATGCCTTTTAAAATTAAGCCCCTGCTTGCCCTTTGCCTGGGGGTATTCGCTGTAAATCTTCTTTTCGCACAAAACCCGCTTATCACCAACCAATACACCGCCGACCCGACAGCCAGGGTCTTTGGCGACCGTGTTTATATTTTCCCTTCCCATGATATCCTGGCCCAGGAGGGAAAAGGGAGAATCGGTTGGTTCTGTATGGAGGATTATCATGTTTTTTCCTCTGCTGATCTGACCAACTGGACCGACCATGGGGTTATCGTTCATCAGAACAAAGTACCCTGGGTACGGCAAAACAGCTACAGTATGTGGGCGCCGGATTGTATTGAGCGAAACGGCAAGTATTATTTTTATTTCCCTACCTCGCCAGCGGATACCACCAAATATGGAAGGGGCTTTGCCATCGGGGTTGCTATCGCTGATCGCCCCGAGGGGCCTTATATACCCGAACCTACGCCCATCATTGGCGTGCATGGCATCGACCCCAATGTTCTCATTGACGATGATGGTCAGGCCTATCTGTATTGGTCGGCCGGAAATATCTATGGCGCCAAGCTAAAAGCAAATATGGTGGAGCTTGATTCGGAGGTAAAAATTCTGGGCGAACTTCCTTCGAAGGGTTTGAAAGAAGGCCCCTTTGTGTTTAAAAGAAACGGCCTCTACTATCTGACCTATCCGCATGTGGAGAATAAAATTGAAAGACTGGAATATGCAGTCAGCAAAGATCCGCTGGGTCCTTTCAAAGTAACCGGCGTGATCATGGATGAATCGGCTTCAGGATGCTGGACCAATCACCAATCCATCATGAATTTTAAAGGCCAATGGTATCTGTTTTATCATGATAAGGACCTTTCGCCCAATTTTGATAAAGCACGTTCGATACGCGCCGATAGCCTTTTCTTTAACGAAGATGGAACGATCAGAAAAGTGATTCCCACCCTGCGGGGGATCGGGGTTACTCCGGCCAATCAGAAAATTCAGGTGGACAGGTATAGTGAAATAAATCCTAACGTTACAACGGTCGACTTCCTCGACACAACCAACAGGTTCCTGGGATGGAAGACCCATTTTGAAAAACAAGGCGCCTGGGTGAAATATAATTCAGTCGATTTTGCCAAAAAGAAATTCACGCATATGTGGGTCAGGGCCCGTTCGGTAAATGGCGGCTCCCTGGAGATCAGGACTAAATCGGCCAGTGGTACCCTGTTGGCTAAGGGGAAACTCGATCATGGGGCAAACTGGTACACCTACAAATGGCCGGTACTAATTTCTCCCACAGGGATCAATGATCTCGTAATAAAAAGCGTGAGCGAGGGTCAGATAGAACTGGATTGGATCCAGTTTGAACCGGCTCAGGCTACTAATCCGGTTGTGTTTGCCGACGTGCCAGATATGTCCATGATCCGGGTAGGGGATACCTATTATGCCAGTAGTACCACCATGCACTACAACCCGGGTGTGCCGATCATGAAGTCAAAAGACCTGGTCAATTGGAAACTGATCGGTTATGCGTATGATACCCTGGCCAACCTGGATGAGTTGAACCTTGAAAACGGAAAGAGTACCTATGGCAGGGGTTCCTGGGCCAGTTCCATCCGATATCATAAGGGATTGTATTACGTGAGCACCTTTGCCCAAACCACCAATAAGACACACATTTTTGTCACCTCAGATATCGAGAAAGGGAAATGGAAACGGATGGAGTTTAGCCCCAGCCTGCACGATCATTCCCTTTTTTTTGATGACGACGGGAAAGTGTATATGCTGTATGGAAACAGGAAACTGACACTGGTGGAATTAGCGCCTGACCTGTCTGGCCTCAAACCGGGCGGACTTAACCAGGTGGTGGTGGAGAATTCAACACAACCCACTGACGGAATTGCACCCAGCGGACTTGGAGAAGGGTCACAATTATTTAAGGTAAATGGGAAATACTATCTGTTCAACATTACCTGGCCCCGGGGCGGTATGCGTACGGTGGTTGTACACCGGGCCGATAAAATCACTGGCCCCTATGAAGGGCGTATTGCCCTGCAACACCTGGGGGTAGCTCAGGGTGGTTTGATCGATATGCCTAACGGTAACTGGTATTCCTACCTTTTTCGTGATAATGGTTCAGTAGGCCGTATTCCTTACCTGGTTCCGGTAAAATGGGTGGATGGATGGCCGGTACTGGGAGAAGAGGGGAAGGTCCCAGACTTGCTAAACCTGCCAGCCAAAAAAAGTTTGATTCCCGGGATCGTCGCCTCCGATGAGTTTGTCCGGAAAACGGGAGAACCCAAATTGCCCCTTGTCTGGCAATGGAACCATAACCCTGATAATAAGCTATGGTCTTTGGAAAAGCGAAAAGGTTTTTTCCGTTTGACAACAGGACGGGTGGATACATCCTTTTACTTTGTCCGCAATCTGCTGACCCAACGAACCTTTGGCCCGGTATGCACCGGCACTACCTCACTGGATGTGACGAATATGAAAGATGGTGATTTTTCCGGGTTGGCCCTCTACCAAAAACGATATGGGCAGGTAGGAGTAAAACAGGAAGCGGGCAAAAGATATATCGTGATGGTGAGTGCAGCATCAGAGAATGCCGTGGAAATGGAAAGAATACCCCTGGAACAAGGCACTATATTCTTCAAGATCAGTTGTGATTTCACCGATCGTGCCGATACCGGCTATTTCTTTTACAGCCTGGATGGAAAGAACTGGCAATCCATCGGGCCTCCTTTAAATATGGCCTATACACTCCCACACTTTATTGGATACCGATTTGCCCTTTTTAATTATGCTACTCAAAACGCAGGTGGGTATGTGGATTTTGATTATTTCCGCATAAGTGAGTGAGATTTGTCACAAACTTGCGTCAACTGCATTCGTGATGGAGGTCACGTAATATAGATTTTTCGCGGACGACCTTTGTCCCATCATGAAATACATAATCATTGGCGCCGTTGCAGGGGGAGCCAGCACAGCCGCCCGACTCAGAAGAATGGATGAACATTCGGAGATCATTTTATTTGAAAAAGGAGAATACGTTTCTTACGCCAATTGTGGTTTACCTTATTATATCGGGGATGTGATCACCGAGAGAGAGAAGTTGTTTGTACAAACGGCTTCAGGTTTTCGCAACCGCTTTGCCATTGATGTGCGGGTGCAATCGGAAGTGATCGCCATTGATCCAACCAATAAAAATGTTTCGGTGAAAAATCTGATCACCGGAGAAGAATATATCGAAACCTATGATAAATTGGTACTGTCCCCCGGGGCCGAACCGGTACGACCTCCATTGCCAGGCATTCAGGAGCAAGGGATATTCACCTTACGTAATGTGGGCGATACGGATCGCATCAAAAACTATGTACAACGTTTTCCCAAAGGAAAAGCCGTGATCATTGGAGCCGGTTTTATCGGACTTGAAATGGCGGAGAACCTGCACCATTTGGGTATGGATGTATCCATTGTGGAAATGGGTGACCAGGTGATGGCACCGCTTGATTATCCCATGGCCGCGCTGGTACAACAACACATACGTTCAAAAGGAGTCCATCTATTTCTGGAAACAGCCGTAACCGGATTTGAAAGAACTGAAGCTGGATTGAAGGTTATGGTCAAAGACCATGAGCCGCTGCATGCCGATGTTGTGATTCTGTCCATTGGTGTACGCTCAGATACACGGCTTGCCAGGGCCGCCGGACTCGAGATCGGAAAAGTTGGTGGTATCTTTGTCAATGAGTTCCTGCAAACTTCCAACCCCGATATCTATGCGGTTGGGGATGTGATCGAATTCAATTGCCCCATTACACATAAACCTTCGAATACCTTCTTAGCAGGTCCAGCCAATAAACAAGGCCGTATCTGTGCCAACAATATTGTATTTGGCAATACACGCAGATATAAAGGCGCGATCAATACAGCTATCGCTAAAGTGTTTGATATGACAGTGGCCACTGCCGGTGTCCCCGTGAAGAAGCTCAAGGCCAACGGTATGGAGTCGCTTGTATCAACCACCTTCAATGGTTCGCATGCAGAATACTATCCCGGAGCGGAAAAGATGACCATTCAATTAGCCTACGAACAAGAAACGGGAAAATTATGGAGTGCCCAGGTGGTAGGTTATGAAGGGGTGGATAAGCGGGTTGACCTGCTGGCTACCGTGATCAAAAACGGCGGGACTATCTATGATCTGACTGAACTGGAACATGCTTATGCACCTCCCTATTCTTCTGCTAAGGATCCGGTGAATATGGCAGGGTTTGCAGCAGAGAATGTATTGCAGAAAAGAGTACAGCCATTTTACTGGCCCGAAATTCAAGCGCTCTCCAATGAAGATTATTTGTTGGACGTACGCACGGTCGAGGAATTCTCTAAAGGCTCTATCCCGGGCGCGGTCAATATTCCACTGGATGAAATTAGGCAACGCCTGAATGAGATACCTGTGGATAAAACAGTCTATCTGTTTTGTCAGGTGGGTATGCGCGGATATCTGGCTTCACGAATACTGATGCAACATGGGTTTGGGGATGTTCGAAGTTTGTCAGGTGGGTATCGGTTATGGGATGCCTGTACAACGGAGAAGGATTTATTAAAGGTTGAGGAGTTGGTATAGGTTATATACTCATACTTTTTTTACCGATTTTACCGCGAAGGCGCAAGGGCGCAAAGTGGCGCGAGGCTGTGCGAGACCTCTGGTCTCGCACGGTTGTCTTGTCGCCTCTGGCGACTCGAACAATAACCTTTTCTTTTTTTAATAATAAATAATAGTTGCCGCCAGAGGCGGCGTTCTGGAAGTGCGAGACCAGAGGTCTCGCACAGCCCTCGCACAGCCTTGCGCCTTTGCGTCCTGGCGGTAAAAACCCACCAATCACAAACTCCTATTCCCTAACTTGCACTCCAAAAATTCCCCATGCCCCAATCCTTTCTCATTGACGGCATACGTTCACCCATCGGCAGTTTTGGCGGTGCCCTTTCACCAGTCAGGGTAGATGATCTTGCTGCGCATGTAATCAAAGCAATCATTGACAGAAACCCGGCAATCCCGGCCTCCGGTATTGATGAGGTCATTTTCGGTTGTGCCAACCAGGCAGGGGAAGACAACCGCAATGTGGCCCGTATGGCCCTGTTGCTCGCGGGTTTACCTTATACCATCCCCGGTGAAACAGTTAACAGACTTTGTGCTTCGGGCATGTCAGCCATCATTCATGCCCATCGGGCCATTCAGTCGGGGGATGGCGATCTGTTTATTGCGGGAGGAGTCGAGCAAATGACCAGGGCCCCCTGGGTCATGTCCAAAGCCAGTAAGGCCTTTGGCAATGATGCCCGCTTGGAAGACAGTTCCTTTGGATGGCGGTTTATCAATCCCAAAATGAAGGAACAATATGGTACCGATGCCATGGGGGAAACAGCCGAGAACCTGGTAGATATTTATAATATTTCTCGTGATGAACAGGACCGCTTTGCCAGTTGGTCGCAACAAAAGGCGGCAAGTGCTCAGTCTTCGGGACGTTTAGCCAAAGAGATCATACCCGTACAAATAACTGGCCGAACCGGCGTTGCCGTGATTGACAAAGACGAGTTCATCAAACCAGGGACTACTCCTGAAATACTTGCCAAGCTCAAACCTGCTTTTCGAAAAGAGGGAACCGTAACAGCGGGAAATGCCTCCGGATTAAATGATGGGGCCGCAGCTACCCTGATCGCTTCGGAAATGGCCGTTAATAAATTCAGGTTGGAACCCATGGCCCGCATTGTAGCATCGGCTGTAGTAGGCGTAGAACCCCGCATTATGGGCATTGGCCCGGTGCTGGCTTCCCAAAAAGCGCTTCAAAAAGCTGGCCTTAGCCTCGATCAAATGGATATCATTGAAATAAATGAGGCTTTTGCTGCGCAGGTATTAGCCTGTACCCGGCAATTAGGATTGAAGGATGATGACCCGCGTATCAATCCAAATGGTGGGGCGATTGCCTTAGGACATCCCCTGGGGATGTCGGGTACACGCATCACCTGGTCGGCGGCTATGGAATTAAAGGAGCAGAAAAAAAAGTACGCGCTGGTAACGATGTGCATTGGTGTCGGGCAAGGATATGCGGTTATTCTTGAGCGCCCGTAGCGCCATGGTGATAAAGCTTAAACGCCAAGACGCAAGGGCGCTAAGGAGAAATGGTATTCAGTAACCACGCCATCATTTCCCTGTATTTCTCCACCTTGCCGTGTTCTGTTTCGCAGTTTACATACGGGATATTCTTTTTACCACAGTACACACTCAACGACCCATCATCCGTACACCCCTCATTATCCTGCAACACACAATTATACCCCTTCGCTTTGATGGTATGGAAGAGTGACTCTTCGGTCACCAGGAAGAAATCATCCGGGTCTTCTTCGGGATTGATGAATACTTTTTTTGCATCCCTGCTTTTTTCCCCTTCAGCGGCATAGGTAAGTACAGAGAAATACCCCGGGGTATTATTATGCAAGGAAACTACATAAGCGAGCGAGTCTGGGAGTAATTGTAGAAAACGTTCACCCAATTGCCTGATCGATCTGGCCGCATCGGGATGGTATCGTCCCATTAGGCGTAGTGAGCGGTCAATGCCTGTTGCGGTAAACATGCCATTGGGGTCAAAGGAATAGTATTTCCCCTTGACCCGGAAACGGATATACCGTTTGTTCCAGTTCTGGATACGGATCATCTGTCCTCCGCGTTTTTCCAGGATGGATCGGGTAGCCTGGATCGAGGTCAGTTCATCATCATGCAAATGGATGAATACCGTGCCGTCGGTTGGACCAAACCGTGTTGTGACCAATGATAGTTTTCGGTCACCGATTTTGTGAAAGACAATTTTTTCCAGGGGGGTGGGTCGGGTATGCCCATAGCATACAGTGATCAACAGAAGGAAAAATATGGTACGCCCGGATACCATGCTATAGCCTTAATCCACTAATTCTTTTTTCATCAGGTCCATTACTTCCTTCTCGATCATTTTTTGGGCCAGGAGGATCATGTTCTTAAAAGCCGTTTCGCCTGAGATCCCATGACCGATGATAACGGGTTTGGAAACACCCAATACCGGAGTACCGCCATAGATCTCAAAATTGAAACGGTCCAGGTAGGGGTGATGAATATCCTTTTGGCTGGTGACCTCATAAATGGATTCCGCCATTTTGAGGATGATATTTCCCACAAAGCCTTCACAGACCATCACATCGGCCTTGTCTAACAGGATATCCCGGCCTTCAATATTTCCGATAAAATGAATGTGTTTGTTTTCTTTGAGCAGGGGATAGGTTGCCTGCGCGAGGATATTGCCCTTTCCTTCTTCTTCTCCAACATTGATCAATCCCACCCGCGGATCAGCGATCCCCAGGATATGCCGCGCATAAACCGTTCCCATGATGGCGAATTGGTTCAATTGTTCCGGTTTGCAATCGGCGTTGATGCCCACATCCAGTAACAACCCGGTCCTGCCATTTTCTTTGGGTATGATGGTGGAGATGGTTGGGCGTAATACCCCTTCGAGGGCTTTGATGGAGAAGAGGGCACCAACGAGCATGGCGCCTGTATTACCGGCACTGATAAAGGCATCGATCTTTCCTTTGGCCAATAGCCCAAATCCAACCGCAATGGAGGAATTGGGTTTTTCCTTCAGGGCTTTGGTGGGATGCTCATGCATGCCAATCACCTGGTCAGTAGGAATGAGAAGTATGTTGTCTTCGGGAATCTGATATTCAGCGAGCAGGGGTCGGATGACCGCTTCGTCACCAGTGAGTACAAGTTGGGCGGGGTGTGGGGCTTCCGCGAAATATTGTTTTATGCCCTTGATGGCTTCCAGCGGGGCATAATCACCACCCATGAGGTCAATACCGATTTGCATAAGGCAAATGTCGGAAAAACTATCAATAGACAGAAGTCAAAAGACCGAAGTCCGAAGTCAGGGAGTTGAAGTTTAGGTTATGCTTCCTGCCTCCGGCATCGGACTTTCGACTTCGGACTATTTTACAGGCGACTTCTCAGCCACTACTTTACCCTTGTAGATCAGCTTTCCTTCGCTTACGTGGGCACGATGGCGAACATGGGTTTCCCCGGTTGTGCTATCGGTGGTCAGTGTAGCGGCAGTAGCCTTGTAATGGGTCCGGCGTTTAGCGCTGCGTTGCTGGCTATGGCGTCGTTTGGGATTAGGCATATCTTAACTGTTTACTGTATGAATGATTATTTTCCTAAATTTTTAAATTTTTCCAGGCCTTTCCAGATCGGGTTCTCCACCGGTTTTTCCGGGTTTTCCTCCAGTCGGTTAAGCATTTCCCGTACAGCGGGGTTGCAATAAGGACCATCCATCTTTTCAAAATCACAACTCTTTTGCATCGGGATGCTCAGGTTGATGAATTCATAGATCCAATTGGCAACATGCAGGTGGCTTTCTCCTCTTCCGATATAATACACATCCGGATCCTCTTCCTGGTCATTCATCTCTTCCGGGTTCTCAACCATTTTGACCGTGATCGTAAATTCATCCCAAAGTTCGAGGGGAAGATTATTACTACACCGGTCACAGGTCACTTCCAATTTGCCACCTACCACAAATTTCAGGAGCATAAACCCGGTTTTCTTGTCAAGGACCAGTTTTATCTGGGCCTGGCAGTTCCGAAAATCCTGCTGCTGAAAGGCTGTAAAGAACTTATCTGTTATTTCGTAGTTATATTCATGGGGTCCGGGTTTCAGTCCCACAAAGGCGATCTCATATTCCCGACCTCTGCCCATGGTACAACTTTTTTAAAGAGTTTGCAAAGGTAGGGGAAATCTGGGAAAAATGATATGCGTTTTGTGATTATTTTTACCCCCGACCAGAGCTTAAAGAATTGATTTAAAGATATTTAATTTTTTCCGGGTGCAGCAATACCTGACCAGTCTTTTTCAAATGGCCATGAAGGCCCGTTCCTGGGTCTTCCTGGTCCTGTCTGCCATTGCCATAAAATGGGTTTCTCTCTACCCCGAATTCGTAGAGAAATATTATACCTATGGGGTTTACCCGGTGATCTCCACCGTACAGCGATTCCTCCTGGGTTGGATTCCCGTCAGTATGGGTGATCTGCTCTATGCTTTTTTGATCCTGGTGGTCCTTTTCCGGGTCGGGAAACTGATACGGGTCATTTATCAGAAGAAATTTGACAAGGCCTACCTGCTTTCCGCCCTCAAACAGGCGATCTTCTTATTCCTCCTGATCTATGTATTTTTTTATGGACTTTGGGGATTGAATTACAGTCGGTTAGGAATTTCTCACCAACTCGGATTGGAGGTAAAAAAGTATGAGGTCGCCGAACTGGATTCGCTGACCAGGACACTGGTAAGCCGGGTAAATCAGTATGCTGCCCAGGTATCGGATGAAGAGCTGGCAGGCTTTCGCAAAAAACGCAAACTCTTTCGGGAAAGTCGGGAGGCCTTCAGGGAACTGGAGAAAACCTATCCTTTTCTCAGGTATGAGCCAAAGTCGATCAAACCCTCACTTTACAGCTATCTGGGAAACTACCTCGGTTTTCAAGGTTATTATAACCCATTTTCCGGGGAAGGGCAGGTCAATACCACGATCCCTCCTTTTCTGGAACCCTTTGTAGCCTGTCATGAGATAGGGCATCAATTGGGCTATGCCCGGGAGTATGAAGCCAATTTCATTGCCTTTCTGGCCTGCCGAAACTTTGATAATCCTGTTTTCCGGTATTCCCTCTATTTTGACATGTTCCATTATACAATTGATGACTTGTACCGACAGGACAGCGTGGCGGCCAAAAAATACATTGATCAATTGGCTCCGCTGGTTAAAAAGCATCGAAAAGACCTGGTGAATTTTTATAAAGGATACCGTAACCCGATTGAACCGGTAATATCCAATTTGTATGGGCAGTATTTAAAAGCCAATGGACAACCTGAAGGGAAACGGAGTTATAACCGGATCGTGGCGTGGTTGGTGGCGTATGGGAAAAAATTCGGGGAAGAGGCGCTTTGATATTGCTTTACCGCCGGGGCGCTAAGACGCCAGGTTTCGCTATGGCGATCGTTTGCTGTGCGAGACCTCTGGTCTCGCACCGGTAGAAGGCCGCCTCTGGCGGCTCGAACAAAAACATTTTCTCTTTTATTCCCTAAGCCGGGATAGCCGCCAGAGGCGGCCTTCTAGAAGTGCGAGACCAGAGGTCTCGCACAGCGAGCGACCATTGCGTCATTGCGGTTAAACGCTAAAACTTGTTCTTCCACATCATACTCTCCACCGGCTTATCTCCCTGCATGCTATACTTCGCATTTTTCTTCTTGTTATAAGCTATTTCGATCTCGCCATCCACCGGGAAATAGATCAATTGCCCCACCGGCATTCCCTTATACACTTTCACCGGCTGTTTTACGGAGATTTCCAGGGTCCAATGACCACAGAAACCTACATCTCCTTTACCAGCCGTAGCATGGATATCGATGCCCAGGCGTCCCGTGGATGATTTTCCCTCCAGAAAGGGAACATGCGCATGGGTCTCGGTGTATTCAAGCGTTACACCCAGATAGAAGACATGGGGGTAAAGGACAAAACCTTCTTCGGGTATTTCGAAGTATTCGATCTCATTGTGTTTTTTGGCATCCAGGATATGCTCGCGGTAAGTGGCCAGCCATTTACCCAAATGCACATCATAACTGTTGCTTCCCAGGCATTCCCGGTCATAAGGATCGAGTTTGATCGTTCCCTTATTGATTTCCTCCAAAATCCGCAGGTCAGAAAGGATCATTTTTTGTTATGCTTTTTAATTATCAATTTGCAGGCCAGCAAAGTAAGGATTGATTCCTGTCCCATGCCCATTTTTTTTCAACATACTGTCAACGATAGCACCCGGATCGGGGTATGGAAGATCGAAGAATCGGAAGGTTTCTTCAAAGATTCTGTGCCGGTACACCGGGAAGTCAGTCATCCACATAAGCGATTGCAGCATCTCGCCGGACGATTTCTCCTCCGTTATTTATTCCCATCCTTCCCTTATGAACTGATTCAGATCGCCGATACACGTAAACCCTTTCTCCCCAACGATGCCTTTCATTTTTCCATTTCCCATTGTGGTGATTTTGCCGCTGTGATCATAAGCCCCGATCAACGTGTAGGTATTGATATCGAAAAACCCGTTGGGAAACTGGAGACCCTAAAGGAAAAATTTTCCACCCAGGAAGAAAGGACTCTTTTCCCAAATGAAGGATTATCCAATCTGACCCTGATCTGGTCGGCAAAGGAAACAGTATTCAAATGGTATGGTAAGGGACAGGTAGATTTTCGGGAGCATATTCAACTGGAAAAATACGACCCGGTTAACCAGAAGATATTTGGTTTTTTTACCAAGACGGATTTGCATTTTGAGATAGCGTATACCTGGTTGGATGGGTTGGCGGTGTGTTGGCTCGTTACAGAAAATGAAGATTGATTTTACCGCCAGGACACCAAGGCGCCAGGAGACGCCAAAGCGACCTTTGCGTCATTGCGTCATGGCGGTAAAGTGGTAAAATTAACTTTCACTTTCTTCCCCACTTTCCAATAAATTCAAATCCACCGAATCCTGACCGGCGATGCCTTCTACCGAGCCTTTAATATGCGCCGCATTCAGCAATACTTTTTCCAATTGTTTTTCCCTTGCCTTCCAGATCTTTTCCATCATGTCCCGTTCTTTTTGAATGGACAATCGCATACTCATAAACCCTTCCCGGATGGCTTTCCATTGTTCGGCAAATTCATTGCTGGTCAGGTACCCATAAAGCATATGCATCTTATCGCCTCTGTTCTCTTCATTGCGGGAGGCATTGGCCACACGGATAAGGCTGTCACGAAGAAGGAAGGCCACAGCGCGGGCTTCCGCATATCCACAGATCCAGATACCATTGCGTTCACCAAAAGAGGTCATTCCCCGCGGGAAGGTTTGGGTAACGAGAATGGCCACATCCGCGGCCTGGCTACGCATATCATGTTTTAATTTATCGATCCAGTCATTGACAAATTCTTTGGTGCGTTTACTTTCATAAATGATCTTTCCGCAATCCTGTCCTACGCTATTGCGGACGGTCTGGATACAGTCCGCACCCTTAACCCCTTTACCTACCTCTTCCACGAGGTCAAAAGGGAAAGAGGTACGCAACATTTCTTCCAGCAATAATTCCTGTACTTCTCCTTGCGACTGGGTAAGTCCCTGTTCGGCCCGGCGCTTCATTTCCTCCGCCAGTTTTTTCTGGGCTTCCAGTTTCTCCTCCATCTCTTTCATCTTGAGTTGAAACTCCGTTTCCTTTAAGGAATTGCGTTCGGATTCTTCCTTTCGGATCGTTTCCGACAATTTGGATCTCTCCGCTAATAATACTTTCTGGATCTCGATCTCTAATTCTTTCTCCTTGGTTTGCAGTTCCTGCTCTTTGCGCAGGAAATCCAATTCCTTTTCCCGCGACAATCTCAGTTTCTCTTCATTGAGCTTATTATTCTGTTCCAGGAGACGGAGTTTGTTCTCAAAATCACCGGCAATGTTCTTGCGCAGGGATTCTTCCGTTTCTTTCAGGAGCTTATTCTTTTCCTCCGAGAATTGTTTTTCCTTTTCCTTTTGCCAGGTGATCATCTTGCTACGCAATTCGCGCTCCACCTCATCACGGATGGTATCGGTGGGTTCAAACACATGGTTGCAATTGGGGCACTTGATACTTTCCAAGACCTTTCGTTTTGGGATGAAAAAAATGATTGTTCCGCTGGTCAGCAGGGTCTATTCCGGGGAGAACTGCATGAACTCCCGTTTGACGGCTTTTAGCATGCTAAACACCTGTACCACTTCGATCAGCAAAAGTACAACGAGTGCAAGTAATACATACCAGGGGATATCGAGGCGGGGGATGCCCTTATAATCTTTGAATTTTTCATAATACCAACCGGCTGTAGCCAATCCGCCGGCCAATCCTACCACCAGAAAGGAAAGCATGGTGTACAGGGTTTTCAGGAACATGATCCGCATATTGCTATACCCCACTTTCAGGTTTTCCAGAATGGCAGCCGGAATGATCAGGACCAAGGCAACCCATCCCCAGTTTTTGGAGAACCAGGTGCTGCTCACAGAGGAATTCAGGACAAGAATGACCACAATGCTGAGGAGTCCCCAGGGAAAAAGGAGGAATTTACTGGTCTTGGCTGGAGTGGGAGTGGACATAGGTTTCTTTATTCGTAAATATAGGCGTTTTGGGGAAAATATCGATCGTGAGACTCCCCTCAAATAAACACCCTCGTCCCAACACTATAACTCTCTCTGAATTCTTTGGGAGTACAACCCTTTTTCTTTTTAAAGAGCCGGTTGAAATTGGAGATATTATTAAAGCCACAATCATAGGCGATCTCGGAAACGGAGTCGGACGTGTCAATCAGGAGACGAGAGGCCTGGCCTAATCGCAATTCCAGCAGACTGTCAATGAAATTGATCCCGGTTTTGGCTTTAAAGAAACGGCTAAAGGAGACATCGGTCATATTGACCAGTCGGCTGACTTCGGACAAGGTAATATTCCGGTGAAAATTTTGGTGCATGTGCTCCAGGGCTTTGTCAATGCGACGGCTATTGTAGGAGAGCTCGGCATTGCTAAAGGTAGAGTCGGAGAGGGTATGCATATTTCTGGAGACGGAAAGATCGTGGAGGATCGAGATCAATTCAAGGACCGAATCAAAACCCTGTTTTTGTCCCAATTGCAATAGACGCGGCATGACCTGTTGAGCGGTGGATTTGGAAAACTGGATGCCTTTGGCTGACCGTTCCAACATGGTCCGAATAAAGCTCAGTTGATTTCGTCGCAAAAATTTTTCATCAAACAGATCCTTATGGAACTGAATGGTTACCTCTGTGATCTTCTTGCTTTTGGTCTTATGGGTTTGCCAAACATGGGGCAGGTTCGAGCCAACCAGTACCAACTCGATATCATCGATCTCACCAATATGGTCACCGACCATGCGGCGGGCGCCTTTAGCGTTATGGACAAAATTCAGTTCCAGTTCTTCGTGATAATGCAAGGGAAAATCGAAATCGGACTTGACACGGGTAAAGATGGTAAAGCAATCGGCCGGCGTAAGCGGGATAATTTCCCGCATGATGTTCTTGTTCATATGGCTGCAATTGAAGCAAAAATACAAGCACTAAGTTAAAATAGTATCAGTGAATTGTGCAACAAAAATAGACATTTGTTGCATAACTCATAGTGAAAAATAAGCATACTTACAGTTTTTGCATTGTATAGGGGTCATAAAATACAAAAACTGGATAAAATGATACTATTATTTGACAAGGCTCCTCAAGTACTTTTGTATCTAAATCTTCTTGCTGTATGAGAAAGACACGACTCTCCCGTGCAAGCGCACTATTTTTTGCGTTTGTCTTCTTCTCCTTTACACTTAGCGCACAGAACAGAGTAATCACTGGTGTGGTCTCCGACCAGAGTGGTGTTCCGCTGGCCAGTGCGACTGTAAGCGTCAAGGGAGGAAACACATCTGTGGTCACCGACAATTATGGGGTCTTCAAGATCACCGTTCCGTCGAATGCCGCTGCCCTGATCATCTCCTATGTAGGGGCTAAAAACAAAGAAATTTCGCTGGAAGGCAAGACCAATGTGATCGCCACAATGGACGTCACCGACAATAAGCTCGGTGAGGTGGTGGTGATCGGATATGGTACCGCTAAAAGGGCGGATGTATCTTCGGCGATCTCCTCTGTCAAGGCCAAAGACCTGAAGGACCTGCCGGTGGCGGGTATCGACCAGGCCATCCAGGGTAAGGTAGCCGGGGTTACTGTTATTAATAATAGTGGTCAGCCCGGTGGTGGTGTTTCATTGCGTATTCGTGGTGTAACCACCATCAATGCCAACGACCCGCTGATCGTTGTAGACGGAGTGATCTTTACCAGTAATACCAAGTTCAGTGCCGGGTATGCCGGACTGGGTGGTTCAGATGGTCAAACCGGTAACAGCTTTCTCGCTACCCTCAACCCCAATGATATTGAGTCCATCGATATCCTGAAAGATGCTTCGGCACAGGCGATCTATGGTTCTCAGGCGGCCAATGGGGTGATCCTCATTACAACGAAAAAAGGTAAAACTGGGGAAGGCAAAGTAAGTTATGAAATGTATGCAGGTAACCAGATGGTTCAAAAGAAGCTTGACATCATGAACCTGCGTGAATTTGCTCAATACCAAAATGAAGTGGCACCTCTCCTGGGTCAAACCCCCAGCGATGAATTTGCCGATCTTACCAAATTGGGTACAGGTACTGACTGGCAGGATGCCATGTTCCGTACAGGTACCGTGCAAAACCATCAATTGAGTTTCAGTGGTGGTAAAGACAAAACAAATTATTACCTGTCAGCCGGTTATTTTACCCAAAAAGGTATTCTGATCGGTTCCGATTTTAAACGTTACTCCACCCGCTTTAGCCTTGATCACCAGATCAAAACCTGGATGAAGGTCGGAGTTAGCGCCAATGCTTCCCGGAGTATCCAGAATGTGACCCTTGCCGATGCCGCAGAAGGTACAATCTGGTGGGGTACCATTCAAAGCCCGCTCATCCCCGTCAAAAACCTGGATGGAAGCTGGGGTGGTGGTGGACAAACCGTTGGTGGTTTTCAGTATGGCCAGGATAACCCGATCGCTCGGAGTTATTTCCGGGGAAATAAATCAACCAGTACCAACGTATTTGGACAGCTTTATGCGGATGTGGAATTCTTTAAAGGATTTACCCTGCGGAATGAATTTGCCTACAGCGTAAGCCTTTACAATAATCAGGCCTTCCAGAAATCGGGAAGTTTTGGTAATACCAGTCTCCGCAGCCAGTTATTTGAATATCGTGGCAACGGATACTATTATGCCTTGAGAAATTACTTTAACTACTATAAGAATTTTGGCAAACATTCCGTTACCGGAACAGCCGGTCATGAAGCCCAGTACAATTATTGGGAAAGCATCAACGGTAAAAAGGTTGACCTTCAGAATAATATTCTTGACCTGAATGCCGGTAGCAGTGACCGTGATACATGGGAACTCGGCGGTGGTAAATCAGACAACACAATTGAGTCTTATTTTGTCCGCGCTACCTATTCTTACGACAACCGCTACTCACTCAACCTGAGCCTGCGTCGCGATGGTTCTTCCCGTTTCTTTGGTGATAACAAATGGGGAAATTTCCCCGGTGCATCTGTTGCCTGGACGATCACCAATGAACGCTTTGCCGAGAATTGGAAAAAGACGATCAATTTCATGAAACTGCGTGTGGGTTATGGTGAAGTGGGTAATACCAACCTGCCCAATGGCGCACCCAATCCTCCTTATACTTCCGTGGTGTCCTTCTGGCCTGGCCCTGTTGGCTTTGGCAGTTCAAACTACCTGTTTGGCGTAGCCAACCCGAACCTGACCTGGGAATCAGTGGTGACCAAAAACGTAGGACTTGATGTTTCCTTCCTCAATGGCCGTATTGAAACTGCCTTTGATGTTTATAAGAAAACAACCACCGCCATGTTGTTGATCGGTACCGGTCCCCGTTTGATCGGCGTGGGTGACCAATGGGATGACCTGAAAGGACCCGTTATCAACACCGGACGGATGTCGAACACCGGTATTGATATCAGCATCACCTCTACCAACATCAAAACAAAGGACCTGTCCTGGAAGACCAATATCATCTTCTCACAATTCAAGAATAAATTGGAGAAAGTGGCTGGTGACCTGGCTGCCCTGTATGGACGGATCTATTACGACAACTACCTGATCACCCGGACCATTCCCGGATATGCAGTAGGTTCTTTCTTTGGATTGAAAACAGATGGGTTGTACCGCACACAAGATGACCTGAACAATAGTTTGCCCCAATTTGGGTATCCGGTTGACCAAACCCATACCTGGCTGGGAGATATCCGCTTCAAGGATATAGCCGGTGGAACCGATGGCAAACCTGATGGCATCATCAATGAAAGTGATATCACCTTTATCGGTAGCCCGCTTCCCAAATTTACCTATGGGTTTACCAACTCAGTAAACTATAAGGATTTTGATTTCTCGATTTTCCTGCAAGGAAGTTATGGCGCCAAAATTTTCAACTTCCTTCGCTGGCAGTTGGAGAAAATGGACAATCCTTACTATAACCAACTTCGCTCGGTATTGGATCGTTACACCGATGCCAATCCGGAAGGTTCTTTGCCCCGGTTTACCAATACCAACGTGAACAACGTGTACATGTCAGACCGTTACGTAGAAGATGGTTCTTACCTGCGGATTCAGAATATTTCCCTGGGTTATCGAGTACCTGCCCGGTATATATCGAAACTGAAGATCACTACCGCCCGTGTGTATGTATCGATTCAGAACCTGCACACCTTTACGAAGTACAGCGGTTATGATCCTGAAGTAGGGGTATTCAATAACAATATCCGGTTGACAAATGTGGATGCCGGTCACTATCCGAATCCGAGAAGCTTTACCGCAGGCATCAACCTTGAATTCTAATTCAATAACGTTATAACATTTTTGATATGAAAACATTGATTCGTTATACAGCCATTCTGATCTTGCCGGTGGCGCTCCTGTTATCCTGCAGGAAGCAATTCCTGGATAAGCCGGCACAGGACAGCACTACGCTGGACAACTATTACAATACGGCCGAGGAAGTACGGGGACTTACCAGCACCTTGTATGGCTTACCCTGGTCAGGTTATGAAAACCGCGCCATGGATGCCATCGGGGATGTAATGGCCGGAAATGAATACACCGGTGGCGCGGATGATCCTCCCTTCCTGAATTTCTCCTTTGCCTCTACTTCAGTGCGTATCGCCGATGCCTGGAAGGTATTTTATAAAATAGGAGGTTGGACAAGTGAGTACATGAACGCCCTGGAATTGAAAAAATCCAAAGGAGGAAATGCGACGATCCTTGATCCGGCAATCGCCGAATGTCATTTCTTTAAAGGAACCGTATATTTCTATATCGCCCGTATTTGGGGAGATGCGCCGATCGTCAACGATCCAGGTGGCACTATTTTGTCGGGTGATTTCAATATCCCCCGCTATTACAAAGCCGATGTACTTCGGTTTGCCCTGGAGGAATTTAAAAAAGCCGAAGCCGGTTTGCCTGATACGGATGCACCTGGCCGCGTGACCAAATGGTCTGCCAAAGGCATGATGGCCAAATTGTACCTTTATCGTAAAGATTATGATAGCGCCAAGACCAAAGCCCTCGAAGTAATGAACTCCGGGAAATATGATCTTTTCCCTAACTACGGAGCGATGTTCATGTCCAGCGCGCATAATAACAATATCGAATCCCTGTTCTCGATCCAGCACCAGTTGACTGGTAACCCCTGGGGTTCTGGTAACCAGAAAAACCCTGACCGTGGACCAGCTAATCTCCAAACAGCTGAAGCCAGTATGTGGGAATTGTATACACCAAGCCGCGATGTGATCGAAGAATATGAATCCGGTGACCTTCGTCGTAAAGGATCGATCATGGAACATGGCTGGGAAAACCTGGCATGGAAACCCAAGAACAGCAACGCCGCTTACAATGCCTTTATGGCGGGTGGATATAAATATGATACCCTCCAGCCGGTAGGAGATGGCGGACAAAAGAATGCCGTTCGCGCCAATATCGTGAAGTATGTAGTTGGCCCAGGCGCTGCTTATGGTGGAGAGTCTGTACTGGGAATGAACACGGGTATCAATACCATGATGTTGCGCTATGCCGATATCCTGCTGATCTATGCAGAATCAGTACTTGGCTCCAGTGCGTCCACATCAGATGCCACCGCGCTGGCCGCGATCAACAAAGTGAGGACACGCGCCGGATTGAATACGCTCACCAGTATTACGATGGATGATATAATGCATGAGCGTCGGGTAGAATTCGCTTTTGAAGGAGATTACTGGTTTGACATTCAACGCCAGGGATTTGCTAAAGCAAAACAAATCATCGAAGCACAGAACCGTGGTACGTTTGAATTCCCGGCCTATGTAACCTTTACCGAAAATTATATGCACCTGCCGATACCGGCTGGTGAGGTTTTACAGGATCCCGCACTGGGATTACCAGCGGTACCTTATTATTGATACGAACCCCATTTATACTAAACAAAGATGCATATCATGAAAAAATACTTTCAAAACCTACTGAGCTCCGGGTTGTTCCTCCTGTTCAGCACGATGGTTATCACCGGTTGCGAAAAGGATAAAGATGGAACTCCGGAAGTGGATACCGGATCCATGGCGTCCGGCGAACTCAACCCTGGCTCTGCAGCCGGTGGACAGGTGGTTACGCTTACCGGTTCCGGTATTGGACAGATCCGCTCCATTGTATTTGATAAAAACAATGTACCGGCGCCCTTTACCTCCACCCTTAATACAACCAGCGACCTGATCTTCCGGGTGCCTGATACAGCCTATGGTGGACCACAGAATGTCATTTTCACCAATGCCGATGGCAAGACACTCAGCGTGCCTTTCAGTGTTATCGCATTGCCCAATGTAACCAGCGCATTCCCCACCGATTTTCAGGCAGGTACTGAAATCACGCTGACAGGTAATAACCTGGATGATGTGTCCGAAGTATTGCTCGAAGGGACAACAGATGCGTGTACCATTGTTTCCAAATCAAGAAGGCAAATGGTAATCAGCATGCCCGTAAGTACGGCCAATCGCGCTAAACTTAAGATCACCAATTCCTCCGGTAACCGGATCACGGATATGGAATTTGTCAATGTCGACAGAGCCCTTTCTGTGTTCAGTGAGCAACTGGATAATGGCTTTGAGAATTGGGGATGGGGTGGAACCTTTGCCGCCTCTCCGGAAGACAAGATCACCGGAACCAACGGCCTGAAAGCTGCCTATGACCCGGGTGGTGCCTGGGGTGGTATGCAGTTAGGCAATGGTGGTTCAATTGACGTCAGCGGGTATAAATACTTTGCCTTTTGGGCAAAAGGAGCCGATGTAGATAAGAACGTTCAGTTCTTCCTTAATTGGTCCAATGTAAAAGTAATTACCATACCAGCCAATAAATGGACCTATTTCAAATACGAACTGGCCACGAACTATGCGGGTATCAACCCCATTAACAATGTGACCTTCCAGATATTTGATGCAGGTAAGACGATCTTTTTTGATAACATCATTTTCTTTAAATAATTATCCCGTTCACACGGGGGTGATAGTTTGGCATAAGCAGTCAATAGAAATAGCCGTTTCTGAACGCCTTTGCGATGCCAGAAATGGCTTTTCTTTTACCATGATTAAAATGAGATACATATTAATGGTGGCGCTTTTTTGGGGTTTAGGGTTTGACAGCTCCGGAGCGACTCCATTTGTTACCGTTAAAAACGGCAGGTTTATGGTGGGGGATCAACCCTACCGGTATGTGGGCGTGAATTATTGGTATGGTGGATTGATCGGAAATAATCCTGCCGGAAAAAAAAGAATAGAGCAGGAACTGAATTTTCTGGTTTCGATGGGAGTGAGTAACCTTCGGGTACTTGCCGGTGCTGAAGGTGCAGGCCAGATCAATGGCGTACCCAGAGTGGAACCCGCGTTTCAACCTAAGCAGGGCGTATTCAATGAAGACCTGCTTCAGGGTTTGGATTTTCTCCTGGCGGAAATGAACAAACGCCAGATGAAGGCCGTCCTCTTTATCAGTAACAATTGGGAATGGAGTGGTGGTTTTTTACAATACCTTAACTGGAATGGTTTGATACCCGATTCCATCCTTCGGCGAAAACTTAGCTGGGATGAAATGCGGGATTATGTGAGCCAGTTCTATGCCTGTCTGCCCTGTATGCAGCAATATGAAGCCCAACTTCGGAAACTGGTCAATCGAGTCAATCCTTTGACCGGACTAAAATATTCCGAAGATCCGGCCATCATGTCCTGGGAGATCGCCAACGAGCCTCGTCCCATGCGTCCCCACGCCATCAATGCCTATCGTCATTTTATTCATCACACAGCTTCCCTTATTCATAACCTGGATAAGAACCATCTGGTCACCACCGGATCGGAAGGAGAGATGGGAAGTGAAACCATGGAAAATTTTCAAAAGGTCCATGAGGACCCGGCTATTGATTATCTCACCATACATATCTGGCCAAAGAACTGGAGTTGGTTTCGTGATACGGCCATTGCCGCTGGATTTGACAATGTGTTGTTGAAAACGGGTGACTATATCCGTCGTCACCAGGAAGTGGCGAAGGCGATCGGCAAACCGCTGGTGATCGAGGAATTCGGACTGCCCAGAGATGGGCATGCGTTTGATCCGGGGTCCACCACGGCATTTCGTGATCGTTATTATTCCTTTGTATTTGATTTTTTATTAAAAGATATGGCGGAGAAGGGTCCGGTTTCAGGTGTCAATTTTTGGGCCTTTAGTGGAATCGGCAGAGCCTCTCATAAGCAATTACTCTGGTCAAAGGGCGATGATTGGCTGGGCGATCCGCCTGTAGAAGAACAAGGCCTGAATTCAGTTTTTGATACGGACAAAAGTACCTGGGATATTGTATATTCCTGTACCTCACGGTTGACAAAATAGTATTACACATGAAAAAGGTTTTTATCGTTTATTGTCTGATCGCCATCCTGCCAGGCTATGCCTGTCAGGCGCAGCAGGAATTGCCTGCAGATAAAAATGCCACACACGAAACGGTACAGTTATTTCGGAACCTGAAAAAACTTTCGCAGAAAGGCTATCTTTTTGGTCACCAGGATGACCTGGCTTATGGCGTAGAGTGGAGGTATAAAGAAAACAGAAGTGATATATTGGAAACGGCTGGGGATTACCCCGGCATTTATGGTTGGGACCTTGGGGGGATTGAAAAAGGGGATGTCAATCTGGATGGTGTACCCTTTAAAAAAATGAAACAATTTATTCGTCAGGGTTATGAAAGAGGAGGCGTGATCACGATCAGTTGGCACCTCGCGAGTCCTTTTGGTGCTCCTGCCGGAGCATGGGATACAACTAAAGGATCTGTTGCTTCCGTTAACCCCGGAGGAAGTAATCATATTTTATACAAAGAATGGCTTGATCGCGTTGCCGGGTTCCTTTCTTCTCTCAAGGGATCCAAGGGGGAAATGATCCCCGTTCTCTTCCGGCCTTTTCATGAACATACCGGTGGCTGGTTCTGGTGGGGCAAAACCCATTGCACCCCCTTTGAATACCAGACCCTTTGGCGGTTCACCTGGTATTACCTGACAGAAGAAAAGAAATTGCATAACCTGCTTTGGGTGTACAATACAGGAGGAGAATTTAACAACGCCGAAGAATTCCTTGAGCGATACCCGGGGGATGATAAATGTGATGCCCTGAGTTTTGATACGTACCAATATGGCGACTCCGCCAAGGAAAACTGGTTTGCTGTTCAGACAAAAGCCAAACTGGATATCATCAGTAAAATCGCAGATGAGAAGAACAAATTATTCGCCCTGGCGGAGACGGGTTACGAAGCCATTCCTTATCCTGAATGGTGGACCAAGACCCTGGTGGATGCCATTGGGGAAAACAAGATAGCCTGGGTGCTCGTGTGGAGGAACCATGGAATGATGGCGGATACGCGAAAAATGCATTATTATGCGCCTTATCATGGACAGGTTTCCGAGGCGGATTTCAAAAAATTCTATGAATTGGAAAGGACCTATTTTGAAAAGGACGCTAAAAAAGTAAACCTGTATCAGTGATAGTTAAAATGATCTTAAGCACCCATAAAATACCTGCATGCATTTGACCTGGATCGATATAAGTATCATTGTTGCTTACCTGATCACCATGCTGATGTTGGGCTGGTTCCTGCGTCGTAAGGCAAGGGAGAACAAGGAGAGTTACCTGATGGGAGGAAAGAAATTACCCTGGTATATGCTTGGGCTGAGTGATGCTTCGGATATGTTTGATATCAGTGGGACGATGTGGATGGTGGCCCTTTGTTTTGTTTATGGCGTGAAAAGTATCTGGATACCCTGGTTATGGCCTGTGTTCAATCAGGTCTTCAATATGATGTACCTGAGTAAATGGCTCCGTCGTTCCAATGCCAATACCGGAGCCGAGTGGCTCGCTACCAGGTTTGGGGCCATTGGACGAGGGGTTAAAGGTTCGCACAGCATTGTGGTGGCTTTTGCCCTGATCGGATGTCTGGGTTTCCTGGCCTACGGGTTTATCGGACTCGGAAAATTCATTGAAATTTTTGTTCCCTGGGATTTGGTGAAAGACTATATTCCTTTCTCTGTTTCCCCTCAATATGTCCCGCATTTCTATGGTATCATCTTTACTTTGTTTGCCATGTTCTATTCCATTCTGGGGGGTATGCATTCCATTGTATTGGGTGATCTTATCAAGTATGCGATCATGACCGTTGGTTCTATCGCCATCGCGGTGATCGCGATGATCCATCTGGATGGACAATCATTGAATGTGCCAAAGGGTTGGTCAGATCCTTTCTTTGGCTGGAACCTGGGTCTTGACTGGGGTGGCATCGTTGAGTCTGCCAACCAGAAGATCAAGGATGACGGGTATGATCTGTTTGGCCTCCTTTTTATGATGATGTTGTTCAAAGGAGTATTTGCGGCAGGGGCCGGACCTGCACCCAATTATGATATGCAGAAGATCCTTTCTACCCGCTCTCCCAAAGAAGCCTCTAAAATGACGGGTTTTGTATCTATCGTCTTATTGCCCGTGAGGTATGCGATGGTGATCGGATTGACCGTATTAGGGTTATTGTATTTTAACCAACTGAATTTAAGCAACGGAAGTGGGGGTGTTGATTTTGAACGGATACTTCCCGGCGCCATTAATAATTTTCTTCCCGTGGGTATTCTTGGATTGGTGCTTACCGGCTTATTAGGAGCTTTCATGGGCACATTCTCCGGCACTTTGAATGCCGCCCAGGCCTATATCGTCAATGATATTTACCTGAAACACATCAACCCCACAGCATCCACCCGCTCTGTGATCCGGATGAATTATATCGTAGGAGTGGTAGTGGTGGCGATCGGTGTGGTACTTGGATTTTTCGCCAAAGATGTGAATAGCATCCTCCAATGGATTGTTTCAGCCCTGTATGGAGGCTATATCGCTGCCAATGTGTTGAAATGGTATTGGTGGCGGTTTAATGCCAATGGGTTCTATTGGGGAATGTTGACAGGTATTGCCGGTGCCCTGGTCTTTTCACGGTTATTCACCGGAATCGAGTTCCTGTATTATTTCCCCTTGTTATTCCTCCTTTCAGTGATCGGTAGCATTGCTGGCACGTTCATGGCACCGCCTACGGATATGGAGACCTTGAAAAAGTTCTATTCCACAGTCCGCCCCTGGGGCTTCTGGAAACCGGTACATGACCAGGTTGTTTTGGAGCAGCCTGGTTTTGAACCTAATCGTCGTTTCAAATTGGATATGTTCAATGTGGTACTGGGGATCATTGCCCAGCTCTGCATGACGATCCTCCCTATGTATATCGTATTATCCATGCACCTTCCTTTGGTGGTCACGGTCATTATTTTATTAATAATCATCCTGATTCTGAAGAAAACCTGGTGGGATAAATTGGAAGATTGAATTTTTAATTCGTTTTTATGCAAGAGAATTTTTACAGCCGTCTGGCCGCCATGGAAAAGGCACATCAATCGCTGATCATGCGAAAGAATGAAAGGCAGTTGGAGGAATCAGGGAATGGAATAGTGATGCGCTACAGGCATCCGATATTAACAGCTGCCCATACACCTTTGTTTTGGAGATACGATCTGAACCCGGATTCAAATCCCTCCTTACTGCAACGGTTTGGGATCAATGCCGTATTGAATGCAGGGGCCATCAAATGGAATGGAAAATATCTGTTAGTAGCCCGTGTAGAAGGTGCCGACCGAAAATCTTTTTTCGCGGTGGCCGAAAGTCCCAACGGGATCGATCAGTTCCGTTTTTGGGATTATCCGGTGAATATGCCGGAGACTGAAGACCCCGATACGAATATTTATGATATGCGGCTTATCCAGCATGAAGATGGCTGGATCTATGGCTTGTTTTGCACGGAACGTCGTGATCCGGAAGCTCCTGCTTCCGACCAGTCTGCCGCCATTGCCCAATGTGGTATCGCCCGGACAAGAGATATGATCAACTGGGAACGTTTGCCTGATTTAAAGACCCCGTCTCCCCAGCAACGAAATGTAGTGCTTCATCCGGAATATTACAATGACCGATATGCTTTTTACACAAGACCACAAGATAAATTCATAGAAGCAGGTAAAGGCGGCGGTATCGGATTTGGCCTGAGTAAGTGCATGAACCCGGCAGTGATCCAGGAAGAATCCGTGATCGATCCCCGGGTTTATCATACGGTATATGAAATGAAAAACGGACTTGGCCCGGCACCGATCAAAACCGAAAAAGGATGGCTACACCTGGCCCATGGGGTTCGTAATACGGCAGCAGGTCTGAGATATGTACTTTATATGTTTATGACTGACCTGGTAGAGATCACCAAAGTGATTTATAAACCGGCCGGTTATTTTCTGGCGCCTGAAGGCGACGAAAGGACCGGTGATGTTTCCAATGTATTGTTCAGCAATGGATGGATCGTGGATGAGGATGAGACTGTCTTTATCTATTATGCTTCATCCGACACCAGAATGCATGTGGCGACTTCCACGGTTGATCGCTTATTGGATTATGTAATGCATACCGCGCCGGATGGACATAGCTCGGCCGCTTCTGTGCAAACGTTGAATCAATTAATAGAGAAAAATCTTTCAGAATTATCCACCGCTTCTGAAAAAGGCAATGGATCTACGTTGACAAAATAATGGAAGCCCTGACCAAAAAAGAGAAAAAGGAACTTCCCATTACGCGGGAAGAATTGTCTGCCGAGTTAGACAGTATCCTAAGCTATTGGCTGCGCCAGGTGGTGGATCCTGAAACGGGAAACCTGTTTGGTTCGGTCAATTTTCAAGATACGCCTGATCCTTCCGCCCCGCGTGGAATCGTCATGTATAGCCGAGTGCTCTGGGCATTTTCTGCTGCTTATGGATATTCAAGAAAACCAGAGTATAAGGTCATGGCTGAACTGGCCCTAAAAGGGATCACCCGTGATTTTTTAGATAAAGAATGGGGCGGTGTTTATTGGTCCGTCGGACGCACAGGCAATGTCCTGGATGGGAAAAAACAGGTTTATGGTTTGGCCTTCTGTGTATACGGGTTGTCTGAATACTATCGCATTAGTCATGACCCCACCGTACTCAAGCTGGCCATCGAGTTATATCGCCTGATCGAAAAACATGGGTTTGACAGGGAAAAGAATGGTTATATCGAGGCCTTTACCCGCCAATGGGAAGAGATCGGAGATCTTCGGTTGAGTGAAAAAGACCAGAATGAACGGAAGACCATGAATACCCACCTGCATATAGTAGAGGCCTATGCAAATTTGTATAGTGTCTGGCCTGATGCGGCCTTAATGGAACGGGTGCAAAATCTGCTGGCATTATTTGATCGGCATTTTGTCGATCCCGTAAGCGGGCACCTGCACTTGTTTTTTAACGATGACTGGGAATCGAAGTCAAAACTCATTTCTTATGGTCACGATATAGAAGCGGCCTGGTTATTGCCTTATTGTGCAACGGCTATTGGAGACAAAGGATGGGAGGATCATTTCAATCAATTGGCGGTACGCATTACCGATGCCGCAGCCAGAGGATTGGATGAGGATGGAGGGCTTTGGTATGAATTTGATCCGGAGACCCAACAGCTTGTCATGGAAAAACATTCCTGGCCTCAGGCAGAAGCCTTATTGGGTTTTTATCATGCTTATAAACAAAGTGGAACCGGAAAATACCTCTTCAATATGCGTCAGACCTGGCAATTTATCCAGGATTTTATTAAGGATAAAAAAGCAGGAGAGTGGTATTGGGGAGTCATGCTGGATCATACGATTATGAAAAAAGACAAAGCCGGGTTTTGGAAATGTCCCTATCATAATACCCGGGCCATGCTTGAATTACTAAAAGAATATCATTAAAGGAACTGATATATGAAAACGATCCATTTTCTCCTGCTTGCCGTTACCCTCTTGTGTTGCTGGCCCATACTCGATGCCTGCAAAAAGAAAAGCAGTACCCAAATCCCGACTGATCCGGGAGACACGACCACCGTCAATCCGCAGGTTGACCCGGCGCTGGCTTCCACCATCGGTTTTTTTCTGGATGATTGGGAGCCCCGAAATTTTACCCTGCCCAGTACCTTTACCAACACCACCGTACCCACAGCGGCCGGTGTAACAGTCACGGTTGACCGAAGTAATGTCATCACCAAAATTCCCCGTTCCTTTGCCGCGAATAATTCAAATCTCTGGATGGGTCAGATGGTGTCGGAGCCAGACCTTCTTACCCATATCACTGAATTACATCCCCATATCATTCGTTTCCCGGGTGGAAGTATCAGCGATGTGTTTTTCTGGAATGGCCAACCCAATACCCCACCTGCCGATGCGCCTGCCCAATTGGTACAGGCTAATGGAAGCTCATCTCCAGCCGGGTTTTGGTATGGAAAGAATACAGGCAATTGGACCTTTTCAGTGGACAATTACTACAGTATGCTTCAAACTACTGGCAACAAGGGCATGATCACGATCAATTATGGATATGCCCGCTATGGAACCGGTCCTGACCCGGTAGCCAGCGCCGCCCATCTTGCCGCTGATTGGGTACGATATGATAATGGGCGCACAAAGTATTGGGAGATCGGTAATGAGAATTTTGGTGATTGGGAAGCCGGGTATCGCATCAATACAGCCACCAATCAGGATGGACAGCCCGAGTTCCTTTCCGGCCAACTCTATGGCCAACACTTTAAAGTCTATGCGGATTCCATGCGCAAAGCAGCACAGGAGATCGGAAAGACCATTTATATCGGCGCAGTGATGTCAGAATCCGCCCCATTATCCTGGTGGACGCCTACCGCTACCAACTGGAATAGTGGTTTATTGTCCGCAGCCGGAAATTCCCCGGACTTTTATATCGTACATAATTACTATACACCCTACCTGACCAATGCCAATGCGGATGTGATCCTGAACACCCCCATACCTGTTACACAAACCATGATGGATTATGTGAAGCAAACTATTACCGGGGCAGGGATCGCACAAAAACCCATGATCCTGGGTGAGTGGAATATATTTTCCTCCGGATCCAAACAAGCTGTTTCCCATATCAACGGTTTGCATGCCGTGATGGTGCTGGGTGAATCACTCAAGAATAAATTTGGACTCACAGCCCGATGGGACCTCGCCAATGGATGGAGCAATGGCGACGACCATGGAATGTTTAATAATGGAGATGAGCCCGATGGGGTACCCAAGTGGAACCCAAGACCGGCCTTTTACCATATGTATTTCTTTCAAAAATATTTGGGTGACCGATTGGTCTCCTCCACCTCCAGTCAGGCAGATATAGTATCCTATGCTTCCTCCTTTAGTTCTGGGGAAACTGGCGTATCATTGGTGAATAAATCCGCCAATCCAAAGACCGTAGAGATCGTGATCAAGAATTTCAAAAAGGGAAGCCGCTTCTACTATTATACCTTGACAGGTGGTGGAGACAATGGTGAATTTTCGAGAAAGACCCTGGTCAATGGAACGGGTACTACTTTGGCGGCAGGAGGCCCGGCAAATTATAAAGTATTAAGTCCCAACTCTGCTCCAACATCCAATGGAATTCGGGTGTCGGTACCAGCAAGGGCTGCTGTATTTGTGGTGGTGGCAAAACCGTGATCATAACCTTTCAAAGCGACCAATATGAAGAAGTTTTTTTTGGGGATGGCCTTTTCCCTGATCACCCTGGTGGGTGTCTTGGGCCAGGCTCCCAGGTATACGGCTACCTCTGATGGTGTAATCGTATATCTTGATCTTTCCATGTCGGGCAACATCGGAATCGTCCGCATTCAATGGGTCAACGACCAGATCGTGCGTGTTACCGCCGCTCCGGGTGTGGTGCTGACCACTGGGCCAAGCGAAGTGGTCACGATGACTCCCGCACCCACGGAATTTCAATTGGTACAAGGTGAGCACCAGGTAGAACTTATCGGCAAAGAGCTTCGTGTAAAGATCCACTTGGGTTCGGGTGCCGTTACCTTCCTGAATAAGACGGGAGAAACCATTCTCGCGGAAAAAAGAAACCAGGGCCGGGTTGCTGTTCCTGTAATGGAAGAAGGAAAACCTTTGTATAAACTGACCCAATATTTTTCTTCCGAACCCAACGAATTTTATTTTGGCCTGGGCCAGCACCAGGATGATGTTTGGAATTATAAGGGGAGAAAAACCATTTTCTTTCAAAACAATACGGAAGTAGCCGTCCCCTTCTTGTTATCCAGCAAGAATTATGGTGTTCTCTGGGATAATTATTCATATGGAGAAGCCGGCGATGTGCGTCCCCTTCGACCTCTATATGCACTCCAACTGGAAAGCAAGCATGGAGAGGCTGGTTGGCTGACTGCCTCGTATTACAATGATAAAAATGAGCCTGGGCAACTGCTTTTTGAAAAAGCAGAATCCGAAATTGATTATCCCTATCTCAACGACCTGCTACGCAAAATGCCTAAGGAATTCAAACCCGTTACAGGGAAGATCGTTTGGGAAGGAAAAATATCTGCCGGACAAACAGGACCCTATCAATTCCGGTTCACTTATGGAGGCTATTTCAAAGCCTTTGTGGATGGGAAATTGACTTTTGATAAATGGCGTCAGGCCTGGAATCCGGGTACAGCGCTTTTTGACCTGGTCATGGAAAAAGGAAAGAAATACAATATCCTTCTGGAATGGATTCCGGATGGAGGAGAATCATATGTTTCGGCGCAATTCCTGCCGCCTCCGGTGGATGAGGCTGTAAACACGTTTGCTTTTCTATCCTCAGCCGCCCGCCAAATTGATTATTATTTCGTTCAGGGCGCCGATGCCGATGAAGTAATCAAGGGATACCGTAGCCTGACTGGTAAAGCACCCATCGTTCCCCGTTGGGCCATGGGTTATTGGCAAAGCCGGGAAAGATATAAATCACAAGACGAGGTACTGAATACGGTCGCTGATTTTCGGAAACGTCGTTTTCCTATTGACAATATTGTACAAGACTGGTTTTATTGGAAAGAAAATGAGTGGGGCAGCCAGTCATTTGACCCTGCGCGGTTCCCACAACCCGACAGCATGATCGCAACCCTGCATGAAAAATACCATGCACGGTTCATGATTTCTGTATGGCCAAAGTTCTATGAAGGCATTCCGAATTACGAGGCGTTTATGAAAAATGGATGGCTTTATACCCGCAACATTGCCGACCGCCAGAAAGACTGGGTTGGCCCCGGTTATATATCCACGTTTTACGATGTATTTAATGAAAAAGCCCGTCAGGGGTTTTGGTCTTTATTAGAGAAAAACTTGTTTAGCAAGAAGGTAGATGCCTGGTGGATGGATGCCAGCGAACCGGATATCTTATCCAATGTATCTCCCGAGAAAAGAAAACAACAGATGCAACCGCTGGCGGGCGGAACTGCTGCGGAGTACATGAATGCCTATCCACTGATGAATGCAAGGGGTATCTATGAGGGGCAAAGAGGAAGTGATCCTTCTAAACGGGTATTTCTGTTGACACGTTCTGCTTTTGCCGGTTCACAACGCTATGCCGCCAGTATCTGGAGTGGCGATATCGGTGCGCGTTGGGAAGATATGCGAACCCAGATCATTGCCGGGCTGAATTATTCCATGTCGGGCTTGCCTTATTGGACCCTGGATATTGGTGGGTTTGCCACCGAGACGCGTTACAACAAAGTGCCCATGGACAAGAGCGATGAAGAAGAATGGCGCGAATTGCAAACTCGATGGTATCAATGGGGGAGTTTCCTGCCTTTGTTCCGTTCACATGGACAGTTTCCATTACGCGAGCCTTTTAATATTTCCCCGGAAGGACATCCCGCTTATCAGAGCATGTTATTTTATAGCCAACTCCGGTATCGGTTACTTCCTTACTATTATTCGCTTGCGGGATGGGCCTATCACAAAGATTATACACTGTTACGTGGGTTGAATATGGATTTTAAGCTCGACCGGGCAGCCTGGTCCGTTTCCGATCAATTCATGTGTGGGCCTTCCTTGTTGGTCAATCCAGTGTATCAGTATCACGCAGCATCACGATCCGTTTACCTTCCTGGTGGACAGGGATGGTATGATTTTTATACCGGAAAATACCATGCCGGGGGACAAACCATTCAGGCCGATGCGCCTTATCAACGCGTGCCCGTGTTTGTAAAAGAAGGATCCATTCTTCCCGCCGGACCCGCGCTGCAGTATACCGATGAGAAACCAGCCGATCCGATTACGGTGTATGTCTATGGAGGAAAAGATGCTTCCTTTACCTTGTACGAAGACGAAGGGGTCAATTATAACTATGAAAAAGAAAAGTGTGCACAGATTGAATTTACCTATAACCAGTCAACTAAAACATTGACCATTGGTGACCGGTCGGGTGAATTTGAGGGCATGTTAAAGAACCGTGTTTTTTATATTAAACTGATCAGCCCGGATAAGCCTTCCGGTTTTGACTTGTCAGGAACGCCTGGTAAAAAAATCAATTACACCGGTAAGAAAGTGGTGGTGAAATTAAAATAAGGAACCGATCATGAAACGGATTGCTCAGCTACAACGTGTATTTGCCTTTTTTTTGTTAACTATAATATTTAGTCAGGCCAATGCAGCCGACCTGAAATATTATGACCCCACAGATTCGCACATACGGTATATGGGGCGTATTGACTTTACCAATCCGCAAATGCCCCGTTTCTGGCAACCGGGTGTTACCGTTTCTTTTCGGTTTAAAGGCGAGGAGGCCCTTATCTATCTCCAGGACGAACAACTTTGGGGAAGCAACCAGAATTATATCGAGCTCGTAGTCGATGGCCGCGAGATCCGGATGCAAACCAAGGGCAAAAGGGATACTATATCTGTAAAGGCATGGTTGAGCAGTTCGGAAATCCACACGGTCATCCTTTGCAAGAATACAGAGGCCAATATCGGATATCTGGAGTTTGCCGGTATCCGCTGTGCAAGTTTGGTGAAACCAGCCAAGGCCCCCAAGCGAAGAATCGAGTGTATTGGAAATTCCATTACCTGTGGGGCCAGTGCTGATCTTTCCGGTATCCCTTGCGGAAAAGGGAAATGGCAGGACCAACACAATGCCTGGCTGAGTTATGGTTCGGTGATGTCCAGAAACCTGAATGCCAATGTGCATCTTTCTTCCGTTTCCGGAATCGGGTTGATACGGAGTTGCTGCAATATGGAAATCCTGATGCCCCAGGTATATGATAAGGTGAGCATGCGCAATGACACAGTTCAATGGAATTTTAGTAAATATCAACCTGATCTGGTGACGGTTTGTTTGGGACAAAATGATGGCATTCAGGATTCTGCCCGCTTTGTAAGCAATTATATCCTGTTTGTAAAACGTATCCGGGCGTATTATCCCAAAGCAAAGATCTTATTACTCAGCAGTCCCATGGCAGACATGCGGCTCCGTGAATTCCATCGGTCAAGCCTAAAAGCTGTGGTAGAACAACAAACAGGGGAGGGGGAGTGGAAAATCAGGTTTCATGTTTTTGAGAAATCCTACATTGGCGGATGTGACTACCACCCCTCCGTAGAGGAACATGCGCAGATCGCAGCGGAACTGGTGCCAGTCATTCAATCATTCATGAAATGGAAATAGGATGAAAAGAAAATTATTACGTGCTGTACTCAGCACCTTTTTTTTGTTGACCCTGACCGGGGTACAGGCACAAAAGCAAAAAACATGGCAACTAAGTTCACCCGACAAAGGGAACCAGATTCAGGTTGTATTTGATGGTGTTATTAAATGGTCCGTCACCCACGATGGGGTAAGGATCCTCGAGTCGTCCCCCCTTTCCCTGGAAGGACCGGGTTGGGATATTTACCCTGGCACCGGACAAGTGGTAAAGGTTAAAAACAGGACTGTTTCAGATACGATCCGAACGGTTGCCTACAAAAAGGCTTTTGTAAAGAACCATTTCAATGAAATGGAACTGGTGTGCAAAGGTGACTACAGTATAATTTTTCGGGCCTATGACAATGGAGTGGCCTATCGGTTTGTGACCAGGAAACAAAACGAGCAGGTAGTGATGCAGGAAAATGTGCAGTTTAAATTTGAAGGAGATAAAACCCTGTTTATTCCTTTTACATCAGATATACGTCAAGGCGAAAGATATTCCTGTGCGTTTGAAGAATTCTATACCCAGTTGCCAGTATCAGCTTTTCCAGGAGATACGCTGGCTTATCTCCCTATGATGGTGGTGGTGAATGATTCCCTCAAAGCTGTATTGCTCGAAGCAGATGTTCAGGACTATCCGGCCATGTTTATTCAGAAGGATGGATCCGGACCTAATGCCCTGAAAGGGGTGTTTGCTCCTTATCCAGCCAAGGAAGAGGCAGGGCCGAAGTACTGGATCAATTATGCGGTGACAGCCAGGGAGAAGTATATTTCCCGAACCAGTGGTACCCGCAATTTTCCCTGGCGGGTTATTGCCATCAGTGATCGTGATGCTGAACTGCTCAATAATGACCTGGTGCAGCAATTGTCAGAACCCTCCAAAATCACAGATCCAACCTGGATAAAACCCGGGAAAGTTGCCTGGGACTGGTGGAATGACTGGAACATTACCGGAGTAGATTTCAAAGCCGGCATCAATACAGAAACATACAAACATTATATCGATTTCGCATCCCGCAACGGGCTGGAATATGTGATACTGGATGAAGGGTGGAGTGAAGATTTGGACCTGACTAAGCGAAATACATCGATTGACCTTCAGGGCATCATTGATTATGCCAAAGGTAAAAATGTGGGCATCATACTTTGGTCTACCTGGTATGCCATTACGCGTAACCTTGAAGCGTATTGCACGGAATTCGCCGCGATGGGAGTAAAAGGGTTCAAGGTTGATTTTATCGACCGCAATGACCAAAAGGCCATTAAGTCCTGTTACGAGATCGCTTCTGTAGCCGCCAGGCACCACCTCTTACTGGATTTTCATGGCATGTTTGCACCACAGGGATTGCAGGTGACCTGGCCTAATGTGATCAATTTTGAAGGAGTCAGGGGAATGGAATACATGAAATGGAGTGCTGATGACCGCGTACCCGAACATGCGGTGCGCCTTCCATTTATTCGCATGATGGCAGGCCCCATGGATTATACACCTGGTGCATTTCGAAATCGTACACGCAAAAATGCGGTACCAAGTAATTCCCTCCCACAAAGCCTGGGTACCCGATGTAACCAGATGGCCATGTTTATCGTTTACGAATCTCCCTTGCAAATGTTGGCCGATAATCCCACCATTTATACAAAAGAACAGGCCTGCACAGACTTTTTGAGTGCGGTGCCTACCATTTTTGATGAAACCAGGGCCCTGGATGGACGCTTTGGAGAGTATGTCGTTATGGCCAGAAGAAAAGGGCAGAATTGGTATATCGGTGCGTTGAGTAACTGGACAGAAAGAGATCTGGAATTGGATCTTTCTTTTCTACCTTCAGGAAACTACCGGGCGCTGATTTTTCGGGATGGGATAAATGCTTCCCGTGATGCTTCGGATTATGTGCAGGAAGAAAGAACCCTTACACCCGGAAAATATTCATTCCATGTGGCCCCCGGAGGCGGTTTTGCGATTAAACTAACACCCTTAAATTAATCGATCATGCGAAATACACTATTGACCTTATTGTTTGCCGTTCTTTTTCTGTCCGTTTTTGGACAGCCTGTTAAGGAACATGGGGCATTGTCGGTAAAAGGCACACAGCTTGTAGATGAAAAGGGGGCGCCGGTTGTATTGCACGGCATGAGTTTTGGCTGGCACAACCTTTGGCCGCGTTTTTATAATAAAGAGGCCGTTCATGAATTGGTGACGCAGTGGAACTGTACGGTGGTTCGTGCTTCTATGGGAATAGAACTCAATGACAGTGGTTATCTCAAATTACCAGGACATTCAGAAAAACTGATGCGCCGGTTGATCGATGCTTGTATCCGGGAGAATGTATATGTCATAGTGGATTGGCATGACCACAATATTCATGAGAAAGAGGCTGTTGATTTTTTTGCCCGGTTAGCAGCAGACTATGGTAACAATCCCCATGTCATCTGGGAAATTTTCAATGAACCCGATTATGAAACATGGCCCGAAGTGAAAGCATATTCAGAAAAAGTGATCGCATCCATACGAAAGCATGACCCGGATAATATTATTTTAGTGGGTTCACCCAAATGGGACCAGGACCTTCAATTGCCTGCCGCAGACCCCATAAAGGGTTATTCCAATTTGATGTACACCATGCACTTTTATGCTGGTACCCATAAGAAATGGTTACGTGACCGGACAGATGAGGCCATCAAAGCCGGTCTGCCCATTTTTGTTTCTGAATGTGCCGGTATGGAAGCCACAGGCGATGGGCCCTTGGATGAAAAAGAGTGGGAGGCCTTTGTTACCTGGATGGATGATCGAAAAATAAGCTGGGTAGCCTGGTCGGTATCAGATAAGAATGAGACCTGCTCTGTGCTATTACCTGCCGCCAGTTCAAAAGGAAAATGGAAGGATGATGTAATAAAAACCTGGGGTAAGGTTGCGAAGCAGTATCTAAAGAAATATTGAATAAAAAAAACCTTCAGTTTTGCTGAAGGTTTTTTTGTGCCCGGGACTGGATTCGAACCAGCACGCCGTTTCCAGCGCCACCACCTCAAGGTGGTGCGTCTACCAATTTCGCCACCCGGGCCCCAATTCAACCCTTTCAGGTTAAGGGACGGCAAAATTAAGGATTTGCGGCTTTCAAAACAATTCTGAACGTGGTTCCTTTTCCGGGTTCAGAGCTTTTTACAAAGATCTCACCCTTGTGGTATTGTTCCATTATCCGTTTGGAGAGACTGAGCCCCAGTCCCCAACCGCGTTTCTTGGTGGTAAAACCGGGTTTAAAGATGCGGGCGACATTCTGTTTGCTAATTCCTTTGCCCGTATCACATACATCGATCTGGATATCCTGATGGTGTTTATGGATATCCACATGAATAGCGCCTTTCCCTTCCAGTGCATCGAGGGCATTTTTGAGCAGGTTTTCGATCACCCAATCGAACAGCGGGCCTGAGATAGGGGCGGTGAGGCTGGTTTCGCCATGAGTATTGAGCGAGAATTGGACCTTTCCGGCGGCCCGTTTCTTCATGTATTCCATCATTTCCTGTACCTGGGCGATGATATCCCTTTCTTCCAGGTGGGGGATACTGCCGATCTTACCAAATCGATCAGAAACCAGGCGTAGTCGGTTTACATCTTTTTCCAGTTCGGTGACGATCTTCTCATTGTTGGGGTCCTGTTTCATCATCTCCACCCAGCCCTCCAGCGAGGATACCGGTGTACCAAGTTGGTGAGCGGTTTCTTTCGCCATACCGGCCCAAACCTGGTTCTGCGAAGAACGATAACTGCTGCGCAAAGCAAGAATGGTCACGAGAATAAATAAGGCAACGATCAGGAGTTGTACCAGTGGGTAATATCGAACTTCCTGTTGCAGGCGGGTATTCCCGTAATAATATTTGTTGTAGGTGACCGGTTCGTTTGTGATCTCTACGCTAACCGGATCATGGATAGACTTGAACTCCGCCACCTTTTTTCGCAGATACTGGGTATCATTGGCTACTTTCAGGGAGTCGAGGTTGGTATATATGCCGGAGGGATTATCCTTTTCATCCGTTTCAATGATCGGGATCTCCGTATTATCCACCGCAATTTGGTTGGTAAACCGGATCACATTTTCATCGTTGGATAAAGCCTTTATCTTAAGTGATTCCGCGAAGGCGGTTACTTTGGCTTTCTCTTCGCGATCAATCTTTTCACTCAGGTATTTGGAGTAAAAAATGGTACCCGTAACGATGATCATGGCTACCAGGGCCAGCAGGGTCCTCCAATTCCAAAAGGATTGAAACATATTTCGAATTTAGGAAGGATAGTTATTTTTGATCAAATTATTTTACCCGTTGAATCCATTACAACCCAAGGTGGCGATCGTTATTCTGAATTTCAATGGAAGGAAATTCCTGGAACAATTCCTGCCTGCTGTCGTTCACTCCGCAGAAGGGATCGCCGAGGTCGTGATCGCAGACAATGCGTCTACGGATGATTCGATCTCTTTTTTGGATCAACAATTCCCGTCTATCCGACTCATCCGGTTTAAAAAGAATGGTGGGTTTGCTAAAGGATACAATGATGCACTCGCCCTGGTAAAAGCCGATTATTATGTCTTGCTGAATTCAGATGTGGAGGTAAGTCCGGGATGGATACAACCGGTTATTCGTTTGCTGGAATCGGATCATGGTATCGCTGCCTGTCAACCCAAGCTCAAAGCCTACCATGATAAGAAGCTATTTGAATATGCCGGTGCTGCGGGAGGATGGATCGATGGTTATGGGTATCCCTTTGCCCGAGGCCGGGTATTTGACACCCTGGAAGAAGACAAGGGGCAATATGACCAGGCGGCCCCCATCTTTTGGGCCAGCGGGGCAGCCATGTTTGTCAGGGCCGCTGTTTATCATGAAATGAAGGGATTTGATGAATTCTTTTTTGCCCATCAGGAAGAGATCGACCTGTGCTGGCGGATGCACCTGGCAGGTTACCGGATCTATTCCTGTCCCGAATCCGTGGTTTATCATGTAGGAGGGGGGACCCTTCCCCATGGAAATACCCTTAAGACCTTTTTGAATTTCAGGAACAACCTGATCATGTTATATAAGAACTGGCCCTGGGCGGTCAAATGGTGGAAACTGCCCTTTCGGATGGCCCTGGATGGCGTATCGGCCTGGAAGGGTTTATTGGCCGGGCAGGGGGGATATTTTAAGGCGGTGGTCAGGGCCCATATTGCCTTTTTCAAATGGGTAATTCTGGGGCAGGGAGCCAGTGTTTTCCCCCAACGAAAGGGGGGAGTACCCGAGGGGGTCTATCCCGGTAACCTGGTATGGCAGTATTTTGTCCGGAAAAGGCGGATTTTCCGGGAAATTGTAAAGACACAGGGTTTGTAATTGATTTTGAACCATTATTTTTGCAACACAAATAGAGAATATGAGCCAACACGCCGAATATCACGAGGAACTCCAGAAAGTACAGGATCGCGATTTCACACATAACTGGGTGTCTTCGTCCTCATTCCTGTTCTATCTTCAGGTAGCCTGTCTGGTGGCCTTTATCTTAGGTGGTTGTTATATGTTGTACAACAAGCGCTTTGAAAAGACCAAAGCCCCGGTACAGGAAAGTTCTCTTTATACTCCGAAGTACAAGTAATTTTTAGGCTAATTTTTTTTCGGGAACGATTGATTTCCTTATTTTTGCAACCCTCTTCGGTTACCGTAGCTTTAGCGAAGGTGATTAGGGATTAGTTCTTTATCAGCGGAAGTAGCTCATTTGGTAGAGCACGACCTTGCCAAGGTCGGGGTGGCCGGTTCGAGCCCGGTCTTCCGCTCAAAATCCTCCTGTTTAAACGGGGGGATTTTTAATTTAGAAAAAGATTTATCGCCCTGGTGGTGAAATTGGTAGACACGCCGGACTTAAAATCCTGTGGGCCGCAAGGCCCGTGCCGGTTCAACTCCGGCCCAGGGCACAAAACCAGTCATTTTATGGCTGGTTTTTTACAAATAGGAGGCGCCTCTGGCGCCTTTGGGGAATTCCTTAATTTATTGAAGCTACAGGTGGGAGGCGCCTCTGGCGCCTAGGTTTATCACTATATGTTTTTTATCTCCCCGTATTTTCAAATGCTCTTCAAATTTTCTCCTAACCGTAAGGAAGAATGAGATCTACAACGCAACAAATAGTTTGAAAAACCTATGGTTGATTCGTTGAATTCAATACTAACCTCCTCGTCAAAAAAATTACCAAGGCCGCTCCCTGGCCTAGGTTTATCACTATATGTTTTTTATCTCCCCGTTTTTTCAAATGCTCTTCAAATTTTCTCCTAACCGGAAGGAAGAAAGAGATCTACAACGCAACAAATAGTTTGAAAAACCTTAGGTTGATTCGTTGAATTCAATACTAACCTCATCAAAAAAAAATTGCAAGGCCGCAGAGCGGCCTCCCACCTGTAGCCCCAATATTCATGAATTTTCCCAAAGGCGCCAGAGGCGCCTCCTATTTAATCGTAGAATCGCCCCGCGAAAACCGGGTTTTTTGAGAATTCAGAAGATATTATTCTTGCAGAAAAAATGGGAGATACATATACTCAGGTTTATGTTCATTTTGTTTTTGCTGTTAAATGGAGGCAGGCGTTAATACCAAGGGAGCACAAAAAAGAGCTACATCATTATATTGGTGGACTGGCATTGCGTAGAAACGCCAAGCCAATTGCCATTCACTGTATGCCAGACCATATTCACATTTTTGTAGGGTTTCCTACCACTATTTCCATGGCTGATTTTGTGAAGGAGATAAAGGTAGAATCCACCCAGTACATTAATGAAAAAGGTTGGATCAAAGAAAAATTCCATTGGCAGAAAGGCTTTGGGGCTTTCACATATACCAGGTCACTTGTATCAAGAGTCGCTAACTACATTGAAAATCAAGAAAGGCATCATCAAAAGCAACCATTTAGAAAGGAATATATGTCGATGCTGGACCGGAACGGTGTAGAATATGACACCAGGCGACTTTTTGAATTCTTTGATTAATACCCGGTCAATTTAACTCTTGTCAATCCGTCCTATTCCTTGAACATTCATTGCGTCCTGGCGTCCTGGCGGTGAAGTTTTAATCGCGAAGACGCAATGGCGCGAAGGTTCGCAAGGATTTTTTTAGTCTACGTAACTGTAATCAATTCGCCCAATCAATTTCTTCTCGCGGGTGAAATTTGCTTCGCGGACCTTTAACCCCTTTTCATTATACTGGTACCTCCAAATAAGATACCCTATTTTGGGATTGGGCATCACCGTGATCTTTTGAATAACACGTCCCGCCTCATCATATTCAAACATAAAGTCGGGAAGGAGCCGCCTGGCGCGGGTATTATAGCGGACAATATCGGTCAATTGACCATTTTCATTATAATAATAATAAATCGTTTCCGTGGGGTTTCCGCGTTTGTAGGTTGTTTCTTCAGCCACATTCCCCTTTTCATCTTTTACAAAACGAAACTCAGTGGTATCCCTGCCATTTACTATTCTTACCATCTTTTCCGGCAAACCCGCAGGGTCATAGTACCAATGATGCTGTTCCATTTCTGTTATACCCATCGCCGTATCCGAGGCGGAATTTTCCAGGAGCATAACCCGTCCGTCGGCATCATATCGGAAATAGGTTCTATTGATGGTGGTAGCTGTCGAGTCCACTGAGCGAATCAATTGATTTTGTACATTGAATTCAAGGGATTCCCAACTCCGGTTTTCGTCCTGGCTTCGGGTAATCGTCCATTGGGGCGCGACCGCACGAATCGTCTGGGTCTCCGAAAACCCCGGTTCAGGCCGGTTGTCCTGGTTAAACCCGGTAGCGGATACACTCGTGATCCCTGCCCGGCTCAATCGTTCCATTTGGGCATTGGTTTCACGGGTACCCATGATATCATGGTAATAGTGCTGCGCAAGGATCGCCTGGGGAAGGAAAATCAGGGCAAGGCCAAGGGCTTTTAAGGGAGTGTGGATCATGGGACAAATGTACTAAAACCTGTTAGCTAATGGCCAAAAGCTGATAGCAAATAGCTGTTAGCTTTTAACCGTTAGCTTTTCTCTATTTTCCTCCTTTTCTCCTTATTTTTAGCAAAACGGCTTATATGTCTCATGCTCCGGAAAGAACCGAAAAAAACTGCCTGAATTGCGGAACCACTGTACAAGGTCGCTATTGCCATATTTGCGGCCAGGAAAACATTGTTCCAAAAGAAAGTTTTTGGAGCCTCGTGATCCACTTCTTTTATGATATCACCCATTTTGATTCGAAATTCTTTGATACGCTTCGGTACCTGCTTTTTAAGCCGGGATATCTGTCTTCGCGTTTCATGATGGGCAAAAGAGCCAGTTTCCTTAACCCGGTAAGAATGTATGTGTTTACTTCCGCCTTCTTCTTTATTGTTTTCTTTACTTTTTTTAAATCCGATTCGGCGATCAAATGGGATGATACGGTTGTGCTCACCCAGGATGACCGCGATTCGATCCTGAAGACCGTGGAGGATAAACTGCGCCTAAACCCCGATAACGAGTTTTTGGTGAAACAGGCCAACCTGCTCAGGGATACCAGCAAACCAATTCGGTCTATGGATTTCCTGGAATTGAGCGAGGATTTTCGGTTTATGTCGGTGACCGGAAATGATTATAAATCCATGGAGGAATATGATTCGGTGCAAAAAAGCTTACCCCCCGGGGAAAGGGATGGTTGGTTTAGCAAACAGATCCAGAAAAAGGAGATCGAGATCAATTCACGATACCGGTATCGCCCCAAACAGGCATTAAAGGATGTGGCCGATGCCGTATTGCACAAGTTGCCTTATCTGTTATTTGTCTCGCTTCCCTTATTTGCTTTCGTGTTGAAGCTGCTTTATTTCCGGCATAAAGAGTATTACTATGCTGACCATGCCATTTTCACTGTCCACCACTATATTTTCAGTTTTATCAACCTCCTTTTTATCATGGGCTTTTCCAAGTTGGAGGATATAACAGGGTGGGGGATTTTCAATATCGCCGGGGTATTGCTGGTTCTACTCTGGTTTTTCTATCTGTATAAAGGGATGCGTAATTTTTATCGGCAGCGAAGAGGTAAAACCATCCTGAAATACATCTTATTGAACTTTTCGGCGCTTGTCATTAACATTATTTTGATGGCCTTGTTCTTCTTCCTGAGTATTTTCACCATATAATTCATACGGATGAGCAATATTTTGGGCGAAAAATTTCTCCGGCTGGTATCCATCATGGATGACCTGCGGGAGAAATGCCCCTGGGACCGTAAGCAGACCATTCAGTCGCTGCGGCAAATGACCATTGAGGAAACCTTTGAACTCGCTGATGCGATCACAGAGGAGGATTGGAAGGGCATACGCGAGGAATTGGGCGATTTGTTCCTGCACCTGGTCTTTTATGCCAAGATCGGTGCCGAGCAGGGCAAGTTTGAATTGGGGGAAGTGCTTGACGGAATTTCCGAAAAACTCATCTCCCGGCACCCGCATATTTATGGAGATGTAAAAGTGGAGGATGCGGATGAAGTGAAAAAGAATTGGGAGAAGCTGAAACTAAAAGAAGGCAAGAAGTCCGTGATCGGAGGTGTACCCAAGTCACTTCCCGCAACGGTCAAAGCCATGCGCTTGCAGGAAAAAGCAAAACAGGTAGGTTTTGAGTGGGAAAACCGCGATCAGGTTTGGGAGAAAGTAGAAGAAGAGGAGGCCGAGTTAAAGGAGGCCATAGCCTCGGGAGAAAAGGAAAAGATCGAAGAGGAATTTGGTGACCTGATCTTCTCCCTGATCAATTATGCACGGTTTTTGCAGATCGATGCTGAAAATGCCCTCGAAAGGACCAATAAGAAGTTCATTAAAAGGTTCACCGATATGGAGACTATAGCCCTTTCGAAAGGCCAAGACCTTTCCACCATGTCCCTGCAAGAAATGGATGCCATTTGGGACGAGATCAAAAAGCAGCCACGCTGATTTGAGAACCAAAGTTGACCATATTATTTCCAAATGGCCCTACCTGCCTCTTTTTGCCCTGGCACTATTTGGCCTCTCCTATCTATTTGTCGGATCCATTTCAGAAAGGACCTCGGTCAACCGGGAAAGAAAAAAGTTAGAAGAGTTTGTTCAAAAACAGGAACGCGATTTCGAATCGCTGCTTGGAGATACCGCAAGGTTCAACCGGTTATTGTCGGGCAATACGGAGTTGGACGATATGCATCATTTCACGGATAAACCCTATGGTGTTTATCTTTTTGTCATGCCCACCGAGTCCACCGGGGAAATGACATTTTGGAACAGGCAATCGGTCGTACCACCAGTTTCTTTTCATACGCTTCCGGATGGACGTTTCTTCCGGCAGTTGGACAATGGCTATTATGTTTGCATCAAACGAAGTTTTAGCCAGGCAGGTCTGCCGCTTGTGATCTATGGCCTGATCCCTGTTCAATACAAGTATTTTGTCCGAAATAATTACCTCCCCCAGGATTTTGTCACAGGCCCAAAAGGGGATGAACGAATTTCCATTGCAGGAGGCATTACTGATTTTCCCGTCAATTCGATTTCAGGGAATCCGTTGTTCTACCTGGAGGCCAAGACCAATTCCATTATTGTACCCAATGCAGGCTGGCTGATCGGATTGCGGCTTGCCGCTGTTTTCTTCCTATTGCTTTATTGCTACCTGATGGCGGAGCGATTGATCGCCCGGAAAGGGTTATGGGTGGGAATCGGGTTCTTTATCTCTTCCTTGCTCCTCCTGCGCCTGGTGACCTATTTCGCGCCATTCCCTTTTCAGTTGCGTCAATTTCCTTTGTTTGATCCGGCGACCTATGCTTCCACCCCGGTGATGAAATCACTGGGTGACCTGCTGATCAACTCGGTCCTCTTCTGGTGGATTTCGATCTTTACCTGGTCCAAGATCGGTGAAAAAGGCAGGGAAAGAAAAGAAGGGCTCTCGGTCAAAGACTGGATATGGGGCACCCTGGCCATAGCCGGTTTTGTTTTCTTTACCTTTTATACCGCCAATGTTACGCGAAGCCTGGTGGCCGATTCGCAGATATCCTTTCAGGTAACCGATGTGTTCAGCCTGACCGTGGATTCCATCGTTGGATTTGTGATTCTGGCGGCGATTTCACTCGGGTACTTTTATTTGAGTAAACTGCTGTTCAAGTTTATTTATTCCATTTTTGATCAATTGTTCTTTGCCGTTTTTGGCATCATCGCCTTTTCTGGATTGCTTTACCTGACCATTAGTTTTGGGAACCCGCTGACGCATTTTTATTTAAAGACCCTGATCTGGATGGTGGGATATGCCTATCTACTCTATCGAAAGGACCTTTTCTTTAACCGCTTTCACGTGAGTATTGCCGGGGTATTGTTCTGGATCTTTGTTTTCTCGGTGTCGAATGCAGCCGTTATGATGACGGAAAATGCCAAAAAGGAATTTGAAAAGCGAAAAGCACTCGCCCAACGGATCTCCATTACCACTGACCCGACTACCGAAAGAACCCTCAGTATTGCCCTGACCTATATCGATAATGAATTCCTGACCCGAAATTTTAGCCGCTTCTTTAATGAAATGGACAATGCTTTTCTTCGCGACAGCATCCTGAAAAGCAGTGGTTACCTCAATATTTTTGATACCCGGTTATTTGTTTTTGATAACCAGGGGCGGGGATTGTACAACGAAGAGAATCAACCTTTCAATACCCTGAATACCATTTTTACCGTTCAGGCCAAACCGACCAATACACCCGGATTTTTCTATTATGATAATTCCTATGACCGGTTTACCTATATCATCCGCCGGGAGATCACTTCAGCAGAAGGACAGTTGGAGGGGTATATGTTTATCGTTTCCAATCCCAAGCAATACAGTTCGGATGCGCTTTACCCGGAATTGTTTCGGGATAAAAGTTATGAGGATATATCCGACTATTCAGGCTATCCACATGCGGTTTATAAGCAAAAGAACCTGATCAGCCCCTTTAATAAATATCCTTTCCCTACCTCTCTTTCCGAAACCGAGATCCCACGCACCGAGTATGATGAACGGGTGAATGGGGATTATGATGAATTATGGTACAGGGCAGGGGCGGAGAAGGTTGTGGTGATTGCCCGCAAACAGGAATCCATCATCGAAGGGATCACCCTGTTTTCCTGGCTGTTTTGTGTGTTTCTCTTATTGGTAAGCCTGCTTCAGTTGATCAGTCTGCTTATTATTGCGGTTTACCGGCGCAAAGAGCTCAAACAATTATTCCAATTGAATATCCGGACACAGGTACATAGTATTGTGATCCTGATCAGCCTGATCTCCTTCCTGGTTATTGGTATTGTGACGATCCGGTTTTTTATCAACCGGTTTGAACGCAGCAACAGCGATAAGCTCAGCCGCACCATGGGTATCATGGTCCGGGAAATGCAAAAACGACTGGCCGATCACCGTATGTTTGATGATGTGATCTCCATTGATGATTCTATATCCAATAGTGGAATCCAGGAACTTGTCAAGGAGGTGGCGGAGATCCATAACGTAGATGTGAATGTGTACGATCTCCGGGGAAATCTCTCGGTTACTTCCCAACCACTGGTGTACAACGAAGGGTTCCTGAGCAAGAAGATGGACCCGGTTGCCTTTTACCACCTGAGCCGCTTAAAGCAAATACCTTATGTGCAACGCGAGCGGTTGGGGACCCTGAGCTATTCGAGTATTTATGCTCCGGTACGGAATGAATCAGGCCGGGTGGAGTCCTACCTGAATATCCCTTATTTCCTTTCCCAGCGAGAATTGAACCAGGAGATATCCAATTTCCTGATCACCATTATTAATCTTAATGCGTTTATATTCCTGATCGCCGGAGCAATTGCGCTATTCATTACAAATCGTATCACGAGTTCCTTCCTGCTGATCAGTGAACGTATGCAGGAGATCAATCTGGGTAAGACCAATGAAGAGATCGACTGGAAACGGGACGATGAGATCGGTGGGTTGGTAAAGGAATACAATAAAATGGTAAAGAAACTGGAAGAGAGCGCCTCGGCCCTGGCCAAGAGTGAAAGGGAAGGAGCCTGGAGGGAAATGGCCCGTCAGGTGGCCCATGAGATCAAGAATCCACTCACCCCCATGAAGCTGAGCATCCAATATCTCCAAAAGGCCATCAACAACAATACAGATAATGTAAAAGAGCTTTCTGCCAGCGTGGCCCGCACACTGGTAGAACAGATCGATCACCTGTCCAAGATCGCGGCTGACTTTTCCCAATTCGCCAATATCGGTAACCTGAACATTGAGTATTTTGATCTGCACGAAGTGTTAGCCCCCTTGTGTGATCTTTATAAGACCAATACGGCAGTTCGTTTTGAATGGGAGCCGGTTCACCAGAAATTATTGGTGAGGGCTGACCGCACCCAGATGAACCGCTTATTCACCAACCTATTCCAGAATGCCATTGAGGCCAGCGCTTCATCCGAATTGGCGCATATCCATATCTCCGAAGTACTGGGAGAAGGGAAGGTCACGATTCATGTGCGGGACAATGGCGAGGGAATTCCGGTGGAGATGCAGTCCAAGATTTTCATCCCCAATTTTACCACCAAATCATCCGGAACCGGGCTTGGGCTGGCCATGTGCAAGACCATTGTAGAACAGGCCGGCGGAGAGATCGGGTTTGAAACGGTACCGGGAGATGGGACGGTGTTTTTTGTGGAGTTGCCCTTGTTAAATTGATTTACCGCTAAGACGCCAGGTCGCAAAGCATCGCCGCGATTCTTTGCGCTCCTTTGCGTCCTTCTGCCTTAGCGGTTAATCCTTTCCTCATCCAGAAACCGCTCAAACTCGAAAAGACTAAAACTGCTCAAATTCTTTTCTTTTGTCAACCCACCTTTTTGCGCGGCTAATACCCCAAACCGTACATCATCAAATCCATCCAGTGCATGGGCATCCGGGTTGATGGAAAGCAAAGCCCCTTTTTCCAACGCATAGTCGATCCATTTCCAATCCATATCCAGTCGGCGGGGATGAGCATTGATCTCAATCGCAACCTGATTTTTGACACAAGCTTCAATAATGATCGGATGGTTTACCGGATATCCGTTTCGACTGAGCAGCAGACGACCGGTCATATGCCCCAGGATGGTAACATAGGGGTTGGAGATGGCTTTGAGCAAACGTGCCATGGCTTTTTCTTCCGACATGGTAAGGTTGCTATGCACGGAAGCGATCACCAGGTCAAAACTTGCCAGGATCTCGTCCGTATAGTCCATACTACCATCATTGAGAATGTCACATTCTATGCTCTTAAAGATCTTGAACGGGGCCAGTTGCTGATTCAATTCAAAGATCTGTTTGTGTTGTTGCCGGATACGGTCTTCGGTCAGTCCATTGGCATAAGCGGCTGCTTTGGAGTGATCGGAAATGACCATATACTCCCAACCCCGACGGATACATTCTTTGGCCATTTCCTCAATGGTATTGCTTCCATCGCTCCAGTTGCTATGGCTATGGATGAGGGATTTGATATCGCTTGCCTGAATCAGTGGAGGTAGTTGATGCTTTGCCGCTTTTTCCAGGATATTGCTTTTTTCCCGGACAGCAGGTGGGATATAGGGCAGTCCTGCCTTTTCAAAGACCGATTGGTCATTGTTGACGGAAGTATCGCCACTCAGGGCATTTGGATATTTTTCGGTGAAAGCTTCGAGAAACTCGGCAGCGCCGGTGGTGCGAAACAATCTTTCACCAAACGCACCATTGCCGGTGTGCAGCCGGAGTTTGAGTCCGTTTTGGAGTTTATATAATAGCGTGTCGGTTGTCTCTTCCAATAATTCAGGAGGATGAGCAGTTTGGAATTTGGGTTTGATCCATTCAGTTGCCTGATCGATGACAAAGGCCAGCTCTTCGATCACCGGGTCTTGTCTGCGGTAGGCGCCGGTAACCGCCACGAGGTGTGGGGCAAACAATTTTTGCAGGTATCCATTTACCTGATCGAAAACTTCAAATACCTGGGAGTAGAGGAAGTGGCCCTGGTGGTGTTGAAAGAATTCGATGGCTTCCTGGACATTTTTTTGTGTTTTTTCGCCAAATCCTTTGTAGCGGGTGAGACGGTTTTCGGTACAGGCGTATAACAGCTCACCCACGGATTCGATCCCCATTTCCTTCCAGATGATATGGATCTTCTTTGGCCCCAGGCCTTTTATCTGTAGTAGTTCAATCACACCCGGGGGGGTGGTTTCCACCAATTCTTTCAGGGCGGCGAGTTCACCCGTGTCCAGCAATTCGATTACTTTCCGGCCAACACTGTCTCCGATCCCCTTTAGGGTAAATAGTTGGGAGCGGTCCACTTCCTGTAGTTGGACCGGGAGTTTTTCAATATTGAAGGCCGCTGCCGAATAGGTGCGGGACTTGAATGAGTTCTCTCCATGGATATCCATCAATTTGGAGAGGAGGGAAAAGTGCTCGGCAATGGTATAGTTATCCATGGCTGCAATTTAGGGGGAAGCGGGGAGGGGTTAAAATCAAAAGTCCCCCGGGTTACCGGAGGACTCTATTCGATCTAAAAAGCTATTCTTACTTCTTCTTAGCAGCTTTTTTCTTAGCGGCTTTTTTCTTAGCAGCTTTTTTCTTAGGGGCTGCTTTTTTAGCAGCTTTTTTCTTTGGAGCGGCTTTTTTAGCTGCTTTTTTCTTTGTTGCCATTGTTTAGAATTTAAGGTTAGTAAAAAAACTTATCGACAGTAAAAATATAAACATTATTTAAACTGTCAAAAAATTTTTCCACATATTCTTAAGCCGTTTCCACAGCGCTTACGGAAACAAAGGTCCTGTTATTTCTCCCTTTCTTATATTCTACCAGGCCATCGGCCAGGGCAAACAAAGTAAAATCTTTACCTACACCCACATTTTTACCGGGGTGATAAACGGTTCCGCGTTGGCGAACGATGATGTTTCCGGAGGTAGCAGGTTGGCCACCGTAGATCTTTACACCAAGGCGTTTGCTCTGTGAATCGCGACCGTTCTTTACACTACCTTCACCTTTCTTATGTGCCATGAGAAGAAGTTTATTGAGTTAACGTCGGTTTAAATTATTTGATGTCTTTGATAAGGATCTGGGTGTACTGGGTACGGTGACCATGCAGTTTACGGAACCCTTTCCTTCTTTTTTGTTTGTAGGCGATCACTTTGTCCCCTTTTACATGGTCAACGATCTCGGCCTTCACTTTAACCTTTACCTGGCTACCTACAGAGATAGAACCATCGGCATCAGCCAACAATACTTCGGCAAATTCCACTTTGTCACCAGCATTCCCTTCCAGGTGGGGTACATAGAGGGTTTGGTCTTTGGCGACCTTGAATTGCTGACCGGCTATTTTAACAACTGCGAACATGTTTCCTAAGTTTTAAATCCGTCAAAAAACGGGAGGCAAAGGTAAGGGTATTTTGATTACCGGCAAACAGTGGATCAAAGATTTATGACACAATTTTAACCCTTTCCAACCGTCTCAATCCTTTATATTTGTAAGCCCTTATCCCCAGCCATTCATTTATACCATGAAAATCAAGTCTTTCTTAGCCAAGCCCTTTGCGGGGTATGTGCATAAATCGCTGAAAAAGGGCATGTTAACTGCTGTTCAGGACCAGGAGGCGATCTTTCGCCAACTGATCAAAACCGGCCGGGTGACCCTGTTTGGCAAGGACCACCGGTTCGACCAGGTCAACGACCATAAAGATTTCCGGCAGGCTGTCCCGGTGCGGGATTACGAGCAATTTAAACCCTATATCGAAAAGATCAAGGAAGGGAAGGATAATATCCTGTGGAAGGGCAAACCGATCTATTTTGCCAAAACCTCCGGCACCACCAGCGGGGTTAAATACATCCCCATCACCAAAGATTCCATCCCCAATCATATCAATTCGGCGCGAAATGCCCTGCTTTGTTATATGGCGGAAACGGGGCATACCGATTTTGCCAACGGGAAGATGATCTTCCTTTCGGGTTCGCCCGAACTGGAGCGGATCGGTGGGATACCTACCGGTCGGCTCAGCGGGATTGTGAACCACCATATTCCCCGTTATCTGCGGACCAACCAGCTCCCCAGTTATGAGACCAACTGCATTGAGGATTGGGAAACCAAACTCGACCGGATCGTGGAAGAGACCATTAACCAGGATATGACCCTGATTTCGGGTATTCCACCCTGGGTGCAGATGTATTTTGACCGAATTTCCACGATCAAACAAAAGAAGATACGCGAGATATTCCCGCATTTCCGGGTATTGGTCCACGGCGGGGTAAACTTTGAACCCTATAAGGCCAAACTCTTTGAAACCATTGGCCAGAAAATAGACAGCATCGAGACCTATCCCGCTTCCGAAGGATTCTTTGCCTTTCAATATTCACAGGAGGAAGAAGGACTTCTTCTCAATACCAATAGCGGAATTTTCTTTGAATTCATCCCGGCTGGAGAGGTATTTGATCCTAATCCAACCCGGCTTACGCTGGCGGAGGTAAAGACCGGTGAGAACTATGCCCTGATCGTTAATAACAATGCGGGTTTATGGGGCTATAATATTGGAGATACGGTCCGTTTTGTTTCGTTGGACCCGTTCCGAATTGTTGTTACAGGACGGATCAAGCACTTTATTTCGGCCTTTGGGGAGCATGTGATCGGAGAGGAAGTGGAGTACAGCCTGCTCCGGGCCGCGGAAGAAGAGCATCTGGGGATCACGGAGTTCACCGTAGCCCCTTTGATCCAGCAAGGCCAGGGTAAAAGTTTTCATGAATGGTTTATCGAATTTGAAAACATGCCGGCCGATCTAAATGCCTTTGAACAAAAAGTGGATCAGCACCTTCGCCAAAAAAATATATATTACGATGACCTGATCACCGGGAATATCCTGGCACCCCTTCGGATCACCCCTGTTAAAAAAAATGGGTTCATCGATTATATGAAATCCAAAGGGAAATTGGGTGGGCAGAATAAGGTTCCCCGGTTGAGTAATGATCGAACCATTGCTGAAGAACTTAGTGCCTGGACCATGAATTAATGCATACGAATGACGAATGACAAGCCGATAAAACGAATTGCCCTTTTTGGTTCCACCGGATCCATTGGGGTACAGGCATTGGAAGTGATAGAAGCCAACCCGGACCTGTTTGCCGCCGAAGTACTCACAGCCCAACACAATGACGACCTGCTGATCAAACAAGCGCTCAAGTTTCGGCCCCATATCGTTGTCATTGGAGACGAATCAAGATACAGTAAAGTAAAGGAAGCGCTGGCTTCTACCGATACCAAGGTTTTCACCGGAGCTAAGGCCCTTGAAGAAGTAGCCGCCCTGGATGTATATGATATGATGCTGGCAGCGATCGTGGGATATGCCGGATTGAAACCGACGATCAGTGCGCTTCGTTCCGGAAAAGCGATCGCACTCGCCAATAAAGAAACCCTCGTCGTGGCCGGTGATATCGTGATGCAGTTGGCCGTGGAAAAAAGGGTTCCCATCATTCCGGTGGATTCGGAGCACTCCGCCATTTTTCAATGTCTGGTAGGAGAGACCCGCAACCGGATCGAAAAAGTAATTTTGACGGCTTCTGGTGGCCCATTTCTGGGAAAGAAACCCAATTTCCTGGTGAATGTAAAAAGGGAACACGCGTTAAAACACCCCAACTGGGAAATGGGGGCTAAGATATCCGTTGACTCTGCCACCCTCATGAACAAGGGTCTTGAAATGATCGAGGCTAAATGGTTGTTTAATTTAAGGCCAGATCAGATACAGGTACAGGTACATCCACAGAGTATAATCCATTCGATGGTACAGTTTGAGGATGGTAGCATCAAAGCACAAATGGGATTACCCGATATGAAACTCCCCATCCAGTATGCGATGGCGTTCCCCCGCAGGATACCTAATCAGTTCCCCCGGCTTGATTTTCGTAAATATGGTTCGCTGACCTTTGAAGAACCCGATACCCGCACTTTCCGAAATCTTGCCCTGGCCATCCATGCCCTGAACAAGGGTGGAAACCTTCCCTGTGTGATGAATGCGGCCAATGAGATCGCTGTATGGGCCTTTTTAAGAAACCGGCTCGGGTTTATGGATATGACCGATGTGATCGAAAGGACCATGGCAAATGTCCCTTTTATCGAAAAACCCACCCTGGAAGAGTATTTTGACAGCGATGGCGAGGCGCGTACCTTTGCCGCCGACCTCATAAAACTGTAAATATTAAGCTTTCTCGAAGCGTTCGCAGCGAGAAACAAAAAAGAAGTAATACCATATGCTACTAGCCATCGATTGGAGTACTGTCGGAATCAAAGCAGCACAATTTATTCTTTCATTTTCCATCCTGATCCTTCTTCATGAACTGGGACACTTTTTGCCTGCCAAATGGTTCAAGTGCCGGGTGGAGAAGTTCTATCTCTTTTTCAACCCCTGGTTTTCTTTATTTAAAAAGAAAAAAGGAGATACCGAATACGGCATCGGCTGGATTCCGCTGGGAGGTTATGTAAAAATCTCCGGAATGATCGATGAGAGCATGGACAAAGAACAGATGAAGGAACCGGCTCAGCCTTATGAATTCCGCAGCAAACCGGCCTGGCAACGGCTGATCATCATGTTGGGTGGAGTTACAGTGAATGTGATCCTGGCCATCATCATTTTTATTTTCATTCTCTGGATCTGGGGGAAAGAGTATTTGCCTCCGGCAGAAGCCAAATATGGAATTACAACGGATAGTCTCTCCCAATCCATCGGACTTAGGGATGGGGATATCATTCTGAAAGTCGATACCACTACCGTAGAGGACATCTTTCAGGGACAGATACGTCGTAGCATTGTTCTGAATGAAGCCCAATCCATGACTGTGAAAAGAGGGGACAGCGTTTTTAATCTGCCTCTGCCAGTCGAACTGGTAAAGCAACTCAACACCAGGAAGGCCACCGCCTTTACCGGAATAAGATTCCCCTCCATTGTCGACTCTTTTGCAAAAGATTCCAAAGTGGCCGCTGCAGGTGTGCAGATCGGTGATCAGTTCATAGGAGTTAATGGGAAATGGACACCTTATAATCACGAGTTCCGTAAAGCGATCACCGGGTTAAAGGATACGACCATTCAGGTAGCCCTGCTCCGCAATAACGATACAATACAAGTCACGTTGCCTTTGAATAAAAAAGGGCAAATGGGATTGTATTTCCAAAACCTGACCAAACTGGGATTCCAGTTTCATACCAAAGAATTCAGTTTCTTCGAAGCAGTACCTGCCGGGTTTAAAGAATGTTGGTCCACCCTGGGCGCCTATGTAACAGGGTTGAAACAGTTGTTCACCGGAAAGGCCAAAGCGAGCGAGTCGTTGGGAAGTGTATTAAGCATCGGCGGTATTTTCCCGGGTGTATGGGATTGGCAGTCCTTCTGGCAATTGACCGCGATCTTCTCGATCATCCTCGCGTTTATGAACGTATTACCCATTCCCGCCCTAGATGGAGGTCATGCCCTCTTCACCCTGATTGAAATGATCACCGGTCGCAAGCCCAGTGATAAATTCATGGAATATGCACAAATGGTGGGTATGGTGCTGTTGCTGGGATTGATGGCCTATGCAATGGGGTTGGATATCTGGAGAATTTTTAAGTAAAAGATCTTTTTGAACCACAGAGACACAGGGAATAATTTCACGCTGTGTCTCTGTGGTTTTTTTACGAAAATCGATCACATTTCTATCCCGATCTTTCGCATCAGCAACGATGCGTTCATACTCGTGCAAACCCCTTCCTTTAATTTGTAATCAAAGAATAGTTCTTCTCCTTCCACCTGTACATCAAAATGATAATTATTAATATGACCGGGAAATTCGTTGGTCAGTGACGCGAGTTCAAGGTCATGGGTTGCGATCATACCAGTAGCCTGGTGTCGGATAAGTTGTCGTATCAGGGCAGCCGAACCCTGGTGGCGGTCCCCTGAATTGGTGCCCCGCAGAATTTCATCCAGCAAGATCAGGATGGGTTGATTTTTATTTACTGCTTCAATGATCGTCTTAAGTTTTTTAAGCTCCGCATAGAAAGTGGAGGTGCTTTCCTCCAGGTTATCGCTGATGCGCATACTGCTCATGACCCGTAAAGGAGATACCTCAAGCGAACGGGCACAAACGGGTGCACCGGCCATGGCCAATATGGTATTGATGCCCACCGAACGGAGGAAAGTGCTTTTGCCAGCCATATTGCTCCCGGTGATCAGGGCCAATTGACCTTTCCCTGTCACTTCGATTGAACTGTTGACTCGCTTTCCTACCGGGATCAAGGGATGCCCCAGCTCTGTTGATTGAAATACTCCTTCTTCACTTACAATCACCGGGAATGTCCAATCAGGATGGTTAAACCGGACCGTTGCCAAGGATGTCAACGCTTCCATTTCTCCATACACCCTGAACCAGGATAATGCGTTTTTTCCATATTGGGATTTCCATTTCTCCAGGGCAAAAATTTGTTGCAGGTCCCAGAACAACAGGGTATTTAAAGGAAGAAATACAAGGGGATTAAGGCGATAGTCCAACCGGTCCATGATCTTACTCAGTCGGCGGATGATCGCAGATGATTTCTCTTCACCATGATGAAGGCTTTCGATGCAGGTGGACAATAGTGGTGATTGAGGTGTGAGCCCCTCAAGGTGCCCTGTGCAATGAGCCAGCGTGGCAAATTGTTCATTTACTTTATTTAGTTGAACATAGGCGGCCATGACCTTTCTGCTGATCAACAGGGAAAGTAAAAAAAAGAGGAACAGGAGTGGATAGAATTGTTCGGACCTAAGGAACCCGGTGAGATAAGCCAACAAATTGCCCAATGATAGGATTGGCAATATCCAACGAAGCAGGGTATATAATTTATGGTTTAAAAATTGGGGGCCTTCTGTGAGCCAGCGCGACACAGCGATCTCTGTCTTAAGGGTCACTTGGTTTAATCGGCCGTAGGCTTGAAACTGTGCCCTCCATGCTGGTTGTGTGGCTAATTCCTGCACGGCTACCTGCCGGCTTTTTATAAGTTCAACAGGGGCAGGTTGAAGCAGCCATTGCACCAGGTTTTTTTGACCCGAAGCCGATTCGCAGCGATTGATGTATTGAAATAAAGAGGCATGGCCGAGTACATCCAGGTCATTCGCATAATCATGTTCTTTTGAAAAATGCCCTTCTCCTGTTGGCCGGAAATAAAAATCATGTCCGCCAATTCGAATCTCCTCTTCTGTAATCAGGATCAGGGTTTCTTTATTCAATATCTTTTTGTCATTGTCCAGGTCAGCCGACAACGCAAAGAGAAACCCGCCAAAGAGCAGGACAGCTACCGCGATCAGTGGTGTGAGGGAGAAGGTAATGGCATACCACAAAATGGCTCCGGCAGATAAAAGCAGGATCAATCTGGCCCAACCTAAGAATCTTCTTTTTCGGTAATGGGGTAGAAGAGAAGTTTTCCCGTCTTTGACGCTTTGGGTGTAGTAATCAATGGGTTTTAACGAAGCGTTCATGGGTTAAAGCTAAGGAAATGTTGTATCTTTGTAGTTGGCTCAAGACAAATGAAATAGGTCGGGAGACAGAAGTCCGGAGTCCGACTTCGGTCCTCCGACCTATGACTTATTCAGGGGGCGCTTGGTTTTGACAGCATAGATCTTTGAAAGTGTAAGCATGTTCTGCGTTGCGTAATTAGCAGGCTAATCTGAATACGCAAAATTCAAATGGCAATACTCAGTATGCCATGGCTGCCTAATCAGTGATTAAGTAGTCATTAGGGCCGCGTGAGCAGGTTTGATCCGTTTCCAAGCTCCGCCGCCGACTCAAAACCAAAACGGGTTGCTATCGCCATAGGCTGTGCCGGCGGTCTAAGACTTATACAGCTAAGGTAATGATCGGTCGCCCGGTTTTCCAGTCATTACCCGACACCCCAAACCGTGATAAGCATGTAGAAGACTTTTGGCGAATATGTTTGGACACCGGTTCGATTCCGGTCGCCTCCACTAATTAGCCATTAGCTATTAGCCCTTAGCTAATAGCTAATGGCTTCTAAGCGAACTTCCGCAACAAAACCCCCAGCGCATAATTCATGGCGCTTTTTAACACGGTTTCATCTTCCATTTCTTTTTCTGCTTTTTTTCGCAGGGTATCTTGTATGGCTTCTTTGGCCATATTCAATGGTTTGATGCTCTCGCGCAGGGAGTACCAATCCAGCCGCATTTTAACTTCGAGGGCTTCGCGTTTGTCTCTCAGTCTTTGCTTTTCGGCTTCAAGGTGTGCAATGTTTTTAAACTTTTTCATGGTCTTCTTCTTTTGGGTATAGGTGAAGAAGGATGGCATTCATGATCGGGACGCGGACAACTCTTTCGCGGGCGGCCCAGATGACCCAGGAAAGCAGCAGGTAGAACAGGCCCATGATCAGGAACCCGCCCCAGACAGAACCGATCCAAATACCAATGAGAAAGGCCAGGCCAATGCTTCCCAGGGTTAACCCCAGAAAAATGACAAGCGCCACCGCCAGAAAGGCCAGCATATTACTCAGGAGCAGGGAGGTCTTTTCGGCTGTTTTCAATTTCAGCGTCTCGATCCGGTTGTCTACATAATCACGAAGGGTACCTGCCAGTTCCTCCGCTTTGGAGAATACTTTTTCCATAATTCATTTTTTTTAATGTGTTGGAGAAGGTTCCTTGTTTTCAGTATCGTGAGTTATAAATTCATTGGAATAGATACGGAATAAAAGAATGATATAATTCAGTAATAAAGGACCAAATACAAAACCAATAAAGCCAAACAGGCTTAAACCAACAATCACACCAAGAACGGTCACCACCGGATGGACATGCCCCCATTTTCTTAATAAAGTGATCCGGGACAGGTAATCAATGTTTCCGGTGACGATAAAACTATATAGCATCAATCCGGTTGCATTCCAGGAGTCGCCGCTGGCATACATGAACAACACCAGCGGAACCCAGATGACCATGGTGCCCACCACCGGGAAAAAGGCAAAGACCCCGGTTAAAAACCCCCAAAGTACAAACCCTTTTACACCAAAAATCAGGTAGCCGATCAAAGCGGTTAGCCCCTGGATAAGGGATATCAGCGGAATACCAAGCGCACTGGCCCTGACAAGCCGTTTGGTTTCGGCGGCCAGTAATTGCACATTGTTTTGTTTCAACGGGATGATATGTCCCAGAAATTGTTCCATCTCTTTTCCATGTACCAACATATAATACAACAGGAAAAGAAGCAAAGCCTGATTGGCCACTAGGTTCGCCGTATCATTGGCTAATTTGGGCAGGATGCCAGCGATCTTTTGCTGAAGTCCCTCAAGGGTTTCATTGGAAAAAAGAAACCATCCGGCATCCTTTTGCACTTTTTGTATGGCACTATTTGCTTCATTGAGAAAATACCCGGGATCTGCAAAAAAGGGTTGAACCTGCCCGGCTACCATCACCCAGGTTAAATAGATCAGCGTAACAGGTAACAGGAAAAATAAGAGCAGGTATAAACCAGCTGTCCATCCTTTATGCCATTTGCGATGATAGATCAATTGAAAATAGCTATTCCTGCTGAGGATATACAGGGTGATAGCCCCCAGCAGACCGGGGAGAAAGTAGAGAAGCTCCCTGACGACCACGAAAACCATCAGCAACAGGAGCAAGATGATCATTACCTGTTTGACCTGACGGTTAAAGGTAACCGGGGTGTTCATATCCGTAAGTTACCCCTATAATCCGGTAAAACGTATGATTCCGGTTAGGTTTCCCGGAAATCAGCCCTTCAGGGAAGCCATATCGATAACAAAGCGGTATTTAACATCGCTGCGCAACATACGCTCATAGGCTTCATTGATCTGTTGCATGGGAATGACCTCCACATCGGAATGGATGTTCTTTTCGGCACAGTAGTCCAGCATTTCCTGTGTTTCCTTTATCCCGCCTACCATCGAACCAATGATGCTACGGCGGTTAGTAATGAGGGAGAAGGGGCTTACTTTCGGTTCATGAACAGGTAATCCAACCACCAACAGTTTTCCGTTCAGGTCGAGGAGGTCGAGGTAGGCTGTATAATCATGATCGGCAGAAACTGCATCAAGCAAAACATCAAAATGGTTGCGACTGGCTTTCATGGCTGCCTTGTCGGTGGTCAGTAAGAAATGATGGGCACCCAGTCGCCGGGCATCTGCTTCTTTTTTTTTGGAGGTACTGAGTACGGTGACCTCGGCTCCAAAAGAGGCGGCGAATTTCACCCCCATATGTCCTAATCCTCCCAAACCTATCACACCTACTTTCATTCCAGGACCCACCTTGGCATACCGCAAGGGTGAATAGGTGGTAATTCCTGCGCATAGAAGAGGTGCAGCACCTTTCAGGTCAAGCCGGTCATCTACCCGCAGTACATAATGCTCATCTACGACGATCTGGGTGGAATACCCTCCCTGGGCTATCGTTACCCCATCGCGTTCCAGGCTATTATAGGTACCTGTCATTCCTTCTTCGCAATAATTTTCCCAGCCCGACGCACAATTTTTGCAGGTACGGCAACTGTCAATGAATACGCCGACACCCACCTTATCGCCTGTTTTAAAGCGTGTCACTTCTTTTCCTACCGCCGTTACTTGTCCAATGATCTCATGTCCGGGTACCATGGGAAACAGATTGCTTCCCCACTCTCCACGAGCCTGGTGAAGATCACTATGGCATACCCCGCTATAGAGGATGTCGATCCGCACATCCGTTGGCCTGATTTCTCTTCTTTCAAAATCATAGGGTGAAAGAGGGCTCTTTGGATCGTAGGCCGCATAAGCTTTGGTTGGGTATCCCATTCTGTTGTTTTTTTATTTGATCTGTATCTCTCCTGTTAACACATTACTGGTCGTTTTGTTGGCAATGCCATCCTGTCCTCCGCCTACACTGATACCCAATTTGCCATCGGGTTGAAAGAGTTGGCCTGTTTCCGGGTTAACCAGACTCATTTGTTCTGGAGACAGATGAAATTTAATCTCTTTTGATTCTCCCGACTTTAAAAAGACCCGTTGAAATCCTTTTAACGCCTTAATCGGAGCTTTTCCACTATAGCCAGGGAAGGAAAGGTACAATTGTGCCACTTCTTCACCATCATAGGGTCCGCTATTTTTTAGGGTGACTGTAATCTCAAGATCACGGCCTTTGGGATATTCCACCGGGAGAAAAAGACCTCCATATTGAAAACGGGAATAGCTCAACCCAAATCCAAAGGGATAAAGGGCCCTGCCTTTAAAATAACGATAGGTGCGGTTCTCCATACCATACTCCAGGAAGGAGGGGAGGTCCTCATCGCCTTTGTAAAATGTCACCGGCAAACGGCCTGCAGGGTTATAATCACCAAAGAGTACATCGGCTACGGCCGTACCGGCGCTTTGCCCACCATACCAGGTATTTAAAATGGCGGGGATATTTTCATCTTCCCAGGGAATAGCGATAGCACTACCGGTCATCATCACAAAAACCACCGGCTTGCCTGTCTTTTGCAGCGCCTTCATCATTTCTGTTTGCACTTTGGGCAACAGGATGCTGCTTCTGTCTCCACCATTGAATCCGGGTTCATTGACCGACATCTCCTCGCCTTCGAGTTGTGGGGAAATGCCACCAACAAAAAGGATCGCATCCGCATCTTTAACGCGATTCGCCAGGGCGGAAAAATCATTTTTCATGCGGACTCCAGGACGTAGAGAAACGATGGCGAAATCATCTCCCTGCCAATATTCAAGTACGATCTTATATCGGGTATCTTTTTTCGCATCAAGGGTAATGGTTCTTGCACCCCAGCGGTTACGGGTCCAGGCATTAATTTTCTCTTTGCCATCGACCATCAACCGGTATCCATCATCAGCATTCACCTCCAACGTAACTGGTCCATCGGCCAGGGCAACAAACTCAGAGGTATAGCGGGCTGAAAACTGATTGGCCAGTAATCCATTCATGATCGCATCGCCCCGTTGCCAGGAATGATCCAGGCTGGATTCCATGCGTGTACCTACCGGCATTCCTTTTAATTCCTTATTGGAGAAATACTCCGCATAAAATCCGGGCGCTCCTTTCCACATAAAGGCGCCACTCTTTTCGGAATAAGCCAATAAGGTATCGTTGGTAAAATTGGTACCCAGTTCATATTGTATCTCGACCTTATCTCCGAGTTTTTCTTTTAATCCTTCCAAAACGGTTACTACACGCGAGGGGATGCCATTATAATTTCCCAATACAGCGATCCGGTTATTGGCATTGGGTCCGATGACGGCGAGTTTTTTTATTTTTTTGGAAAGGGGAAGCGTGTTTTTTTCATTTTTCAACAGCACAATGGACTGTTGCGCCATCTTGAGCGCATGTGCTTTATGGGCTGGTGCTTCCAGCGCCGTGGGTGGTGTATTGGCATAGGGAACCTTATCGGCGGGATCGAACATCCCTAACCGGTAACGAATGGTGAAAAGTCGTCTGACTGATTCATTGATCTGTGATTCGGCGATCAGACCACCCTTAACAGCACCTACCAGGGCCGTATAAACGGCTACACCACATTCCACATCGGTACCATGTATGAGGGCATCTACCGCGGCGGCCGTAGAATCTTTGTGTGTTTTGTGGTACCTGAAAAAATCATCCAGTCCCCAGCAATCGCTGGTTACATAGCCGGTGAATTTCCATTGCTTGCGCAAAATATCGGTCATCAGCAGATCATTGGCGCAACAGGGTTGGGTATTGACGGCATTGTATGCACACATCACCCCGGCGACATTTGCATGTACGACCAATTCTTTAAATGCCGGGAGATAAGTATCCCAAAGATCATAGGTACTTGGGTTGAAATTATCGCTATGTCTGGTTGGTTCGGGTCCACTGTGTACGGCAAAATGTTTGGCACAAGCGGCAGCTTTCAGGTAACGGGGATCGGTGCCTTGTAATCCGCGGACAAAGGAATAACCCAATTGACCAGTCAGGAAGGGATCTTCTCCGTAAGTTTCTTGTCCTCTTCCCCAACGGGGATCACGAAAGATATTGATGTTGGGTGTCCAATAGGTGAGACCCATATACCGTTCTCCATTTCTTCCTTGCTGGGTAGCAAGATTGTGTACTGCCCTTCCTTCGGTAGCGGAATAATCAGCCATCAAGGCAAGTGAGGCAGTATCCCAGGTGGCTGCCATACCGATGGCCTGGGGATAGGAAGTGGTCTTGTAAGGGGTTCTGGCCACGCCGTGTAAAACCTCATTCCACCAATCGTAAGCAGGTATGCCGAGCCGGGGAATGGCCGGAGCCGCATTCAGCATTTGCTGTACCTTTTCTTCCAGCGTCAGTCGGCTGACCAGGTCATTGACACGGTCTTCCATTTTTCGTGACGCATCCCACATGGGATATTTCTTATAATCCTGGGAAAAAGTAGATAGACTTATCCCGATTGCCAGGAAGGAAAGCAGTTTTTTCATATATCAATCGTTGTTTGAAGTGGATCAACTGATTTTGGAACGCAGTAAAGCATATTCCACACCTCTGAGTTCGGCGAGTCCTTTAAGCCGGCCGATGGCTGAATATCCCGGATAGGTTTTCTTCTTCAGGTCATCCAGCATCTGGTGTCCATGATCAGGTCGCATGGGTAGGGATAGCCCTCTTTTTTCCTGAATATCCTGCACGACATCGATGATGGCATGCATATCCGTATCTCCGGCCAGGTGGTCAGCTTCATAAAAATTTCCTTGCGGATCGCGTTTGGTATTTCGGAGGTGAAGGAAATGAACACGGTCACCAAAGCGGTTCAACATTTTTACCAGGTCATTATCGGCGCGGGCACCAAAACTACCCGTACAGAAACAAAGGCCATTGGCTGTAACCGGAACGGCTTCCAACAAAGCGGCGGCATCTGCCTCTGTACTGACGATCCGTGGCAATCCCAGGATCGGATAGGGTGGGTCATCCGGGTGAATGGCAAGGGATAGGCCCAATTCTTCCGCCAACGGGGCTACTTCCTGCAGGAAAAAAAGCAGGTGTTTCCTCAATTGGTCAGCATCAATATGTTTGTATTTATCCAGTTCGGCAAAGATCTGTTCAGGGGTAAAGGCATCATCACTTCCGGGCAATCCAAGCATGGCATTGTGGTAAAGCTTTTGCTTTTCCTGTTCGGTCATATCCTTGAAACGGTCTTCTGCTTTTCGGATTTCTTCTGTTGAATAGTCTTTTTCAGCACCCGGTCTCTTCAAAAGAAAAAGATCAAATGCCACAAAAGCACTTCGCTCAAAATATAGAGCGCGGCTTCCATCGGCCATTTCGTAATCTACATGGGTCCGAAGCCAGTCGAGTACCGGCATGAAGTTATAGGTGATGACCTTCAAACCACAAGCCGCTGCATTTCGGAGGCTTGTCTTATAATTTTGGATGTGCAGAAGGTAATCCCCGCTTTGACGTTTGATGTCATCGCTTACAGGAAGGCTTTCCACCACGGTCCAACTCATGCCAGCCTTTTCAATGACGGACTTTCTTTTCTCTATTTCTTCCACAGTCCAGACATCGCCAACCGGAATATGGTGTAAAGCAGTGACCACTCCCTCACAACCAGCCTGGCGAATATCCGCCAGACTAACCGGGTCATTTGGTCCGAACCATCGCATGGTTTGATGCATTCTTCGCATAGTTACTCCTACTATTTTAACCCGCTATTCCCCAGGATGAGAAGTACATAAAGATACCAATGATGATGGCGACAACAATTAAGGAAAGTGCCACATCCCAGGCATTCCATGATGCACGGCTGGCCGCTTTGTCCGAATCAACTGTTGTAGCAAAGGTCAATCCCTCGATTTGTTCTTTCGAAGGTGGAGGCGTGGCGAAACTTACCACCACCATCACAACTACGGAGAACAGGAACAGGTAGATACAGAAATAAAGGAAATTGATATGGGCAAAATCATATAAGATACCCGCAGGAAGTTCATCCTGTAACAATTGCAACGTGAGTTTGATCATACCCACCACAAACCCTGCAACCATGGCGGTATAGGCGCCTTTGGCATTGAGTCTGGGGAAGAAAACACCCAACAGAAATACCGCAGCGATCGGAGGCGCGAGATAGGATTGAACACTCTGCAAATAATCATAAAGGCTGCTGGAGATACGTCCCATCAACGGGATCCACACCATTCCCAGGATCACGATTACGGCTGTGGCGATACGTCCCACCCGCACCAATTGTTTCTCAGTGGCTTCCGGGTGTTGTTTTTTATAAATATCAATGGTGTATAATGTTGAACAGGCATTGTAAACCGAGGCGAGTGAACTCATCAAGGCGGCCAGCAAACCACCGGCAAGAATACCCCGAAGGCCAACAGGCATGATCTGTTTTACCATTTCAGGGAAGGCCGCATTGGTGTCAGTCAATACAAGTTTTCCCTGTTCATGAAGCGCAAAGGCGATCAATCCGGGGATCAGGAAGATAAAGAAGGGGAGAAGTTTCAGAAAGGCAGCAAAGATGGTACCCCGGCGTGCTTCTTTTTCATTTTTTGCCGCCAGGCAGCGCTGTACTATATGTTGGTCGGTACACCAATACCATAGCCCCACGATCGGCGAGGCAAAGAGTAGTGCGACCCACGGATATTCAGGGTCACTCAAAGGACGGAACATATTGAGTTTCTCCTTGGGGATAGAACTCATAAGCGCGTCCCATCCACCTACTTCACGCAAGCCAAAGAAGAGCAGGACACCTGAGCCGGCAAGTAATACGATGGCTTGAATAGCTTCCGTGTACATTACCGCGTGAAGTCCACCCAATACGGTGTATACGCCGGTCACCACCACCAGAATGATGGCGCCTGTCCAAAAATCCACACCCAGGAACTGATTGAATACAAGCGCACCGGCGAAAATGGTCACAGATGCTTTGGCAATGATATAGCTAAACAGTTGTATGATCGATAACAGTCTTCTTGACTGGGGGTTGAAACGACGCTCCAGAAATTCCGGCATGGTATAAACTGAACTGCGGAGGTAGAAGGGAACAAAAACCCAACCCAGTACAAGAACCAGATAGGAATGGAGTTCATAATGACCGAGTGCTGTACCAGACCGTGCTGCGGAACCAGCCAATCCGACGATGTGTTCACTCCCCACATTGGAGGCAAGGATGGAGGCGCCGATCACAAACCAACCCAGGTTTCTGTTGGCGAGAAAATAATCGGACGTGGTTTCCTTGCTTTTGCGGATGCTCCAAACAGAGACAAGCGCAATGATGACAAGGTAGAGGATGACAAAGATCCAATCGATGGTTCCGAGGAAGTTCATATAGCAGTTTTAAATGGCGAATAAAAAAGAGAGACAGGGCCCGCACAGGCAGGCCCTGCAATGACTAAATATACCGGTTAATGAGATTTTCGATGTATTCCTGTTTCCCGCTTCTTGTTTCGGGTTCACCTTTCTCAATGGCCAGGGACATCAGGTCTTCCAGGCTTAATTTACCTTGTTCAAATTCCTGTCCTTTTCCTGAATCATAGGAGGCGTATCGGTCGGTACGGAGTTTTTTATACTCAGAACGTTGAAGAATTTTATCGGCAATGATCATGGCGCGGGCAAAACTGTCCATGCCACCAATATGTGCGTGGAATAGATCTTCGGGATCGGTGGAATTGCGACGGATCTTAGCGTCAAAATTGATACCACCCCCCTGGAAGCCACCAGCTTCAAGGATGATCAGCATTGCTTCCGTGAGTTCATTGATATTATTGGGGAACTGGTCGGTATCCCATCCATTTTGATAGTCACCGCGATTGGCATCCATGCTTCCCAGCAGTCCGGCATCAGCGGCTACCTGAAGTTCATGGGTAAAGGTGTGACCCGCCAGGGTGGCGTGGTTTACTTCTATATTCAGGCTGAAATCATTCAGCAGGTCGTATTGGCGAAGGAAACCGATCACGGTTTCGCAATCATAATCGTATTGGTGTTTGCTGGGTTCGCAGGGTTTAGGCTCGATAAAGAATTTTCCTTTGAAGCCATTCTTCCGGGCATAATCACGCGCCAGGGTGAGGAAACGGGCCAGGTGTTCTTTTTCCCTTTTCATATTGGTATTGAGCAGGGACATATATCCTTCACGTCCTCCCCAGAATACATAGTTCTCCCCGTTGAGGGCGATAGTGGCATCCAGGGCAGTTTTTACCTGGGCGGCACCATGGGTGAGCACATGAAAATCAGGATTGGTAGCAGCGCCATTCATATAGCGGCGGTTGGAAAACAGATTGGCCGTAGCCCATAAAAGCTTTACGCCACTGGCTTTTTGTTTTTCGGCAAAATAAGCCGTGATGGCTTTCAGCCTTCTTTCATTGTCCTTTACATCATTGGTATAATCTACAGCGTCCACATCATGGAAGCAGTAGTAGGGGAGACCGAGTTTGGTGATGAATTCAAAGGCAGCATCTGCTTTGTCTTTCGCACGATCTACGGCATCCGATTTTTCATTCCAGGGGAAAAGGTGCGTGGGTTCTCCAAAGGGATCTGCACCGGATCCACAGAAGGAATGCCAGTAGGCACAGGCAAAACGAAGCCATTCCTTCAGGGGTTTGCCTGCTACCACTTTATTTTCATCATACCACTGAAAGGCCATGGGGTTATCTGATCCCGGGCCTTCGTATGCAATCTTTCCGATGCCTTTGAAATATTCCTTGTTGCCTGTTACGATACTCATGTTGATTCATTAAAAGGTGAAAAACATAATTATGATCTGGGCTCCAGCCATTGCAATTCTTCTTGTGGCCGGAGGTGTTGGTTCAAATGTTGATTCCATTTCTGGTACAGGTCCTCATACAATGCTTGTTCTCCAGGTTCTACTGTATGTACCGGTCGACGGTTGGCAAAAGCCTCTTTTTCATTTTTATAAAAGCCCAGCCCAATACCAGCGCCGATAGCAGCGCCATAGCTGCCATCTCCCTCGTAAAACTCAACCGCTACCTGGTTCACATTGGCGAAAGCATGGGTAAATACTTCACTGAGGAAGAGGTTTGATTTGCCGGCTCGTACCACGGAGGGGTTCATGCCATTGCTCCGCATGATGTCCAGCCCATACCGGAAGGAGAAAGCAATGCCTTCCTGAACGGCACGCACCAGGTGAGCTGTATCATGGAGGTTGAGATCGATCTGGTGAAAATGTGCACCGATGATCCGGTTGAGAAAAATTCGTTCGGCCCCATTTCCAAAAGGAAGCGCGATCAAACCATTACTACCTGCAGGTACCTGCGCCGCCATTTCATTCAGGCTGGCATAGGAATGATTGGCTCCGGCTATATTTTTGATCCACCGGTTAAATATTCCGGTTCCATTTAAACAAAGTAACACGCCAATCCGGGTATTGTCTTCCTGGTGGTTTACATGGGCAAATCCATTGATGCGGGATTCAAGGTCGTAGTGCAATTGGTCGGTGACCCCGTAGATGACTCCTGAGGTGCCGGCCGTAGCAGCCACCTCTCCAGGATGAAATACATTTAAAGAAAGGGCATTATTGGGCTGGTCACCTGCTTTATAAGTGACCGGTATGCCTGCTTTCAGTTGCAGGCGGGAAGCCGTTTTTTCGGTCAGTTGCCCATGGTTTGAGAAAACGGGACGGATATCGGGAAAGAATTTTTCATCAAACCCAAAATAGTCAAGAACGTCTTCCGACAGCCGATTCTCCTGAAAATCCCAGAAGATGCCTTCTGATAAAGCCGAAATGGTCGTGGTCGCTTCTTCGGTCATCTTCATGGCAATGAAATCACCCGGTAACATGACCTTTTCTATACGTTCATAGGTCTGAGGTTCATTTTCCTGAACCCAGGCCAGTTTACTCGCCGTGAAATTGCCGGGAGAATTAAGCAGGTGAGACAGACATTTTTCTTCACCGATCGATTCAAAAGCCTGTTGACCTTTGGATACCGCCCGGCTATCACACCAGATGATCGAGTTGCGCAACACATTTCTATCCTTGCCCGTGATCACCAACCCATGCATCTGGTAGGCAATACCAATGGCACCGATCTCGAACGGATCATAACTTCCTTGCGCATGACATTTGAGAATGGCTTGTTTGACAAATTCCCACCACTGATCAGGACTTTGTTCCGCCCAACCAGGTTTGAGGGAAAGGATATCCGCCTCGGTTTCAGGAAAGAAAGCCGAAGACAAAATATGTTGGGAATGGGCATCCACCACGGTAACCTTCACCGACGAAGTGCCCAAGTCTATACCCAGTAGTAACATGATCGAATATTATCTTTTCAAATATACACTTTGTAAAAAATGGGAAGGATGAAGAATCATCCTTCCGTACTGCTTAGCTTGCTTGTCAAAAAACGAAAACGTTAAGTCTTTTGATGCGTTTTACAATAATTACCCGATCAGGTGAATCGGTTTGGAGTAGTTCCCAGATTAGACAGGCTGGATACCTTATTATTCTATTCCAGCCAATTCATTTCTCAGGCAGTTATTGCAATCGGTTTATATTTACAAAATCAATTATGTGTTAGGTTTTTCAGAGGTGATCTGTCATCTTTATAATGAGACAAAATCCTGTCAAATCCTTATCAGTAAACTATTGTAGCGAAATATACCGAACCCTTGCACTTGTCCTTTCAAACCGGTCATTTTCGAACCAATGATGCTAAAGTAAGGAGTATTTTTTAAAAATGTGTAACCGATTGCACAATTTTTTTTCAAAAAGGCCTATTTTAGCAGGACAAGGGTAAATAATCCCACCAACATGTCGAAAGAAGTAACGATTTATGACCTTGCCAGGGAATTGAATTTGTCGCCCGCTACGATCAGTCGCGGTTTGCAGAACAATAAGCGAATCAGCAAGGAAACCACGAAACGCATTCTTGCCAAGGCGGAGGAAATGGGTTATCGGCACAATAGTTTTGCCAGCAGCCTTCGCAAGCAGAAATCCCACACCATTGGCGTGATGGTGCATGAATTGAATTCCAACTTTATCACCTCTGTTTTAGCAGGAATTGAACGAGTGACCACCGAGGCAGGGTATGATCTGATCATTGCCCACTCGTCAGAAAGTTATAAAAAGGAGGCATCCAATGCCAGTAACCTTTTTCATAAGCGAGTGGATGGCCTCATTGCTTCGCTTTCCTTTGATACCAAGTCGCTCGACCATTTTCAACCTTATTTTGACAAAGGGATACCCGTCATCTTTTTTGACCGGGTGGAAGAAACCTCCGATACGCCCAAGGTCATTATAGATAATTATAAGAGTGGATACCATGCCACCCAGCATTTAATAGAACAAGGATGCCGGCGTATTGCGCTGGTGACCGCCAACCTGAACCGGAACGTATATGCCCAACGTTTTCGGGGATACAAGGATGCCTTATTTGACCATAAAGTACCCTTTGAGCAAAACCTGGTTTTGATCAAAGACCTGAGTGAGAAATGTGGTCGTGAAGCAGCCGATGAGATAATGAGGATGAAACCTCGTCCCGACGGGCTATTTATTACCAATGATTTTTCCGCCGCGGTTTGTCTGCAAACACTCAAAGAGAAAGGAGTGAGGGTACCTGAGGATATAGCGATCGTTGGGTTTAATAATGATGCGATCAGCAAGATTGTTGAGCCGCAATTGTCGACCATCAATTACCCCGGTATTGATATGGGGGAGATTGCCGCCAGAAACCTGATCGGTCATCTCAAAGGAGAGACCAATCTTTTGCAAACGAATACGATCATTGTAAAATCTGAATTGATCATCAGAGGATCGTCTATGAAAAAGGGTTAATGCGCTTCAACATGCCAAAACAAGCCTACTACATCGGACTTTCTTTCCTCTTGCTTTTTACATTGCCCCTTCGGGCTGAAACGGGTTATGACCTTTGGCTGCGTTATACAAAGGTGTCTGACCCTGCTCTGTTAAAGCACTACCGCCAATATATTCAGGATCCTGTTTTCCCAGGCAGCAGTCCCATGCTTGATGTAGCAAAGGCCGAACTAAACAGGGCTTTCTCCGGGATATTTGGGGCCTCTATAGCACTCCGGTCCACCACGACAAGCCGCTCTACCTTTTTTATTCAATTAAATAAAACACCGGAACCCGCACTTGGCGAGGAAGGCTTTGGCATTTCCACCAAAGGAGGGAAGATCATTTTACGAGCCAATACGGAAAAGGGAATTCTCTATGGGAGTTTTCATTTTCTCCGGCTTTTGCAAAACCGTCAACGGATCGATAAACTCAGCATCATTTCCGCCCCGCGTTTGAAACTTCGGATGTTAAATCATTGGGATAACCTGAACCGGACCGTGGAACGAGGGTATGCCGGGTTTTCTTTATGGGATTGGCACCGTCTTCCCGGATATCTGGATCCGCGCTATATTGATTATGCACGGGCCAATGCCTCGATCGGTATCAATGCTGTTTCGCTGACCAATGTCAACGCGAATGCTACGGTATTATCACCGGCCTATTTGCTAAAGGTGAAAGCCCTTGCTGATCTTTTTCGTCCTTACGGGATCCAGGTTTTCCTGACGGCCCGTTTTTCAGCACCCATTGAATTGGGAAAATTGAAGACGGCCGATCCGCTTGACTCCGGGGTAAAACAATGGTGGACTGATAAGGCCAAAGAAATATATGCGCTGATTCCCGATTTCGGGGGATTTCTGGTAAAGGCGAACAGTGAAGGACAACCGGGTCCACAGGATTATAAACGAACCCATGCGGAAGGCGCAAACATGTTGGCCGAGGCATTGGCTCCTCATAATGGCATTGTGATCTGGCGGGCCTTTGTGTATGCGGCCGAGAACCCGGTTGACCGCCACAAACAAGCCTATGATGATTTTGTACCGTTGGATGGAAAATTTCTTTCCAATGTAATGGTACAGGTTAAAAATGGAGCGATCGACTTCATGCCCCGCGAACCCTTCCATCCTTTATTTGGTGCCATGCCCAAAACCCCATTGATGATGGAATTTCAGGTAACACAGGAATACCTGGGACAGGCCACCAATTGGGTTTATCTGGGGCCCCTCTTCAAAGAAGTGTTGGATGCGGATACGCATCGGCAAGGAAAGGGGAGTACGGTGGCCAAGGTGATCGATGGCAGTTTAGAAGGACATGCCCTGACGGGAATGACCGGTGTTTCGAATATTGGCAATGATATAAACTGGTGTGGTCACCCTATGGCGCAAGCCAATTGGTATGCATTGGGCCGGTTGGCCTGGGATCACCAGCTCTCGGCTGATTCGATTGCCGGTGAATGGATACGGATGAGTTTTTCCAATGATCCCAAACTCGTAAAAAGCATCCGAAGTATTATGGCCAGGACCCGGGAGATCATGGTCAATTACATGAACCCACTCGGTTTGCACCATATCATGGGTACGGGTCACCACTTTGGGCCTGCTCCCTGGGTTTCCAATCAATCAAGACCTGAATGGAACCCTGTTTATTACCACAAAGCCGATTCTATCGGCGTGGGTTTCAATCGCACCGCAACTGGAAGCAATGCGCTGGAACAATACCATCCCGGTGCCCGCAAAGCCTGGGAGGACCAAGCGACATGTGAATTACCTTATTTGTTGTGGTTTCATCATGTAGGTTGGAAAGAAAGGTTGGTAACCGGAAGGACCTTGTGGGAGGAATTATGTCACCGCTATTATGGAGGAACAGATAGTGTAAAATGGATCATCCGCGAGTGGAATGCCCTCGAGGGAAAAATGGACAAGGAACGATTTTCCCAGGTAAAACAATTGCTCAATGTGCAGTTGGAGGAAGCAGTATGGTGGCGAGAAGCCTGTTTACTCTATTTCCAAAACTTCAGCCGGGAACCCATACCCGTGTCTTATCCGCAACCTGTAAAATCATTGGATTATTATAAAAGTTTACGTTTCCCCTTTGCCCCAGGAAATGGGTAATCAGGAATAATAAAATCAATCATCATGTCTAGTTCTCAAATTGCTATTGTGACCGGCGGAGGGAGTGGACTCGGTTTTGCGATCGCTCAAAAATTTGTTCAGCATGGGATCACAACCATCATCGTAGGTCGGGATATGGAAAAATTAGAAAAGGCCCGGGCTCAGATCGGGGAAGGCTGTCATGCCCGTTCCTGTGATGTGAGTGACCTTGGCACGCTGCCTGCCCTTGTAGAAGGTATTGTCCGCGATTTTGGAAAAGTGGATATCCTGGTCAATAACGCCGGGATCAATCATAAAAAACCATTGGTGGAAGTGACCGATGAAGATTTTCAGCGCGTGATCACCACCAACCTGACGGCTGTATTCTCGCTGAGCCGGGAAGTGGTAAAGGATATGCTCAAACGTTCCTCCGGATGCATCATCAATATTTCGAGTATGGCCGCGCAATACGGGTTGCCAAAAGTAATCGCCTATTCTGCCTCCAAAACGGCAATCGATGGCGTTACCCGTGCCATGGCGGTGGAACTGGGCCCTATGGGCATTCGCGTCAACGCGATCGCTCCCGGGTTCATTTATAGTGAAATGACCGCTACAGCGCTTAACAGTGATCCCGAACGAAAAGCGAAGGTATTTGGTCGTACACCCATGGGTAAAATGGGTCAGCCGGAAGATATCGCGCATGCCGCACTATATCTGGCCAGTGAAGGCGCCTCCTTTGTTACCGGAGTCGTGTTGCCCGTCGATGGTGGCAATAGCATAGGTTTCTAATCCTGGTCCCATTTATTCACCGATCAATATTTGATCATGTCTACAAATTCCCAAAAACTATCTGTACTTGAAAAGGTCGGATACAGTCTTGGCGACCTTGCCGCCAATCTTATTTTCCAAACCTTGATGGCCTTTCTGGCATTCTTTTATACCGATATCTATAATATCCCACCTGCGAAAGCAAGTGCGGTTATGCTGGTAGGCGGGATATTTGGTGCCTTCTTCAATATCATTATGGGTGTTATTGCCGACCGGACGAATACACGCTGGGGAAAATTTCGTCCCTGGGTATTGTGGACGGCCATCCCATTTGGTGTTATTTCCCTTCTTGCCTTTTCCACACCGGATTTTAATGAGAATGGGAAGGTCATCTATGCCTTTGTCACCTATTTTCTGCTGGTAATCGTTTATTCAGCCAATAACCTTCCGTATTCAGCGCTGAGTGGGGTACTCACCGGCGATATGAAGGAGAGAAACAGTTTGTCCTCTTACCGGTTTGTTTCGGTAATGATCGCCCAGTTTATCATCCAGGTGCTTTTATTGCCTATCGCCATTTCGGTGGGACATGGGGACAAAGCCGCCGGATTTGAAAAGGTGATGCTGGTTTTTGCCATTACCGGGGTGATCTGTTTTCTCATAACATTCCTCACTACCCGCGAACGGATTGTTCCACCCAAAGAACAAAAGACACCGATTCTTCAGGACCTGAAAGACCTGGCCGCCAACCGCCCCTGGGTTATCATTTTGGTGCTTACGATCCTGGTGTTTATCACCCTGGCATTAAAGGGCGGCATGAACATTTATTATTTTAAATATTATCTCACCGAACAAAGTCAGTTGGCTTTTCTTGACCAGGTAGGTTTTAACCGAATCATCAACTGGTTGAGTGGGATATTTGGTGCCGAAGCCTTTGCCGAGTTTAGCAAACCAGGAAGTGCGCCTTATGCCGCGTCCAGTTTTACGAGTGCCTTTAGTACCATTGCCATGATCATTGGAATTTTGTTTTCCAAATCATTGGCAGATCGTTTTGGGAAAAGAAATGTGTTTGGTGTTTTCATTACGCTCTCCGCGATTTGTTTGATCGTCATTCTCTTCTTTGGTCAAACTGCTGTGATGGCGGTATTCTTAACACAGGTATTGCATGGATTTATTTATGGCATCACCATTCCATTGCTGTGGGCTATGATCGCTGATGTAGCCGATTACAGTGAATGGAAGAATAACCGTCGGGCCACTGCCATAATTTTCTCGGCTATGATCTTTGGCCTCAAGATCGGACTAAGTGTTGGTGGGGCCCTGTCCACCTGGGTGCTTTCAAGGTTTGGATATGTGGCGGATGCGGCGGTGCAAACTCCTTCCGCCATCAAGGCCATTCAGTTCCTCGTAAGCCTGGTTCCCGGTTTGATCTTTATTGGCGGCGCGCTTCTTTTATTCTGGTACGCCATTGATAAAAAGATGGAAGTACGGATTGAGGATGAACTCCGGTCTAAACGTTTAAACGCATAAATTTTATACTATGCCTGAAGACAGCATTATTCATATCAACTTCAATGAACTTGACCAGAAGGCCATTTCTCAACCGCTGGTGACTCATCTTTATACGGCTGATCCTTCTGCCCATGTCTTTAACGGGCGGATCTATTTTTATCCATCCCACGATATTGAGGCGGGTATACCTTTTGATGATCTGGGGAGTCATTTCGCCATGGAGGATTATCATGTATTTTCCCTTCCACAGCCAGGGGCACATGTTACCGATCACGGTGTTGCCCTTCATGTTCGGGATGTGCCTTGGGCAGAAAAACAAATGTGGGCTCCGGATTGTGCGGAAAAGGATGGCAAGAATTATCTCTATTTCCCGGCTAAAAAACCGGATGGAATTTTTCAGATAGGCGTGGCCGTGAGTGACCGGCCGGAAGGGCCATTTATTCCCCAACCAAACCCTATCAAAGGGAGTTATTCCATTGATCCTGCCGTGTACAAGGATGATGACGGCAGTTATTACATGTACTTTGGTGGAATCTGGGGAGGACAATTACAATCTTATCGGCAAAACAAGTATTCACCTGAAAATCTGGAGCCCGATGCACAAGCGATAGCACTTGGCCCCCGGGTAGCCAAACTTTCATCCAATATGTTGGAGTTGGCAGAGGAAGTGAAAGAGATATTGATCCTGGATGAAAAGGGCAGGCCCTTGTTGTCAGGTGATAATGAGCGTCGTTTTTTTGAAGCCAGTTGGATGCATAAATACCAGGGCAAATATTATTTTTCCTATTCTACCGGAGATACTCATTATCTCTGTTATGCCATTGGCGACAATCCCTATGGCCCCTTTACCTATGCCGGCCGGATACTTGAGCCGGTTGTAGGATGGACCAGTCATCACTCCATTGTCGAATTTGAAGGAGAGTGGTACCTATTCTATCATGACAGCAGCCTGAGCAAGGGCGTTACACATTTGCGTAGCGTAAAAATGACCAGGCTTGAATATGATGAAAAAGGAAGGATCAAGACCATTGATCCTTATGGGCGGTAATAGAAGCCTACTTACTTAGTAATGTTGTTTGTTCGACGATATCCTGCATATCGATCGACAGGTGGCTTTCGTCGTACACAACCTCACCTTTGTGCAACAGAATTACCTGTGGTGATTCGTGATGGACCTTAAATTGTTCCGCAATTTTATTGGACAAGGACCGGTAGGAGAGCAGGTCGAGATAATGAAAGTCGATCGTTTCCGGAAAAGGTTCGTTTTCCAGCCGGCGAAAGGCAATGGAACTGATGTTACAGCGGGTGCTGTGTTTATAAATTAGCTGGGGACGATCATACGAGCGCGCAATGATCCCGGACAATTGGGATTCATCGGTCAATACATTCCATTTCATGAATCAACAACAGACTTATGCGCGAAAAGGTTTGCTGGAGTTATTGACATTATCAGGGCAGCCTGATTTTTTGGAAGAATAACAGGAACTGATCAGAACCGTGGCGACCAGAAGGAGGAGGGCGAGGATCGGTGTCTTTTTCATTCTCAATTTGGATTTATTTCAGTTAAAACGGCCAAAGGCCACAAATAGTATGCAAATATAATGCAATAATTTGTCCGACACAGGTATTCAATCCTCTTCTAAACCCCTACCTTTACCGACCCAATTGAAAAAACAGTTAAGTTCTGATGTTGCACCTTAAGAAACCATTGGCCTTCATAGACCTGGAAACCACCGGGACGAATCTTGGCACCGACCGTATCATAGAAATTGCTATTGTTAAACATCTTCCGGATGGTAATCGCAGCCAAAAACGCAGGCTCATTAACCCCGAGATGCCAATTCCTGCTCAATCAACTGAAATTCACGGAATTACAGACGAAATGGTAAAAGATGCCCCTACTTTTAAGCAGGTGGCCCAGGAATTGAAGCAGATGCTCGATGGCTGTGATATTGCCGGGTACAATTCCAACCGGTTTGATATTCCTTTGCTGGTGGAAGAGTTTATCCGGGTGGAGGTTGACTTTGACATGAAAGGGCGCCGGATGTTGGATGTGCAGCGCATTTTTCACCTCATGGAACCCAGAACCCTTAGCGCGGCTTATAAATTTTATTGTGAAAAGACCCTCGAGAATGCCCACAGTGCCGAGGCAGATGCCCAGGCTACCGCGGAAATTCTCGAATCGCAGCTCAAACGCTACCCTACATTGGGTGATTCAGTGGATTCTGTACTGAAGGCCATCGGGGAGGAAGTGATCGTGGATTTTGCCCGTCGCTTTGGGTTTGAAAACGGGGTAGAGGTCTTTAATTTTGGGAAACATAAGGGCCGGCCGGTTTCCGATGTGCTGCGTGCTGAACCTCAATACTACGATTGGATGATGCGTGGTGATTTCCCTCGTCATACCAAACAGAAACTCACTGAAATATATACACGCACCCTCCTTAAAAAGAATTAACAGTCTTAGGGCAAAAATCCTTAGGTTTCCATACCAAAAGATGTAAATTCGTTGCCCTTGCCCTCATTCTTGGAAAAGTTAGTCATTATACCAACATATAACGAAAAGGATAATATCAATGCTATCCTTTTGGCCATCTTTTCCCTTCAACAAAATTTTCATGTACTGGTGATCGACGACGGTTCTCCCGACGGAACCGCGGATATTGTACGCCGGCTACAGTCCAAGTATCCCGGGGTGTTATTCCTGGAAGAACGGAAAGGTAAACTCGGATTAGGAACAGCCTATATCCATGGTTTCAAATGGGCACTTGAAAAAGGGTATCAATACATTTTTGAAATGGATGCCGACTTTTCCCATAACCCCGGCGATCTTCAACGATTGTATGAAGCGGCGCAAGAAGAGAATGCCGATGTCGTCGTAGGATCAAGGTATGTGGAAGGGGGTGGATTTGTTGATTGGCCAAGAAACCGGATCCTGTTATCCAAAGGAGCCTCCCTCTATACACGGTTGATTCTTTGGATACCCGTCAGGGATACCACGGCCGGGTTTGTCTGTTATAGCCGAAAAGTACTCGAGGCCATTAACCTCGATCAGATACATTTTGTGGGGTATGCCTTCCAGATCGAAATGAAATTCGTAGCCTGGAAACTCGGGTTTACCATTACCGAAGTCCCCATCATCTTCCGCGACCGTACCGTAGGTACTTCTAAAATGAACAAAGGCATTGTTAAAGAAGGAATTCTCGGTGTATTAAAACTCAGATGGTATAGCCTGTTCACGAATTATAGGAAAAGAGTGAAGGTGGCGGGAATGTCGATGCGTGAGACGTGAGACGTGAGACGTGAGACGTGAGACGTGAGTGAATTTTCATGTATAAAAATAATCAATATTTTAAATATTTTCTAACTCACGACTGATGACTCACGACTGATGCATCCCCCATGCGCAAAGCCTTTCTCTACCTGCACATTTCAGTATTTCTCGCCGGTTTTACGGGGATCATAGGAAAATACATTACACTGAATGAGGCCATGCTGGTCTGGTATCGGCTACTCATCAGTGCGGCGACCATGTGGATACTGTTTTCTTTACGCGGAAGGATCAAAAAGATACCGGTACGGGATATTGCCGGACTGTTTGGTATCGGGCTATTGGCAGCCTTACACTGGGTGAGTTTTTTTGGCTCCATCAAATACGCCAATGTTTCCGTAGCGCTGGTTTGTTTTTCTTCTGTGGGCTTTTTTACCGCTATTCTCGAACCTGTTCTCTATCGTAAAAGAATCAATCCGTTTGATCTCTTTCTTGGATTATTGGTGATGCTGGGTATTTTCATCATTTTTCATTTTGATACCCGGTATGCTACAGGGATCATTCTGGGTGTGATCTCGGCCTTATTATTGGCTTTTGTCATGATCTTTATCCGGCAATTCGCGGCACGCATCAATACCGAAACCTTGCTCACCTGGCAACTGAGTGGTGGGTTCCTTTCCCTTTCGGCGCTGCTTCCCCTTTACCTTTATTTTTTTCCAACCACCCAATTCCTGCCAACCACCAATGACTGGATCTGGCTGCTGATCCTTTCATGGTTCTGTTCGGTGATCGCCTTTCAACTTACCACTGCGGCCCTTCGAAAACTTTCCGCATTTACCGTCAATCTCTCCTTTAACCTCGAACCGGTTTATGGTATTCTGCTTGCTTTTATCCTCTTTCGTGAGAACAAGGATCTGAACCAGGGATTCTTTATTGGCCTTTTTCTGATCATACTTTCCGTGGTGCTCCAAATGGCCCGAATTTTACGGAATAAGCCCCAGGGAACATAGGGCGGAATACCGAAACATCCTATCTTTAAACGACCTAACTAATTGATATGAAGAAAGCCCTTTTTTCCCTCTTTTTCGTGTTACCCCTTATTTCCCTTTTTGCACAAAAAAAACCCCTCGACCATACCGTGTATGACGGTTGGCAGAGTATAGGGGAGCGACAGATCAGTCCCAATGGCAAATGGGTGGTCTATACCATCGATGTGCAGGATGGAGACAATGAATTAGTGGTTCAATCCTCCGATGCCCGGAATAAGCTTGTCATTCCACGAGGCTACAACGCCACCATGACCAGCGATAGCCGGTATGTGATCTTTAAGATCAAGCCCTTATTCAAAGACACCCGTGAAGCAAGGATCAAAAAGAAAAAACCCGAGGAATTTCCAAAGGATTCATTGGGTGTTGTGGTACTTGGAAATGATAGTTTGTGGAAGAAACCAATGGTGGCCGGATTCAAAGTGCCGGAAGTATTTACCGGCTGGGTAGCATACGCCCTTGAAAAGGAAAAAGGCAATGAGAAGGATGGTGCAGAACTGATACTGTTTCATCTGGCCAAAAATGAAACCCGTCGGTTTAGCCAGGTGGCGGAATATTTATTTGATAAAAATGGCGACCGGTTATTGGTATATCAAACAAAAAAGGCAAAGGATTCACTTGGGCAACCAATGGTACTCTATCACGATGTTTTTGCCAATCAAACTGATACCTTAAGCCGGGGAGGATCTGCATTTAAGAATTTTGTGGTTTCCGAGAACGGCAAACAGGTAGCCTATGTGGCGCAACGAGACAGTTCTGACAAAGCCCTGCAACAGTTTTATGGACTATGGTTTTATCGGGAAGGAATGGATAGCGCCCAATTAGTGGTGAACAGAAAGTCCACCGGCATGAAACTGGGAATGACCGTGAGCGAATATGGTACCTTGAGTTTCAGCAAGAATAACAGCCGCCTGTTTTTTGGGTCTGCAGCCATATTACCACCCCGGGATACCACTATACCTGATATTGATAAAGTGAGTCTTGATATCTGGCACTATAAAGAGGATTACCTGCAAACCGTACAACAGGTGCGCGCCAACCGTGATATGCGGGAAAGTTTTCTGGCGGTCTATGATATCGAAACAGGCTGGGTGAAACAACTGGCTTCCCGGGAACTTCCCACTGTGGTGATCACGAATGAAGGGGATGGGGATCAATTTGTGGGTATAACGGATTTTGGAAACAGGGTGGAAAGTCAATGGACAGGAAACACCCGAAAAGACGTCTACTTGATTGATGTCAATACCGGGAAGGCCAGGCTGATCAAAGAAAACCTGGATGGGGTGATCAACGCGAATTATATATCCCCATCCGGAAAATATGTGGCCTGGTATGATTATAAAACCAAGGCTTACTTCGTACATGATGGCAATACAGCCAGGAATCTTTCTGCGACCATAAAGGTTAAATTATACGACGAAGGTCATGACAGTCCCAGCGAACCATCTCCCTACGGCGGAATGGGATGGCAGTCGGGTGATTCAGCCTTATATGTGTATGATCGTTTTGAGGTTTGGAAATTGGATATATCTGGTAAATCGACACCAGTAAGGGTATTTGCCGCCCAGGATCCACGTAAGAAAAATATCGTTATCCGTCGTGTTGTTACCGATCGTGAGGAGAAATACATCAGGCCCGAAGCGATGCAGGTTTTCTCCCTGTTTAGTGAGGAGAACAAATCCTTCCGTATCTGGCATTCTACATTGGACAAGCCCGAGGCTTTGCCAGGCGTGAATACGGGATATGATTATGGTAATCCGATCAAAGCAAAGGAGGCCGAGACCTTTTTATTTACCCGGGAGAATTTTCGCGAGTCCCCCGATTTGTTTACACAGGTATCCGGTGCAGCAGAAACAAGGCTTTCTTCCATCAATCCGCAGCAGTCGGACTATTGGTGGGGTACGGCCGAACTGATTTCCTGGAAGGCTTATAATGGAAAACAGGCGACCGGGATCATCTATAAGCCTGAGGATTTTGATCCCAAAAAGAAGTATCCGATGATCTGTTACTTCTATGAGGAGATGAGCAATACACTGCACACCTATTATGCACCGGCACCTATTCGAAGTGCAATCAATATTCCTTTTTATACCAGTCGTGGCTATGTCATTTTTATTCCGGACATCAAATACAAGATCGGGTACCCCGGACAAGGGGCCTATGACTATCTGGTCAGTGGAGCCCGGGCGGTAGTAAGAAAGGGGTATGTGGACAGTACCCGCATGGCCATTCAGGGGCATAGCTGGGGTGGATATCAGGTGGCGCATCTCATTACCCGAACCAATCTGTTTAAGGCTGCCTGGTCGGGGGCGCCTGTGGTAAATATGACCAGTGCCTATGGCGGCATCCGCTGGGAATCAGGACTTAACCGTCAGTTTCAGTATGAAAAAACCCAAAGCCGGATCGGTGCAACCCTTTGGGAGAAAAAACAGCTCTATCTCGAGAATTCGCCGCTTTTCTATATGGACCGGGTGAAAACGCCGGTGGTGATCATGCACAATGATGCCGATGGGGCCGTGCCCTGGTACCAGGGAATTGAAATGTTCACCGCCTTGCGCAGGCTTGGTAAACAGGTGTGGATGTTGAATTACAATGGAGAAGGGCATGGTCTGACCGTGAGAAAGGACAGGCTGGATTACCAGATCCGTATGCAGCAATTCTTTGATTGGATGCTGAAAGGGGACAAGCCCACCCGGTGGATCGTCGAGGGGGTACCCTACCTGGAAAAAGGCAAGGATTGGGGGCTGGAATTGGTTAATGAAAAATAATTATACGAACGGACTATAAATTCCGGGTTACACCTGTTTTCTTTGCACTATTAAATTTAAAAACGAACATGAGAAAAATCCTTTTTTCGCTGGCCTTCCTCGCCATGTCTATGCTGTCCTATTCCCAGGCACCATGGATCAAACTCACTTTTAATGAGCGGGTAAGCTTTCAGGTACCTGATTCTTTGATGAAGATCGACATGGAACAAGTAGAGGTCTATACCTTGATTTCCGATGATTCTGCCAGCTATACAGTGACCATTATTGATTTTGTGAATTTCGGACTGGATTCTGCGATGATCCAATCCATGGCCGATACAGATGCTTTTGAAGAGCAATTCAAGACCGGGTTTATGGGCCAAATGGAAGGTTCAGAAATGGTCTCTTCCAGCCGGGGTAAACTTCAAACCTTTACTACCTATCTCTTTGACCTCAACTATAAAAGTGAAGGGACAGGAGAAATGGAAAAGATGTATGTATACTCGGTTTTTGTCGGTTCTAAAGTGTATAGTTTCACCTATTCAGCGCTGAACCCCTCGAATACCACGAAGGAAAAGTTTTTTCAGTCTGTGAAAGTGGATTAAAATATGCGCCTACTCCCATTTCTTCTCTTGCTCCTCAGCTCCTGCTCGCAGCGTATCTATATTGTTCGGCATGCAGAGAAGGTTGCTGCAGGGCCAAACATGAATACGGATGTACCGCTTTCAGTTCCTGGACAGCAAAGGGCGGAAGATTTGATGAATAGGTTGAAGGACAAAAAAATATCACTCGTCTATTCCACACAGACAGTCAGAACTGTTTCCACAGCAACCCCTACAGCCGATCATTTTGGAGTAGCGATTGAATTATATGGGCCAAGGCCAGATTCCGCTTTTATCGCGACACTTCTTTCACACAAAAAGAACCTGCTGGTGGTAGGACATTCCAATACCGTGGATGATATTGTGAACATGCTTTGTGGAACTACTCAGATGGCAGGTGACCTCGGAGATAAGGAGTATGATAATTTGTTTGAAGTAAAGGTGAAGGGGAGAAAGAAAATATTTGTTCGGCATAAATTCGGGGCGAAAAGCGAGTAGGCTTTACCGCAAAGGCGCTAAGACACAAAGGGTCGCGAGGACATCCTCGCGACCCTTTGTGTCTTAGCGACCTGGCGGTAAAATAATTAAAACTCCCTCTCTTCATTAAAACTCTCCAGTTCCTTTGCAACCGCCGTTAGGAATGTAGCACCAAGGCTTCCATCAACAATGCGATGGTCGTAACTCATACTGAGATACATCATATGGCGGATGGCGATGCTGTCACCTTGTGGGGTTTCCACTACCACAGGTCTTTTCTTGATGGCGCCTACAGCCAGAATGGCCACCTGCGGTTGGTTGATGATCGGTGTACCCATCAGGCTACCAAATGTGCCCACATTGGTCAGGGTAAAAGTTCCCCCCATGGTATCATCCGGGCTGAGTTTTCCATTGCGGGCATTGTCTGCCAACTGGTTCACCTTTTTGGTCAGTCCAACGAGATTGAGTTGATCGGCTCCTTTTATGACCGGAACAATTAAATTTCCATTTTGCAAGGCGGTGGCCATGCCTATATTGATGTCTTTCTTGATGATGATTCGGTCACCATCCACAGACGAATTGATCAGCGGGAATTTTTTGATACACTTTACTATGGCTTCAATGAAAAGCGGGGTGAACGTGATCTTGGTATTTTCTCTTTTTTCAAATTCCTTTTTAACCCGGTTACGCCACATAACGATATTCGTAACATCTGCCTCGGTAAAACTGGTAACGTGTGGACTTGTATGTTTGCTTTTCACCATGTGATCGGCGATCAGCTTACGCATCCGGTCCATTTCAATGATCTCCACATTGCCGCTATAGGTTGTATTCACCACTGCGCTGGAGGAGGATTCGATGCGGGAGATAGGGACGGTCAGCTCGGTGGAGGTAGACTGTTTAGCAGGAGTAGATATTACTTTTCCTGCCCGTTTATCGCTTACATATTGCAGGATATCCTTCTTTGTTACTCTTCCCTCATTTCCCGTTCCGGGCATGCGCTCTAATTCGGTCATGCTAACGCCTTCGCTGGCGGCTATGTTCAGGACCAATGGGGAATAAAACCGCTGTCCATTGCTGCTGGTCAGCGCTGGCGCTGATTCCACCTGAACGGTCTGGGTCACTGTTGGGGCAGGGGATGGTGTGGGTGTTGGAACTGGTACAGGGCTGGGTGTCGGTGTATTAACCACCGGGGTGGGTGTAGTAGCTCCTACTGAAGCACTTGTTTTGATCCGGGCGATCACGGTACCGATGGGTACGACGTCATTTACATTGAAAAGGATCTCTTCGATCACGCCTTCGGCGGTACTTGGCACTTCACTATCCACTTTGTCCGTGGCGATCTCCAGGACTGTCTCATCCATGGCGATCTTATCTCCCGGTTGCTTATGCCACTTCAAAATAGTGGCTTCCATGATACTTTCGCCAAGCTTGGGCATGATGAGATCGACAAGGGACATGCTATTCAATTTAAGTTTATGTTATAATCCAAAGGTAAGGCGATTAGCAGCAAGCTTTTAGCTTTTAGCAGAACGCTGTACAAAGTTAGCATTTTCCCGGAAATCCTTACAGGTGTTAGTGTAGTAAGTGTGATGGTTTATTTACCGCCAGGACGCGAGGGCGCAAAGTTGCGCCTTGTTAAACTTTGCGCCCTCGCGTCTTTCTGTCTTTGCGGTAAATCATCAATCCAAAAGAATAAACCGCCTCAATAAATCCATCGCCATTTGTGCGGTGATCTCGATATTTTTATTCCGGTCGAATCGTAGCTTCAATTGACTCGTAGTTACTTTTTCCCGGTTACCTGCGGCAATCCAAACGGTTCCTACCGGCTTTTCGGTCGTTCCTCCGGTAGGTCCCATAATGCCGGAGGTAGCCAATGCATAGTCACTATTTGTTTTATGTATGACCCCGGTGACCATTTGTTTTACGGTTTCCTCACTGACTGCGCCTTTATTGATGAGTGTTTCTGTAGAAACATTTAAAAGCCCTTCCTTTACAGCATTGGCGTAGCTGACCACGCTACCCTGAAAATAGGCAGAAGAACCCGGGATGCTCGTGATCAGGTGGGCGATATACCCGCCGGTGCAACTTTCGGCCGTAGCCATGGTCTTACCCTTTTCCATCAATAATTCTCCGAGCACTTCTTCCAACCCCTTATCCTCGTCACTGACCAGGATTTCTTTTACTTTTTCTTTGAGTTGGGTAAACCAATCCTCGATTTCAAGTGCCAGTTGATCCTTGTTTTCACCCCTGGCTGTTAACCGCAACCTTACCATGCCATAATTGGGCAAATAGGCCAATTTGATATAGGTTGGGAGGGCGCTTTCTAAATCATTCAGGCGTTCTGCTATAAATGACTCTCCCTGTCCGGCCGTAAATGCCGTACGGTGCAGGATGGCCGGAAGTTTGAATTGCCGGATGAGCCGGGGGATGACTTCCTCCGTCATCAGGCCTTTCATTTCATGAGGCACCCCCGGGAGAGAGACGACCACTTTCCCCTCTTTTTCAAACCACATACCCGGCGCTGTGCCTCGGGCATTGTGTAAAACGGTGCAGGTATCCGGCACTTCAGCTTGTTTGAGGTTTCGTTCCAATAAAGGCCTGTTGAGCCGGGTAAAGATTTGCGTTACATGTTGCAACACTTCCTGGTTCACTACCATCTTTCCCTGAAAATAGTTCGCCAAAAGAGGTTTGGTGATATCATCGGCTGTTGGGCCAAGTCCACCTGTGATGAGCACGATCGATGACCGCTGAAGTTCCTGGTCAATGGCGCTCCAGATATCATCCCAAACATCACCCACTGCGATCCGGTATCGAACCCAGATCCCTTCTTTGTTGAGTTGCTGGGCCATCCAGGCACTGTTGGTATCGATGGTCTGACCGATCAACAGTTCGTCGCCAATGGTGATGATGGAAGCGTGAGCCATTATTTAAAATGATTAAGGATAAAAACAGTAATTTGAATGCAAAGTAATAACCCACAGGGTATGAAAAAAGTTTTGTTCCTCTTGAGTTTGCTCGGTTGTCAGTTTTATGTACAGTCACAGTCAGTTGGTCAGAAATTAAAGCAGGCCTTTTCGGTTTTTGAGAAGGATTCCCAGATGAAACATGGGATTGCTTCGCTCTATGTGATCGATGCACAGACCGGGCAAGTGGTCATTGATAAGAACAGCCGGATTGGTTTGGCACCGGCTTCGACCCAAAAAGTGATCGTGGCAGCCACAGCCTATGCGTTGTTGGGAAAGGATTTTAAGTATACGACGGAGTTATGGGTCGACGAAGGGGAAAGAGGGAAAACAGTAGAGTTGACAATCGGAGGCAATGGAGACCCTACCCTCGGTAGCTGGCGCTATGCAAGCACCGTGGATTCTCTTTTATTAAAAAAATGGGCCGGGTTGGCAAAATCCCAGTTGGGCGATAAACGGATCACCGGAATCCGGATTTTGGATAGGGCCTATGGGGATAATGTATCCATCCCCGGGGGTTATGTATGGGATGATATGGGAAATTATTATGGCGCCGGTTGGTCATTTGTAAACTGGCGCGAGAATCAATACGATCTCTATCTGAAAAGCCAGATGACCGGGGCCTCGGTCATGGTGCAGGGTACATATCCCAAACAGGATCAGGTTCAATTCAACAGTCTGGTTACAGGCGGTCAACCCGGAACAGGAGACAATGCCTATATTTTTTGCCCGCCTTACTCTACACAAGCCACTATACGTGGCACCATCCCTCCCGGAAAGGATTCATTTGTTATTTCCGGGGCGAGTCCCGACCCTGCACATACATTGGGTTTGGAGTTTTTCCGTTATCTCCGGGCGGCAGGATTAAATATTGATTCGGTGATCCGTACCGGAAGGGAGGTTTATTTTGGTGAAGGAAACATACCATCTCGGTTACAAGGCGGATTGCATCAATCACCCGCCCTTGATTCCATTGTGTACTGGTATTTAAAAAAGAGCGTGAACCTCTATGGGGAGGCGCTTCTACAAACCCTTCCTGTATCAGATTCAAAGGATATGGACCTTGATTCAAGAATAAAAAAACTGCAGGGATTCTGGAGTGACAAGGGAATCTCGCCCGATGAATTGAATTTATATGACGGATCGGGGCTTTCTCCAGCTAATCGTGTCACCACCCATGCACAGGTGGAAGTGCTGCGTTTTGCAAAAAAGCAATCCTGGTTCTCTGCCTACAAAGATGCTTTTCCGTTGTATAATGAGATGACCATGAAGAGCGGGACCATTGGCGATGTAAAAGGGTTTGCCGGATATCACAAAGCCAGTAATGGGAAGGAATATATTTTCTCATTTCTGGTTAATAACTACAATGGCCCATCATCTTTACTGGTAAAGAAAATGTACAAGGTCCTCGACCACCTCAAGTAAATCTTTGCTTTCCTTCGTGCCCTCGCGTCTTTGCGGTAGAGCTTAACCGCAATGACGCGAAGGCGCAAGGGATTAGAGTGCCTGGAAGAGATTTATTTTTAAATGCATAAGTATTGGAGCGGCAAAACATCCAATCCAAAGCAGGATGATGGCTATTTTTTCCACAACACGCAGGTCCATGATAATGAGCCGCTGCAACATACCCTGCATGGCAGTGATCACTTTATCTTCCCGGTTGGCATATTGATAGGGTGGGGCAGGGGGAATATCCCTCAGGTCGGGGTGGTGCCTGATAAAGACATGGCGCATTTTCCAATAATTCTCATCGGAAATATCCTCATAATCCACGTTCAGGTCAATCCCATCGGCCTCGATCTTTTTGATCAATTTATCATTGTCAATATCTGTCTTCAATCGAAGGAGGATATTTATTGGAAAATACAATAACAACACAAAGGCCAGCAGGGAACTGGGATAGATATAGGCCCAGTCGAACCAGATCATGAACAAGGCAGAAAGCACCATGAAAGTGCGGCCAATGATATTTTTTTCATCAAGAAAAAGTCGGTGAAGGATCTGCCCTCCATCCAACGGATAGATCGGAAGCAGGTTGAGCAGGTTCAGGAAGAGGAGCAGGGTAGCCGTCATAGGGAGTAAGGGATGGTGGAACTGGTCTTGAAACAAGAACATCCCGATCCCGAGGAGGATACCCGGTAGAGGGCCGGCCAACAAGATGATAATGGCCTGTCTTTGCGATACTTCATGTTTTGTTCCGGAGGCATAAGCGCCCAACAAGGGGATAAAGAATATCCCCAGTTCCTTGTAGTTAAATATTTTCATGGCCAGGAAATGCCCCAGTTCATGAAAGATCACGATGCCGGTGATGATCAATAGAAGTTTCCAATCCCGGAAAATGACATAACCCACCACCAGGTAAAGCGCCAATGAACTCAGGGATTTCACCCAGACATTGGCTGATTTTTCTTCCAATATGGGTCTGGGAGGAAAGGACAGGGCATTTTCCTCCTGCCCACTGACAGGGGAAGGATCGGGTTCAAATGAAGAAGGTGACAAGGGTTCCTGGCTCATTGAAAATAAGGTTCGAGGGTTTTTCGCAGGGCCTCCGGCATGGTCGTTTTCTTCATTTCTTTTTTATCCATGAAATAAAGAATGATCGTAGCGGTGGTCAGCAATTCCTCTTTTTCGTTGAATACCTCATGGTGAAACTCGATCTTATGGTGAACCGGTAATTCCTTTAAGGTAGTACGGATGGTGATAAGATCATCGTACAGCGCGGGTCTGAAAAACCGCGCATGTATATCAATGATCGGCATGATCACCCCTTCCTTTTCCATATCCGCATACGTGAATCCCAGTTCCCGGATCGCTTCCGCCCGGGCGGATTCAAAATACGGAAAATAATTGCTGTGGTAAACTACCCCCATCTGATCGGTCTCGGCATACCGAACGCGGATATTCGTACTGGATGTATACATTATTTGCCTATTAAGTTGTCAATACTCCATTTTCCTGGTCCGCACAGCAATATACCGGCGAATACAAAAAGAAACATGAGGGCATCTTCCATTTTGGAGAGCGGGCTGTTTCTGTGCGCCATAAATACAATGACCAGGAAAAGGATGACCAGAATAAAAGCCGAAAGTCGTGTGAAAAGTCCCAACACCAGAAAAAGGGAGCAAAATACCTCGGCAAAGATCACCAGGATCAGGCTGGCAGTAGGGCCTGCACCAAATGGGTCAAAGAATCGATCCTTTCTTTCCGCGAAATTCATCAACTTAGGAAGCCCGTATTGTAAAAAGAGTAAAGTGCCAAAACCCGCCCGCAAAAGAAACATCATGATGTTAAAGGAAAGGTCGGTGTATTTGGTGGAAAATAGTTTTTTCATAATTATACCCCGCAATTTACCACCTTTACCCAAAACTATGTTAAATCATTGGTCTTAAATCACTTTTCCACACCTGTTTGGAACGAACTTTGGATACGGAAGAAATATTTTGAATATTTACGACGTTTATCTTTCAACGGTAAAAGGACATCCAGCATGAAGCAAATCAGCCTCTTATTTACGGCCATATTTACTGGCCTTTTGGTGCATGGACAACAGACAGCGGTTAACGCTGATCCGCAAGAAAAATTCAAGTTGGCCAAGGACCTCTTTCAAAAAGAACAATACAGCCTGGCCTATCCGCTGTTGAAGGAATTGGAATCGGGACTGACCGAATCCGTCCGCGCCAATGAAGCGATCATGTCGCAGGAAGTGAAGTACTATTTCACGGTATGTGCCCTCAAGCAAAATGAGGACAGGGCTGTGGATATGGCCCGCGATTATATTGACCTGGAGAAGAACAATCCCCGAATCCAGCAATTGGGTTTTCATTTAGCAGAATACCATTACCGCAAACAGGAGTTTGCCACAGCCGTACAATTGTATGAACAAGCGGGTATTGCCAACCTGAGCAACCGCGAGATTGCGGATATGAAATTTCACCAGGGGTATTCCTACTTTACCCTGCAACGATTCAACCAGGCCAAACCGCTTTTCAATACGGTCAGGGTATTAAAGGATGATCCAAACTATATCGATGCGAATTATTATTATGGGTTTCTCGCTTTTCGCGATAGAAACTATACTGAAGCCTTGCAGAGTTTTCGGATCGTTGAAAATGAGAAGCAATACGCGCAGGTAGTTCCCTATTATATCGCACAGATCTATTATATCCAGGGTAAAAAGGATGAGGCCCTGGCCTATGCCGAAAACAAGATCAAGTCGGGCAATTCCCAGTATTATGACCTTGAATTGAAACAACTCCTGGGGCATGCCTATTTTGAAAAAAAGGAATACGCCAAGGCCCTGCCTTATTTGGAATCCTATGTAGCTGGCACCAGCAAAGTGACAAGGGAGAATTTGTATGAACTTTCCTATTCGTATTACCAGGGAAAAAATTATAAGAAAGCCATCGAAGGGTTCAAACAACTGGGCGGGAAGGAAGATTCACTGAGCCAACACGCCATGTATCTGTTGGGTGATTCCTATCTTAAAACAGGGGAAAAGGCCAATGCGCGGAGTGCGTTTTTGTTTTGCGCTTCCAATAGCAGCAATGCTTCGCAAAAAGAAATTTCCCGTTATCAATACGCCAAACTTTCCTACGAATTGGGTTATCAGGATGAGGCCTTAAAAAGCCTGCAATCCTTTCTTGCCGATTACCCTCAATCCACCTATACCCCCGAAGCAAGGGAATTGCTTGTAGGAGTATTGGCCAATACCAATAATTATCGCGACGCACTTGTGTTATTGGAAGGGATGACGAATCCTACCCCCAATGCCAAACGATTCTATCCGCAGATTCTCTTTGGCCGTGCTGCGGAATTGATCAACGATGGACAGTTGGCCGAAGCGAATACACTGCTGGACAAAGCCCTCAAGGCACCCAACAATGAACGGGTATTGCCTTATGTACAGTTTTGGAAAGGGGAGATCGCTTATCGCAATAATGACCTGGACAATGCCATTCGTTTTTATAACGGATACAAAGATGCCGGTGCCCCCACCAACGGGGAGGCCAATGCCAACACGGTGCGTTATAACCTGGGATATTGTTATTTAAGAAAGGAGAACTATCCGGTGGCGCTTACTTTTTTTGAATCCTTGTCCAAAAATCCCGCATTAAATTCGGACCCGTTGACACAGGATGCCTATCTGCGTACGGCGGACTGCTATTATATGGAAAGGAATTACAACAAGGCCAAACCTATGTATGATAATGTGGTCAAATTCTCCTGGCCCGCGGAGGATTATGCTACTTTCCAATTGGCGATGCTGGCCGGGGTAAAAAACACCTCGGAAAAGGTGAAGCTGATGAATAACCTTACCCGCAAATTCCCCCGTTCAGGTTTGGTGAACGATGCAAACCTTGAGATCGCCAATGCTTACCTGTCGGACGAGCGTTTTAGCGAAGCCATTCCCTACCTCGACAAATTGATAAGCGGAAATGATGAACGATTCAAACCACAGGCCTACCTGAAATCCGGGAATGCCTTTTACAATGTCAATAATAATAACGAGGCACTGACCCGCTATAAGAAGCTGGTGTCTACCTATCCCAATACACAGGAAGCGGAGGATGCGATCGGCAATATCCGCGCCATTTATGTGGAGCAGGGACAGCCGGATGAATTTGCCGGTTTCATGCGCCAGGCAGGACGACCACTGAGTGTAAGCACTGAGGATTCACTGACCTGGGCCGCGGCAGAGATACAATACGCCAATGGCAACAAGGACGCCGCGTTAAATTCTTTTGGCACCTATCTGCAGCGATTCCCAACAGGAGCGCATGCCCTTGAAGCCAATTTTTACAGTGCCGGTATTTATGCCGACCGGAAGAAATGGCCCGAAGCGATCAGCCGCTTTGATTATGTGGCTGAGCGAGCTCCGAATCAGTATGCAGAAGCCAGTGTGCTGCAATTGTCCCGTATCTCTTTCTTTGAATTAAAGAACTATGCGCAGGCAGAGACCTATTTCAACCAACTGAAAGAACTGGCCAGTAATCAGGAAAACAAACTGGAAGCCATGCGCGGTTTACTCCGCAGCCAATACCAATTGGAGAAATGGACCGAAGCGCTGGATAATGCCAAGGAACTGGTGAATGAAAAGGGGAGTAGCACCGACGACAAGACCCTGGCAAATATGGCCATTGCCAAATCTTACCAGGTCAACCGGCAGTATGATCTCGCGATTGCGAATTACAAGACCGTCGTTTCCCTCAACAAGGCCGCATTAGCAGCCGAAGCTCGCTATGAGATCGCCAATAGCTGGTTGGCCCTGAACAGGCTGGGTGACGCCGAAAAGGCCGCTTTTGAAGTGATCAATAAATCAGGTTCCTATGACTATTGGGTTACCAAGGCCTATATTTTGTTGGGCGATGTATTCTTCAAACAAAAAGATTATTTCAATGCCAAAGCGACCTTCCAAAGCATTGTGGACAATAGCCTGAACCCTGATCTCAAGACAGAGGCTCAGACGAAATTGACTAAAGTGCTGGAAGAAGAACAACTGGAAAGCAAAGTGAACGGATAATTTAAGTAAAAACGCATTCAAGAAATACCTATGACGAAGGGCTCCCTCCTCTACACGATCTTAATTTTTTCAGGAATGGCTATGGCTGTTCCCGCATCGGCACAGGATACTACCAAGAAGAAGTCGGTGGATATTCTTTCCGAATTCAAACCTGTGCTGAAAGAATCGGCGAAGATAAATTTTAATCCATCGCCGGCGCCAAATGATACGACAAGACCGGTACTGAATTATAATATTCCCAATCAGAACCTGTTGTTTGCCTATCAGCCAGGGACCTTACAACCATTGGCCATGGATATCGATTCGGGCGGACGATGGGATAACAGCAGTTATGTCAAGGCTGGTTTTGGCAGCCTGAAATCACCGCTGGTGGAAGCCGGGTTCTCCTTTGGGGATGGAAAGACAGCAGGATTAAATATCTATGCCAAACACCTGGCGGCAGAAGGGAAAAGGGAATTTCAGGATTTCTCCAATACCCGCGCAATCCTGAGTGGTTTCTTTCAGACCGCAAAGAGTATTGAATGGAATGCTAAACTGGGCATGGAACAGGAGCGGTATAATAAATATGGATACCTTCCTGCTACGCTGACCTTTGACAAGGATTCTATACGCAACCGCTTTCAAACCATTTCAGGGGCACTCGGTTTTCACAATATCCACAAAACTGAATACGGGATATCCTATAACCCGGATCTGCGGATCGATATCTTTACGGACAATCATAAAACCACCGAGAGCAATACCTTTCTTAATCTCCCTTTGCAAAAAACCATCGGGAAGGTATTTGCCGTTAACCTGGGCATCACTTTTGATCTGACGCGATTGAAACCCAATGGTAAGGATGCGATCAACAACACCTTGTATTATATTTCTCCGGCGGTTCTTTTCAAAACGCCCAATATCAATATTCAGGCGGGAATACGTCCATCCTGGGATAACAAAAGTTTCCGGATGTTTCCCAATATCACGGCCGAAGTGGGAACCGAGGACCAACGGTTCACCTTCCAGGCTGGTTGGATCGGATACCTGCGTAAGACTTCTTATCAATACCTGGCATCACAAAATCCCTGGCTGTATGTCCCTGATCAGTTGTTGAATTCTGCGATAGATGAGCGTTATGCCGGATTCAAAGGATCCGTGGGAGATCATTTTTCCTATAGTGCAAAAGTTGGCTTCAACCGGATCAAGAATCAACCCTTGTTCGTGAACGATAAGGTGGATGGGAAATCATTCTTTACCGTTTATGAACCCAGTATGAATGTTTTGCATTTCGGTGCAGAAGTGGGGTACACGGTTCAGGAGCAGTTTTCCCTTTTGGCTGGCATGACCTTGAACCAGTATTCCAAGCTCACTGTGAATGAAAAGGCCTGGGGATTACTGCCTTTAGAAGTAAAAGCAGCAATGAAATTGCAGGTGTTAAAAGACCTTTGGTTAAAGACCGATCTGTTTGCCTGGAGTGGGCCTCAATTTCAAACACAGCCCGGGCCTGCTGATAAGTTGAAGGGGGCATTTGATTTGAGCTCGGGACTGGAGTTTCGTTTTTCCAAAAGCCTGAACTTCTGGGCCCAGTTCAATAATCTATTCAACAACGAATATCAGCGCTGGAACCAATACCCTGTATATGGGTTCAATTTCCAGGCGGGAATTATATTCTCCTTTACCCAAAAAGCCATGTAGATTCCCTAATTTGCCCGCCAAATGAACCTGGATTCCACTTTATATAAATACCTCGTCACGACCGGTTCGCTTCCTTTGCCTGGTTTAGGAACCCTGCGGGTGAATCAGCAATCGGCCACCTATGATATTGCCGGTAAACAATTTTTGCCGCCTACCTATCATTTTTCCCTTGACCCGGAGGAGAAGCAATCACCTGCGCAGGTCTTTGAGTGGATATCCTCCACGCTGGCCATCGGTGATGGCGAGGCGATTGAGTCTTTCAATGGGTTTGCCAACCGATTCAAACAGGAGTTGGGACAAACCCGAAAATCGATTTGGGATGGAGTAGGGGCCTTTAAAAAGGATCTGGCTGGTGTTCTTTCTTTTCAATCTGAAGAGATCACTCCGCTTGGTTTGAGCCCGGTTTCGGCCGAGAAAGTCATCCATGCTCATACTTCGCATACGATGCTGGTGGGGGATCAGGAGAAGACCAGCGAGGAAATGACCGCCTGGCTCGAAGAAGAGGCAACACCCCGTAACTGGCCAATGATCATTGCCTGGGTGTTATTGGGACTTTCCCTGCTTTTTTTAGGATACCATTTTTCCAAAAAAGGAATGAATGCCTCGGCCTTTGGCAATGAACAAACCATCGAGGCCAACCCCTGATCTTTATTCAATTTCTTTTACCTTGCGGCCATGGATGCACAGGTTCATTATACGGCCTGCCCGGTTTGTGGGGGCAATCGATTCCAACCGATTTTTTCCGTTCACGATCATACCGTTAGCCAGGAGGATTTTTTGATCCTGGGTTGTCCCGATTGTGGACATCGGTTCACACAGGATGTACCTGGGCCTGACCAGATAGGCGCTTACTACAAAGCGGAATCCTATATTTCACACACCAATAGTTCAAAAGGTTTGATCAATAGGTTGTACAAGATCGTCAGGGGATACACCATTGGTTCGAAGCGTCGCTGGGTGGAGAAATGCACCGGTCTGAAAAAAGGAGCCATTCTGGACATTGGCGCCGGTACCGGATTTTTTATCGCAGAAATGAAAAGCAAAGGGTGGGAGGTAACAGGTCTGGAACCTGATGCAGAAGCACGCGAGGTAGCAGTACAGACACATGGGCTGAAGCTGGAAGAGCTAAACACTTTATATCAACTCACACCAGGTACTTATGATGCGATTACCCTCTGGCATGTATTGGAACATGTGCATGACCTGGAAGGATATGTCAAACGGTTTAGTGAGCTTCTCAAACCGGATGGACGCCTGCTTATTGCGGTTCCTAATCATACCAGTCATGACGCCAAAAAATATAGAAAGGATTGGGCGGCGTATGATGTGCCCCGGCACCTGCATCATTTTTCTCCTTCCAGCATAAAACATTTATTGGAAAAACGGGGGTTCACATTACAGGAGATACGTCCCATGTATTTTGACGCCTTTTATGTGAGTCTGTTGAGTAGTAAATACCAGCTTGGGAAAACAGCCTGGCTGTCGGCAATATTTGTGGCTTTTGTATCCAATTGCAAAGCCTTTTTCCACCGCGAGCAGTGCAGCTCGATCACGTACATTTTTAAACCAAAGGGGAATAGCTAAGCGCTTTTTGCTATTAGTTTCCAAACTGCACCTCAAACAACTTAGGCCATCTCTTCCCGGTAATGAAAATTTTCTTTGTTACTGAATCGTAGGCGATACCATTGGGTACATCCACCTGGGGATCGATCTGTTTTACGCGCTGCCAGATCTCTGATAAATCTGCTTTGCCCAGCACCTGGCCATTTGAAGGGTCGATGCGTAAAATATAAGGCATGGTCCATTGATTGGCATACACATACCCGTTAATGAATTCGAGTTCATTCAGATTATAGGCCAGTTCTCCGTTTTGGTAGACTCCCTGCGTTCGGAGTAGCCGGAATGTATTTGGGTCGTAGAAATAAAGGTTACTGCTTCCATCACTCACGATCATTTCTTTGCCATCGGTAGTGATACCCCAGCCTTCTGTATTAATGGGGAATTCGGCGATTTTTTTAAAGGTCTTGATATCGTACACAAACACTTTGTGTTCTTCCCAGGTCAATTGAAACAAGGAATCACCCCAGGTGGCAATGCCTTCGCCAAAGTATTCCGGTTCAAGATCAACCCGTTTCAATACTTTGCCTGATTCCAGCTCAACTTTCATAAGTCGAGAATGTCCTCTTTCTCCTGTTCCTTCATAAAAGTCACCTTTATGAAATACCAGGCCTTGGGTAAAAAAGGCGGTATCGTGGGGATATTCTTTAATAATTGAATAAGACATGGCCCGGGTAATATCCGGTTTTTGAGGATCAGGGGTATTTCCACCCCCATTGCCCTGGTCATTACACGATGCCAGCAGGCTCCATCCGGCGAGTAAGGATATGGCGATGCGCATAGGTCTAATATTCTGACAAAGATAGACTTATGTTTAAAAATTAGATGGTTAATTCCTCCCTAAATTTTAGTCCTCCCTTCTTTTTTGGGGGGACGGCTTGCATAATCCGAAAATTGAGGCTATGTTTATGGTGGATTAGGTTACAACTTTTTACCTCTAATTCGCCCTCCGTATCCGGGAAAAATCTTCCCAATAACCATTTTGATCATACCCTTCTAATTCCAATTCCCGCAGAAACCACGTAATCCCCCTGTGGAGCCGTTTTTTTCATTCTTTACCTTTTGAAACAATGATGAAAAAGCTGGCTGGCTTTGTGCTGTCCTTTCTGCTTGTACAATTGATTCATGCTCAACGAAATTGCTCGAGCCATGAGTATGTCCAACGCATGCTTGAAACAGACCCCACTCTTGCCCAACGAATCTCCGAGATCGAACAATTTACGCACCGGTTGACCCATCGTACGGTGGAGGTCAATGACCTGCCCGGTTCCGCGGCGGATCAACCTGTACTCGTCATTCCGGTAGTGGTGCATGTCATCTATCACTATCCCGAAGAGAATATTCCCGATTCACGGATCAGGGATCAGATAGAAATACTTAACCGCGATTTCCGACGCTTAAATGCAGATACCAGTAATATCCCGGATGGGTTTGCTGACCTGTCTGCTGATATACGTATCGAATTCAAGCTGGCCACCAGCGACCCCAAAGGAAGGGCCACATCGGGAGTGGTGCGAAAGTATTCGCCCCTCACCAAATGGAAGATGGATGATAATGTAAAATTTGATGACGAGTTGGGCTCCGACGCCTGGGATGCATCCCAATACCTGAATATCTGGGTTTGTAATATGGATGACCTGTTGGGTTATGCGAGTTTCCCCGGTACTCCCCTTGAGCGTGATGGCATCGTGATCAACTATAAAGCATTTGGTCCCATTGGGTATTTCTCCCAATACAATAAAGGCCGCACCACTGTGCATGAAGTGGGTCACTGGCTCAATCTGAGGCATATTTGGGGCGATTCAGATTGCGGGGACGACCTGGTAGGGGATACCCCTCCGCAACGCAGCTATACCCCCGGCTGTCCCTCTGGCGTAAGAGTAACCTGTAACAATGGCTCGAACGGTGGCGATATGTACATGAACTATATGGATTTTACCAGCGACGCCTGTGTAAATATGTTCACTTATGGGCAGAAGCAGCGGATGCGAACCTTATTTGAAGAAGGAGGGCCACGTCATTCATTTCTCAATTCCCGTGGATTGGATGCACCTTTACTGGAAGAAGGCAGTCTGCCGGATAATACACCCAAATGGCTTCACATCAAGTTATATCCCAATCCGGCCAATAGTACGGTGACGATGAATTTTCAATATGATATTCGTTGGATCGGAAAAGAATTACGCGTGACCGACCTCTCCGGGCGGGTCATCCTGCGCACTACGATCTCTCACGCCATACATACGGTGGATATCAGCCGCCTTGCTCCCGGTGTTTACTTTATCGATGGAGAGAAGGATGGGGAGAAGATGCGGGAGAAGTTCATTAAGCTTTGACCAGGATTTGACCAGGATTTAAAGATTAGAGGATTGCCAGGATTCATTGATGAAATGATCAAATAACTAAAGGATTGAAGGGTTAATTTCAATTAACCCCTCAATCCTTCAGTCATTTAATCCTGGAATCCTCTAATCTTTAAATCCTGGTCAAATCCTGGGCAATCCTCTAATCTCTAAATCCTGGTCAAAGATGAATGGCCTCCCCATACGCCACCTCAATCGCATCCTTCACGCTCTCGCTAATGGTGGGGTGGGGGTGAATGCTATTTAGTACTTCGTGGTAAGTTGTTTCCAGTTTACGGGCGGTAACGGTTTGCGCGATGATTTCGGTAACGTTGTAACCGATCATGTGCGTACCCAGCCATTCGCCGTATTTCGCATCAAAGATCACTTTCACAAATCCTTCGGTATGACCGGCGGCTGAGGCTTTACCACTGGCGCTTAGCGGGAATTTCCCCACTTTGATTTCATAACCTGCTTCTTTGGCTTGTTTTTCAGTAAAACCAACGGATGCTATCTCGGGAACACAATAGGTACAACCCGGCACATTGCCGTAGTCAAGGGCTTCGGGTTTATGATGATATTTCTTTTCTCCAAAAGCGATGTTCTCAATACAAATGATCCCTTCTTTGGAAGCGACGTGTGCCAGTGCCTGACCGGGTACACAGTCCCCAATGGCATAGATACCGGGTATATTGGTCTGATAAAATTTATCAACCATGATACGGCCCTTATCTGTTTTTACGCCCAGGGTTTCCAAACCAATATTCTCAATATTGGCGGCAACGCCTACTGCGCTGAGCAATACATCCGCCTCGAGTGTGACCTCGCCGCTGGCCGTTTTTACTGTTGCTTTTACACCGGCTCCCGATGTGTCCACTTTGGTCACTTCGCTGCTGGTCATGATCTCTATGCCTTTTTTCTTGAGATTCTTTTCCAGTTCTTTAGAAATATCCTCATCTTCTACCGGAACCACCCGGGGCATGAATTCAACAATGGTCACCTTGGTTCCGATGGCATTATAGAAATATCCAAACTCCACGCCAATGGCTCCACTACCAACAATGATCATGCTTTTGGGTTGGGTGGGGAGGGACATAGCCTCACGGTAACCAAAGATCTTTTTGCCATCCTGCTTGAGGGCAGGGAGTTCGCGGCTGCGGCCTCCGGTGGCAATGATAATATGGCGACCTTCTACTACCGTTTTACTTCCGTCTGCGGCTGTTACTTCCACCTGGCCCTTGGCTTTTAATTTACCATAGCCCATGACCACATCGATCTTATTCTTTTTCATGAGGAATTGAACCCCTTTGCTCATTTTATCGGCCACCCCGCGGCTCCGCTTGATCACCGCGTCAAATTGATGAGTACCAGTGGCTTCGATACCAAAATCCTTGGCATGTTGTATGTATTCCATCACCTGGGCTGACTTCAGGAGGGCCTTGGTGGGGATACAACCCCAGTTCAGACAAATTCCACCCAGACTTTCCTTTTCAATGATCGCAGTTTTTAACCCCAGTTGGGATGCCCGGATCGCTGCCACGTAACCACCTGGTCCACTGCCAATTACGACGAGATCGTATGCCATAAGATGTAGATTGAGTTTGAATTGAGAGGCGAAGTTATTTGAAATGAGGGAATTGGCAAAAGGAGGAAGGTCCGTGGTCTGAAGTCAGGAGACCGGGGACAGGGGTCATGAGTCAGGAGTCAGGGGTCCGGAGTATTGATTTTAGCGTAAAGGAGTGAATAGGAGTAAGGAAAGTTTGACTTTTCGATTTTAAATGCCAAGAACCTATAATTTTTAAGACCAATTCACCAACCCCCGACTTCGGACCCCTGACCCTTGACCCCTGACTCCTGACTCCTGACCCCTGTCCCTGGACTCCCGACTCTTGCCCTCCAACCTATTTCTCCCACAATCCCAGACTTTTTTTCTTTATTTCCAGTACTTTCCCTACCTTTGCCGTCCCAAAAATTTGAATCGTCATGGCAAGAGTATGTCAGATCACAGGTAAGGTTCCGATGACCGGTAACAAGGTGTCGCACTCGAACATCAAGACCAAGCGTCGTTTTCTGCCGAATTTGCAGACAAAGCGGTTCTTCCTGGCTGAGGAGGATAAATGGATCACCTTGAAAGTATCTGCGGATGGTATCAGAACCATCAACAAACGCGGACTTCTCAGTGTGGTTAAAGAATTGAGGTCTAAGGGACAACACATTTAATCGTATCAAACGTAAATAATCATGGCAAAGAAAGGAAACCGTGTACAGGTAATTCTGGAATGCACCGAGCACAAGACCAGCGGTCAGCCCGGTACAAGCCGTTACATTACGGTGAAAAACAAAAAGAACAACCCGGAGCGTCTGGAGTTGAAAAAATTCAACCCCATTCTCAAGAAAGTGACCGTTCACAAAGAAATTAAGTAAGAGACCTTAACTCATTAAGATATGGCAAAAGCAGCAAAAACAGCGATCAAAAGTAAAGATGCCCGCGCGGCCGCTGAAGCAAAGAACTGGACCAAAGTGATCAAGTCTGTTCGTAGTCCCAAGACCGGTGCCTATACCTTCAAGGAAGCCATCGTTCACAAGGATAAGATCAAGGATTATCTGGCTCAAAAATAATTTAGCGCCATTGCAAATTATACAGAAGCTATTCGTAACCGCGAATGGCTTTTGTTGTTTAAATAATCAATCCCAATTCATTCCTTATGGGTTTCTTCAATAAACTTTTTGGAAAGAAGGAAAAGGAAAGCCTCGACCAGGGTCTTGAAAAGACCAAGGAGAATTTCCTGAGCCGGCTCACCAAAGCCGTTGCGGGAAAAACAACCGTGGATGCTGAGGTTCTCGATAACCTCGAAGAAGCCCTGGTGAGCGCCGATGTAGGCGTTGACACCACCGTTAAGATCATTGAACGGATTGAGAAAAGGGTGGCGCGTGACAAGTACATGAATACCTCGGAGCTAAACAAGATGCTCCAGGAAGAGATCGAGCATATTCTGGTAGATGCCCCCGCAGCAAACAGTTATGCCTTCGATTCTGAACTCCCCGCCAAGCCCTATATCATTTTAGTCGTTGGGGTAAATGGGGTGGGGAAAACCACCACTATTGGCAAACTCGCCCATAATTTTAAATCGGCCGGGAAATCTGTGTTACTTGGCGCGGCAGATACCTTCCGTGCAGCAGCTGTGGATCAATTGACCATCTGGAGTGAACGGGCAGGTGTACCGATCGTAAAACAGGACATGGGTAGCGACCCTGCTGCGGTGGCTTTTGATACCGTTCAAAGCGCTGTATCCCGTAACAGCGAAGTGGTTTTGATTGACACCGCAGGGCGCTTGCACAACAAAGCCCACCTGATGGAGGAACTGAGTAAGATCAAACGTGTCATTCAAAAGGTGATACCCGATGCTCCTCATGAAGTGTTGCTGGTGCTCGACGGAAGTACAGGCCAAAATGCCCTGGAACAAGCCAAACATTTTACGGCGGCTACGGATGTAACCGCCCTCGCGATTACCAAACTCGATGGTACGGCCAAAGGAGGAGTTGTACTCGCCATTGCCAACCAATTTAATATTCCGGTCAAGTTCATCGGAGTAGGAGAGAAAATGGAGGACTTACTGGTGTTTAATAAGCATGAGTTTGTGGATTCCTTATTTAAAGCACGAATTTAATTCGTGAAATTCGTGTTTAATGAGAGCAAAAAAATTACATAAGGATAAAGTGAATATCATCACCCTCGGCTGTAGTAAGAATATGGTCGACAGTGAGGTGTTGAGTGGGCAATTGCAGGCCAATGAGATCGATGTTGTGCATGAAAGCGGGAAGAAAGACCACAACATTGTCATTGTGAACACATGTGGGTTTATTGAAAAGGCAAAGGAAGAATCCATCAATACTATTTTAGACCAGGTGGCCCTGAAACAAAAGGGGAAATTGGATAAGGTCTATGTTACCGGATGTTTGAGTCATCGTTACCGTGATGATCTGGAAAAAGAGATTCCCGAAGTGGATGCCTGGTTTGGCACCATGGAACTTCCTTTGATCCTGAAACAATTTGAAGCAGATTATAAATCAGAATTACTCGGTGAAAGGTTATTGGCCACGCCTCAGCATTATGCTTACCTCAAGATCAGTGAAGGCTGTAACCGTACCTGTTCGTTTTGTGCCATTCCCCTGATGCGTGGTGGCCATGTCAGCAAAACCATGGAAGAACTCGTGGCGGAAGCAACGGCGCTGGTAAAAAAAGGCGTGAAGGAGATCATGCTCATTGCTCAGGAACTCACCTATTACGGATTGGATATTTATAAGCAACGCATGTTGGGTGAATTGATGAAACGCCTGAGTGATATTAAAGGACTGGAATGGATCCGACTGCATTATGCCTATCCGCATAAGTTCCCGCTGGATATACTGGATGTGATGCGCGAAAGGGAGAATATCTGTAATTACCTTGATATGCCCTTGCAGCATGCGGCCAATAATATGTTGAAGGCCATGAAGCGGAATATTACCCGCGAAGAAATGGAGGAACTGATCCTTGCGATTCGGGAAAGGGTACCAGGTATTTGTTTACGCACCACCCTGATCACTGGTTTTCCCGGAGAGACCCGGGGGGATGTGGAAGAGCTTAAATCATTTTTGCAGCGGCAACGTTTTGACCGCGTAGGTATATTCACCTATAGCCATGAAGAAGGGACTTCGGCCTATGCCGAAGTGGATGATATTCCGGCTGCTGAAAAGGAAGAACGGGCCCGCGAGATCATGGAGGTACAACAGGAGATTTCTTTTGAATTGAACCAGGAAAAGGTAGGCAAAGTATTCAAGGTCATGGTTGATAAGAAAGAGGCCGGACGCTACCTGGGCCGTACCGAATTTGACAGCGTAGAGGTGGACAATGAAGTGGTGATCAATACGACGGAACGTCTCCGCCCTGGTGATTTTGTTCAGGTTCGGATCGTAAAAGCCTATGATTATGACCTGGAAGGGGAATTGGTCTGATCCATATCTAAGTGTCTCTTTCTAAAAAAGTCAATTTTCTACTACAAAAAGGATAGATACCTTTTTACACCACAATCCCATCATTTACTATTTGTTAGAAGCTTTACCTAAACCATCTTTGTATCAGCAAAGCAAGGTTAATGGTTCTGATTTTTAAACCTCCTATGAAAAACCGACAAGACCGCATCCTGTGAAAAACCACTGCAACCGCAGTAAACCAATCGTCCTTTACGTTAATGACATCCCGCCTTTTCAGGTGGGATGTTTGATTTATATAAGACTTTGTTATCCAAAAATAGCATTGAGCAATCCGGCCAGTCTTACCCCGGCTTTCAGCAAACACTGGTTCAATTCATCCACATGGTCAAAATTGTATCGAAATCCCAGTTTTTGGTCGGGTTGCGTGATCTCCTTATACAGCTTTTGGCTGGTGGAGTAGGATTCCCAAAACCACTCGGTCATGGGTTGTTCCTGCCAGGCTTTTCGGTCAGCCTTGGTGGTATGATTGATCGCTCGGGCAAATTCGGTATAACTCAATTGTTGAAAGGCCAGCAACTGGTCATCCCATAGGCGATGGAGATTGGTATTTTCATTGAACCACTGTACATAGATCCTGTTACCACCCAGGTCTTCCGCCCGGCTGACATGCATGGGTTGGTGAACATCTCCGGTGATATGGATCAATAACCGGAGGTACATTTTCTTTATATCCGGCGCCAGTTCTTTTTTCTTTAACTCGGTGCTCAGGAAATTCAATTTTGTATAGGCATCGGTCAGGGTATCCTTTTCCAGAAAGTCCTTTACTTCCTCCTTATTCAAGCCATCTTTCAGGTTGATATAGTGCCAGGTATCCAGGTATTTATAGTTTGGATCAGATTTTATGAAATCCGCCCAATTACTTCCCATTGCAAGCGATTCATAGCCCAGGATGGCTTTGATGTTCTTTCGGGCTTTGGCGGTCAGGTAAGAATCGGCGATCTGTCCAACCACCCGATGCCCCAGTTGACCCCAGGCCAGGGCTTGCACAGGAAGGTAGGTTAGTAAAAAATAAAAAAGGATTCGGGTAAGTACGCGCATGATGTTATTTTTTTTAACAAATGGATCAAGGGCAAAATTATTGGTAAAAATCTTAACAATCTCAAACCATAGCTTAACAGCCCATTAATAATTATTGGGCTTAGGATTGCATCTAACCCGGTATAAGTTAACCGTAAAATAAAAAACGTATGAAGCGATTACTTACTCTTCTGTTCTTTGCCGGGATCACTACTGTGGTCATGGCCCAGCCTCCCCGCCCAAATCCATATGGCCGTCAACATGCGTCGGTAGCCTCCAGGAACAATCAGTACATCGGGAAGTCCTATCACTATTCTTCCCGCGAACGCGACCGTGATATTGCGAAAGTGTACCGTAAATTCTCCCGAAAGATCCGCTCAGCCGGCAACCGTCTTTTTGCCAGCCGCTATAAAAAGGTCAATGAAATTAACCGCCTCGAGCGCGAACGTGACCTTGAGATCGGTAAGATCAATGCAAAGTTTTATAGCCGGAGAAATTCCGCACGCGGGTAAAGAATCGATTACACGGATTGCGCGAATTGCACAGATTACACAAATTTGACGGATCTGTGTAATTTGTGCAATCCGTGTCTGTAATAAAAAGACTAATTTCCCCTCCCAAAAACTACACTATGCAATTTGAATGGGAAGGGGTTTTCCCGGCGCTCATCACGCCTTTTACTTCAACCGATGAACTTGACCTCGAACTTTATGATAAAAGCCTGAAAGCACAGGAGGAGGCCGGTGTCCACGGCATTATCCTCGGGGGATCCCTGGGAGAAGCCAGTACGCTGACCACACCGGAGAAGGAAATATTGGTTAAAAGGGCTCAGGACAAGCTTGGTGGCCGCCTCCCTGTCATATTGAATATAGTGGAGAGTTCCACCCGCGAAGCAGTGCGCCAGGCGGAATTAGGCCTTCAATGGGGTGTGGATGGATTTATGCTCCTGCCACCGATGCGCTATAAGAGTGACGACCGCGAGACCGTGACCTATTTCAAGACCGTAGCCTCGGTTTCTTCCCTTCCTGTTATGATCTATAATAATCCGGTGGATTATAAGATCGAAGTGACCCTTGATATGTTTGCCGAATTGGCTGAACTTCCCCAGATCAACGCGATAAAGGAAAGTACCCGGGATGTAACGAATGTAACCAGGTTGATCAACCGCTTTGGAGAACGATATAAAATACTTTGCGGTGTGGATACTCTGGCCGTGGAGGAACTTGCCCTGGGTGCGCATGGTTGGGTCGCCGGATTGGTGGGAGCCTTTCCCAAAGAAACGGTGGACCTCTTCCACCTAGTCAAACAAGGAAAACTGGATGAAGCCCGGAAGCTTTACCGATGGTTTATGCCCCTTCTTGAGTTGGATATACATCCCAAATTGGTTCAATACATCAAATTGGCCGCTTCACATACCGGAATCGGAAGCGAGTATGTTCGTGCTCCCCGCTTGATGCTTGTTGGTGACGAAAGAAAAAGGGTGGAAGCGGTGATACAGGAAGCCCTGACCAATAGATTGTGATATTTAAGTTTCCCGCAGCGTTCGCAGCGCTACTTTGCGAACGCTGCGGGAAGCCTTATCTCGAAAAATAGTCGGCATGACATATAAGGACGCAACGATCAAAGAAATAGACAATGCCTTGCAACTTGCATGGGAGGCATTTCTGCTTTACCGGCAACAAAGCCTGGCTAAACGAGCAGAATTCATGCGCACCATCGCTAATGAGATCGAAGCCTGTGGTGATCCGTTGATCCAAACCGCGATGCGCGAAACGCATTTGCCCGAAGCCCGCCTGCGTTCGGAAAGGACAAGGACAATTTTTCAATTAAACAGTTATGCCAATGCCTGCGAAAAAGGGGATTGGCTGGAGATACGGATCGATACGGCACTACTGGAGCGTAATCCTCCCCGGCCTGATATTCGGAAGATGCTGGTAGCATTAGGTCCCGTGGTGGTCTTTGGTTCCTCCAATTTTCCATTTGCCTATTCCACGGCGGGGGGAGATACGGCAGCCGCCTTTGCCGCGGGTTGCCCGGTAATAGTAAAAGCACATCCTGCCCATCCTGAAACCTCTGAAATGGTTGCTGGGGCGATTCATACCGCGATCAAAAAAATGGGATTCCCGCAAGGATTGTTTACCCACCTGCATGGCGCTTCCTTTGAAGTGGGAAAGGCCCTGGTGACACATCCATTGACCAAGGCTGTTGGGTTTACGGGTTCATTTTCCGGAGGTAAACAATTATTTGATTGGGGACAGCAACGAAAGGAACCGATCCCCGTGTTTGCCGAAATGGGGAGTGTGAACCCGGTATTTTTATTGCCTCATAAACTGGAGAAGGATGCTTTTGCCATTGCGGAACAATATGCCGGTTCGATAACGCTGGGCGCAGGGCAGTTTTGTACCAACCCCGGGCTTATCATCGGTATCGAGAGCGACGGGCTGCAACGGTTTATTCATGATCTGGGAAAAAAGATCCAACAAATTGCGCCTGCACCCATGCTACACCCTGGCATTGTCAGCGCATACAAAGAGAAAAAAGGAAATGCTCTTTTGCAGGAAGGGGTTCATCTGGTAGCCGAATCTGAAACGATAGTAAAAGAAGGAGAAGGCTTGCCCACGATCGCTACTGTAGAGGGCAAGACATTTTTAGAGAACCCCTTGCTTCACCAGGAAGTATTTGGCCCCTATTCACTCGTGATCCGTTGCAAGGATAGTCAGGAGATGTTATCCGTGGCAAGGCACCTGGAAGGCCAATTGACCAGCACCCTGATGGCGACAGAGGAGGATATCCTGGCACATGAACAACTGGTAAATGCTATACAACTCATTTGTGGAAGAATCATATTGAATGGAGTGCCTACAGGGGTGGAAGTATGCTGGGCCATGCAACATGGAGGACTTTATCCCGCCACAACAGACAGCCGGTATACGGCCGTTGGGGCAGATGGGATCAAACGATTTGCAAGGCCGCAGTCCTTTCAAAACTGGCCAGATCATTTACTGCCTGATGAACTTAAGAATAGTAATCCCCTGGGTATTTGGCGGATGGTGAATGAAGAATGGAATAACGGGGTTATTTGAATAGAATATTTCTCGCAGCGTCCGCGGCGATAATCGTTGCGAACGCGGCGAGAAACTTAATATTTAGGGGATAAAACATCTTCCCTTTTGTGAAGCCACACAAAGTAACTGGTAACAAAAGTAGCCACAACAAAATAGGCCAGCAGGAAATATTCAATCCCCGGAATGATCGTACCTGCTTTGAACCAATCTCCTTCCTGCAACAAAATGATCATCCCCACCGTATTTTTTAATGTTTCAAAAATCAGGGCATAGGGGTTACGGTCCATCAATTCAGTATAGGCATAGACCATCAAAAAGATAAATCCCCCGTAAATAAATATTTCCGGAGTGCCGATGTTTGCAATGTTTCCAAACAGGTAACTGATAAACAAAAGGGTCATGATAATTTGTACCCAGCTCCAGATATGCAGACCCTGAGAAGCCCGGGGATCATATTTTTCAAAATGGTACACATCTTCGATCTTGAGAACCGGGTATTTCTCGGCCACATCCGCAGGCCTCCAACCGGTGGGCATAAACCATATCCTGAATTTATCCCAAATATTATTGGTTCTCCAGGCATCTTTTACCAGGAGCCAGAAATGCTGGAAATTGATTCGGATCGGGTTCCAGGTGGCGGCAGGACGGGTAATGCCATATACCGGTGGTTTATCCGGCAACTCTTCCTGAAATGTGCCAAAGAGTTTATCCCAGAAAATAAATATCTGACCAAGATTTTTATCCAGGTATTCGGGATTGATGGCATGGTGCACCCGGTGATGAGATGGGGTCACAATGACCTTTTCAAGAATGCCCATTCGGTTAATGTGCCGGGTATGGTACCAGAACTGTGCAAAGAGGTGGAGGGGTGCTAATATGGCGATCACTTCAAGTGGAACACCCACCAAAGCGGCCGGAAGGAGCAGGAAAGTAAAGTATTCAAAGATGGAGGCGATACTTTGCCGAAGGGCACAAGCGAGGTTGAACTCTTCGCTGCTGTGGTGAATGATATGCCGGTTCCAGAAAAGGTTGACATGATGACTCCAGCGATGTACCCAATAGCCCTGGAAATCGATGACAACAAAGGCGACCACATAGGTCAACCAAGAAGCCTTGATGGTGAAAATAGCCAGATGATCGACCATCCAGCCATAACTCAAAATGCCGATGCTCAGGCCAAGTACATCCTTGGTGACATTGGTGATGCCAGAGCTCAGGCTGGAGATCATATCCATGTTTCGGACCGTATCATAGCCCTTGCGCCAGCCATACCATTTTTCAAATAATACCAGGATTAGAAAGGCAGGCATGGCAATAAGCAGTATGCGACCATAGGTTTCCATATAAACAGCAATTCGTTTTTTATAATTCTTGCACGTACTTAACCGCAAAGACGCAAGGTCACAATGGTTCGCGAGGCTTTCTTTGCGATCTTCGCGTCATTCCGTCCTGGCGGTAAAAACACCTCTTTTTCAAAAATACAAAACCACACAATATCTTTATCCCTAACATGAGCCTGATCAATTATAATCTTCCCGGGGCGCCATTTGGCGGAAAAGGGGGTGTTTTTCAATGTATTGATGCCCATACCTGTGGCAATCCGGTGCGATTGGTACAGTCCGGAGGGCCTGTTCTGGAAGGAAAAGATATGTCGGAAAAACGACAACATTTCCTTCGGGAGTTTGACTGGATCCGAAAAGGGTTGATGTTTGAACCCCGTGGCCATGATATGATGAGTGGGAGTATCCTTTACCCACCGCATGACCCGGCCAATGACCTGGCTGTTCTGTTTATTGAAACAAGTGGATGTCTTCCTATGTGCGGACACGGCACCATTGGCACCATTACGATCGCGGTGGAAAAGGGGCTGGTACATCCAAAGGTTCCCGGTCTGATCCGATTGGAAACGCCAGCCGGTTTGGTCGAAGTGCGCTATGTTATGGAAGGGGATAAATGCAAGTCGGTACGTTTGACCAATATCGCCTCCTATCTGGCAGCCGAAAATCGGGTAGCAACCTGTCCGGAGTTAGGGGAATTAAGAGTGGATGTGGCTTATGGAGGAAATTTTTATGCGATCGTTGATGTACAGGAAAACTTTCCCGGACTGGAGCATTTTCCGGCTGATAAACTAATTGCCTGGGCAAGGGAATTACGTAAGGATATTAATGCCCGCTATACATTTGTTCACCCCTTGAACCCAACAATTCAGGGTTGTTCGCATATTCTCTGGACCGGGAAGGTAATTGACCCCCATGCCACGGCACGGAATGCAGTGTTTTATGGGGATAAGGCAATTGATCGGTCCCCTTGTGGTACGGGAACCAGCGCCCGAATGGCACAATGGTATGCCAAAGGGAAATTGAAGAAAGGGGATCTGTTCATTCATGAAAGTATCATCGGTAGTCAATTCATAGGGCGTATTGAGGAGGAAACAAGTGTTGATGGACGTCCCGCGATCAGACCTTCGGTTGAAGGATGGGCGCGGATCTATGGAGTCAATACCATTACCATTGATCCGGGGGATGATGTTTATGCGTATGGATTTCAGGTTTAATAAATAAGGAAATGAAATGTATCGTCATCGGCGGGGGCATTATCGGCCTGAGTTCCGCTTTGTATTTGAAGAGGTCAGGCTGGGAGGTTACTGTATTGGAGAAAGGAGATTTTGAGGACAATTGCTCCTATGGAAATTGTGGATATATCTGTCCCAGTCATTTTATACCATTGGCCACGCCCGGTATTGTCAAACAAGGGTTGAAATGGATGTGGAATGCCACCAGTCCTTTTTATGTGCAACCCCGCCTGGACCGGAACCTGATCGACTGGGGGTTAAAATTCATGCGTTCCGCCACCAGGGAACATGTTGACCGGGCGGCTGCTCCATTATGTGAAATATCCCTTCTTAGTCAGAAAGAATATGAAGGTTGGAATCGGGAAGGTTTGTTTTTTGCCTATGAACACAAGGGTTTGATTGAATTGTTTCAAACCGGGCCGGTGGCGGAACATGCCCGGCATGTGGTGGAAAAGGCCCATGCCCTGGGTTTGACCGATACCAGGCTATTGTCAAAAGAAGAAACCGAAGCCCTGGAGCCAGGGGTTCGCCTGGATGTATTGGGTTCGATCTATTTTGGCTGTGATGCCCACTGTCACCCGAATACCTTGATGCAAAATTTACGAAAAATGCTTCTGGCCGAGGGGGTGCAACTTGAACCTCACCAGGAGGTAACCGGATTTGAGAAAGGAAAAGGGAGGATTCAAACGGTCCTGACAAATAAAGGTGCATTTTCAACCGACGCGGTGGTGCTGGCCACCGGCTCCTGGAGTCGCGAGGTCGCCAAGCGACTTGACCTGCGGTTGCCTCTGATGCCTGGCCGTGGATATTCCCTGACTCTTGAGGATTCGCCCTATAAGGTAAACTATCCCTCCATATTGGTCGAAGGCCGGGCAGCCATTACACCGATGGATGGGAACAAGATCCGTTTTGGCGGTACGATGGAGATCACTTCCCATACCACTCCACCGCGGATGAACCGCGTAGAAGGAATTTTGAATGCTGTCAAACGATATTACCCAGACTTTGTTATTCCCCTGCCTACACCAGACAAAATCTGGTATGGCTACCGTCCATGTTCGGCTGATGGGCTGCCTTATATTGGCCGGGTTAAAAAATGGGATAACCTGGTCGTGGCCACCGGGCATGCGATGCTGGGGCTTAGCCTTGGTGCCGGAACTGGTAAACTGGTCAGTGAAATACTGAACGAGAAAACAACCTCTATCCCCCTGGATGCGTTTCAGGTAGAGCGATTCGGAGGCAATTGATTAACTTTAAAAAAAACACTTGTCATGAAAATAAAAATTTTAAGTTTCTGTCTCCTGGTACTGGGAATTTCGCTTTCCTCCCAGGCACAGCATAGCCTCTCCAAAAAATGGGAATCAGAAGCCCGGTTTAAAGTTCCTGAGTCCGTCTTTTTTGATAAAACAAACCAGGTCCTGTATGTTACCAATATCGACGGTACGGATCCTTGGGCAAAGGATGGAGCAGGGTCATTGGGAAAGTTGGGTTTAGATGGTCATATCATTGCTGCAGAATGGATCGGCGGACTGAATGCCCCCAAAGGCATGGCCATGTATGATGGCATGCTTTATATAGCTGATCTGGATCAAATCGTCATTGTGGATCCTTCTACCGGAATCGAGGTTTCGCGCATCACAATTGCCACTGCCGATGGATTAAATGACGTTAGTATTGATGAACAGGGTGTCATTTTTGTGACGGATTCCAAAGGAGGTAAACTGTATCGTATTAAAAACGGAGCCCCTTCCGTTTTGCTCGATGGCCTTAAAGGCCCCAATGGGGTTTTGTGCCACAAGGGGCAGGTTTACCTGTTGAATGATGGCGGGTTATATAAGGTGGAAGGTGATGAAGCGAAACTGATCGTGGATGGATTGGAAGGATTTACGGATGGAATAGAACCCGTCAAAGAGGGTGGGTTCATCGTTTCCTGTTGGGCAGGCGTGATCTATTTTGTAGACCTGACCGGAAAAAAAGAGCTTTTAATCGATGGACGTCAAGGAAAGATCAATTCTGCTGATATCGGGTATGATCCCGAAAAAAGGATCGTTTATGTTCCCACTTTTTGGAAAAATTCCGTGGTAGCTTACGAACTAAAGTAACAAATCTATAACGCAGGAATTGATAATTTCACCACATGGAATTTTTGTCCCAACGAATCCCTTACCGCGAAACAAAGCAGTTTTCCAGGATCGTGCTGGATCATATAGACCAGGCTGCTCCGCTTCGTCCTTTTTATGCCCATGCTGTTTCCAGAGCGGGATTTGAAGCGGCCATCAAGGCCCGTCAATCTTTCCAAACAGACCGGGAAACCCTGTATTCTCATTTACAGAAACAATATAAAGGTTTGGTTCTTCCTGAAATATTGAAAAAAAACCTAGATGACCTTCGTTCAGAGATAACGTTTACAATTACAACCGCGCATCAACCTAACCTTTTCACCGGCCCTCTCTATGTCATTTACAAGATCCTGCATGCGATCCAATTAGCCAGGCATCTTTCCGAGCAATTCCCAGATAAGAAATTTGTTCCGGTATATTATATGGGTTCCGAGGATGCAGACCTGGACGAACTGGGGCATTTGTTTTTAAATGGGGAGCGATTGGATTGGGATACAACCCAATCGGGTGCGGTAGGGAGAATGAAAGTCGATAAAGGATTGTTGAAATTGATCGATCAGATCGCCGGGCAGGAAGGGGTGCAACCATTTGGGAAAGAGATCGTCGATATCCTGAAAGAATGTTTTAAACAGGATGTTTCCATTCAACAGGGTACTTTTCATTTGCTCCATCAGTTGTTTAGTGAGTGGGGTCTGGTGGTTTTGATCGCCGACGCGCCTGCACTCAAGAAAAAAATGATCCCGGTTTTTCAGGAGGACCTATTGGAACAAACCCCTTCACAAATAGTAGAGCAAACCTCTGCCCAATTAGGAAAGGAATATAAAGTGCAGGCCAGTCCCCGGGCCATTAACCTCTTCTATATGGTGGATGGGATCCGCAACCGGATCGAGTCAACCGTCGATGGTTTTCAGGTGGTGGATACGGAAATTCAGTTTACAAAAGAGGATCTTTTTAAAGAATTAGATCAACACCCGGAGCGGTTTAGTCCCAATGTTATTCTCCGTGGATTATATCAGGAGACCATTCTGCCCAATATCGCCTTTATTGGAGGGGGAGGGGAGTTGGCCTATTGGCTTCAGCTAAAACAACTGTTCACGCATTATAAAGTGCCTTACCCGGTGTTGGTCTTGCGTAATTCCTTTTTGGTGGTTGAAAAGCCATGGATGGAAAAAATTGGTAAAACCGGTTTTGACCTTGTTGATTTTTTTCATCCCCTTCGTGAATTGATGGATCAGTTTGTAAGCCGGGAATCAAAAAATGTCATTCGGTTAAATGGTACCTTAACCGATACCGAAGCCATTTTTGACCGGATCAAATCACAGGCAGGTGCTGTTGACCCCACACTGGCTAACCATACCGAAGCCCTCAAGGTGCAGGCGGTTAAAAAGCTAAAGGAACTCGAAAAGAAAATGTTACGTGCGGAGAAACGGAAATTTGCCGATCAGCAAAGGCAATTGGCGCATATCAAAGACCGATTATTTCCCGGAGAAGGTTTGCAGGAACGCGTGGACAATTTTATACCGTATTATGCCAAGTGGGGGAGAGGTTTTCTGGAGCACTTACTGGTTCATTCTCTTTCTATGGAACAGGAGTTCACCCTACTTAAAGAAAGGTAAAGAGCTGCTATTCATTTTACATGGGCAAATCCATTAAGCCTGTAGTACAGGCTGCTGTTCCAAATAGAATTTTATTCCTTCGAGTACACCTTTTGACAATCGTTCCCTGGCAAAATAGATGTCTTCCATACCGCGAAGGCTTTCCAACTCCGGGCTGTAATTGCCCACAACAATACCTCGCGTTTTTCCCACCAGCATATCGATGTCATTGCCACTATTTCCAGCGGAGATAATTTGGCCAGGATTCAGTCCCCATTTTTCAGCCACGAATTGAACAGCGCTTCCTTTGTCGGCACGCACAGGAAGAAAATCAAGATATCGGTTTTCAGTAAGTAAAACTTTAAAACTTAGCTTTTGTTCCTCCAGTGCCTTCTCAATCATGGCGAGGTATTCAAGGGAAAATTGAGGTTCGGTATAATAGCTCAGTTTAAATGGCCACTGGGCTTCTTGTTCTTGCAAACGAATGCCTGGAATTTTTTGCAGTGCTTTTTCCAGCGTTTCCCTGTCCCACTGGGAGGTAATGTTTTTTTCCCAATCCGTATCGGCAATATAATCATGCCCATAATAAATCTCTGATCCGGCGGAACAGATCAAGGCATCCGGTACAGGCAGATCATATTCGAGGATGGCCGATTTAGTCAATTCAAAGTTTCGTCCACTTGCTATGCCAAAGGCAAAGTCCATTTTATGGGCATTGATCCAATGTGATAGTTCCCGGAGTCCATATATATCTTTTCCCTCTGCGATGGTGCCATCCAGGTCTGTTACCAGGAACCATTTTTTTTCTGTGGTGCCGGTCTGCTCCTTGTTGGCTTTTGGATGGAGGATGGACATGACTTTTTGCACATAGGTTTCTGCATGTACATCCCAGGCATAGTGTTCGTTCACTCCCAAGACACCCTTTTCAGAGAACATTTGCCATTTTGCCCGGTCACTTATGATGGATTTAATGGCTTGCGCAATGGTTGCAGGATCTTCTACATCGGTGAGTATTCCATTCTGGCAGGTTTCCAGGATTTCCCGGGGCCCCCCTGTTGGGGATGCGATGACCGGCAGTCCGCAGGAAGCGGATTCAACAATAGTTAACCCAAAATTCTCACCGGGTGTAGCATTGACAAAAACGCCTTTGCTGTGCGCAGCAATTCGATAGATCTCGGGAACTTCTTTTTGTGGGTCATTTTTTTTAGGAATGGCCAGTTTCCCATATAGGTCGTATTTATCCAATAATAAAAGGAGATTGGTGAGGGTCTCTCGTTCGTCCTCTGGCATCTGACTGATTTCTTTGCGTACACCGGCAAATATGGCGAGATTGGCCATAGACTGCAATTCTTTGTCTTCACCGTAGGCTTGAATAATTGTTTCGAAGTTTTTCCTTTTGTCTGGTCTGCCAATGGAAACAATCAAAGGCTTATCGTAATTGAATAAAAAGCGTTTTATTTCTGATGAAATTCGGTGTAGGGCTTGCTCCTGCGCTGGCTCCATAGTAAAATGAGACAAGCTTTGTCGATAATAGGGATAAAATACTTCCCGATCAATACCAGGGGGTATTACTGTGAAATGGCCCAGTGCGTGATTGTCGTACAGGGCATAATGTGTATCAATCTCATGTTGGGTACTGGTGATAATCAGCGCTGCTTCCTTTAATACTGTTTCCTCTGTTTCGATCCTTTTTTGCATTTGAAATTGGAGCTCTATCTTTTCCCTACTCATCCCTTGACGAAGGAGAATATTCTGTTTATTCCGTCCCAGGGAGTGCCCCGTTGATAGAAGTGGAATTTTCCAGTGTTTACTCAAGGCCAAAGCAATATAATTTCCATCCGCATAATGCCCATGTACTATATGTGGCTGATCATTCTCTTTTTGGGTAAATTGAATGGTATGCTGAATGAATTCGGATAGAAATTCCCACAGTGTTTCTTTTTTCCGGTAACGATTTCCTCCACAAGTTATTCGGATAATTCGCGCTTTTTCATTTACGGGTTCAATTTCCTGCCCGTACTCCGCGCTTACTTTTTTATCAATTATACGTCGGGTGAACAAATCAACTTTCCTGACCTGTGGGTGAGAAGACAAGGCGTTAAGTAATTCAAGGACATATTTAACCTGCCCTCCAGTGTCCTGATCTTTTCCAATTTCAGGTTTTTGCGCCCGGATAAGTCCATGCGGACTAAATAATTGTATGTATAGTCCCTTCATGTCCTAGTCACAATTTCGAATAATTGAAGTTAGCCATTTTCATTGAGAAATACCTTTGTATATTTAAAGAAATCATATCCAAAAAATTATAATTAATGCTTTATGTACTCAGGTTCAGGGTATAGTGACTGGGAAATTGGAGATGTAACAATGATCATTGATAATGGTGTTTATCATTTATTTCATTTGATCATACCTAATCATGATTATATCGCTCATGCGGTATCAACTGATGGGATAAGTTGGAAGCGTGTTAGTAATGCGTTATTTGTGGGTGAACCAGGAGAATGGGATGATGACATGCTATGGACAATGCATGTGTGTAAGCAGGATGAGAAGTTCCGTATGTATTATACAGGACTACGTCGAAAAGATAAAGGAGTGGTTACACGAATAGGGATAGCAGAATCGGATGATCTCTTGAAATGGGTCAAAGTAAAGCATGCTGCTTATCCGCTGGGGCCTTCAGATGGGACAGATTATGAATCGCTTTCAAATAATCCAAGGAATTGGTTGAGTTTTCGGGATCCTTTTTTTATGGAGGTTAATCAGGAATCCTATATGTTGCTTTGTGCGCGAGTGGGTAAAGGTCCTGTATCCAGACGCGGGTGTGTGGGTTTATTCAAATGGTCTGGTGAACGATATCTGGCGCTTCCTCCGTTAATGCATCCCATGGCGTATGATGATGTGGAATGTCCTTGTGGGTTTGAATTGGATGGAAAATATTATCTGATCGGTTCTATCCGGGAGGATGTGAAAGTGAGGTATTGGTTTGCAGATAAATTTCTTGGTGAATATCATTGTTTTCATGCGGATGTGCTAATGCCGCAGGGCAATTATGCGGCCCGAATCTTGAAAGACAACGATCATTTACTGATCTACAATTTTTTTTATACTCATGGTCAAGTCAATTCGCTTCGGGTATTTCCACCACCGAAGGAATTAGGTACGGATGGGAAAGGAAGGCTTGTTTTAAAATCCTATTACCGCTGGGATGAAATGGCGTCTCAGCCAGTCTCACTTGATTCATTAGGCCATCCCATTCCCTTGTTTGAGAATCCGACCAATCGATTGGAATTTGAGGACGGGAAATGGACCTGTGGAGCGAGGAGTGGGTATGATATCTTTTGGTGGCCCAGGCCTTCTGCGAATTATATTTGGGAAGGTCGTTTAAAGGTTGAAGGTATGGGGAAATTTGGCCTGACAGTTTGTACAGACGAGGAAGCCAATGGGTATTATATTTCTTTTGACCTAATCAATGGGCTGGTTCAATTTCGTGCCTGGGGCTATAATGCGAATAATCAAAAAAAGAATTTTGTATTTGAGAATATTCAATCCAATACGATCACCGTTCCTCATGACAGGGCTGTGGATTTCCGGCTGATTGTATTTGGAAATTATCTGGAGCTTTCCGTGGATGGGGTAGTAAAAATCACTTTAATTGACTATCAATGGTCGGGGTCAGGCTTGGGGTTATATTCAGCGTCTTCCATCATTTCTTTGCAGGAATCCACCATTCGAAGTCTGCCTGCCGTGATTGATGAATATGCCAGTCAGGAGGAGGCGGAAAAGAAGGCCGTTTAATCAAATTTATTTTCCCAACCATCTTTCTTCAGCTTCTCTACTTTTTCGATCACTTCATTATTCAGTTTTTCTTTATAAGAAGTAACTGCAGCAGATACCATTGGTTCAAAAGCGCCGATAATCTCAGCGGCCAGGATGCCCGCATTTTTGGAGGCATTGAGTGCTACGGTAGCAACCGGAACACCATTGGGCATTTGAAGTATAGATAGTACAGAATCCCAGCCGTCTATTGAATTGGAGGACTTGATGGGGACCCCGATCACCGGTAAAGGTGTTATAGAGGCCACCATGCCTGGCAGATGCGCGGCGCCACCAGCCCCGGCAATGATTACTTTCAGACCTCTTTCCCTCGCTTTTTGGGCGTACTCCACCATCCGAAGGGGTGTGCGATGTGCCGAAACCACGGTCACTTCATGAGCGATCTTGAACTCCTTCAGGATATCTGATGCAGCCTGCATAACAGATAGGTCGGAGTCGGATCCCATGATGATGCCGACGAGTGGGGGCGTAGAAGATTGGGGCATATATGTTTGATGATTAGAAGAGGCAAAATTACGGGCTTTTATCTGTAACCCTATCGAACCAGATCCCCCTTCAACCTTAATAATTCCGTTTCGGCCACTTTGGTATTATACCTCGCAGCGATCAGGCGGTTATAGGCATCTTCCAGGCTCTTTTGGGCTTCGCGTAATTGAATGAAGGTGGCTGCGCCTAATTTGTAGGTTTGAAAGACAATATCCACATTCTCTTTGGCGAGTAAGATATTGGCTTCTTCGAGGTCAAGCGCTTTTTTCTGTTGTTCATATTCCTTCCAGGCATTGATCACACTCAGGTTGATGAGTGAGCGCTGATTGTCATACACCAGTTTTTGATAATCTATATCCAGTTCGGCCTGCTTGATCAGTCGTTTGGTGTTGTAATTATTGAGAATAGGGATGGTGGCAGTAAGACCATAGTTTAAACCCCTGTTTCGGCTAAAAAGTGGTTGAAAGGGGTTGACCACGGCCTTGTTATCTGTCCGGTTGAAGTTGTAGTTGCTGTTAAATCCAAGAATGGGAAACCGGTCGGCCTTTCTTTCCTTCAGCGTCAAATAGGCAATATCTATATTCTTTTTATTGATCTGGAGTAGGGGATTGGATTGTTCCAGGTTCTGCTGGATATCACCCAGTACGATTCCAAAATCCACCGGGATGGAATCAGATACATTATAATCCGTGCGGGTGGAGCCGGTGAGTTGATTGAGTTGCTGTTTAAGTTGGGTGATCAATGTCTCCTGGGTGAGGATAGCGGATCGCTGTGCATTCAGGTCCACTTTGCTTTGAAGTACATCGGGTTTGGCACCCACACCAATATCCAGTTTGTATTGCGCCAGTTTCACGCGTTCCTCATTGAGCGACATCTGCTCCTGGATGGCCTTTAGTTGTTGCTGTTGACGAACAATACTGTAATAATTGGTGATCACCTGTGCAACGGTGTTGACGACCTGGTTCTTGATCGCGAGCTCTCCCAATTTTACAAACTCTTCGGCCTTATCCCGGATCACAAACATCTTCATCCCGTCAAACAGGGTCCAGTTCAGCGAGAGGGAAGCCGTGAGGGTATTTGATTTCACGTCATTTCTTTCCCGCTTGGTTCCATCAGCAAATTCCTGCTTCTGGTCATTGTTATTCCAGGTTTGACCTGCATTGGCATTGAGCCGGGGAATAAATGCCGCATTGCGAAAGGAATAATCAAGGGCTGCTACCGCAGAATCATTACGGGAGAGACGGATATCATAATTGTTCTGCAAGGCTTGTTCGATGGCTTCTTCCAACGATAACAAGGTCTGTTGCGCCTGAAGGGCAATCAGGGAGAACAGGGAAAGGGATATTGTTCCAAAAAACTTTTTCATGGTGTGTCCATTCAGTTTAAACATGGGCGGGTTCCGGATCAGGATTAAGGGTTTGTTGTTGATGTTGTTGTGCCGTGATCTTTTCGATCTCGCTGACCTTTTTATTCGTGGAAAGGAAAGAATACATGGCCGGGATCACAAAAAGGGTCAATATCAGCGAGAACAGGATACCACCTACAATAACAACACCCAGGGGTATACGGCTGGTGGCTGCTGCTCCTAACGACAAGGCCAGCGGCAAGGCACCCAATGACATCGCGAGACTGGTCATCAGGATAGGACGTAAACGCTGCGTAGCGGCATATACCGCTGCTTCTGTGCGACCCATTCCCTTAAGCCGGTTCTGATTGGCGAACTCCACGATCAGGATACCATTTTTGGTGACCAATCCGATCAACATGATCATACCGATCTGGGAGAATATATTGAGTGTATGGCCAAAAATCCAAAGCGATAATACAGCCCCGGCAATGGCGAGGGGTACAGTGACCATGATGATCAGCGGGTCAACAAAACTTTCAAACTGTGCGGCAAGGATCAGGAAGATCAGTCCGAGCGCGAGCAGGAAGGCAAAACTGGTATTGCTGGAACTTTCGGCAAAATCGCGCGAGGATCCTGACAGCGAGGTAGCAAAGGTTTCATCGAGTAATTTATCAGCGATGTTTTGCATCTCTTCAATTCCGTCACCAATGGTTTTTCCCGGTTGAAGTCCCGCGGAAACCGTAGCGGATTTATACCGATTGAAGTGATAGATCGTGGGAGGTGTATTGGATTCTTCCACATTTACCAGGTTATCCAGGCTGATCATTTCTCCCCGGCTATTTCTAACAAATAAGATCTTTAAATCATTAGGGTCATCCCGGTCGGCCCGGGTAACCTGTCCCATCACCTGGTATTGTTTTCCGTCTTTTGTAAAATAACCCAGCCTTCTGTTTGAATAAGCCAATTGCAAGGTTTCAGAAATGGCATTGACACTAACACCCAGTTCCGCCGCTTTGATCCGGTCAATTTGTACGCTGAGTTCAGGCTTATTGAACTTAAGGTCCACATCCACCTGTTGCAACACATCGCTTTTATTGGCCTCTTCAATGAACTTGGGAAGTATGGAGGTGAGTTTCTGGAAATTATTGTTCTGGATCACAAAGGCGACGGGTTGTCCGCCTCTCCGACTCACCGAGATAGTTTGTTCCTGGATCGCAAAAGCACGGCCTTCATTGAATCGTGGGAGGTTACGGTTAACCATATTCACAATATCGCCTTGTGATCGGGAGCGCAGACTGGGATCAATCAATGTTACGCGGACAAATCCCGTATTCGCATTACCAGATCCAGTGAAACCTGGGGAAGTAACACTTAATACCACTTCTTTTTCCGGCACGGAGTCCAGCATAAAACCTGATACACGGTCTACAATTTTATCCATCGCATCGAATGAAGTTCCTTCGGGTGCTGTCAATTGAAGCCTGAACTGGCTACGGTCTTCCATGGGAGCAAGTTCGGATTGTAATTGCCCTCCTATAAGAAAGATAGTAGCGGCACAAGCAAAAATGATGACTATAGCCGCCCCCCGAATCCGCATAAAGCCTTTTAATAACCGCTCGTATCCATTTTCCATTCCTCTGAAAAATGGTTCACTCTTACGATAAAACCAGGAGTGTTGGTGGATATTTTTACGGGTTAATTTAACGTTGAGTACAGGTGTCAGGGTCAGTGATACAAAGGCAGAGATCAATACGGCGCCAGCGACCACGATGCCAAATTCACGGAACAAACTACCGACAAATCCTTGCAGGAAGATGATCGGTAAGAAAACGACAGCGAGGGTGATGGAGGTGGCGATGACCGCGAAATAGATCTCTTTGGATCCTTCCAGGGCAGCCTGCCATTTACCCATGCCCTTTTCCATTTTCTTATAAATGTTTTCGGTGACCACGATACCATCGTCCACCACCAGACCGGTAGCGAGTACAATGGCCAGCAAAGAGAGCACGTTGATCGTGTACCCCATGAGGTACATGATAAAGAAGGCTCCGATCAGCGAAACAGGGATATCGATCAGCGGGCGGATGGCGATGATCCAATCACGGAAGAAGAGGTAGATGATCAGGATCACCAATACAATTGCCACGATAAGCGTTTCTTCCACCTCCGCGATCGAGCGTTTGATGAACTTGGTCTGGTCAAGTGCGATATTGATCTTTACATCCTCGGGGACATCTTTTTTGATATCTTCCAGCCGTTTGTAAAATTCATCAGAGATGGAAACATAATTGGATCCGGGTTGTGGTACGATGGCCAACGCGATCATGGGGATCCCGCTTTCTTTAAGTACGGTCTCTTCGTTTTCCGGACCAAGCACTACATTGCCGATATCCTTCACGCGAATATCCGCGCCTCCAATATTTTGAATGATGACGTTTTCAAACTCTTCTTCTGTATTCAGGCGGCCAAATGTGCGGACGGTAAGTTCGGTGGTATTGCCTGAGATTTTTCCGGAAGGGAGTTCCACGTTTTCGCGAAGCAAAGCTGATTGTACATCCCCAGGGGTGAGTCCATAGGAAGTAAGTTTAGCGGGATCGATCCAGATCCGCATCGCATATCTTTTCTCTCCCCATATCTGGATACCCGAAACACCCGGAATGGTTTGCAAACGTTCTACGAGTACATTATTCGCATACTCCGTCATCTGCAATTGGTTACGGGTATTACTTTGCACGGTCATGGAAAGGATGGCATCAGAACTGGCATCGGCTTTGGATACCACCGGTGGCGCTTCGAGATCGGGTGGAAGGGAGCGGATAGCCTGTGATACTTTATCTCTTACATCATTGGCAGCCGCTTCCAGGTCAACACCCAGGTCAAATTCGACATTGATATTGCTGGTGCCATTGCTACTACTGGAGGTGATATTCTTGATCCCTGCAATACCATTCACCGCTTTTTCCAAGGGCTCTGTGATCTGGGTTTCGATGATATCTGCATTCGCACCGGCATAGGATGTACGCACGCTGATATTGGGTGGGTCAATGGCCGGGTAGTCGCGTACCCCCAGGAATTTAAATCCAATGATCCCAAACACCACAATGATGATGTTCATTACGATCGCCAGGATCGGTCGGCGTAAACTCAGTTCAGATATATTCATACTTCGCTTTTCGGGGGCGATTAATTAATGATCTTATTAACGGCGATATTGGCATCGGGACGGATACTCAGCAATCCGGTTGTAACAACGGTATCTCCGGGCTTGAGTCCGGAAAGGATCTGTACCCTGGCTGAATCGCGTACACCGGTGATCACATCTACAAAAGTGGCTTTACCTCCGCGATAAAGGATCACTTTTTTTCCCCGCGCCTGGGGCACCACAGCTTGTGAAGGCACCAAAAGGGCATTGGGGTCTGGTTCAAACTGGAGTTTGACCTTGGCAAATACCCCCGGTAGCAGTAAGTTATCTTTGTTTTGAATGATCGATCGAACGGTGAGGCTGCGGGTATTTTCCGTTACAGATGATTCGGTGGCGATCACTTTGGCACTGCCTTCTTTATCGGAGCCTTCAAAGGTAAATTTCACGATCTGACCGGTATTTATCTTTCCACTGTATTTTTCAGGAACAGTGAAATCGAGTTTTAATTGATCGGTTTGATTGATGACAGCGATGATCGTGGCAGGGGTAACATAGGCGCCAGGGCTTATATTCTTTAATCCTAATTTACCATTGAAGGGTGCCCGGATCTCGGTCTTGGAAATACTGGTGCGGATGATATCGATATCCGCTTTGATATTGTTTACATTCAACAGACTGGCGTCATAATCTGATTTGCTGATGCCCTGTATCTGGAGCAACTGTGCCGAGCGTTCTTCATTTGTTTTGGCGATCTGTAACTGAACCTCCAGTTTGCGGAGTTGCGCCTGCAGGTCCGCGTCATAAAGCTTAACGAGCAGCGTGCCACGGCTTACATAACGTCCTTCTGAGAGGTTGAGCTGGGTGATGCGACCGGAAACCTCGGGATGTATCTCCGTGGCCTCACTGGCCACGATCGTGCCCGGGACTTCGATATTCTCTGCAAAGGGTTCCGATTTAACGAGGTAGGCATCCACCCGAATGGTCATATTTCGGGCCTGGGCAGCGGGTGCCGGTGCTTTATTCTCTTCTTTATTCTTACAGCCGGTCATCAGTACCAGGATCGTCAGCGGGAAGATCAATGCGGAAATAAGGACAGTCTTTGTTCTCACGTTATTATTCAATTGGTTGGGTGGTAAAATTACAGGTAAAATCGGGTACGGAATTAGATTCCTTTTCCCCAAAAAACCTTCGAATGATCAGGCAAAAATCGAGGTCAATCCATCAACGGCGCAAGGACGGGATAAAGGGGGATCAGGCGATCACTTTCAGGGTTCTTTTGATCTTGTTGGCCTGATGGAGCAGGTCTTGCTTTTCCCGGCTGATCACGGTAATATGGCCCATCTTACGACCCGGCTTGGTTTCCTTTTTACCATACAAATGGACAAAGGCATTGGGAATCTCCAAAACTTCTTTCAGTCCCTCGTATTTTACCGGCCCGGAATACCCTTCTTCTCCGATCACATTAACCATGACGGAGGGGAGGATCGGATCTGTATTTCCTAACGGGTAACCCAATATGATCCGCCACAACATATCGAACTGCGAGCAGTAATGGGCTTCGATGGTATGATGGCCGCTGTTATGTACACGCGGGGCTGTTTCATTGACAAATACATTGCCGTCCCGGTCCAGAAATAGTTCAACAGCAAAAAGTCCGGGTGATTGAAAATGCCGGGCAACCGAAAGTGCGATGGCTTCAGCTTTCCAAAGGACCTGTTGAATGAGCTCGGCCGGACACAGTTGGTAATCGAGTAGGTTTAAATCCTGGTCAAAATGCATTTCCACGGGAGGGTAAAGCGCCGTTTCTTTTTTATCATTGATGGCCACAATAATGGCGATCTCCTTGTCTATCCGGACCATTTTTTCCAACACCCCCGGGGCATCAAAGGCCTTTTCCAGATCGGCTTCGGTGTGGAGCAATTGAACACCGCGTCCATCATATCCACCCTCCCCCAATTTATGTACGGCAGGGAGCAGATTTAAATGGGCGGACACATCATCACGCGTTTGGGTCACAACAAAAGCAGGGCTAGGGATGTCGTGCTCTTTGTAGTATTCTTTTTGAAGGATTTTGTTCTTGATAGTGCGAAGCACAGAAGGTTTGGGGAATACTTTTTTCCCTTCCGCTTCCAATTTCTCAAGCGCTTCGATATTTACATTTTCGATCTCGATGGTGATGGCATCCAGGTTTTTGCCAAAGGCATAGACCGTATCAAAATCACGGATACTGCCACAGGTGAAATGGTGACAGAGATGGGCGGAAGGGCAGTCGGGGTCGTTTTCAAGCACGAAGGTTTCAACGGGATAATTGGCCGCTGCCTGTAGCAACATTCTTCCGAGCTGACCTCCACCGAGAATTCCGATTTTCATGTGGCAAAGATAGGGGATGTTGGGGGTTGGTGTTTGGATGTTGGATGATGGATGGTGGATGGTGGATGTTGGATGTTGGAGGATGGCGGAGGTTTGCTGTGCGAGACCTCTGGTCTCGCACGATTGTCTTGTCGCCTCTGGCGACTCGAATATCATCCTTTTCTTTTTTTAAAAATTATACAATAGCTGCCGCCAGAGGCGGCCTTCTGGAAGTGCGAGACCAGAGGTCTCACACAGCGACCTCCGTCCTCCGTCATCTGTCCTCCGTCATCTGTCATCCGTCATATGTCATCCAACCTCCAACATCCAACATCCAACATCCAAACCCCAACCTCCCCAACTTTCCCTACCTTCGCATTATGCGCCCCGACTATTCGCATAAAATGTTTAACGACCGCCGTGGGAATTACTCCCTGCTGATGGAAACCCTGGCCATGGGTGCCTGATCTTTTCTGCTTTCCACTACTATACCGCCAATTTTTATTGTTCACGAAAAAAACGATTGTCCATGTCACAACCGACAATTTCTTCCATACAAAAAGATATTTCCAATGACTTCCTTCCACTCGAAGGGACGGATTATGTAGAATTTTATGTGGGGAATGCCAAGCAGGCCGCCCATTATTACATGAGTGCCTTTGGTTTTCAGGCATTGGCCTATGCAGGTCCCGAGACCGGGGTAAAAGACCATGTGAGTTATGCAGTTCGTCAGCACAAACTCACCTTTGTTTTAACCACTCCATTGCGTACTGATAATCCGATCGCGGATCATATTTACCAACATGGAGACGGGGTGAGAAATCTGACGCTTCGGGTGCCCGATGCGACAAGTGCCTGGGAGGAAACCACGCAACGTGGCGCCAAAAGCTTTATGGAACCCGTTCGGATGAAGGATGCCCAGGGAGAAGTAGTGATGAGTGGAATTCATACCTATGGGGATACGATCCATCTTTTTATTGAACGGAAAAATTATCAGGGGCCATTCATGCCAGGATTCCGGGCCTGGGGTAACCCTTATTTTCAACCCGCGGATACCGGATTGCTGTATGTGGATCATTGCGTAGGCAATGTGGGATGGAACCAGATGAATAAGTGGGTGGATTTTTATGAACATGTGATGGGATTCCGGAATATTCTTTCTTTTGACGATAAGGATATCTCGACTGAATATTCAGCATTGATGAGCAAGGTAATGAGCAACGGAAATGGGTTTGTCAAATTCCCCATCAATGAGCCGGCAGAAGGTAAAAAGAAAAGCCAGGTAGAAGAATATCTTGAATTCTACAAAGGAGAAGGTTGTCAGCACGTGGCACTGGCCACGCATGATATTGTGAAAACCGTAACTGAACTCCGTAACCGGGGAGTAGAGTTCCTGCGGGTTCCCACTACGTACTATGACGATTTGTTAGACCGTGTGGGAAAAATAGATGAAGATCTGGAGCCATTAAAGGAATTGGGTATACTTGTTGATAGAGACGAGGAGGGGTATCTGCTCCAATTGTTTAGCAAGCCCGTTGAGGACCGCCCAACCCTGTTTTTTGAGATCATACAGCGGAAGGGGGCCAAAAGCTTTGGAAAGGGGAATTTCAAGGCCCTTTTTGAAGCAATCGAGCGAGAGCAGGAAGAAAGAGGCAATCTTTAAAAATATTTAAACCCCTTGGAATCAAGGGGTTTTTTAATTTATCGTATTTTTAGGCCCTGGTGGGCACCATCAACAACAATAAAGACGTTACTACCACTGAATATTTATAATGAGAAACCTGACCCTTTTCCTTTGTCTGACCCTGCTGGCTTCCGGGCTCATGGCCCAAAATGGAGGATATGGTGCATCCTTTGCATCGCCATCTTCCTTCATTGATATCCAACGGACGCTTCCCCGGCCAGGTGATGCCCTCAAAAGAAAAGAGGACACCCTCCAAAAACAATTTGCCGAGAAAAAACTGGAATGGCCCGCGAAATACCTCTATATCCGTTCCTTCAAATACGATAGCGAACTGGAGATCTGGGTTAAAAATGACCTTAAAGACAAATTCAAACTCTTCAAAAAATACAAGGTTTGTGCCCTGGCAGGAACGCTCGGTCCAAAACGCTTTGAAGGTGATTATCAGGTTCCGGAAGGGTTTTACTATATCAATGAATTCAATCCCACAAGCGAGTATCACCTCTCTCTTGGGATCAACTACCCCAATAATTCAGATAAAATATTAAGTGATACCTATCGCCCGGGTGGCGATATCTATATTCACGGAAGTTGTGTGACCGTTGGTTGTATTCCGCTTACTGACCCAATGATCGAGGAAGTGTATATTCTGGCTGCCCATGCGCAGAATGCCGGGCAGGATTTTATTCCGGTACATATATTCCCGATCCGGTACAATGTAAAACGGAGTGTGGATTACCTGGCTAAGCTCACTAAAAATGACGAAAACCTGCACGATTTCTCGCTTCAACTGAAAGATGCTTTCTCTTATTTTGAAGAGAAAAAACAATTGCCTGTGGTAATGACCGATGAAAAGGGCCGGTATTTTGTGGCTAACGTAAAAGAGAAAGTGGCCCCAGCGCCTAAGACAGAACGAATAGCCCTCCCTCACCGCGTGCGCAAAGTGACTGAAATGGCGGATGTGGTGCATCAATGGCCTGTTTACCCCGGTGGTGGACAGGTCATGCTCGATATGCTGGAAAAAGTGGGAAAGATTATGGGTGATCAACTTCCTGAAAATGTCAATCGCGCTTTTGTCCAGGTAGAATTTATCATCGATTCGGACGGGATGCCGGTTAATTTCAAAGTCCTGCGCGGCATTGACCCCGACTTTGACGATCAACTGATCACACAGTTAGAGGAAACAATGGTCAAATGGAAACCGGCGGTATTGCACAACAAGACCGTGGCCAAACTGATGAAACAAAACATCGAGATCCTTCGCACCGAGTAATCACCGTGAAAGTCTATTTCATTCCAGGTCTTGGCGCCGACCGGCGGGTTTTTAAAAACATCGCCCTGCCTGCTGGCTATGAACCTGTTTATGTAGATTGGCTAAAACCGCTGCCACAAGAAACACTGGCATCCTACTCAAATCGGTTGCATAAATCCTTTCATCCCCAAATCCCTTATATCCTGGTCGGTTTATCCATGGGGGGTATGATCGCCTCAGAAATTGCGCACAAACACCCTCCGGCTTTGCTGGTATTGATCTCTTCCATCCCTTGTAGCTTGCACCTGCCCGGTTATTACCGAAAGGCAGCGGCGTTGAAATTGCAAAAGCTCATTCCTGTTTCGCTGTTCAAATCCATGGCGGTCATGAAACGTTTTTTTACCACCGAGACGCCGGAGGACAAAAAGATGCTCAAGGCCATGATACGCGATGTGGATCCCAAATTCATCTACTGGTCACTCGAAGCCATCCTTGGGTGGAAAATGGAAGAGCCCTTTCCTCATCGGGTACATATTCATGGCACCCGCGATGAGTTGTTGCCTGTTAAATACACCCAGCCAACACACCGCATTGAAAAAGGAGGGCATTTGCTGGTGATGAATAGGGGGGAGGAGGTTAGCCGCATTTTGGCAGAGGTTTTACCGCTAAGGCACCAGGACGCAGGGATACGCTAAGAAATCCTGGCGCAACCTGGCGTCACTGCGTCCTGGCGGTTAGAAAATCATGATCCCTCGGTCACCAAGACCTGTATCGTCTCCGGCGTCTGCTGCCTCAACAATACTTTTCTTTCACCAATGATCTTTTCAAAAATCTCCCGGTGATAATGACGTATGGTCACCAATTGAAGGCCTTTCATCACTTGCACATCAAATATGGAAGAGGCTGCGAGGGAGAGTTTTTCGATCTTGTCAACTCGGTTATCGAGGACACAGAGAAAAGTAATGGCGCCGTTCTGTGTCAGGTTTGGTTTTACATTCAATTCCTCAAAATACTGATAGAGTTGGCGGAGGGGTTTGCCCTCAACGAAGGAAAAATCACGCGCTTTCATTTCGATCAGTACCTGATCCTCCTTCAGTACGATCACAGGTGGTAAGGCTTTCAGCACCTGTTTGCGGATAACTGTTCCGGGGAGATCCGGTTCCAGAAAACAGCGGGCATAAAGCGGTATTTCCTTGTTTTGTAAGGGCTGGATCGTCTTGGGGTGGATGACCTGAGCACCGTAATAGGCCATTTCTATGACCTCGGTATAGTTCAGCTCCGGAATGACGGTAGCCTCTGGATATTTTTTAGGGTCTGCATTCATTACCCCGGGTACGTCCTTCCAGATGGTGAGGCTTTCCGCATCAAGTAAATTGGCAAATACCGCACCGGTGTAGTCTGAACCTTCCCGGCCAAGGGTGGTGCTCTCATTCTCGTCGGTGGAACCGATAAACCCTTGTGTCAGGATCATTCCCTTGCGGTTCAGTTCGGGTTTGACTATTTCCTGGACATGTTTTGCCGTTTCCTCCCAGTGAATGATCGCATCGCGAAAATGATCATCCGTTCTCAGGATATCCCGTACATCCAGCCAGGTATTTCCAAGACCAGTTTCGTTGAGGTAAGCACTAATGATGGCGGTTGACATCAATTCCCCACTGCATACGATCTGGTCATAGTAATAATCATAATCCCTCACGGGCTTATCATGAAGGAGCCATTCCACTTCGGTAAAAAAACTACGCAGCCTGGTCTCACAATCTAAGTAATGGGTGACCAGCAGGTATTTTGCGGTTTGTAAATGTTGCTGTTTGATGATCTCAAAAAGAGAGAGTGCCTCCTCTGTTTTTCCCGCAAAAAATGCTTCCGCCACTTTTTCAAGTGCGTTGGTTGTCTTGCCCATGGCGGAAATGATCACTACCAGCGGCCCCTGGTTATGTTCGCGGATAATTAAGGGTATCTTTTGGATCCTTTCGACACTATTTACGGAGGCTCCACCGAATTTGAAAACCTTCATGTAGAATGTACATTTTAATTGCGGGGCAAAGGTATTTAGGATAATTGATTATTAAGGACTATTTGTTCCTGGAAAAAAGCCGGCTGCTAAAAGCGATTCCCTAATGGCTTCTGGCTTACATTTGCTCCATCTAACGAAAACTAAAAATCCCAACGCATGCAAGTTAACAGAAAGGTGCTGACCCTGGATGAGTTTACGATCCAGCAGTTGCGCAATTTTCCACAGGCCACCGGGGAATTGAGCAGTTTGTTGCGGGACATTGGACTGGCCGCCAAGCGGGTGAATGTGGAGGTAAATAAAGCCGGGCTGGTCGATATCCTGGGTGACCATGGTTCGGTGAATGTGCAAGGGGAGGATGTAAAGAAACTGGATGTGTTTGCCAATAACCAATTCACGGGCGTATTGCATCATGGTATCAGTTGCGCGGGTATTGCCAGTGAGGAGATCGATGATTTTGTGGCTTTTGAAGATGAGGTGAGTAAGGATTCAAAGTATGTGTGTCTGTTCGATCCGTTGGATGGCAGTGGAAACATTGATGTGAATGTGTCCATTGGAACAATTTTCAGCGTGTATAAGCGGGTGACTCCCTTGGGTACTCCGGTGACTCGTGAGGATTTTCTTCAACCGGGCATCAAACAGGTGGCTGCCGGATATATTGTTTACGGATCCTCTACCATGTTGGTGTATGCCACCCGTCGGGGGGTGAACGGATTTACCCTGGATCCCTCCATCGGGGAATTTTGTTTGAGCCACCCGGATATAAAATGCCCTGAAGCCGGTCTGATCTATTCAGTGAATCATGGCCATTTTTTCCGATATCAAAAAGGGGTGCAGGACTATATTCAGGTATGTCAGGCCAAGACCAAGGGCACTGGCGGCCCTTATACCCAACGGTATATTGGCAGTATGGTGTCGGATGTGCACCGGAACCTGATCAAAGGTGGTATATTTATGTACCCGGGAACCTCGGATAAACCGGAGGGTAAATTGCGGCTGTTGTATGAGTGCAATCCCTTTGCTTTTATCGTGGAAGTAGCGGGAGGCAAAGCCACCGATGGTAAGCAAAGGATCCTGGAGGTAGTCCCTCAACGGCTCCACCAGCGTTCGCCCTTTTTTGTGGGGAGCCGGACCATGATGGAAGAATTAGAAACTTGTTTAACACCTTAACATGAAGACGATCATTTCGGTAAAGGACCTCGTAAAGAATTATGGAAACTTCCAGGCCGTCAAAGGCATCAGCTTTGATGTGCGGGAAGGGGAGATATTTGGTTTATTAGGACCCAATGGTGCCGGAAAATCAACTACCCTGGAGATCATTGAAACCCTGCGGGAAAAAACCAGCGGGGAGGTGACCGTGGATGGATTTGACCTGGACCGATCTCCGGAAGAGATCAAGAAAATTATTGGCGTTCAGCTTCAAACCAGTGGCTATTACCCCAACCTCAACCTGACCGAATTGATCCAACTGTTTAACGGGCTATATAACAAACAGGTGGACCCGACCGGGTTATTGGAAATGGTCAACCTGCTGGAGAAAGCAAAGGCCAAGTACAAAGAATTGAGTGGAGGGCAAAAACAACGTTTCTCTGTCGCGACGACACTGATCAATGATCCCCGTATCATATTTTTAGATGAGCCGACTACCGGATTGGATCCACAGGCCCGTCGCAATTTATGGGAATTGGTCAGGAAGATACGCGATCGGGGAACCACAGTAATCATCACCACCCATTATATGGACGAGGCTGAGTATCTCTGTGACCGGGTAGCGATCATTGATTCGGGAAGGATCGTGGCCATGGAATCGCCGGATAAACTCATTGATGAACTGGTGGCCTCGGGATTTGAAAGACCAAAGGAGGTTAAAAAAGCAAACCTCGAAGATGTGTTCATCCATCTTACCGGTCATTCACTTCGGGAAAACTGACAATACTTAACATGAGCATACAGGACAAATTGAAACAATTCATGTCGGGAAAACTCGACGAAGAGAAAGCAGCCGGAAAAACATTTCTGGAAGAAAACAAAAAGCGACCTGAGGTGAAAGAACTGGAAGGTGGCATGCAGTATGAAGTGCTGGAAGAAGGGCAGGGGCGTCAGCCATCTGCTTCCAGTACCGTAAAGGCCCATTACCGGGGCGCTTTACTTAACGGAAAAGTATTTGATAGTTCCTTTGAAAGAGGCCAGCCTTTTTCCGCTCCCTTGCGCAACCTGATCAAGGGTTGGCAGATCGCTATTCCTCAAATGAAGGAAGGGAGTACCTGGCGTCTGTGGATTCCTTCGGATCTCGCCTATGGCGATCGTGGGGCCGGAAGGGATATTCCCGGAGGAGCCACACTTATCTTTGATGTGCAATTGATTGAAATCCTTAATTGATTTACATGGACACTATTGATCTGCGTTATCCCATTGGGAAATACGAACCACAACCATTTTCCATCGAACAAAAAATCGAATGGCTGGCGGATATCAAATTTTTGCCGCTCCTGCTCGAAAACTCGATCCTGAACCTCAACGAAGAACAACTCCATACCCCCTATCGGGATGGCGGCTGGACACTCAATCAGGTGGTACATCATGTGGCCGATAGCCATATGAATGCCTATTGCCGGTTTCGGATCGGGTTAACCGAAGAGAATAACCCGCCCATCCGACCTTACGATGAAAAGGCTTGGGCTGAGTTGTACGACGTGAAAAAACTCCCCGTCAATATTTCCATCACGCTGCTTCATGCCCTGCATATCCGTTGGCATGAAACCCTGAAGTCCATCGCAGATGACGAATGGAATAACCGAACCGTCTACCACCCCGAAAGCAAAAAAACCATGCGCCTCTGGTTCCTGTTAGGGATGTATGCCTGGCATGGTAAGCATCATGTGGCGCATGTGACGAGTTTGCGGGAGCGGATGGGCTGGAAATAGTACCAACCAGGATTATAGGATTTATAGATTTTGGAGGAATAGAATGTTGGATCGATAGAATGATGTTTTATCCATGGAATCCAAGAATCCTTAAATCCTGGTATATCTTTGTTGTTATGAAATGGACCACCCTCTCCTCCGAATACCTCTTCAATGACCTTTGGTTTAAAGTAAGAAAGGAAACCTGTCAAACACCTGCAGGAAAAATTGTTTCTCCGTATTACGTGTATGAGTTTCCGGCCTGGGTCAATGCGGTTGCTGTTACTGAAGACAATCAGATCGTCATGGTCAGGCAATACCGGCATGCACTGGGAGAAACTTGTATCGAGCTCCCGGGTGGATGCGTGGATGATACCGATCCCTCCCTGGAATCGGCCATTGCCCGCGAGTTGATGGAAGAAACGGGCTACTCATTTTCTGAATATACCTATCTGGGACGTACCTCTGCCAACCCGTCTACGAATAATAATCTCATGCATATGTTCCTGGCTACCGGTGGGAAATTGACGGGTACCCAGAACCTGGATCCCAATGAAGAAATTCTGGTTGAATTATACACCATTGATGAAGTGATCGCCATGATCAAACGTAATGAGATCATCCAGTCGATGCATGTTACAACTTTGTGGTATGCGTTGGAGAAGATGGGGCGTGAGTTTCGTGAGAAGTGAGTCTCACGAAACTACTTCTGCGACCAGAAAAATACTCCCACAAACCACAATCAGGTCATCCTTGTTAGCATTTTCACGAGCAGCCTTGAGCGCTTCGTTGACATTGGAAAAGGCATGGCCAGATAATCCATGTTGTTGGGCCATGTTTTTTAACTCATTTGCATCGAGTGCGCGGGGGATATGGGCTTGCGAAAAATAATACCGGGCATGATGGGGAAGTAAATGAATGATTTTTTCAGGGTCCTTGTCTTTTACTGTTCCAAAAACAATGTGCAGATGCTGGTAACTCATGGTTTCAAGTTGCTGCAACATTTGGCGAATACCGTCTTCATTATGCGCCACCTCAAGAATGATGGTTGGATGCTGGTGAATGATATCCCAACGACCCTGTAAACCGGTAAGGGATTTGACCTGACGAAGCGCCTTTGCCATTACCAGGTGATCTGTTCGCCATCCTTTTTCCCGCAGCAGACGACAGGTTTCGAGTACGGGAAGAATATTTTTTATTTGATAGATTCCGGTCAGGTCAAGATGGTATTTTTGGTGGTCGGTTTCGTGATGGCTTTCAATTTCGATCATCAGTTCGTGACCTGACCAGGCATGGTCTGACACCAGAAAATTTTCCGTTGCCAGATAAAGTGGAGCGTCCCGTTCATCGGCTATTTTTTTGAACAGGGGTAGGAGTTCTGATTGTTTTTCGCCGATCACAACCGGGATAGATGGTTTTATAATACCGGCCTTTTCGGTTGCGATCTGTTCGAGGGAATCACCCAACATGTTCATATGATCGTACCCGATCTGGGTAATGACCGATATTTCGGGAGTGATCACATTGGTGCTATCCAGTCTTCCCCCCAACCCCACTTCAATAACAGCGATATCTACCTGGTGCCGGGCAAAATGATCAAAGGCCATTGCGACAGTGATCTCAAAAAAACTCGGTTCGATCGTTTCGATCTGGGGTTTGATCTTTTCGGTGAAATCGATCACTTCTTTCTCGCTGATCATTTCTCCATTGATCCGTATCCGTTCCCGAAAATCTTCCAGGTGAGGGGAGGTATAAAGACCAGTTTTATATCCTGCAGTTTGCAGAATGGCGGCGAGCATATGGCTGACCGATCCTTTGCCATTGGTGCCGGCAATATGTATGGTTTTGAATTTCTTTTGGGGGTCACCCAGAAATGCACAAAGTTCCAGGGTATTGGTCAGGTCTTTTTTAAACGCAGCAGGGCCTATCCGGCTGAACATGGGCAGGCGGGTGAACAGATAGGCGATGGTATCGGGGTAATTCATTCCACCGCAAAAGTAGGATGCGGGAATGGATCAGGAAACTTTGAAATTGAATAATACCGTTACGGTTGATTCATGATCCGATTTATCAAACCGGATATTACGCAGGTATTGATTGATCGCATTCCGGTAATCCGAACTGGTGCTGGTAGAGCCTCTGGAAAATTGCAGGAAGGTGCCAATTCCATCGGGGGATACCCGGATATCTGCATAGATGGTGGCCTTAGGCAGGTCACCCGAGAACGAATAGGTTTTAACGATGATCCGGTCACCACGGGTAACCTTGGGTCCAATGCCACTTCCTACACCACTTCCCTTGCCTGATCCTGTTCCTGTTCCGGTACCGGTTCCGGAACCGCTACCGTTTCCGGTGCCAGAGCCGGTTCCCGTTCCACCACCCGGTTCATAGGTTGTGGATGTTCCACCACCACCTGTGGCTGTACCGCCACGTTCTTTTCCCATAACTACCTTTGGTTTTGGAGGAGCTGGTGCTGCGGCTGGTTTCTCCGTGTCTTTTTTCTCAATGGTCTTAACACTGGTGTTTGTCTTGGTGGCTGTCGGTTTAGTAGTGACGGGCTTTAGAATCGCCGGTGTATTTTCCGTTTCATCTGTCTCGATATCTTTTGCATCATCGGTAGGGGGAGAGGGTTCGAGGGGCTGGTTGGCATATTCACCGGCCGGACCTGCAGCCTGAACCGGGTTGCCACCGCCACCACCTCCAACGCCCGAGCCATCGGGAAGTCCTTCCAGATCAGGGGGAAGGTTGAGTTCAACCTCTACCGCTGTTTCAGGGAGTGGGGGAAAGATCACCGGAATCTCCATTTTGATCCAGAAGAAGATCAGGATGATCGTGCCGGCGATGCCTCCCGTGATCAGGGAAGCCCGTAGGTTTTTCTGTTTTTCAAACTCAACGGACATAAAGAGGGTCTCTTGATTCATGTAAAGGTATTTAATTTTCCCAGCTAATTGCTAACAGCTAACAGCTAATAGCTTTTGTATACTATAACGATGCAAATCTGATGCGACTTGCATAAGGAAAGCGTTAAATAGTGTTAAAGTTTGGCAGCCCGGGAGGAAAAATGCTTTCGGGAGGTATTCGCGATGATCAATCCAAGTACCACCAGGGCAAAACTGATGACATGAAGCCATTGTACCTTTTCTCCCAGCAGCCAGACTGCTTCGAGGGTGCTAAAGACGGGAATAAGGTTGCCAAACAAGGAGGTACGTCCGGCACCGAGATGATGGATGGCGATATTCCAAAGCAGGAAACAGATGACAGAAGCACCAAGTCCCAGATAGAGGATGGCTCCGGTATTGGCCCAATTGATAGCAATACCACCCTGGCTTTTATACTCCATGATATAGGCGGGGAGCAAGATCAATGTGCCAATCGCAAAAACGGTGAATAGAAAATTAACTGGGTTCATTTCCGGAGGTCTTTTTCGGGCGCAGATATTATACACCGCAAAACAAAAGGCGGCGGCAAGCATCCAGTAATCCCCTTCGGTAAAGGATAGGGTCAGGATGTTTTCGAGATGTCCTTTACTCAACAGGAGCAGGATTCCCAGGATACAGACAAGCATTCCGGTGACGCGCAGCGTGGTGATCTTTTCTTTCAGAAATATACGGGCCAGCACAACCGACATCACAGGCGAAGAGGTGGTTCCGATCAGTGCCATGTTTACAGCACTGGTGTGGTGACCAGCCACATAGACAAAGGTGTTGAAGAGACTGATACCAAAAGCGGCAGCCAAAAAAAAGAGAATGGGGTATTTCCAAACCAACCTCCATTCTTTTAGAAAATGTTTGTAAGCGAAAGGCAGAAGAATGAACGTAGCCGTTAACCAACGATAAAAGGAAAGTGTCACAGGAGGGATATCCTTGATCACGCCTCTTGCGATCACAAAATTCCCCGACCAGATGATGGTGGCAAGAATGGCCAACAGCGCACCGTAGAGGGATTTATTTTCTTTTAGAGGAGGCATGGTGTGAGTTTCTTGGGTTTCGTGAGTTTCGTGAGGCGTGAGACGTGAATGGTGAATGGTGAATGGTGAATGGTGAATGGTGAATGGTGAATGGTGAATGGTGAAAATATATTTGGCGATGTAAGGTATAGGTTTTAAGTTTCACTATTCACTATTCACTATTCACTATTCACTAAACTCGCTCCTCCCGCGCAAAATCCAACGCAAAATTTCCTTTGATTCGCTCTATGGGTGGATTGAAGTAACCAAATTTAAGATCGGGGAATTCATCGCGTATCAATGTCATCATTTGTTTTACTCCCAGGCATTCACCCGTTTCCGTAACACCGATCTTTCCCAGGTACCAGTCGGGATCAATATTGAAGTTTCTCCATTGGATCATGGAGAGTCCGGTTTCACGAATCAGTTTTCGTAAGGCTTCATATTCTTCAACAGAATCCGTCATGCCTGGAAAGACAAAGTAATTTATCGAAGACCAACCTCCATAATCCCGCATCACTTTCAGGCTTTCTACTATATCCTCGAAGGTGTAATTATTGGGGAGGTAGTATTTCTCGTAAATCGTTTTCCGGGCTGAATTTGTACTCACGCGAATACTATCCAGGCCCACTTCGCAAAGCGCTTTAACTGCTTCAGGTTTGGAGCCATTGGTATTGATATTGATGCTCCCTTTCGGGGTATGTTTTCGCATGCCAATGATCGCTTCGCGAATGGTTTCCCACATCAATAAAGGTTCTCCTTCACATCCCTGTCCAAAACTGACGATGGGGAAGGGTGCGGTCTCCAGGTGAGGAACAGTAAATTCTATGATCTCTTCCGGCATGGGTTTAAAATGGAGGCGGTCCTGCGTAGAGCCTATGGATTCTTCTTCCGGTTGGAAGGAAATACACCCGATGCAATTGGCATTACAGGCAGGTGAAGAGGGAACGGGGCATTCCCATCTGCCCAAGGCAAAATTTCTGGCGGCCGGACAAGTATAGGTTTGGCAACAGTTCTCCATCAGGTGTTTGACCAGCCGGTTATGCGGATAGGCTTTTAACAACTGCATGGCACCGGTCTCGATCTTTTCATCATCATAACCGGCACACTCCTGGCGGATATCCTGTTCAATGCGAAGGGCGGTTACATAAAACTTTCCATCCCACCAACCGGCAGCCGTATAACAAAACAAGGGTAGAACGGGGGCATCTTTGGCGGATTCAAAGGCAGCGAGATAAAGACCGGTATGTGCCGGTGGGATAAAGGCAGCAACGGCCCATCCCTTATCGCATAGTCGCATTTCGCCGGAAACCACATCCACACCGATCGCTTTTCGCTCCGGGAGTTCATACAGGGTTCCGCCATCTGGCAGCGGGATCCAGTCGCCGCTATCTACAGGATAGGCATCCCATCCGCTACGTCCAATGGCATAGAGACTGGTATCTTCAAAGATATTACCCTGCCCGTCAGAATACAGCACAAAGGGAGTGATCGGTTTCATCCGGCAAATGTCGGTAAAATCAGGCATTGGTCGCCAGTTGCGCCTGGCAATACCCATTAAAATCCTGCTCGATTACCCCGCTTTCTTCGCTGATATATTGTTGGAATAACCGGTTGCTTTTGAAGTCGAGGGTCAGCAACCCATCTTTTAATACCACATTCGAAAGTTCTTTCCAGGCAAAAGTGCGGGCAAAACGATTGCCATAGGTGATTCCATCCGGGGCTACCCGAACGGGAAGATCGCCGACCGATAATTGATAAAGGAATTGGAGAACAATAAAGACCGCGGTCATCCAGGGATAGGGGCTGGCTAACCAAAGCAGGGCGATCAGGTATTCAACACGTTCCCAGGCCCTTGCCTTCTTGTAGAATTTGGCGCGATAAAACCAGTAGAGTGCATACACCGGGATGGTGGCAAAGATGACCATCTGAAACCCTTTTTCCTGTGCCTGGGGAAATAAAACGATCAATAGCCCAAAGAAATTGATCAGGGAAAGAAGCAGACCCATGCGCTGGTACAATTTCTTTTTCTCATTGCGAAGGTAGATCGTGTAGGTAGTGCGGGGAGACATGTAGTCGTGGGTTTCGTGAGGCGGGCGTTTCGTGAGACGTGCGTTTCGTGAGACGTGAGACGTGAGACGTGAGTTTCGTGAGTCGTCAGTCGTTAGTCGTTAGTCGTGAAAAAGTTTTGGGTTGTAAAGTATAGGTTTTTAGTTTCACTATTCACTATTCACTATTCACTATTCACCATTCACGTCTCACGTCTCACGTCTCACGACTCACGAAACTCACGCCTCACGACCCTCACGACCCTCACGCCTCCCGCTTCGCCGACGCCAAAATATTACACAGTTTGAACAACAACCTGGCGCTCACATTTGCATCCCAATTATTTTCGCCAACTCCGGTTTCATTCAGGTCGAAACCGATGATGGTCCGGCCACTCTGTACGATCTTTTTAAACAGATAAAATACCTGTTCTGCTTCCATACCTCCGGGAACCGGGGTGCCGGTATTGGGGCAAAGTTTAGGATCAAGGCCATCCACATCAAAACTGATATATACTTTCTGGGGCAATTTTTCTACGATCTCCTCAGCGATCTCACGCCAGCTTTGCCCATCATAGATCCTGTCTTTTAATTCGCGATCAAAATAGGTGACCACTCGGTAGTTACTGTTAAAGATATAATGCCATTCGGCCTCGCTGTAATCTCGAATACCTACCTGCACCACGCGCTCTACCTGTGGAATCTCTTTGAGAATATTATAAATGATGCTTGCATGTGAATATTTAAAACCCATATAGGATTCACGAAGGTCACAATGCGCATCAATCTGCAGGATAGCGAATTCGGAATGAACTTCGGCGAGGGCCCGTAGATAACCCAGGCAAATACTATGATCGCCGCCAAGCAGGCCTACCTGTTTGCCAGCCGCCATCAGTGATTTGGTTCGGTTATAAACCCAGTCATTGAGAAACAGGCTACCTTCATTTACTTCCTTCAGGGTCTTGCACATGAACTGGTTATTGTTCACATCTTCCCCTTCCGATATATAATCAATATAGAGTTCAGCTTCTTTACGGAGGTAGTCACTTTTCATCAACAACTTCCGGTCTGTTTCGAGCATGTGGAACCCTCTTTTCCAAATTTCAGGGCCATCCCAGTCAAAAAGGTCAACCTGCAAACTGGCGGAGAGTACATGGTCGGGGGCGCGGGAAGTTCCTGCACCATAACTTACGGTCACTTCCCAGGGAACGGGTAAAATGATCAGTTGGGCATCTTCTTCCGTAAAGGGGAGACCGAATATGTTATTCTTAGGGTTCCCCACTTTGTTGGGGTCGAATTGAGAGAGGTCTGTCATGGTGTTTTACTGTGCTACGGTGCTACGGTGCAAGTTACGAAGCCCTGAGCAATTTGGGGCACTACAGAACTTTTACCTAATTTTGCCTGTTAACACACACGTATGAAGAAGACCCATATTATCATCCTGGTACTTATAGTAGGCGCCATTGCCGTGTTGATCAGTCTGTTGCCTACCCTGAGCACCTATGAAACCGTCGCTTCTGCCCGGGAAAAACAAGGAAAATACGTTCACCTCATTGCTAAGTTGGATAAAGACAGGCCGGTGGAATATGATGCCATCAATAACCCAAATTACCTGAGTTTCATGGCCATTGATTCCCTGGGTCAGTCGGTGAAAGTGGTGTACAACAATGCCAAGCCCGAAAACCTGGAGCACAGTGAACGGTTGGTCTTAAAAGGAAAAATGGAGAATGATCATTTTGCCTGCCAGGAGATCCTGATGAAATGTCCTTCCAAGTATACCGATGATCCCACCCGCGTTCAGGAAAGCGTCAATAAAAAACTGCAATCAAACTAAATGGATTATACTGGTGAACACCTGATCCCCGGAAACCTGGGGCAGTTTCTGATCGTGCTGTCTTTTGTTTGTTCCCTGCTGGCCTCCTTTGCCTATTTTAAAGCCACCCGTGCCACCGTTGAAGATAAAAAAGGCTGGTTGCGTTTGGCACGTTGGGGTTTTATCCTGGATGCCTTTGCTGTCTTTGCCATCTTTGGTTTGCTCTTCTTTCTTTTCTATTCACATCGGTACGAATACTTTTATGTTTACAAGAATTCAAGTAACAGTCTTGAATTCAAATACATCTTTAGTGCCATTTGGAGTGCCTCCGAAGGCAGCTTTTTACTGTGGACCTTCTGGCATGCGGTATTGGGATTGATCCTGATCCGTACCGCCGGTAAATGGGAAGCCCCCGTGATGATGACGGTTTCTCTGGCCCAATGGGCCCTTGCCGCTATGATGTTGGGCCTTTACTTCTTCGATCTGAAAATAGGAAGTTCGCCCTTTGCACTCTTTCGAAACCAGATGCCGGAACTGCCCCTTTTTGCCAACGAAAATTATATATCACGTTTGACGGATGGAAATGATCTTTCTCCCTTGCTACAGAATTACTGGATGGTGATCCACCCCCCGGTGCTTTTTCTGGGTTTTGCTTTATTGATTGTTCCCTTTGCCTATAGTTTGGCCGGGCTCTTTACGCGTGAATATGGTGATTGGGTAAAACCAGCCCTGCCCTGGTCATTGATCGCAGGAGGGGTACTTGGTTTAGGCATTATGATGGGAGGAGCCTGGGCCTATGAATCATTGAATTTCGGTGGATATTGGGCCTGGGACCCGGTAGAGAATGCGTCACTGGTTCCGTGGATGACCCTGGTGGCAGGGATTCATACCCTGCTTATTTATAAACATACCGGTCGATCCTTACGTACCACTCATTTGTTTTTTATCATCACCTATTTTCTGATCATCTATTCTACTTTCCTGACAAGAAGCGGGATATTAGGTGATACATCGGTCCATTCTTTTGCGGATCTGGGAATGAATACCCAACTCTACCTTTTTCTTCTGGGTTCTCTCTGGCTTCCCGTTTTGCTTGTATTGGACGGAAATAGAAGATGGTTTGCCGCGATGGTCTTACTCGTGACATTAGTAGCCAGTTATTTTGTCCCATTGTTAACATTGCTCTCTTTCTTAGCGGCCTTCTATTTTCTCTATGTCGGCTTAAAAAAGGTACCCACCATTACCCATGAAGAGGAAAGTTCTTCACGGGAGTTCTGGATGTTTATCGGATCGCTGGTGCTGGTGATCAGTGCCGGTTATATCATTATCACGACCAGTATTCCGGTGGTAAACAAACTTTTCGCCAAATTCATGAGCAGTGGATTTACCATGGGTGATGATATCCTGTTTGCCTATAACCGGGTCATCATTTTTGTGGCCATCATCATTGGTTTACTTACGGCCATTACCCAATATTTAAAGTATAAGAAAACACCACGTTCCTATTTTTTACCCAAAATATTATGGCCAACTATTGTATCCATTGTCTTGGCTGGTTTGATTCTGGCCTTTGGAAAAGTGGATTACTATGAACATGGAGCCGGTTTTCTGGCAGCTATATGGTTTGCCCTGGTGGCTAGTGTTTACACCGTGGTGGCCAATATGTCGTATATCTGGATCGGCGTAAAGGGTAAATGGAAAAATGCCGGCGCATCGATCACCCACCTGGGATTTGGATTGATGCTGGTGGGTATTCTCATTTCTTCTTCCAAAAAGCAGGTGTTATCCTACAATACAAGTGGCATTTTTGTACCACTGGGTGAGGAAAGCAAAGAAAAGCCAGGGGAGAACCTGACACTGGTAAGAGGTGTTCCAACCCGAATGGGCAAATATGATGTAACCTATCAATCGGAAGAGAAACACCCCCAAAAAGCACTCTGGTATTATAACCTTGAATTCAAAGACAGTTCAGGTAAGGATGGATTCAGCCTTCGGCCAAACGCCTTTATCAATCATAATGGCAATGAAGGATTGCTGGCCAACCCAGACTCTAAGCATTTTTGGGATCATGATATTTTTACCTACATAACCTCCCTGCCTGATCCGGAAAAGAATGCCGATACTTCGGTTTTTGAAACCAGGCACATGAATTTAAAGGATACGGCTTATTATTCGAGGGGGTTTGTTGTTTTGGACAGCATTCAAACCATCGATACCATTCCGCTGCCCGGCTTTCAGAAAGGGGATAAGGCCTATATCGCCACATTAAAAGTGCAACCTCAGCAAGGGGATTCATATACCTCCCGACCTATCCTGGTCGAAGCCAGGGCCGGACGATTCTCCAACCCGGACACCGTAGTTATGGAGAACCTTATTCTCCGCCTGGAAAAAAATGAGGAGGGACATGCGGATATTGGTCTGAAGGAGTCCAATTCGGCCATGCAGTATGTAACCCTGAAGGCGTATCGGTTTCCCTTCATTAATGTGCTCTGGCTGGGCACCATCCTAATGGTCATCGGCTTCATTATCAGTGGGATAAATAGAATTAAAGCAAAAAAAGGTTAAGAAGAATTAACCAATTGATACAGCGAAAGGCTTTATTCCGTTGTCTCTTTATTGTATTTTAGAGTTCGTGAAAAGGTCACGTATATACCGATGCCTATTGGCCGGTCTGGTCTTAATGATCGCCCTGCCTGGAGCTGCTCAATTTGAGCAAGACTCTGTATTTGGCCCCCCACCACCTATTGACCCTTCCCGCTGGGGGCCTAATGATACCATTCTTACCTCGGCTATTTATTTGTGGGGAACCTATAACGAATGGATGAGTTATACGGAAAATGAGATGGTCTGGGTTTCCAAAATGTCGGATAAGGAGTTGGAGAAATTCATACGTGAGTGGACCCGGTTGCGCAATGCCGTGTATGTCACCTATCCCTATGCGCGTACAGCCGGCGTATTAATGAATGATATCAATGCCAAATTGCAGGGAATGAGTTCCAAAAAAGAAAGAAAGAAATACATTAAATCCCGCGAAAAAGAATTGAAGGATCAGTTTGCCGACCCACTCTCCAACTTATCGGTATACCAGGGAAAGATCCTGATGAAACTGATCAATCGCCAAACCGGGAATAATTGCTACGAGATCGTCAAGGAATTCAGGGGTGGAGTGACGGCCCGATTGTATCAGACGGTTGCCTTTTTCTTTGGGAGTAGCCTGAAGCAGGGCTGGGACCAGAAGGACAAGGTAGACTGGCAGATCGAGAGCATAGTCCGGGAGATCGATGCCACCTGGTACAATACGCCATACAGGCAAGCGGTAAAAAATTAGCCCTCCAATATACAAAGGGGAAGTCCCTAAATTTGCCACAAATTCAACGTATGAAATTGGACATATTAGCCATTGGGGTACACCCCGATGATGTTGAACTGGGTTGCTCCGGATGGATGTTGAAGGAGATGGCGCGTGGGAAGAAGGCGGGGATCGTTGACCTCACACAGGGCGAACTCGGCTCGCGGGGAACCGTGGAGACCAGGTACCAGGAGGCAGCAGAGGCAGCGCGTATTTTGGGTATCTCAGCCCGGGAGAACCTGAAAATGGCTGATGGCTTTTTCAGCAATGATGAGGAACATCAACGGAAACTGATCCGCATGATCCGAAAATATCAACCCGAAATCGTGATGGCCAATGCGCTGGAAGATCGCCATCCTGATCATGGTCGTGCAGGCAGGCTGATAGCGGATGCCTGCTTTTTGGCAGGTTTGCGGAAGATCGAGACAAGAGATGATGCAGGCGGGCTTCAGGAAGCCTGGAGACCCAAGTATGTTTTCCATTATATACAGGACCGCTATATCGAACCAGATTTTGTGGTGGATATCACCGATGTCTTTGAAAAAAGAATGGAGTCCATAAAAGCCTATACGACGCAATTCTACAATCCCGATAATGAGTCGGACGGGCCTCAAACCTATATTTCAACACCTACATTTTTTGATTCTGTCATTGGGCGTGCCCGTATGATGGGAAAGAAGATCGGCGTACAATATGGAGAAGGCTTTGTTTCGGAGAAGAGTTTGGGGATTCGGGATATGGATGCTTTCTTACTCATAGAAACCTAAAGAAGCTAATAGCTAAAAGCTAATAGCTAATAGCTTTTAGTTCAAATAAAACCCCGCTGAAAGCCCCACCACCCTGTGTTTGATCTTTGGCCCATCATCTGCATTGCTGATCGAACCTAAAGTGCCATGGTATTGCGCCATGATGTAGTACCGGGGAGTTTCATAACCAAATTGAGCAATGCCAGAGGCCAGATAGCGGCCATAATCACCAAACCCGAATTTCATAGGTCGGTTCACACTTCCTCCGCCATTTCGCTTATCAAATTTTTCACGACCAATCAAGGCAAAATCCAGTGAGGGCCCTGCCCGGAGAAAAAGGTGGTTTGTGGATTTTGAAAGCTCCAGGTGAAGAAGAAAACCTACTTCCATGGCATGAACCGTAACATTGTTATTAATAGCCGATGTGTCCGGGGGAAAGGCGCCATTATCAAGGGTCACTTTGTACCCTTTTAGACTATAAAATACAGTGGGGGCAAAATATAATTGATTGTCGAAAGGAACTTTTAAACCAACACCTGCCTGAAAGCCGGGTTTGAAACTGGCCTTTTGTTTTTCGTCACCTACCTTGTAGCTAACCGAACTAACCTGAGGACCTGCAAAGAGATGCGTTCGAACCTGTGAATTTCCATGCAGGACAAAAGTTGACCCACAAAAAAGGAGCAAAGCGAATTTTTTCATGAAGTGGTATTAGGGGCGGCTTTTATAGGAGGCGGGCAAAAGTACCATATATTTTCTCAATATCCTACCGCTGCATCCTCCCCACGGTTATCGGCCACCGCTTCAATGGAGCCATCATCCAATACCCGAATAATTTCGGTTCGACCAATGCTTCCTCGTTCCCTTACTTTATAGCCCATGTTTTCCAACTGTTTACGAAGGGGCAGGGGGAATGTTTTTTCAACCTGTATCTCATCGGGCAACCACTGGTGATGAAATTTGGGTTTATAGAGGGCATCTTCTGCAGAAAGTTTGAAATCCAGGATATTCACCAGGGTTTGAAATACCGAAGTAGGTATGGTCGTACCACCAGGTGTACCCAAGACCAGAAATGGTTTATTCTCCTTCAGGACAAGCGTGGGGGTCATTGAACTCAACATTCTTTTTCCTGGAGCAATGGCATTGGCTTCTCCTCCAATGGCACCATACATATTGGGTACCCCCGGTTTGATGCTGAAATCATCCATTTCATCATTCAGGAGAAATCCTGCACCACCTACCACGGTCCGGCTGCCATAGGAGTTGTTCAGGGTAGTCGTCACGGAAACCGCATTGCCTTCCGCATCGATCACACTCAAATGAGTGGTCTCCTCACTTTCTTTTCCCAATGGAATGCCGGGTTGGGTAAGTTGACTGTTCCCTGCTTTGTTGGGGACAAAATCCTGCATGCGTTTTTGTAAATAATTGTCCGAGGCCAGTTCTTTCACAGGCACCTGATAAAAATCGGCATCACCCATAAAGGCAGCCCGGTCAGCAAAGGCCCTTCTTTCTACCTCGGTCATCAATTGAACTGCTTCGGGGGAAAGAAACCCATAGGAAGCTATCGGTTTTGGCTCGATCATTTTCATCATTTGATGAACCAACAATCCTCCACTGCTGGGCATGGGCATACCTACTATCTGATAGCCTTTATACATGAATACATGTGGTTCACGAAATTTGGCTTCGTAATTTTTCAGGTCCTCTAAACTGATCAAGCCTTTCCCTCTCTTCATTTCTTCCACAATCAGGCGGGCGGTTTCACCTTCATAGAAACCCATTTTACCTTGATCGCGTATGCGCATCAGGGTTTTGGCCAGGTCTTGTTGCACGAGCAGGTCTTGTGCTTTCCAGCCATTTTCATTGATAAAAACCGGGGGAACCGTATTGAATTGTTTCAACTCTTCCTGTAAACCATTGAGTGATCGGGCCTCTCTTTCGGAGATCCGGAAACCTTTTTCGGCCAGTTCGATCGCTGGTTGAATGAGTGTCTTCATGGGAAGACGGGCATATTGATGGGCGGCAAATAATCCAGCGACAGTGCCGGGTACTCCGGCACTCAGGTGACCATCCTGGCTCCAGTCTGTCCGTGGATTGCCGGCCTCATCCAGATACATATCCTTATGGCCTGCGGCCGGGGCTTTTTCCCGGTAGTCAAGGGCGATAAGCTTACCCGTTGCGGTTCGCGCTACCATGAAACCACCTCCTCCGAGGTTGCCGGCGTTTGGGTAAACCACGGCCAGGGCCAATTGGGTGGCAATGGCCGCATCAAAGGCATTTCCGCCCTTTTTCATAATGGCAACACCAACCTGGCTGGCCAATACATGGGCAGATACCACGGCTCCCTGCCGGACAACCACCCTTTTTTCGATCGTAGGAAGGCTTTGGGAAGGAGAGAGGCGTTGCGTCGGATCGCAGGATAGCAACAATAAACCTAAGGCCATCCATACGGGTAAAAACAGGCGTATCATTCTCATGCTGGGTGATTAATAACAAGGAAATTACAGAAAGAAATGGATATGGTAAATCTTACCCTATTTCTTAAATTGCCGTACTAAAAAACAACTCATGCGAAAAATCCTGGCTGCGCTGCTGCTGCTGTCTATCTCCCTGTCCGTTTTTTCCCAATTAAAGTCACCCAAAGACTTTCTGGGGTACTCCATCGGCGAAAAATATACTCCGCATTGGAAAGTGGTCAGTTATTTTCAATCGGTGGCTGCGGCGGCACCTGATCGGGTAAAACTGCAGTCATATGGCGAAACCAATGAAGGTCGCCCCCTGATGCTGGCCTTTATTTCCTCGCCGGAGAACATGCAGAACCTGGAAAATATCCGAAAAAACAATCTTCGTTTGGCCAACACCGCGCTTGACCGCATGGCCCCCATGGAAGAGAATGCCCCGGCGATCGTTTGGTTGAGTTATAATGTACATGGCAATGAAACATCTTCATCTGAAGCTGCCATGATGACGATATATGCCTTGGTAGATCCTGCCGAAACCAGGACCAAAGAATGGCTTAAGAATACGGTGGTGATCATCGATCCATGTATCAACCCTGATGGCCGCGACCGGTACGTGAATTGGTTTAATTCTGTGCGGGGTGATAAGATCAACGTATTACCCGAAGCCAGAGAACACAATGAACCCTGGCCGGGTGGAAGGACCAACCACTACAATTTTGACCTGAACCGTGACTGGGCCTGGCAAACACAGGTGGAATCTCAACAACGCATCAAAATTTATCATCAATGGCTTCCCCAGGTTCATGTGGATTATCATGAACAAGGGATAAATGAACCTTATTATTTCGCACCTGCAGCGCAACCCTATCATGAAGTGATCACCTCCTGGCAGCGTGAGTTTCAGGTGACGCTTGGACGAAATCATGCCAGATATTTTGACAAAGAAGGCTGGTTGTTTTTTACCAAAGAAGTATTTGATCTGTTCTATCCTTCTTATGGGGATACCTATCCGGTTTATAATGGTGCAATCGGCATGACCTATGAGCAGGGTGGAGGTCCTCGTGGTGGCGCAGGCATAATCACCAGTGAAGGAGATACACTGACTCTGCTTGACCGTGTCAAACACCATTTCACGACTTCGTTGAGTACGATCGAAGTTTCTTCGCAGAACGCTGGTAAACTGGTCAAAGAGTTTCGAAAATTTTTCAATGAGGCAGTCTCCACCGGTACGGGGGAGTATAAGACCTATGTGATCAAAAATAAAGAAGCTGACCAGCAACGTATTGCTTCTCTGCTTCGTTTAATGGACAAGAACGGCATTCAATATGAATACGCAACGGCTGGAAAGGCGGCTGTTACCGGATTCAATTATACCACTGGAAAAGATCAAGCTTTTACCCCGGAAGCCGGGGATATATTGCTCCAAAGCCAGCAACCCCATTCCACCTTGCTCAAGGTATTGTTTGAGCCAAGGAGTAAGTTGGTGGATTCGGCAACCTATGATATTACCGCCTGGGCCATGCCCTATGTGTATGGTGTTACGGCCTTTGCCAGTAAGACCAAGATCGCAGGAGGTGGAGCACGTCCCGCCAAAATCAATAATGACTTGGCTCCCGCCTATGGATATGTTTTACCCTGGATTGGAGTAGCCAGTGCCCGTACCTTAGGTCAATTGATGCAGGCGGGGGTGAATGTACGAGTGGCAGAAAGACCCTTTGAGATCGGTGGTCAATCATTTGACAGAGGTTCGTTGATTGTGATTCGTAAAGGGAATGAAGCCAACTGGCATAATATACCCGCCTGGGTGAGCCGTTATGCCAATGAAAACCAGGTTAAAGTTGCTACAGTCAATACCGGATTTGTAGATAAAGGGTATGACTTTGGCAGTGACAAAGTCCGTTTCCTGCATGCACCAAAGGTAGCCCTGCTCACAGGGGAAGGGGTATCCAGTTATGATGCAGGCGAGATCTGGCATTTCTTTGAGCGGGATCTGGGATATCCTGTTACGCTGATCAATGCCAATGATTTTCGCCGTATCAATAAAGAGGACTATCAGGTGATTTTGTTGCCTGGTGGCAATTATTCGTTTTTGAATGATAAAGCAGCTGCTGAGGATCTCAAGAACTGGATTAGCAAGGGAGGACGTTTGATCGCGCTTGACCGGACTGTCGGACAGATCGCCCGCATGGATTGGGGAATCAAAAATAAAAAAGCAGATGAACCCAAGCCCGGCACTTACGATGCCATTCAGGTGTATGAGGATCGCGAATCCAGTTTTCTCAGTTCATACATCCCCGGTTCTATTTTTAAAGTAGAGGTGGACAATACCCATCCATTGGGATTTGGTTATCCCACGACCTATTATACACTGAAGCAGGATGATAATATGTATGAGTTCATCGATGGTGGATGGAATGTGGGTGTGATCAAGAAAGAGCCAGCCGTAGCTGGTTTTATCGGCGCTAACCTGAAAGAAAAGTTAAAGGATGGGATGGTTTTCGGAGTTCAGGAGGTAGGGGGAGGAAACATTGTTTACTTTGCCGATAATATCATGTTCCGCAATTTCTGGGAAAATGGCAAGTTGTTGATATGCAATGCGGTTTTCCTGGTGGGACAATAGAGAGAAGCTATTAGCTAATAGCTATTAGCTTTTAGTCATTCTGTACGTATTTTTTCTTTGTAAAGAAACATATTAATGAAACGATCCATTGCCTGTCTTTCCTTGTGTCTGCTATTTATTTGGCCTGTACTTATCCGTGCTCAATCGCAGGTGACCATGTCTTCGGCAGATATGTACCTGGCCATTCGGAAATTGAATGTGCTTGGATCGGTGTTATATGTGGCGGCTCATCCGGATGATGAGAACACCAGGCTGATCACTTTTTTATCCAAAGAAAAATTATACCGCACGGGTTATCTTTCTCTGACCCGTGGGGATGGCGGTCAAAACCTGATCGGCGATGAACAAGGAATTGACCTGGGCTTGATCCGCACACAGGAATTGCTTTCAGCACGTCGTGTGGATGGAGGGGAGCAGTTTTTTACCCGTGCTTTTGATTTTGGATATTCCAAGAACCCGGAGGAGACTTTTGAGAAATGGGGCAGAGAAAAAATATTGGCCGATGTGGTATGGGTGATACGAAAATTTCAACCGGATGTTGTGGTTACCCGTTTTCCCGTCACCGGTGAAGGCGGACATGGGCATCATACGGCTTCGGCTATTCTGGCCAACGAAGCTTTTGCAGCAGCCGCTGACCCGCGTCGTTTCCCCGAACAGTTAAAATTTGTGAGCACCTGGCAGGTAAAAAGGGTCCTGTGGAATACCTTCAATTTTGGAGGGAACAATACAATACGCGATGATCAGTTTCGTATTGATGTAGGCGCTTATAATCCCTTGCTGGGAAAAAGTTATGGGGAGATCGCCGCAGAAAGCAGAAGCCAGCACAAAAGCCAGGGCTTTGGTGTACCTGCTTCACGCGGACAATCATTTGAGTTTTTTCAAACTACCAAAGGCGATGCTCCAGCCAATGAATTGACCGATGGAGTGAATACCGGTTGGAGCCGTGTCAAAGGTGGCGCAGGTATAGAGAAAATGATCACTGGTGTGCTGTCACAATTCGACCTCCTGCACCCCGAAAGGTCGGTCAAAGGGTTGGTGGAATTATACAAAGCGATCGAGAAACTACCAGCATCGGTCTGGACCGAACAAAAATTGAAAGAGGTAAAGCATCTCATTGCCCAATGCAGTGGGTTATGGATGGATGCTTATACAACCGACGCCTTTGCTGTGCAAACAGATTCGGTAAAGATCAATATTGCTGTAAATAACCGGTTGGGTGCCGCTATTCAATGGCATACCCTTTCCGTGGATGGGTTTGATACCACCCTGGCAACAACCCTTGCCCGAAACATAAACCAGTCCTTTTCCAAAACCTTTTTTGTACCCCTTACCAAACCGGTAACCCAGCCATATTGGTTGGAAAAACCGATGGATGAAGGAACGTATACAGTAGTGGATCAACAAAAGATTGGTCAGCCGGAAGCCAGTCCGGCCTACGAAGCCCGATTTGATCTCACGATCGAAGGATTGGCCATCAATTATTCCTTACCGGTACGCTATCGGTTTACCGACCCGGTCCGGGGTGAATTGTATCAACCCATGGTGGTTATCCCTCCTTTTTCTGTCAAGCCGGAGCAAGAGTTATATGTACTTAAGAACGGGGCAGATTGGAAAAGGGCGCTGCAATTCAAGTCAAATAAAACCAATGGTCATTTCCTTTTGTATGATGAAAACGGGAATGCCATTGATGCCGGACCATTTACACAGAAGGGAGTGATTCGCAATTGGAGTTCGCTATTTGATATTGCCAGCCCAGTTGATTCCACCCGACATGCCTATGCCGATGCGAATTTCCAGTTCCGGTCCGCTTATTTTTATGATAAGGCCGGACATCCTGCTTTGGGACAAACCACTATTCGATACGATCATATCCCCACCCAGACTTATTTTACCGAAGCCAGCAACCGGTATGTGAAGGTGGATTTGAAAACAGCCGGAAAGCAGATCGGTTATATTCCCGGTGCCGGGGACAAAGTTCCTGAGGCATTAGAACAAATGGGATATGAGGTAACCATATTGACCGAGAAGGAATTGGCGCGCAACAACCTTGACCGTTTTGATGCGATCCTGACGGGAATTCGCGCCTACAATACCAATGAATGGATGGGTGGCTTTTATGATAAACTTATGAAGTATGTGGAGAATGGAGGCAACCTGATCATTCAATATAATACCAATAATTTTATTTCAAGTATTGCCTCGAAGATCGGACCCTATCCATTTTCTATTTCCAGAAACCGGGTAACCAATGAAGCGGCTCCGGTACTGTTTTTAAAACCCGAGCACTCCGTATTTCATTTTCCCAATACCATTACCCCGGATGACTTTAAAGGATGGATACAGGAACGTAGTGTTTATGATGCCTTGAATTGGGATAAAAAATATCAGCCCCTTTTGACCATGAATGATCCGGGAGAGAAGTCGGATGAAGGAAGCCTGATCGTGGCGGATTATGGAAAAGGAAAATTTGTGTATACCGGCCTGGTTTTCTTCCGGCAGTTGCCCGCAGGAAACCCAGGGGCGTATCGGTTATTGGCCAATCTGATCGGGCAGAACCAGATCAAGCCTTTTTAGTCTGGATAGAAAAAGATTAACCAAAAGCTAATAGCTATTAGCTTTTAGTAAAATACAGGAACATCATTATTTCTATGGAAAAAAAAGCACCCAGCAGAACACGTACCGATATGGCCCTGGTGATCACGATCCTGATCGGGTTGGGCTTGGGTTTTTTAATTAAACGATTACATGTCGGGTTATTGCTCGGACTGGTCATTGGACTGGCGGCCTCCGCCATGTTACGCAGAAGATAAACATGCATGAAGTAGAAGACGATAAGGCCCCCGTATTTAAGAGCTGGAAAGGCTGGTATATCCTGGTACTGGCGTTACTGGTGGCAGAGATACTATTGCTCACCTATTTTACCCGCTACTTCTCATGAGTCAGCTCGATTGGATCATACTCATCGTTACGCTGCTGATCATCATCGGATATGGATTATGGAAGGGGAGGAGCACGCATGACCTCGATGGTTATTTGCTGGCCAATAGAAGTTTACCCTGGGGACTGGTTCTTTTAAGCATAATGGGCACGCAGGCCAGTGCCATTACCTTTTTATCGGCTCCCGGTCAAACCTACTCAGACGGGATGCGCTTTCTGCAATATTATTTTGGGCTCCCCATCGCGATGGTGGTGATTGCCCTTTTCTTTGTTCCTGTCTTTCGCCGGTTGAAAGTGTATACGGCCTATGAATACCTGGAAGGCCGGTTTGACGGAAAGACAAGGACCCTGACCAGCTTTTTATTTTTATTGCAACGTGGCCTGTCTACAGGAATTAGTGTCATTGCTCCTTCATTAATCCTTTCTTCCCTGTTAGGTTGGAATATTTACCTGACCAACCTGCTCATGGGTGGATTACTGATCATCTATACCGTAAGTGGAGGCGCCAAGGCAGTGGCCTATACCCAACGTTTGCAACTGATCATCATCTTTGTCGGCATTTTTCTTGCCGCCTATATGGCCGTGCATCTTTTACCCGAAGGCATCGGATTCAAAGAGGCCCTAGAAGTGAGTGGTAGTGCGGGTAAATTAAATGTGATCACGACCGGTTTTGAAAAAGGGAATGGATTCGACTGGAGTGATAATTACAATTTATTCAGCGGTATCATTGGCGGTTTCTTTTTGGCCCTTTCTTATTTTGGTACAGACCAAAGTCAGGTGGGTCGTTATCTCACAGCGCGGTCGCTTAAGGAAAGCCGGATGGGTTTGTTGATGAATGGCATTGTCAAAGTGCCAATGCAATTTTTGATTCTTTTGGTTGGGGCATTGGTCTTTACCTTTTATCAATACAATAAAGCCCCTGTTTTTTTTAATGCATCGCTCGCCAAGCAAGCGGAGCAAACCCAATACGGTGATTCTTTGCGTCATATCGAAGCCAGCTATAATGTGCTCATGGAGCGTTTACCTGCCTTGCAGGTGAAGGTAAGTGAGCAACCTATGCTGCGCGATAGCTTGCATGTTGTTCAGCAAAACATGGATGGGTTAAGAAAAAAGTACCGGTCAGTCATGGAGAAAGCAGTGCCCGGTGCGGATACCAAGGATACCAACTATGTTTTTATCCGGTTTGTGGTGGATCATCTGCCTGCCGGTTTGGTCGGCCTTTTGATTGCCATCATTTTCCTGGCCAGTTGGGGAAGCATTGCCGCGGCCCTCAATTCACTGGCATCCTGTTCGATGGTGGATGTACATAAGCGGATATGGAAGGACAAAACCAGTGGGGAAAATGAATATCGTTTGTCAAGATGGTACACCCTGGGTTGGGGTGTTTTCAGCATTATCGTTGCCATGTTCACGTATGACCTGGGAAATAGCCTGATCGAAGCGGTGAATGTGTTAGGCTCCCTTTTCTATGGGGTCATACTCGGAGTATTCCTGGTAGCCTTATTTATGAAAAAGATCCGGAACGGAAGTATCGTTTTCTGGTCAGCCATTGGAGCAGAGTTGATCATTCTCCTCATTTTTACTATGATCAAATTGGAATATATCAAACTCGGGTTCCTTTGGTTAAACCCGATCGGTGCCTTTGGGGTCATCTTCTTTAGTTGGCTGGGTCATCGCTTTTCTCCGCAAAGAGCATAAAAAAACCGCGGGCTACCCCGCGGTTTCTATAAAAATACTTTCTAACTTATTTAAGGGATTTGATCAGGTCTTCATTCAGTTTTACGTAATCCCCGTTTTGTCCTTTTGTAGCGAGGTCCATTGATTTCTTCGCCGTTTCAACGGCTTCTGATTTGCGACCCAGTTTGGCGAGGCAATTGGCTTTTTGATACAATACCCAATAAGCGCCTGGGTTTTGATCAGCCGCTTTGGTAAGCCATTCCAGTGCCTTGTTCAGGTCCTTTCCGCTTTCCATATAGTACATGGCAGCAGCAAAATAAGGTCTGTTGTCATTCTCCATGGCATTCTTGATCTGAGCCATGATCTTCGAATCGATATCTGTTGAAACAGGCAGGCCAACATATACATTGTCCCACAAAATTCCAACCAAACAATTATTCGCTTTTACATCATCTACATTGATCGTAAACGTTTCAACGGAGAAAGGAAGCATTTCCGGTTTTACGGTTACCCGTACTACATCCATATCCTGTTTGTAAGCGGCCGGGCTTGTCACATCGGTTTGTTTGGTAATGATCACTGTCCAATTGTCTTTGCCGGGGATGGTCAGCAATCCATATTTACCAGCGGGCACTTTGGTTTCACCGATTTTTACATCATCGCCAAACTGGATGGTAGTGGCTGCATTTGCGCCGGTACGCCATACCATATCGTAGGGTACCAGGTTACCAAATACTTCTCTGCCTTTTTTGCTGGGGCGGGAATAATTGATCTCAATGGTAGAGAGACCGAAATTTTGTTTGATGTTTTGTGTGGGGCTTGGTTGGGGGGTGTTCAGGTTTTGAGCGTTAAGAGTGTAAACACTGACCAACAAGCCAACTGCAAGGGATAATTTTTTAAGCATGACAAGGGTTTTTTTTAAGGAGCCAAAGATACCCTTCTTTATTTGAACCGGAATATTATCCGAACCTCACCGGAGCGGCTGCTTCCTGACCAATCAGGACCCTGGCGCAGCAGACGTATAGCTTCCTGGTCATTAGGGGGTTGCAGGGAGCGAACCACCCGGATATTGGTGGGTTTGCCTGATTTGCTGATGGTAAAGGCAAGAATAACTTCTCCGCGGGACAAAGATTCCCGGTCGCGGGTGAGATTATTGGCAATCTGTTGATTAAAAAGCGACCAGCCCGTTTGGGGAGCCGGGGCGCTTACCTTTTTATCATTTTCCAATAACACAGGTTCTTCCAATTCGGCAACAACGGTCACTTCAGCGGGCTCGGAGTCGTCAGGTGTTTCATAGAGTATCAGGTCTTCGGCTTTTCGGTTAAAACGATTGAGCCGGAACTCTCGCGAAGTAAAGCCCTGAGAGCTTACATTGAGTAATACCAATGAGTCCTCCGTTGCGGGTATGATGAAGTATCCATCTTTGTCGGCCAGGGAGGTTGCCTCATTCCCCAGGTTGAATACATTGGCATAAGCAATTGCATTGTTATTGTTGTCCACCACACGCGCCCGGTAGGTGATGGGACGGGCTTTCTTGCTCTTGGTATCCGAGGCTTTTCCTTTGGTTGTATTCTCCAGTCCTATATATCCTTCCTCCTTCTTTGAAACAGGAGGCAATGAGGTATTTCCCTGTTTTCCGAGATCCTGTGAACGGGGTTTGGCGACAGTTGAAACAAGGGTATCCGTCTTTGCAGGCGCCGATCTGGTTTCTCCGGCAGCGGAGGCTATGGATTCATCCTCCAGTTTTAGATTCTTATATTCTAATGGGGATCTATCCCTGGCTGTATCGGCATTCGTGGGTACTGCTATATTTTCTGGGTTATCTTTTACTTCCTTGTTGGTGACTGTCTTTTGCCTTGTTTCATCGATCGCTTCTACAGAGGTATCTGGTGATTGACCGGGAGAGGGGCTCACGGTTGTTCTTTCTTCCACTGCTACGGCCTCCGTTTTTTGTCCGGGAATAAATTGATAAGCCAGATAACTCAGACCTCCGACTACGACAATGGATGCAGCCACCTTCCACCAGTAGGTTTTGGCCGGGTGAATTTGCGGAAGGGATGGAGTGCCACTGACTCTTTCCGCCAGTTGTTGACGCAATTGCCCCAACTCCGCAGCAGGCGATACGGCATGCTGGTAACCTTCCATGGCATCTGCCAGGAACGGATCTTCCAAGGCCGCTTTCTCCAGGGCATTCATTTCCTCCGGACTAAGCTGGCCTTTCCAGTATTTTTCGATATCGTTATGTGTGTATTTCACTTCTTTCAAGAGTCTTCTGGCCTGAAGTTGTAAGCTATTAGCTATTGGCAATTAGCTGTTAGCCTTTTGTCTTCTTTATTTTATATTTTTTATTCCTTATTTCATTCTCTTCAAAGCCAATAGCTAACCGCTAATAGCTAAAAGCTTTTGCTCTCCATGCAACTCTTCAAATTCCTTCTTCCATTCTGAATATGGCTACGGACCCTGTTCCATTCGATTCCGGTCAGGCCAACGATCTCGTTATAGCATTTCCCTTCGAAGTAAAAAAGACGGATCATTTGCTGCTGGTCGGGTGGCAGGGTTTCCAGGCAATCTTCCATTTTCATCAGGTCGGCTTCTTTTTCCATTACACCATTCAGATGCCCGTTTTCCGAATATTGCATAAGGCCAGGGTCCAGATCAATGGTTTTCAGGTTTTTGGGGCTTCGTAAGGCCATGAGACACTGATTGCGGGCCACCTGGTACAGCCAACCCCTGAAATTGGCCACTTCATGTTTTTTGACCTTGGCCGGGAGTTCTTCAAACAGCTGCATCACGGCATCTTTGGCTGATTCAGGGTCTTTTAAGTATTTCAAACACACACCATAAACCAGATCAAGGTAACGTTCGTAAAGTTTACCCAGAATTTTCAAATCACCCTCCCGCTTGAATTGTAAAACCAATTCCGCATCGGACTCGGTGGTGGTATGGGAGGAGGTGAGGAAGGTCACGTTACTAAGGTAGGAAAATTTGGCGTGAGGCGTAAATAGTGAATGGTGAATAGTGAATGGTGAAAATATATTTGGCGATGTTAGTTATAGGTTTTATGTTTCACTATTCACTATTCACTAATCACGCCACTACCTAAACCCCGGATGAAACTTCTCCAATGTCTTTCGCAAAAAGGCGCGGTCAACATGGGTATAGATTTCCGTTGTAGTGATGCTTTCATGGCCGAGCATTTCCTGAACGGCGCGGAGATCGGCCCCATTTTCAACGAGGTGGGTGGCAAAGGAATGACGGAACGTGTGCGGGGAGATCGTTTTTTTGATTCCTGCCTGCGCGGCTGCATTGCGGATGATATAGAACACCATGACCCGGCTGAGACCGGTTCCATTTTTATTGAGAAAAACAATGTCTTCGCTTCCGGGTTTCACAACCTGTTGGGCCCTTACTTCCTTCAGATAGATCTTTACATGCTTGATGGCTGTACTGCCTACAGGGACCAGTCTTTCTTTATCTCCTTTACCTGTGACACGGATAAAACCCACATCAAAATATAATTGAGAGATGCGGAGATTGACCACTTCGCTTACCCGCAAGCCACAACTATAAAGTATTTCCAGCAAGGCTTTGTTTCGGGTACCACCAGGTTTGCTCAGGTCTATAGCAAGAATGATCTGTTCGATCTCTTCAAAACTGAGGGTATCTGGTAAGCTTCGCTTTAGCTTGGGCGCTTCGAGCAGGGTACTGGGGTCTTTGGTGACGATATTTTCCAGCAAACAATACTTATAAAAGGCTTTGATCCCGGAAATGATACGGGCCTGTGAGCGGGCGGTCATTCCCAGTTCCGCGATCCATTTTACAAATCCCTGTAAGGTTTTCAGGGTAATATCGGCAGGACCTGGCCGTTCCGGGAGTGACTCCAGGTATTGTGTCAGTTTATCGAGGTCATGCAAATAGGCCGCCACCGAATGGTCTGCCAGTGATTTCTCCAATTGGAGATAGGCTTTGAATCCGGATTTGTAGGAAGGCCACATAGGCGAAAATTGCTGAGGGAGGCGTTTGGCTAAAAGCTAAAGACTGACAGCTAATAGCTATTTCCTGCTACTTCAACTCAATATTCTTTTCAAATGCCTTAGTCTTGCCCCCGTCTTTCAAGTTCAGGAATAACCGGCCACGGGATACATTGACGGAGTCAACGACATCATACATGGTTTCAAATTCCAGTGTAGGGGAGGGCAGGTCAACCGACGCTTTTTTCCCGGTCATGATCTCCTGTACAAAAAAGGTATTGTTGGCTTTATAGCAGATCAGGCCTTCCTCGATGGAGTAGCGTGGGTCGGCGGTATTGAATGCAGAGAGTGATTTCTCAATTTCTTCGATTTGTCCCAGTGAAAGTTTCAGCCAGAACCCCCGGCGCGTAAGACAATCATTGAATAACAGGAAGGCATAGCTTGTATCCTTGATATAACATTTGACAGTCGATTTATCAATGGCGGGGATCATTCCCAGGATCGTAGAGAGATGGATCTTGCGCTTGTTTGGTATTACCTTGCTGCTCCAGATCACGGTATCAACCAGGCAATTGCCGGGTATCAATTTGACATACGGCTCAAATTCATTTCCCTGTAAAGTGAAATTCAGGGTATCGGAAACACAGGGTTTGTCACACAAGGTTGCCGGTCCGGCTTCTTTATTGTTACAAGAGGCAACGAAGACAACAATGGCTAAAAGACCAATAATATTTTTCATATTTAAGGGTTTGAACCCGGCAAAAATAGACAGGAATGACCTTATAAAAAGTTTTTTCTGTTATCTTCGCCGTTTTTACAAGTAACCCCCTTTATGTCGGTAAACCTTCGCTCCTTTAAACAGAAAGTCAGACACAGAAAGACCGCCTATAAACGTTTCCTCACCCGCCTGGAGAAGAACACACCCCGCGAACTGGACAAATGGACGGCCGCTGCTGAAAAGCAGGTCTGGAAGGAAGTAGATTGCCTTACTTGTGCCAATTGCTGTAAATCCATGACCCCTACTTATACCGGTAAGGACATGAAACGGATATCCAAACACCTCGGTATGTCGGTGAACGCTTTTAAGAAGAAGTGGCTGAAAAAGGACCGGAGCAATGGGGACTGGATGAACAGGCTCAATCCCTGTCAGTTCCTTAACCTCAAGGACAATAAATGCAGCATCTATGCCATCAGGCCAGCCGATTGCGCCGGCTTTCCCCATTTACCCAAAAAGAAAATGGTGGATTATATGCATGTGCACAAACAAAATATTGAATACTGTCCCGCCACCTTTACCATGGTGGAAAAACTGATGGATAAGTTTAAAGAAATACATCCTCCAGCATAAAGAATTCAGGTTCTTTTTCTTTGTGAAAAGTGATGGCCAGGATATCATACTGAACATACCGGTTGCCGGGATGAATCGCCAGATATTCATCCGCCGCCTTTAACAGATTCCGGAATTTGGTGCGGGTCACATTATCCTCCGGATAGCCCTCCGGTGACCACCTTTTCGCTTTGACTTCGATAAAATGCAGAAACCTCCCTTTTCGGGCAATGATGTCTATTTCCCTTTTTCCATAGACCCAATTCCTGTGCAGGATCTCATATCCCCGCGAAACCAGGTAAATCCCTGCCAGTTCCTCTCCTTTTTTGCCTAATTCATTGTGTGCTGCCATATATTATCTTTATGGCAAATTAGACTGGAAGATGCAGGTAAAACAGGGTGTTTATGCGATCAAAGGCGTGGTTCAACACTATGATTGGGGCGGGACGGATTTTATTCCCGCATTACTTGGGCAGGTAAATGCCGCCAAAAAACCTTATGCCGAGTATTGGATGGGAAGCCATCCCAAATCACCATCGGAGTTGATCACGGAGACCGGAAATTGGTCCTTGGCCGACCGGGTCCAGTTACCTTTTCTTTTTAAGGTACTGGATGTAAGTGATATGCTTTCCATTCAGGTTCATCCTACCAAAGCCGCCGCAGCGCTTGAATTTGCCCGGGAGAACAGTGAAAAGATACCCCTCGATTCCCCCAAAAGAAACTATAAGGATGAGAACCATAAACCTGAACTGGCCTATGCCCTGAGTGAGTTTTGGTTGCTGCATGGGTTTAAACCCGAACATGAATTATTGGCGATTCTTCGGGCTGTTCCTGAATTTGCCGGACTGCACGATTGGTTCCTGCGCGAAGGTTATTTGGGATTATATAAAAAGGTCATGGGTATGCCCCAGGACGAGGTAAATACCCTCCTGCAACCCCTGCTTGACCGGATTGTTCCCCTGTATGAGAAAGGCGTATTACACCGGCAGGAAGAAGACTATTGGGCCGCACGGGCGGCGATTACCTTTAACCGGAACGGACAATGTGACCGGGGCATCTTCTCTGTTTACTTTTTCAATATTGTGAAATTGGAGCCGGGGGAAGCCATTTTCCAGGACGCCGGTATTCCCCATGCCTATCTTTTTGGCCAGTGTATGGAACTAATGGCTAATTCGGATAATGTATTAAGGGGGGGATTGACCAGCAAGCATATTGATGTGAAGGAGTTGATGAAACATGTCAAGTGTGAACCGCTGGAACCAAAGAAATTGCCGGGTGCCTGGATCAGCGGGGCAGAAAAAGTATTTGAGACCCCGGCACCGGATTTCCAATTATCGGAAGTGCGATTGAATGCCGGAGGAGAGGAGCAGGCCTTTATAGCAAATGGGCCTGAGATATGGTTCAACCTATCCGGTAGTACCCGGTTTTTTTGTCAGGAGCGCGAATTAACGGTGCAAAAAGGAGAAGCAGCCTATGTTGAACCCGGGATGGCATATACCCTTTTGAGTGCCACCGGTTCCCGATTGTTTAAGGCCGGATTGCCCCATTCCACAAAGGGTGAATAAGTTGACCCGGCATTTGATTGATTTCTATTAATTTTGCCTCATTAAACATTGGTTATGCGATTCAATAATAGACTGGTTTTGTTCACCCTTTTCCTGGTAGCGATAACCGTCACTTGCAAGTACTTTTTTGGCCCGAACCTCGACATGTCGGGCTTCTCTCCCATATTGGCTATTGCTGTTTTTTCCGGAATGATCGTTTTTCGCAAGGATTATTCCTTCCTGCTTCCGTTAGTGGCCCTGCTGGCCAGTGATGCAGTGATCGAAGTGTTGCATCGTCAGGGATTGTTTGATTATGCCGGTTTTTATAAAGGTCAATGGGTCAACTATCTCCTGTTGTTATTGACCGCTGTTATTGGATGGAGGATCAAAGGCAACAAATTGGGAAACCTGTTTACCAATGCACTGGTTGCCCCCACCATTTATTTCCTTATTTCCAATACAATCGTTTGGGCCGGTGTAAAGGAAGCTCCTTACACCAATGATTTTTCCGGCTGGTTGACCTGTATCAACGCCGGTCTCCCGTTTTATAAAAATTCATTGATTGCTACCGCGATCTTCCTTCCTGGTATTGCCCTGGTGTATAATGCATTGGTGGCGAGGAAATGGAAGTTGGTTGTTGGATAATGGATGATGGATGTTGGTTGTTGGATGTAAGGTTTAGGTTTTAAGGTGGTAAATGCTATCATTTAAACAACTTACAACTTAAAGCAGACATCCAACAACCAACATCCAACATCTAAATCCCCCCCTCATACCCCTCATCCTCTAATAAATCTCCTCCGTCGGCAGCCCCGGTAGCCAATTCATCGCATCGGTTATTGAATGGATTTTCGGCATGGCCTTTTACCCATTTGAATCGAACATGGTGTTTTTGGGCAAGCTTATGATATTCCTTCCACAGATCCGCATTCTTTTTGCCCCCTTTAAAATTGGTGCGTAGCCAATTGGTAAGCCAGCCTTTTTCCACGGCATTGACCACATACTGACTATCTGAGTATATGGTGACGTTCAAGCCATGTTTTTTTAAGGCCTTTAGACCCGCGATAACGGCCATCAACTCCATCCGGTTATTGGTGGTATGACGGTAGCCTTGCGAAATCTCTTTTTTCAGCGAGCCGCTCAACAGGATGGCTCCATAGCCACCCCTTCCAGGATTGCCCCGGGAGGAGCCATCGGTGTAAATGGTAATGGAAGAATGGCTCATATTTATTCCTTTTCCCCGGAGGGTATACGGACAGGGCCGTTATTGATTTCAAAAATGGTTTTGGTAACGGGCCGGCAATGCGGGGTCAGGTAAAGATTATCAATCGCCAGGTATTCACGTTGGTTGGCGCTTTCCCGGGAGGGGAGGACCTTTTTTTGAAGGGCCATTTTTAAATACTTCCTTTTGAGGTCTGCATTTACGATACTACGCGTAAACCGGATCCTGCCCTGGGAGGCTTCCTCTACCGACTTTGCGATCATTTCCACACAGTACATTTTATCATCGGTGGAGAGGTCAAAACTCATGTCAAAAGGAAGCTTGTTTTCATAGTGAAGAAATACCTTTTGTTTTAAGGCGGCTATTTCCTGACTATCCAGGTCATATCGATAAATACCAAATCCCATATTGGAAACGGGAGTCAGAAAGGAATCTATCCGGTCTTTCCGCATCACTTCATCGGGGTTGAGGTCGCCCGCCATATTGTGAAATACATACAGGCTGTCATTCCATTTAAAGGCAAGCCCTGAATGGGAGAAGACCTTGTCGGTCTGGCTAAAGTCCTTGAGCATATAGCTGGTCATATCATTCCCGCAACGCAGCACCAGGTCACCTTCCCGGATACTGTCTATCGCGCTGCGAACAATCTCCCATCGCTTGGGGATATCGGCTGCTGCCACCTGGATGGGTTTGGGTGTGGAATCCGAATCTTTACATCCGGCGAGTATCAGCCCGGCAAAGGCCAGGTATATGAGCAGGTTTATTTTCATGCGGGGTAAAAATAAAAAATCCAGCCTGTTTAACGGCTGGATTCTTTAATCCGGTTAAGGAAATTAATTATTGAACGCTTACAAATTCAAAGTCGTCAATACCGATCTCATTGGAATTGTTGCCACTGGGGCCGCCTTCTTCCACATAATAACGGAAACCGATACGCAATTTCTTATAGGTATTAGCGGGTAAACCAGAGATGGTAAATTCATATTTGGTCCAGGTAGTGGGGTAGCCGGAAGCCGTTTGTGTGGGGTTGATATCCACCAGCATTTTGGTGAAATCACCGGTATTGCCTGGACCGCTACCTACATTCAATCCATCGTTGCTCATATTCATCCAAACCTGCATGCGGTCGGGGAAGCTTACCGGGCTGGATGTTTTGGTCCAGAAAGAGAAGCGGTCACCATTACGCATATTCAAGGCCGGGGAAATGAGCCAGCAATTGATAAAGGAAAGACCATTACCAACCGTATAGGGGCAAAGTGCATATTCACTTGCACTGGCTGTAGAAGAATGGGCTTCAATATTCGAGAAGAAAGGTCCGCCTTTGATATTGTCGGCGATATACGAACCCTGTTGCCAGTTCTCGTCACCGGCAGGATTGCTGCGGTTGATGGCTCTCCAGCCATTGTTGATTACTTTTCCAATGGAGTCAAAGGACTCTGAATAGGAAAAGTCATCGGAAGCGAGTTCAAGGCCTTCTTTTATTTTCTCCTCTTTACAGGAATACAGTAAAAAGGTGAGGGCGAAAACCATGCTGAGGGAAAAGACAAGGGTGAATTTATTTTTCATGATCGCTTTTGTATAAGTGATGGGATGAATTATTTGCTGATATAGGCTACACTGTCAATGGCAACGGAAGAACCGAATCCATTACTACCGGCACCTTCTACAAAATAGCGGAAGGAGAAGCGGCCATGGACGGGTTTGCTCAAACCAAAAACGGTTGCTTCATAACGGGTCCACCGGTGAGGGTAGGCGTTACGTGCCTTGATGCGGTCAGGATCGTTCGGATTGGGTAAATCGTAGTTGCTCAACAGGAACTCGTAATAAAAGGGGTTAATGTCCAACAATGTGGTCGAAAAATCACCGGGGTCAGTTCCGTTTCCGCAATTCAGGGAACCAGTTGGGTTGATCCGTACCTGCATACGATTCACAAAATCAGTTGAATCACCATTAAAGCTTAAGAGTTCGGCTCTTGTATAGAAAACGATCTTATCGCCATTCTTCATCCAGATCTGAGGGGAAACCGCCCAGTTACTGATTACACCGGCAGCGGAAGAAGTGGATTGGTAATCGGCCCAGAGGTATCCATTACCAGCCGCATAGGTAGAATAAGGCTGGAAAGGAATATAGTTGTCGGCATTGGGGTTTTGCCAGTTACGACGACCCAGGGCATCACTCTTGTTCACATACCGCCATCCACGCGCATAGGCTGAATTGGCTGTATCAAATTCTTCAACAAAAGACTGATCAGGTATTGGTGGTTCGGCCGTAAGGTTCGAATCATCAACACAGGATGTAAGTAAGGTGGTCAATAATAGAGAAGAAGATAAAAATCCAAGCAGGGTAGATTTTCTCATAATAGAACAGTTAGTTAATTAGGGAGTGAAATTAGGTAAAAAAAAGTAATCCAAAAAAAACAATATTTACCCGGAAAATCAGCACTTTACGTCGAAAAACTAGACCTGAAACACCCCTGTTTTCAGGTCGGGGATGACCGGGTTGTGATCGGCTGCCCGGAGCCCTTCGGAGATATATTTTCGCGTTTCTGCGGGATCGATCAGGTCATCCACCCACAACCGCGCAGCGGCATAATAGGGTGAACTTTGTTTCTCATATCGGTTCTTGATCATGTCCAATAGCTTTTTTTCATCTTCAGGGCTGATGGTTTCACCCTTTGCTTTTTTGGCAGCGACTTCGATCTGTAGCAAGGTTTTTGCTGCCGATTCACCACTCATGACAGCGATCTTGGCCGATGGCCAGGCATAGATAAACCGGGGATCATAGGATTTTCCACACATGGCATAGTTGCCGGCCCCGTAAGAATGTCCGGTAATGATGGTGATTTTTGGAACAACAGAGTTGGCCACCGCGTTCACCATCTTAGCGCCATCTTTAATGATGCCGGCGTGTTCGCTACGACTACCCACCATAAAACCCGTCACATCCTGGAGAAAAACGAGGGGTATCTTTTTTTGATTGCAATTGAGAATGAACCGCGCGGCTTTATCAGCGCTGTCGTTGTAGATGACACCACCCATTTGCATTTCGCCTTTCCTGCTCTTTACGATCTTGCGTTGATTGGCTACAATCCCTACGGCCCACCCATCAATACGCGCATAGCCGCAGACAATGGTCTTGCCATAGTCTTCTTTGAATTGCTCAAACGCGGAATCATCCACCAATCGTTCAATGATATCCACTACATCATAGGGTTTTCCTTCTGTTGGAAACAGGCCATAGATCTCTTCTGGATTCTTTTTTGGCGGAACAGCCGTGGTTCGGTCAAAGCCGGCTTTTGGAGAAGCCCCCAGCATCCCCATCATGCGTTTAACATGATCAAGGCATTCCTGTTCGGTTTTGAATTTATAGTCCGCGATCCCGCTTATTTCAGTGTGTGTATTGGCTCCCCCAAGGGTCTCATTATCCACCTCTTCCCCAATGGCCGCTTTGACCAAATAAGGTCCGGCAAGATAAATGGATCCATTCCCTTCCACCATCAGGGTTTCATCACTCATGATCGGCAGGTAGGCGCCTCCGGCTACACAGGGCCCCATTACGGCCGCGATCTGGGTAATACCCATGCCGCTCATCCGTGCATTATTGCGAAAGATCCGGCCAAAATGTTCTTTATCGGGGAATATCTCATCTTGTAATGGCAGAAATACACCGGCACTATCCACCAGGTAGATGACCGGAAGATGATTCTCCATGGCGATCTCCTGCATTCGCAGGTTCTTTTTCCCTGTGATCGGGAACCAGGCACCCGCTTTGACGGTTTGGTCATTGGCGAGTATCACACATTGTCGCCCGCTTACATATCCTATACCGGCTACAGTACCCCCTGCCGGACAGCCACCTTGTTCAGGATACATGTCATATCCGGCAAAAGCACCGATCTCGACAAAAACAGAGTCCTTATCGATTAAATAATCGATCCTTTCTCTCGGGGTTAATTTATTTTTCTCCCGCTGTTTCTCCTGCGCTTTTTTCCCTCCACCCTCACGGATCTTACCCAATTTCTGGCGCAGATCAGAAAGTGATTGGCGAAAGCGGTCCTCGTTTTTATTGAATTCAAGATCCATGGATTCGGGTTGTTGGTCAAAGATAGGCGATGTGTAATTTGGAAATTCTTAAAATCCCTCAAACGTCCTCTTCGCGAAATGACAACTCCAGCTTATCAATGCTAGCTTCCACCTTTCGGTAATTCACACCGGCCTTTTCCAGCATCAGGCGGGAGGCCTTGAATACATCATTTCCTTTGTATTTATCGGAGAGGTAGATCACTTCTTTTATACCGGCTTGAATGATGGCCTTTGAACATTCGTTACAAGGAAAAAGTGCCGTGTAAATTCGGCAACCATGCAGGTCGATGCCGATATTGTTCAGGATGGCATTGAGTTCGGCATGACAGACATACGGATATTTGGTTTCCAAAAAACCGCCTTCTTTCTGCCAGGGGAATTCATCATCATCACAGCCAATAGGAAGTCCATTGTACCCGGCACCCACGATCTTATTCTGGTTGTTAACAATACAGGCACCCACCTGCGTGCTGGGGTCTTTGCTCCGGCAGGCAGACAACAATGCCACACCCATAAAATATTCATCCCAGGAGATGTAATCCGTTCGCTTTTTCAAAATGGATTTTTTTGTGCTTTTTTCAGATATTGTTCTGATTCCTACGAAATTATCATTTTGACCTTGAAATTCAAGCCAGCCTGACCATTGTCAACTTAAGATGCCTAAGGCCGGTTTAGTTTTACACAAATTTTATCAACATGAAAAAGTCATCCTATCTGTGTTGGGTTTTTCTATGGGCAATTCTTCCTCTGGCTGGCTATTCGCAAGTTGGTTCTGTCAAAATTCGTGCATTGGCCCCGGCAAATTTTCCGGATAGCCAACGAATATACCTGGCTGGCACCTTCAATTACTGGCACACCAAAGATTCCTTGTATCAATTAAAACCAGTAGGAGGGGGTTGGTATGTTACCGAGATACCCGTGTTTTTCCATATGGGATATGAGTATAAGTATACTTTAGGAAACTGGGGTAGAGTGGAATTAGCCTGGAATGACAGTTCAATAACGAACCGCCGATTTTACGCTTCTTCAGGGCTGATCATTGCAGACACCATTGAAAAATTTCAATCTCCGCCTCCACCTTCATCCCCCAATCCGATGATGGTAAAGATCAATGCCATGAAGGATTCTACCCTGGGGAAATTGGCGCCTGAACTGGAAAAAATGAAAACGGTTTTCAGGGATTATCTGATCAACCTGGTACAGGACAGACCCTCCAAAAGAGTAAGACGAAATTTGGATAAGCAGAGCGTTGATTTTCTTGAAAACGGGTATCGGCAACTTACCTCACTCTTATGGGATATATTTGCTATGCTTACCCCAGAACAAAAAGCGGAGATCCGTAAAAAAATAGCTGCGGCAGGTCCGGATGCCGACCTGATAAACGGGATAACCGGCATGTTGGAGCAATCGACGGGTAAAAATTGATCCTTTAACAAGCTGCATTGGATTCACTAACCCATATTGCCATTGGCGCCTGCATGGGCGAACTATTTGCCGGTAAACAGATTGGCAAGCGGGCTATGTTTCTTGGAGCCGTAGCGCAAAGCGTCCCCGATATTGATTTCATTACCTCTTTTTGGATGGGTACAAGTGAAAACCTGTTGGCCCACCGGGGGTTCACCCATTCTATTTTATTTGCTTTTTTAATAAGTCCGGTACTGGGACTGCTGGCCGAACGATGGCGCAGGCCGCATGATATTACCTGGGGAAAATGGACCCTCTTTTTCCTGGTGCAGGCCTTGATTCATTTGGTGATCGATGGCATGAATGTATATGGGGTAGGGTGGTTTGAACCATTTCATCATCACCGGGTGGCCTACAATTGGATCTATGTGGCAGATCCCCTTTATTCCCTCTGGCCTGGTTTGGCGCTGATCATGCTTTTGTGGTTGCCCCGAAAAGACATTCGGCGAAGGAAGTGGGTGATCTTTGGGATGGGATTGAGCACGCTCTATCTGGTCCTTTGCGGGATCAATAAAATGCAGATCGATCGCGAAGTGAGATCTATGCTGGTAAAACAAGAAGGGAAACCCAATAACTATTTTACAACCCCCACTGCGCTGAACAACCTGCTTTGGTATGTTGTGGCTGATTATGATTCCGGCTACCAGGTTGGGTATCGGTCAATTCTGGATAAATCCGATACACTTAGTCTGCAATATTTCCCACGGCAAGCGTATTTATTGAAACAGGTCAGCGATCAGGAAGACCTGCAACGCCTGATCCGTTTTTCCAAAGGTTTTTATACCATCGAGAATAGATCTGATTCGCTGGTCTTTAATGATCTTCGGTTTGGACAAATGGCGGGTTGGGCAGACCCCAAGGCACCTTTTGTATTTTATTATTATCTACAACACCCAACAGCCAATGAGTTTGTCGTTCAACGCGGACGTTTTGCCCGCTGGAATCGCGGAACGGTGGGGTCGCTGTGGAGAAGGATGGGGGGAAACAGCCGTGAGCCGTGAGACGTGAGACGTGAG
>JBGSHM010000007.1:0-77636 GCA_041752235.1 Chitinophagaceae bacterium
ACTATATTTCTCCTTACTGCGACGACTTCTAGTCTCCGTACTTTAAAATACTATTCAACAACCAAAACCTTGCTAAACCCTCCCTCCTCATTTCCCACCAAATACATCCCGCCTTTTACCCCCATCATCTCTACCGTATTCCATCCTTCTGTCACCTGTTTTTTCCAGATCAGTTTTCCACTCAGGTCGAGGAGCGAGATCTGTTGGGTTTTATGAGATTGTATTTTCAAATTTTCGTTGGCGTGTATGGGATTTGTTAGTACTACCAATCCGCTTTGGTTTTTGGAGAAATGAATACTCCGGGTCTCGGATAAACCATGGCTTCCATCCAGGTCAACCTGTTGGAGGCGATAATAGTTCATGCCTTTTATTGGGTTGGTGTGGGTAAAGGAATAATTTGAGGTGCCCGAATTATTTCCTACTGCATTCACCCGGCCGATGCTTTCCCACTCGCGTCCATCCTTGCTGTATTCAATGATGAAATGACTGGTGTTTTGTTCCTGTTGGGTTGACCAGTTAAGCCGGACTTTTTCTCCTTGTTTGACGGCCGTGAATTGTCCCCATTGCAGAGGTAAAAGAAAGAAGCCGGAGTTCTGCTCTACAAAATTGGACGCAGATCCTGTCAGGGCAAAATTATTCATTGTGCCGCTGTTATTATTTTTCAGGTCAAGCAAAGAAAGGATACCTGTATTCGTTCCAGCCGTCAATCCCTGATTAAAGGTATAGTAAGCTACCAGGTTGGATGTGGCCGGATCGATCTCGCTATTTTTATTCGCCTGAATTTCGGCCTGGCTGCGGACTACATTCCAGATACGCAGTTCGTCAATCGTGCCATTAAAGAATTGCATGTTTGTTTGTAATTGACCTAAGGTGATACGCGAAGGTGCAGCACGCAAAGCAGTTCCACCTGTGCCCGAAGCTTCGAGGGTGCCATTGATATAAAGGCGCATAGCCCCGGTACTCTGTTGCCAGCTTACTGCCACATGAAACCAACCACCTGTGTTGATATCGGTCAATGAATGGATGGTTACATCCGGGCTTCCGATGCCAAAGGCCAGTTTTGAACCGGTTAGGGCCGTTCCAAAATCAGTTGTTCCTCCACCGACCTCAGCATCCACGATCCCATTTCCACCATACCACTGTGTTCCCGTGGTACCCGGACCTGTAGAACTGGTGCTTACCCAAAATTCCATCGTGAAATCGCTGCTGATCACCTGTGGGATGACCACATTGTCATTCGAACCATCAAATTGCAGAGCGTTTGCAGAGAACTGAATGGGCGAAGCTACCCAGGCCGGACCATTGGTCAACGTTCCACCAAGTCCGCTAAAGTTGGTACTGAAATTTGCGGCGCTTGTCCCACTGCCTTCATTCATTTTATAATAGGCCACAAGACCGCTGGCAGTAGCGGACAGATCCTTATCAAACATATACGTTTTGATCTCTGCCTGTGTGCGTGCAGTATTCCAAATGCGCATATCATCCAGATATCCACTCAGGTGATGAGAAGCGATCACCCGGCCTCCAAACCGGAGTGGCTGGGTATTGGCAGTCATTGTAGCGGGTTGGCTGCCGGCAGAATAACTACTGGTGCCATTCAGGTAAAAAGTAACCGTGGTGCCATTTTTTATCATGGAAATATGTGACCATTGGCTAAGTGGGGTCACGAGCCCGGTATTGGTCCAACTCCAATCTGAGCCTGCGCCATTTGCGCTTAAGGCATACCGTATGGTTCCATCAGGGAAACGCGCTATCTCATAACTGGATTCTTTATTAATGATAATCCCCCCTTCAGTGCCATTAGAGCCGATACCGGTCGGATAGATCCATGTTTCGATGGTAAAGTTGCTGCTCAGGTCAATGGCATTGTTGTCGGCTACTTCTACATAGTCATTCGTTCCATCAAAGTTGACAGCGTAGTTGGTTTGTGCCTGAACATGAAATGAAACAAAGCAAAGAACGGCGAGTAAAGATTTTTTCATCTTTGGTTGCTGATTTGGGTTAGTGATTACTTAACGTAGTTGGCTAAACTATGATGCACAAACGAGATAGAACCATTAATATTTTCTACAGGTAAAGGATTAATGTGAATATCAATTTAATTTAAGTGTATTCACCTATGCATGCTCTGGATAGATTAAGTAAGAAGAATGTTTTTCTTCGTGTTCTTCGTGCACCCTTTGTGTCCTTCGTGTCCTCCTACGCAAGTCTGGCGTAGGAGGACACGAAGGACACAAAGGGTGCACGAAGGACACAAAGGGTGCACGATGGGCACGAAGGGTGACCGAAGGACACGAAGGGTGACCGAAGGACACGAAGGGGGCACAAAGGATTCCCCCTATTTTTGCAGAAATAGTCATATAATTTCCTCCAACACCGACATACTATCCTCTCCCATTGAATTCCTCAAAGGCGTAGGCCCTCAAAAAGGGGACCTGCTCAAAAAGGAACTTGGTATTTACACCTTTGGCGACCTGCTGGAGCATTACCCCTTGCGGCATATTGATAAAACCAAGGTGGTAGCGATCAAAGACCTGGTACCCATGATGGAGTATGTACAGGTCAAAGGCAAGCTTTTGCTGGTGGATATGGTGGGGGATAAAAGGAGTAAACGGATGGTGGCACAACTCCGCGATGAGACCGACTACCTGGAGCTTACCTGGTTTCAGGGTATTACCTGGATACAGAAATACCTGGAAATAGGCAAGACCTATCTCGTGTATGGACGGTTGAGTTTCTTCCTGGGAAAACCACAAATTGTACACCCGGAAATGGAGGTTTACACGGGAGAGGGTGACCAGGTAAAATCCTATTTGGAGCCGGTTTATCCGAGTACGGAAAAACTAAAGGTTCGAAACCTGGGTGGACGACAACTCGGTAAACTTACCGCCCTGGTTGTTCAAATGCTCCGGGAAGAACATTTTCCGGAAAACCTGCCCACCCAATTGGTAGAGAAGCTAAAATTGATCGGCCGCTTTCGCGCCCAAACCCAGATCCATTTTCCTGATAACCCGGCTTCCTATAATCTGGCGATGCAACGGATCAAGTTTGAGGAGCTTTTCATGGCACAGATCCGTTGGGGAATGATCCGTGCCGGAAGACACCGGCACTCCAAAGGGGTGGTATTTGAAAAAGTAGGAGATCTTTTCAATGGCTTTTATAATGACCACTTGCCTTTTCCGCTCACCAATGCGCAAAAAAGAGTGATCCGGGAAATCCGCACCGATACCGCGAAAGGTCACCAGATGAACCGCCTTTTACAAGGTGATGTAGGGAGTGGTAAGACCATTGTGGCCTTACTCATCATGTTACTGGCGGCGGATAACGGCTATCAAAGCTGTTTGATGGCTCCCACCGAGATCCTCGCCCGACAACATTTGCAAAATTTGCAAGAACTGGTCAAAGAACTTCCGGTGGGAATTGAATTGTTGACAGGTTCCACCAAAAAAGCGGAACGCAACCGGATACTGGCCTCCATCGCCGAAGGAACAACACATATATTGATTGGTACACATGCCGTGATTGAAGAAGTGGTGCAGTTTGCGAACCTGGGTCTCGCCATTATTGACGAACAACATCGGTTTGGCGTAGCCCAACGAGCCCGGTTATGGGAGAAAGGGGATACCCCACCTCACGTATTGGTCATGACCGCCACCCCGATTCCCCGCACACTGGCGATGACCGCCTATGGCGACCTGGATATTAGTGTGATCAATGAAATGCCCCCGGGGCGGCAACCCATCATCACCCATCATCGTTTTGAAGATGCACGTCCGGCCGTCATGGACTTTATCAAAGCGGAGATTGCCAAAGGCCGACAGGCCTATATCATATTTCCCCTTATTGAAGAAAGTCCAAAACTCGACCTGGAGAACCTGATGAAGGGGTATGAAAATGTAAAAGCTTATTTCCCGGAACCTAAATACTGGATCAGCATGGTCCATGGCCGACAGCCGGCTGTGCAAAAACAACAGAACATGCATCGTTTTGTTACGGGCGATACGCATATCATGGTTTCTACCACGGTGATCGAAGTGGGGGTGAATGTGCCCAACGCCTCGGTCATGGTGATCGAAAGTGCGGAACGGTTTGGACTTTCCCAATTGCACCAGCTTCGGGGAAGGGTAGGGCGAGGGTCGGAAAAAAGCTACTGTATCCTGATCACCGGAAAATCCATCGGCCGCGATACCCGTGAACGGATGGACATCATGACCAGTACCAATGATGGGTTTGTGATCGCCGAAAAGGACCTCGAATTGAGGGGGCCCGGGGATATTGAGGGAACCCGGCAAAGTGGTGAATTAAACTTTAAGCTGGCGAATATAGTCCAAGACCGGGCCTTGCTCGAAACAGCCAGAAATCTGGCCATGTCCATCCTGGAAAAGGACCCGGAACTGAATTCGGCCGAAAATTTGATGATAAAGAGATACTTGCAGTCGCAAAAACGCAAAACGGCCTGGAGCCGTATATCTTAACAGAAGATTTGAACTTTTGTGCCTGTTTTGAGTTAAATTACCATAAAGTGCCGCACTTGAACCGCTTAACCTATACGATCCTTCTGCTTGCCCTATTTTCCGTATCCGAGGCCCAAACCGGGACCATTGAATTCGTGGAAAATAAAGGGCAATGGGATAGTAAGGTCAGGTTCATGGGAGATTTTCCCGCCGGGGCTTTTTTTATCCGCGATCAGGGTTTTACCGTTCTCCAATACAATGTGCAGGATTATGAAAAAATGACGGACCGGATGCATGGACATTCCGATGAAACCGTAGGTGGACGACGTCCTTCCATGAATGATCCCCTTCAGTTACGCGGACACTCCTATAATGTCAACTTTCTGGGTACTGCAAAATCACCTCGGATCGTTCCGGATAAAGCACTTTCAACCCACAATAATTATATACTTGGGAATGACCCCTCCAAATGGGCCGGGGAATGTAAGATCTACCAGGGAATTACGATTGAAGAACTCTACCCCGGTATTGACCTGCGGTATTATACCCAGGATGGTTTCCTGAAATATGATCTCATTGTTAAACCCGGTGCTGATATCAGTCGCATTGCGATGAAATACGAAGGCGCGGATAAACTCGAGATCCGCAACAAAGAATTACTGATCTCCACTTCGGTGGGTCTGCATAAAGAACTCGATCCCTATACTTACCAATTTGTGAATGGGGCCCGTAGCCGTGTCAATGCCAAATTTGTATTGAAAGGGGATGAGGTAAGGTTTGATATTAAAAATTATGACAAGACACAAACCCTGATCATTGACCCCACCCGTATATTCTGTTCTTTTTCCGGCAGTACCGCCTCCAACTGGGGTTTTACAGCTACGTATGATGCGGGTGGAAATTTTTATGGAGGTGGGTTTGTATTTAATTCAGGGTTTCCGGTTTCACCAGGGGCCTTTGATATAAGCTATAATGGGGGCAGTGGCAATCAGCCGCTTGATATTGCCATCATCAAACTTTCCCCCAACGGGGCCAACCGCATTTATGCCACCTATATAGGTGGTTCGGGAAATGAACAACCCCATAGCCTGATCGTAGATGGTGCCGGGAACCTGGTTATAGCCGGGCGATCGAATTCAAGTGATTATCCGGGAACAGGAGCGAATAGTGGCCTGATCGGATCGGGGGGTGATTTTGATATCATTGTTACCAAACTCAATGCCGCCGGTTCAGCGCTTATTGGTTCCAAACGGATCGGGGGTACAGCGGATGATGGCGTGAATATATCCGCCACGCGATCCGAAAATTTATTGCAGCAGAACTATGGAGATGATGGAAGAAGTGAAGTCGTGTTGGATGGTGCCGGGTTTGTGTATGTTGTTTCTTCCACCCGATCGATGGGTTCAAGTAATGCGACGCAAAACTTTCCCGCCACGCCGGGTGCCTTTCAAACCACGGCAGGAGGTGGCAGACAGGATGGTGTGGTATTGAAATTTGATCCCAATATTTCTACTATGCAGTTTGCCAGCTATCTGGGAGGCGCGGAAGAAGATGCCTGTTATGTACTGGCCATTGGGCCCGGAAGTAATATATATGTCGCGGGTGGTACCCGCAGCCCCGAGTCCAGTTTCCCGGGAAACAAAGCCGGTACCATTCATCCCACTTTTCAGGGAAATATTGATGGGTTTGTATCCATCGTTTCCAATGATGGGTCGGCTATAATTCGAACTACCTACCTGGGCACATCGGCGATAGACCAGGTATATGGTATTCAGTTTGACAACAGCGGTTTCCCCTATGTCATGGGACAAACCGGTGGCAACTGGCCCATCACCTCCAATGTGGGGTATAGTGTAGCCGGCGCGCCGCAGTTCATTGCCAAACTTCAGCCCGATCTGTCGGCCTATGTGTATTCCACCCGGTTTGGTAAACCCGCTGCCATTCCCAATATTTCGCCGGTAGCCTTTCTGGTGGATAATTGTGAAAACGTGTATGTATCCGGTTGGGGTGGGGTGATCTCTGCCTTTCCTTCCTCCGGTACGTTTAATATGCCTACCACCCCCGATGCCTTTAAAAGTCAGGGTGACCCCATGGGTGATTTTTACTTTTTTGTTTTGCAAAAAAATGTGGCTACCATGTTATATGGCAGCTTCTATGGGCAACAAGGTGGTGCGTATCCCGACCATGTGGATGGAGGTACCAGCCGTTTCGACCGCCAAGGGGTCATTTACCAGGCCATGTGTGCCAACTGTGGCGGTGGAACTTTTCCGGTATCTCCTGGTGTTTGGGGACCCGCCAACCTCGCTACTGCTTCCGGGAACGGAGGTTGTAACCTCGCCATGCTCAAAATGAATTTTAATTTTTCCGGTGTGGATGCGGGCCCTCAATCCTCCATCAACGGCGTTATCCGCGATACGGCTGGTTGTGTTCCCTTGACGGTGGACTTTACAGATACGGTCGCGAATGCGGTGACCTATATTTGGAATTTTGGTGATGGTTCACCCGATGTAACCACCACCGTACCTTCTTCTTCTCATACGTACAATACCACTGGTTTATTCCGTGTGCGATTGATCGCCGAGGATTCCAATACTTGTAATATCCGTGATACAGCCTATTTGAATATTCGGGTGGGTGACCTGGAGGCTGACCTGGATTTCATTCCCGTTAAACTCGATCCCTGTGATTCATTGAAATACCGGTTTGATAATTTATCGATCGCTCCGGGTGCATTGCCTTTCTCTTCGAAAGCATTTCGTTGGGATTTTGGTGATGGCACCATCATCGATTCGGTCGGCTTTGGACCGGTCTTTCATAACTATGCCAATCCCGGTACCTATATCATTAAATTGCTTTTGCTGGATACAGGCTATTGCAATTCGCCGGACAGTGCGGTTCGAGGCATCAGCATTGCCCCCAATGTAGAAGCCGAGTTTGAGACACCCGCCACCGGATGTGTGCCTTATCTCGCCAGCTTTACAAACACCTCGATCGCAGGCCAATCCTTTGAATGGGATTTTGGAGATGGAGCCACTTCCACTTTGCAGAACCCGACACATTTATATGCAACAGCCGGAACCTATAGCATTCGCCTGATCGCGATCGACCCCAATACCTGTAATATCCGGGATACGATATTTAAATCCATCACGGTATTCAATAACCCGGTATCTAATTTCACTACGGCCCCTATTCCGCCCATAGAGAATACGCCAACCACCTTCACCAACCTTGCTTCGTCTGATGCCGTAAGTTTCAAATGGCTGTTTGGTGATGGAGATAGCCTGGTGACTAATTCAAGACTGGCCGTGCTTCACCAATATGTGGCCACCGGAACCTACAATGCCTGTCTGATCGCCATCAACAGCAATGGTTGTGCCGATACACTCTGCCAACCCGTAGAAGCCATTGTATTGGCCCAGGTGGATGTACCCAATGCCTTTACGCCTAACAGCAACGACATTAACAATAAGATCCTGGTACGCGGTTTTGGAATTGTTAAAATGAAGTTCTCGATCTATAACCGCTGGGGGCAAAAGGTTTTTGAATCCAATTCCCTTACCACAGGGTGGGATGGCCGCTTTAAAGGGGCCTTACAACCCATGGATGTGTATGCTTATACCCTGGATGTGGAATTTTTTGACGGAACGAGGACAACCAAAAAGGGGGATATTACGTTGATTCGTTAGGACACGAATGGCACGAATTAAACGAATTACACGAATTACACGGAATGGGTGTTTTGAGAATTTGAAAATGGTTGGTAAAATATAAAATGAAGTTGAGTAGAACGATATGGTTGATTTTATTTGTTACCGGGCTTGCGGTGAGCGGTCGGGGTCAGGATCTGCATTTTTCGCAGTTCATGAACTCGCCCTTATCTACCAATCCGGCCAATACAGGGTTTATTCCGGATGGGGATTACCGTTTGGGGGTAAATTACCGTAATCAGTGGTCGGCCATTATGACCCTGCCGTATAAGACAATGAGCGCCTTTGGGGATGTGCAATTGATGAAGAATCAAATTGAAACAGGATGGTTGGGAGCGGGCATGCTGATTTTACATGATGTAGCCGGAAGCGGGAACCTAACTTCTTCCAAAGTATATGGATCTGTAGCCTATCATCAGATGCTGGGTTATTCCAGTCTTTTGTCAGCCGGCTTTAATGTGGGCTGGGCCGGAAAACGGATCAATACCACCAATCTGAAATTCCCCGATCAGTTTGACGGAAAATTCTTTGACAATAAACTACCAACCGCGGTTCAACTCGACAATACCAGCATTAATTACCTCGATCTGCAATTGGGGTTGAATTATGCCTATTTCCCCACCGAAGCCATTTATGTCAATGCCGGCTATTCAGCCATGCATGTCAACCGGGCCAGGGAATCCTTTTTTAATGCGACGGCCGGGGTAGACAATCGGATATCCGTACGGCATAATGTTTTTGTGAATGCCAGTTTTATGCTGAACGATCAGTGGATTCTCAATCCCAATATTTATTTCAGCACACAGGCACGTTCCAGCGAGATCGTAGGTGGATTGAATGCCCAGTACAACCTTTCCGGTGATGGAGAGCAACAACTTATTGGCGGGGTTTATTACCGCCATCAGGATGCCTTTATTCCTATGATCGGGTTGCAATGGAAAGATATCCGGGCCACCTTTACCTACGATGCTACCATTTCTACATTAAAAAATTACAACAATACACGCGGGGCCTTTGAATTCTCTCTGATCAAACAGGGTGTGTTGAATAGCTTTAGTGGGGGAGAGAAAAGGAGTTTCAAATGTCCTTCATTTCGTCTTTGACCAGGATTTTGGGATTTAAGGATGGAAAGGATGGGAATATGGGCTTTGATATGAATGGATTTTCTATGATTTAGAGGATAGTGTTTTCAAGGACTGGGAAGGGAAAAAAACGATTTTTTGCGAGGATAGTTTTGTTGACCATTACCTTTTTGGGTGGAAATTGTGATTTTTTTATGCAGTATGAAGAAATCACCAGAAAGGTAATAGGATGTGCAATGAAAGTACACAGCCAACTTGGAAATGGGTTTCAAGAGGTTATTTACCAGCGGGCCCTCGCGGTGGAGTTTAGGAAGGGAAATATAGAATTTGAACGGGAAATGGAGATGGATATATTCTACGATGATGAAATTATAGGAACCCGGAGAGTTGATTTTTTTGTGGAAGGTAGGATTATGGTTGAGTTAAAAGCAGTGATTGAGATGGTGGATGCACATCTTGCTCAGGCCAAAAACTATCTTGAGGCTTACAACATGGAAATTGGTCTTTTGATTAACTTTGGAGCACCCAGTCTTCAGTTTCGAAGATTATATAATAAAAAATTTACAACTTTTAGAACCCAATCCAAATGAGATAACTCAAGCAAATTGATTTATCAAACTCCAAATCAGCTGTAAATTGCAAATCCTTTAATTTTATACGAATAGAGTTTGGTACTTAAATCCTAAAAATCAATCCTGCCCATCCTTTAATCCCCAAAATCTTGGTCCAGACGATGAATAAGAAACTTCTTCCCCTCCTTCTCCTCCTCCCTATCCTTTCCCAAGCCCAAAACGAAGACGAACCCACCAAAGGGAAATTTCGTCAGGAAAATATCTTTATCGGTACCGCCCTCAATCTGGGCTTTAGTTCCGGTGTATTTCAGATCGGGGCTAATCCCGAGATCGGGTATAGCATCACCAACTGGCTGGATGCGGGGATATCCACCAATATCAATTATACTTCTTTCCGATATAGTTCCTATAGCGATCGGGTATTAAATTACGGTGGCGGAACCTTTGTACGTATCTGGCCCGTTCGGTTTTTATTTCTCACTGCCTTGCCGGAATACAATTGGATCAAGGTCACCCAAAAATTTCCAAGCGGAACTCCTTCCAATAAATACAGCTTCAATGCCGGTAGTCTGCTGGTTGGAGCAGGGTATGGCAATCGAATTGTTGGCCAAACCTATTCCTACTTTGCTATCATGTTTGATGCTTCCCGCAATGTCAATTCGCCCTATCGGGATGAATTGAACCGCGCCCTTCCAGTGATACGTGCCGGATTTGCTGTCTACCTCCGACCAAAAGGTGAACGGGAAAGATAGGAAGGGTATTTTACTTATCTTCATGACTTCAGTATCGACCCTCGCGCTCCTTAGCGCCTTAGCGTCTTTGCGGTAAGACTTAACCGCCAAGACGCAATGACGCAAAGGGACGCAAGGGGGCTGGGCATTCAAAATTGAACCGCATGAGCTCTGGACTACTCTTTACTTTCGTCATTGGCTATTTTCTGATCTTACTCGGAGTAGCCTGGTATACGTCCCGCAAATCCGACAACGATTCCTTTTTCATTGGTAACCGCAGTTCAAACTGGATACTGGTTGCTTTTGGTATGATCGGTACTTCTTTGTCCGGGGTCACTTTTGTGAGTGTGCCTGGTGGAGTAGGCACAGGCAATTTTTTTTATTTCCAGGTCGTGCTTGGTTATTTACTGGGTTATCTGGTGATCGCTTTTGTGTTGTTGCCTTTGTATTATAAAATGAACCTGACCAGTATCTACACCTATCTGGAACAGCGGTTTGGTATTCAGGCGCACAAGGCCGGGGCTTTTTTCTTTATTCTTTCCAGAACCATTGGCGCTACCGCCAGGCTCTATCTCGTCATTATCGTACTGCAATTATTTATTTTAGATAAACTGGGGATTCCCTTTGTCGCTACCGCCCTTGTGATCCTGGTGATGATCCTCCTCTATACTTTTGAAGGTGGCGTTAAAACCATCATCTATACCGACACCTTGCAAACAACGGGTATGCTGGTGGGGTTGGTCGCCTGTATTCTCGTCATCACAAAATCTTTGGATACGGACCTGGGAGGTATGTTTCAAATGATCAATGAAAAAGGGTACTCCCGCATTTTTAACTGGGACTTGAATTCGGGATCCTTTGCCATAAAACATATTTTAGGAGGCATGTTCATTGCCATTGCCATGACGGGTCTTGACCAGGAAATGATGCAAAAGAACATCAGTGTAAAGAACCTGGGTGATTCGCAAAAGAACATGATGACCTTTACAGCGATCATGATGGTGGTAAATTTCATGTTCCTGGTATTGGGAGGGATTTTGTATGTCTATGCCGGGAGCAAAGGAATTCAAACCGCACCCGATGACCTTTTCCCTACCATCGCGTTAAGTCCTGAGTTCAGTGGTTCCATCGGTATCATCTTTATCATTGCCCTGATATCGGCCTTGTTCCCCAGTGTGGATGGGGCCATTACCTCACTCACCTCCTGTTTTTGCATCGATATTCTGGGGCTGAAAAAAAGCACCGCCTCCGAGAAAGCAAAGAAAAACACCCGCTTAAAGGTCCATATCTCATTTGCCATCGTATTTTTTTTACTGGTCCTTATTTTCAAAGCCATCAATGACAAACTCATCATTGATTTCATCCTCAAATTTGCGGGTATCACCTATGGCCCGCTCTTAGGATTATTTGCCTTTGGCATTTTGACCAAACGCGTGCTCAACCCCAAACTCATTGTATGGGTATGTATCATTGCCCCCTTATTGGCCATGGGAATTGACATGCTCAGCAGCCCTGAATGGTACGAAAAGAAATTGCACGTATCCCTGGGCTTACAATCCCTCTCGGATACCCTGTTCGGGGGGTATAAGATCGGGTATGAGTTGATCATTATCAATGGGTTATTTACATTTTTGGGCTTGTGGACCATTTCAAAAAAACCGGCTTTGTCAAACTAAATGGCCTCTTTTCACGTTATATCTCTCCGCGTTCTCTAACACCATTGCGCCCTGGCGGTTAAGTTATACCGCGATGACGCAAAGGCGCCAGGGACCGCGAGGGAAAGCTACCTTACGATTATGAATGATACACTAAAGAAATCCAAACAGAGAAACTGGACCGAATCCAAAGCCCATTCCAGCTGGCAAATTTTCAAGATCATGGCCGAATTCGTCGATGGCTTTGAAGCCCTCGCCAAGATAGGCCCCTGTATCTCCATCTTCGGTTCTGCCCGTACACAACCTGGTAGCCCATACTATGACCTTACCGTGGATGTCGCCAAACGATTGTCTGAAGAAGGATTTGGCATCATCACCGGTGGTGGGCCCGGCGTTATGGAGGCTGCCAATAAAGGCGCCCAATTGGGTGGGGGTAAATCGGTTGGGTTGAATATTGACCTTCCTTTTGAGCAACAAGCCAATGACTATATTGACAAAGCCGCTAATCTTGACTTTGATTATTTCTTTGTCCGTAAAGTGATGTTCACTAAATACTCGCAGGGTTTTATCATGATGCCCGGTGGGTTTGGTACCATGGATGAATTTTTCGAAGTGGCAACCTTGATCCAAACAGGAAAGATGTTGCGCGTGCCTCTGGTGCTGGTAGGTACGGCCTACTGGGGTGGATTGATGAAATGGATCGAAGAAGTGATGCTGACCAAGGAAAATAATATCTCAGCGGAAGACCTGGCCTTGTTGAAAGTGGTGGATACGCCGGCTGAAGTGGCTGAGTATGTATTACAGTATTACAACAAGCACGCCCTCCAACCCAACTTCTAATAATATCTTCTCCTTGCGCCTTCGCGACCTGGCGGTTAAGTTTTACCGCAAAGGCACAATGGCGCTGAGTACGCTAAGTATTTTTTACTTTTGCCAAAAGATAATTTGGAGCTGATCAATCATCTGGCTGAAACCTATTCCCTTAACCATACGACACCGGTGGATCCGGTGCTGGTAGAATTAGAACAGTATACCAAGGGGTACCATTCAGAACATCACATGCTCAGTGGGGCCCTGCAGGGAAAATTTTTGGAGATGGTTAGCCACATGATCCGCCCGCGCCGAATTTTGGAGATCGGCACCTTTACAGGATACAGTGCCCTCTGTCTCGTGAAAGGGCTTTTACCTGATGGTCATTTACATACAATTGAGAAAAGAGAAGAAGAAGCCGTGGTGGCCCGTCGTTTTTTTGCTAAAGCGGGCAAAGAAGAACAGATCACTCTGCATGCAGGCGATGCAAAAACCATCATTCCTACTTTGAAAGAAGACTGGGACCTCGTGTTCATTGATGCCGACAAACCCGGCTATATTGAATATTTTAACTTGATTTTTCCCCAACTCCGGCCAAACGGCTTTATTTTAGCAGATAATATATTCTTTCATGGGCAGGTATTGGAGGAGGAAGTCAAAGGAAAGAATGCCAAAGCCATCCAGGCCTTTAATGAATTTATAAACGAACAAACCGGGATCGATAAAACCATCCTCACCTTACGTGACGGATTGTTCCTGATCCGCAAATGCTGAATTCGTGAAAAAGATCCTGTTACTGACCTTCCTGATCGGTGGACTCACCGAACTCCGGGCACAAAACCGGGAAGATATCATCCGGCAATATATTGACACCTATAAGGAACTGGCTATTGAGGAAATGCTCCGCACCGGCGTTCCAGCATCGATCAAACTGGCACAGGGTATTCATGAAACAGAAGCCGGGCAAAGTGTATTGGTACAAAAATCCAACAACCATTTTGGCATCAAGTGCAAATCCACCTGGACGGGAGAGCGCGTCTCCCATACGGATGATGCGCCCAATGAATGTTTTCGAAAATATCCCTCCGCCACCGATTCCTATCGCGATCACTCTAATTTCCTGAAAGGGAATACCCGGTATGCGTTTTTGTTTGGCCTTGATCCGGAAGATTATCAGGCCTGGGCTTATGGATTGAAAAGAGCAGGGTATGCCACCAATCCACGCTATCCTCAAGTCATCATCAAACTCATTGAAGATTTTCAATTGAATGATTATACCTTGATCGCCTTAGGCAAAATGGACCGTGGCGCACAATGGGTAAAAAAGGAGGTACCGGTGATGGAACAGGAAGAGCAGACCCCTCCGGCCATGAACGAACAGGAAGTTATGGAAGCGCCGGCCTTGGAGGAACCCGAAACTAATTATCCCGAAGGCGAATTCAAATTGAATGAGACCCGGGTGGTCTTTGTAAGGGCTGGTACACCCCTCTTAGGTATTGCTGAACAGTATGGGCTGCCCCTGGCCCGGATCTATGAATTCAATGAATTGCCTGTAAAAGATCTCGTGGAAAAAGACCAGTTGATCTATTTGCAACGCAAGCGAAAAACAGGGAACGATATCACGCATGTCGTGAAACCTGGAGAGACCCTTCATTCCATTGCCCAGACGCAGGCCATCCGGTTGGCCAGCCTCCTTGAATACAATTATTTGGGGTATGGTATGCAGCCGGCTCCTGGAGAAATCCTTTATCTTCGGGAAAAGGCGCCGGCACAACCCAAACTGGTCAAGCGCTAATTTCAACCACACATTAATGCCCGCGTATGTCGCTCATCAAGATACACGATAAGCAATTCAAACCTTTTTTATCCGAACAAGAGATTCATGCCCGTATCGCCGAACTCGCTGACACCCTGAATAAAGATTATGCGGGTAAACGGCCACTCTTTATCGCGATCCTCAATGGCTCCTTTATTTTTGCGGCCGATCTTTTTAAATCGATCAGTATTGAAGCCGAGATCTGTTTCATCAAACTCGCTTCCTATAAAGGCACTTCTTCTTCAGGCCAGGTGATCACCGCCATTGGCTTGGATGTGGACCTCATCAACCGGGATGTGATCATCCTGGAGGATATTGTAGATACCGGGAAAACCCTGAACGAATTTTTACCCAAACTTCACCACCAGCAGCCCGCCTCTTTAAAGATCGTGGCCTTGCTTCATAAGCCCGAAGCGGCGGTCTTCCCGATCAAGATCGACTATACCGGTTTTTCCATCCCCAACCGATTTGTGGTGGGTTATGGTCTGGATTATGACGGCCTGGGCCGAAATATCCGGGAAATCTATCAGTTAGCCGAGTAATCGGAGATAGTCGGGGTTATCAATTATTTATTATTGATTATTAATTATTTTCTGGATCTGGACTGTCCTCAAATACCAAAACAACCCATTAATCAATAATTAACAATCAATAATCCAATTCGCTATAACTCCCCCCAAAAATTTTATATCTTTCGGCAAAGGCCCAACGCATTGAAAGCCAATTTAACAATCGTCCTTTTCCTGCTGGGAGGGGGGCTGTCCGCTTTTGGCCAGCAATTCTACCTGCGTGGGGAGGTCAAAGATGAAAAAGGGATCGCATTGCAAAATGTGAACATCCTGCAACACTCCACCGGCTTTGTATACCGATCGGGCTCGCAAGGAGGGTTTGGTATTTTGACCCGACAGGAGATCGACACCCTCACCTTCACCACCGATGGTTATCACAAAGAGACCGTCGTGGCCAAAGCCGATCTATATACTACGGCCATCCTTAAACTCATTCCGGTCGCGGCTTCGATCAAACGAGATAAGCTGGCTTCGCTTACTCAGAACCTCGCCCGCGAATCACAACGCAAGTGGTTCATGGGTGACGAGACCTATGCCTCGATTGTAGAGAACCAATTTGTAGCGGCCTCCCATTATCCCACTACAGGGTTGGCCCTCAATATTGATAAAGCCTCCTACAGCAATGTGCGCCGTTTTATCAGCATGAATACCCTGGTGCCTCCCGATGCCGTGCGCATTGAAGAGATGCTGAACTACTTCAACTTCAGTTATCATCCGCCCGAAGGGAAGGATGTATTTCATATCCGGACCACGTTGACCAATTGCCCCTGGAATACGGAGAACCAACTTTTCTTTGTCAATGTCTGTTCGAAAAAAGTAAATGTGGATTCTCTTCCCCCCAGCCACCTCATCTTTCTGATCGATATTTCCGGGTCGATGGATATTCCCAATCGCCTGCCCTTATTGAAATCGGCCTTTCATCTTTTGGCGGATAATTTAAGGGAAAAGGATACAGTTTCTATTGTTGTCTATGGTGGTGTGGTGGGTATCATGTTACAACCTACTGCCGGAAATCAAAAAGAGAAGATCCACCGGGCCATTGATGAACTTGAGCCGGGTGGCTCCACTCCCGGAGAATCAGGTATCCGCATGGCCTATGCCGTAGCACGTAATCATTTTATCCCCGATGGCAATAACCGGGTGATACTGGCTACCGATGGGGATTTTAATGTTGGTGTAAAAACAGAGACAGAGTTGGATGAATTGATCTCACGAAATCGCGAATCAGGGATATACTTAACCTGTCTGGGCGTAGGGATGGGAAATTATAAGGATTCCAAGATCCAGACACTCGCGCGTAAGGGCAATGGCAACTACGCCTATATTGATACGTACCAGGAAGCGGAAAAAGTTTTATTGAAAGAATATACGCAAACACTTTATGCCGTGGCGGATGACGTGTACATGAATGTGAGTTTTTCTCCCAGCCTGGTAAAACAGTATCGGCTTATTGGTTTTGATAATAAAGTAGGAGCCATTGCCGATTCACTTTCGGTGATCGAAGGTGGGGAAATCGGTAGCGGTCATTCCATGATGGCGGCCTTTGAGATCGTACCCGTGGGAAACCCGGTCGCCATGCGCAATGAATCGGGCTTTGGGGCTATTCAAATGCAATTTCGGCACCCGAATGATTCAATGATCTGCTATAAAAAGTTTGAGGCGCCCAATGCCTTTATCAAATTTGGGGATATAGCTCCCGAATACCGGTTTGCCACTGCCGTTATCATGTACGGATCCATCCTGCGATCTTCGCAGTATGTAAAAAAAGTGGATTGGGATCATGTATTGTTGTTGGCTGGTGCTTCAGCCAATCGGGAGGACCTGACACAGACGCAATTCATCACATTGGTGGAGCAAACCAAGACGCTATATATCCGGTACAAGAAAAAGCGAAAGGGGCGTGGCCCCGAACTGGATTAGTCGCTATTAGGTGAATAACTCCCGCATTTTATCAAAGAAACTCTTGTCACTTTTATCCGGAGCCGGTTTCAGGTTGGGAGAGTTTTTTAATTTTTCCAATAAGGCTTTTTCTTCTGCATTCAGGTGCTGGGGTGTCCATATATTCACATGAATCAATTGATCCCCTTTTTGATAGGCTTGTACAGCGGGAAAACCTTTTCCTTTCAGTCGGAAAATTTTACCACTATGCGTGCCTGGCGGAATTTTGATCTTGGCGCGGCCATCAATGGTTGGGACTTCCACCTGCGTTCCAAATACAGCATCTGTAAAAGAGATATGAAGGTCATAGGCCACGTTCATCCCATCGCGTTGTAGTTCTTCATGCGCTTCTTCTTCGATCAGTACGATGAGGTCACCCGGCATACCCCCTCTTTCACCGGCATTGCCCCGCCCGCTCAGGTTGAGTTGCATGCCTTCCTGTACCCCTGCCGGTATATCAATACTTACCGTCTCTTCCCCAAATACTCGCCCTTCGCCTTTACAGGAACCACACTTGGCAGTTACGGTGGTGCCTTCTCCATTACAAGTGGGGCAGGTGGTCACCGTTTGCATTTGACCCAAAAATGTATTGGAGACCCTTCTTACCTGTCCGCTGCCACCACAGGTGGAACAGGTTTGGATGCTGTTTTTATCTTTTGCACCCGAACCAGCACAGGTAGAACAGGGGACATATTTTTTAACCTTGACATTTTTTGTTACGCCTTTGGCGATCTCTTCATAGGTCAGTTTAATTTTTATCCGGAGATTGCTTCCCCGAACGCCACGCGAGCGACCGCCCCGGGAACGGCCACCACCACCTCCGCCTCCGCCAAAGAAACTACCAAAGATATCCTCGCCAAAAATGTCTCCGAACTGGCTGAAGATATCATCCATGTTCATATTGCCACCGGCATGTCCGCCACGGCCATTTCCAGTTACACCAGCATGTCCATACCGGTCATATTGGGTTTTCCGTTCCGGATCACTCAGTACTTCATAGGCTTCAGCGGCTTCCTTGAATTTTTCTTCCGCAGCCTTATCGCCCAGGTTCCGGTCAGGATGGTATTGCATGGCCACCTTCCGGTAAGCTTTCTTTATCTCATCGGAGGAAGCCGATTTACTCACCCCTAATATTTCGTAATAATCTCTTTTGGACATTGTTTCCGGTTATTATTTTCCCACCACCACTTTTGCGTGACGGAGAATCTTGTCTTTCAGGTAATACCCTTTTACCACCTCGTCCACTACTTTTCCTTTGAGGCTATCATCGGGGGCGGGGATCTCCGTTATGGCTTCATGCAGGTCGGCATCAAAATCAGCATGCAAACAGTTCATGGGCTTGAGTCCCTTTGCGGTTAGTTTATTTCGGAGTTTGGAAAAGATCAGTTGAACCCCTTCCTTGAACTGGTTAATATCGGCATCCTCATTGAATTGTCCTTCAGCCCGGGCACTGTCATCCAGTACTTCCAGCAGGTCGGCAATCAGGTCCTTTGCTGCGGTTTGCACCAATTCATCCCTTTCGCGGATGGTCCGTTTCCGGTAATTGTCAAATTCGGCAGCCTGGCGCAGCAAGCGGTCACGCAGGTCAGCCAATTCCGCCTTGATTTTTTCCAATTCAGGCTCATCGGTTACCGGGTCGTTCAAGTGGGTACTGCCACTAATGTTCTCATCGGCATTGATATCAGGCCCGTTGTCTACGGGTATCTCCTTGTCTTTCAGTTCTTGTTCGGCCATTTTATGAAAAATTGATTGCAAAGGTAAGACAGTCAATTATTTTGCCAACCATCTAAAAAGGGACAAAATGACGGGTTAGGATTTCAAGGCTAAAAAACCGGCCCGGGAATTACCTTTGCGCCATGTCGAACTTGTTCTTAAAGAGGAAGATAAGCCCACGGGTATGGAATGGGCATCCCTGGATATTTGGAAATGAAGTGGATAAGGTAGAGGGGGAGCCGGAAGACGGGAGCATCGTCACCGTTTATACCCATGACCGGAAATTCGTCGGGAAAGGCTATATCAATTCAAAGTCCCAGATCATGGTCAGGCTACTGACCCGGGACAAGACGGCGGAGATCAATGAGGCCTATTTTCTCCAGGCCATTCGCCAGTGCTGGGAATACCGGAAAAAAACGGGGTACACCGAAAATTGCCGCCTCGTTTTTGGCGAAGCCGATTCCCTGCCCCAGTTGATCATCGATAAGTTCAATGATTATTTCGTGATCCAGACCATTGCCCTGGGAATGGACCGTTGGAAACCCGCCATCGTTGCGGCTTTGGAGAAAATATTTCATCCCAAAGGCATTTATGAGCGAAATGATGTTCCCGTTCGCGAACTGGAAGGGATGACCCAGCAAAAGGGGTTCCTTTCTGCGCCTTTTGACCCCAAAATCATTATCCGGGAGAATGGATTGCAGTTTCATGTTGACCTGGAAAATGGGCAAAAGACCGGGTATTTCCTCGACCAGCAGGATAACCGCCGCGCTATACAACATATCGTGAAAGACGCCGATGTACTCGGGGCTTTCACGTATACCGGTACTTTTGAAATTCATGCTGCCCATTATGGAGCCAAAAAAGTATTGGGATTGGATATTTCGGAAAATGCCGTGGCCCAGGCCAACCGCAATGCGGAATTGAATGGGGTTCAGGACCGCTGCCGTTTTGAAACGGCCAATGCCTTTGATGTGTTGAAACAATGGTCCAAAGAAGGCCGGCAACATGATGTTGTCATGCTCGATCCTCCAGCCTTTACCAAGAGCCGGGAAACCATACAAAAAGCCATCACCGGTTATAAAGAAATTAATCTTAGGGGTATGAAACTCGTGCGACCCGGCGGATTTTTGGTAACATCTTCCTGTACCAACCTGGTCAACCCCGAGCTTTTCTTACAGATCATTGATATGGCGGCAAAGGATGCGCGCCGTCGTATTCGGCAGGTATGTTTTCAAACCCAATCTGCCGATCACCCTGTGATCAGGGGGATCGATAGCACGGAGTATTTGAAGTTTTTGATTGTTGAAGTTGGATAGGGGTTGAGCACCGCGAAGGCGCAAAGACGCCATGTTACGCAAAGCACATTAGCGCCCCTGGCGCCTTCGCGTCCTGGCGGTAAATCAAAGTGTAAAAAAACGGTATTATTTGCTAACCTGAAATTTCCCCGACTCCACGACCTTCCCATTCCCATCACGCAACTGGAAGATATATACACCGCGGGTAAAAGAAGAAAGATCGACCGTAGTACGCGTGGCCGTGATCTTGGTTTCATACACCTGTTTGCCCAGGAAATTGATCACATAAAGATTCATGTTATTTCCGGTACCAGGCTGTATCTCAAAATTGATAAATGACGTAGCAGGGTTGGGATAATACTTGATCACCCGGGGTCCTTCCTGGCCGGGCAAAGTACGGCTCTGCCCCTGTGAGGTGGTGGCAATAAGAAGGATGATGGACAGTATGGACAAAATTCGTCTCAACGAAACAAATTTACTTTTATTTTCCCAAAATAGGCTGAATAAATTGTCCGGGCAACGTAAAACTACCAAGTAATATTTGGCCCTGAAAATCAACTACTTATTTTAAAAAAGCTATGTTAAAATTTCATAGCCGGTTAAGAACCTCATGGATGGCCTCGAAGTTGGGAAGATCACCGGCACTCTCCAATACCTCAGCATATTGAATCACTCCGTCCTTGTCAATAATAAACGCGGAACGTTTGGAAACACCTTTCATATCCAGGATCCAATCCTGATACAGGGTATCATATTTCCCGGATACTTCTTTATTAAAATCGCTGAGCAACGGAAAATTGTATTGTTGCTCCTCCTTGAATTTAGCGAGGGTGAATACGGAATCAACTGAAATTCCCAGCACTTTTGCCTTCTCATGTTGGTAGCGGCCAATATTGTCACGGATGGAACAAAGCTCCTTGGTGCATACCCCGGTAAAAGCCTGGGGAAAAAATAGCAGGAGAACATTATTCCCTTTCAGGTCGGAAAGGGTGACCTTGTTTTTCTCAGAATCAAAAAGGCTGAAGTCGGGAGCAGGTTGGCCGGGTTGCAGGGGCATGATTTTTTTTTCTTTCTAACAATCGGCTGATAATTTGGTTCGGAGAATATTTTTTTTGCCCGGGGTTTTACCGCAAGGACGCGAAGGCGCAAGGGAACGAAAAGATGGTCCTTGTGCCTTCGCGTCTTGGCGGTTAAGCCTTAGAATCTCGGCGCATAGGGATTTGAATAACGCTCCGTTTTTTTGGTAAATGAGATGGACATCTCAAAACCACCTCTGCCCAAGGAAGATGGTTTGAGTTTGGATACGTTGGCGTCATAACTGAAACTGATGGCATAGGGAGGGTATTCCAGTTTCAACACCGGGATCAACGCATCCTGCAACCGTATAAACGTCCCCAGGCTCAGCGTGTAATCCGGTTCATCCGGGTAGGGGCCTATTTTTAGGCCATACATCGCACCCAATATGGTTTGTTTAAAGCTGCCCTGATGATAATGATCGCCTTGTATTTCTACAAAAGAGTATTCACCCACATTGAGTTTGAGTCCCCCGGAGAAGACCCATTTGGGGTTAAGCTGCACACGCTTGTTCCGGTAAAAGGAATTCCCCGGCCGGTTAAAATGATGATAGGCCAGGCCCAGGTATAAGTTGCTTTCCGGATCATCCTTGATCTGGGTATTGAAACTGATGCCTGTGCTTCCATCCAGATAAGCGTAGGTTGGATCTGTGATATTTTCATTTATCCCCATTCCTTCAAAGGTGCTATTGGTAGTAACCTTGGTCAGGTCAATACTATGCTGTACCCATCCACCCATGAACCCGGCTGAGATATACATATTCCTTTCCACACTCAGCGATTTGTGAAAGTTGATCGCCGGATAAAACATGAGCTTGGTATAGGAAACCGATCCTGCACGGTCGAAATATGATTGGAGTCCCACGGTGAGATAATCATCTCCCTGACCTACCAGTAGTTTGTACTCTGCATTAAGTGAACCGGTGCGATAGGCTTTTGTCACACTGTTCCATTGATCGCGATAGACACCCTGGATACGGATATCGCCCTCAAACAATCCCGCCAGCGCAGGGTTCCGCAGCAAGGGAGATTGATAGAATTGGGACAAATGAATATCCTGCCCCTCCACAAAGAGGGTTGTTGCCACAAGGCAAACCAGTGATATCATTTTTCTCCATCTCATTTTTCAGTACATCTGTTTAATCCGTGAATTCCGTGAATTCCGTGAAATCTGTGTAATCCGTGTAATCCGTGATATCATTACAATCACTTAATCAAGGTAACATTCCCATCCATCTTAATCAACTCCCCATTTTGGCAATACACTTCCAATTGGTAAATATAGACTCCCTCGCCGGCAGCTTGTCCTTTATAGAGACCATCCCATCCTTCTGCACTGGCATTGGGGGCAAAATTATTTTTCTCAAACACCACTTCGCCCCATCGATTGAATATGCGTAGCACTTTTACCGTACCGATGCCTGTTCCTCGTGGGAAAAAGACATCATTTCGTCCATCATTGTTGGGCGAAAAGGTATTGGGTAAAAACACATTGGCATTTTCACATTTCACTTTGATCAGGATGGATCCTGTGCCTGCGCAGCCATTGCTATCCAAAAACTGAACATTGTAATTTGTGTTTGCTCCAGGACTTGCAAAGGGTTGCGGACAATCTATACAATCCAGGGTGGCTGTGGGCGTCCAGGCATAGCTGGTCATATTCCCGGAATACAAGGCCGGAATTTGAATGGACTGTCCGGCATTGGTGGTTAATTCGGAAGGCATGGAAACCGTGGGCAATGGATGGATACGCAGGTTGCGTATAGCCGTATCCACACAACCACTGCTGTTGGTCACGGTTAATGTGGCAGTAGCAGTACCCGGCGTTGAAAAAGTCTGGTTGCCGGGTGATTGACCATTGAAACTATTTCCGTTCGAGAAGACCCACTGCCAGTTTAGTTGCGAGGTGTCTGCAACTTGTAAGATGCCATTCAATACCAACGGGGAAAACACACAGGCAGCCGTATCGCCGCCTATAGCGATCTGTGGGCTGGCCACAACCCTGATCAGGCTGTCGATGCGAAGGGTATCCGTACACCCTTGTTGGGTTTGTACCGCCAGTGAAACGGCATAGATTCCCGGTGAAGCATAGAAATGCGAAGGCGCTGTGGCGGTAGAACTCCCGCCATCTCCAAAATCCCATTGGTATTGGGTGACCGGATCATTGGAGGTGGTACTATCAATGAATTGAACGGTACCGCTGTCGCAATACAAACCATTCAAAATGCCAAAATTTGCTTCTGCCCCGGTGATATGGATCGTGTCCAGTCCGGATACAAGGATCAAACAACCTGTTTGGTCCTCAAGAATGAGTTTAGGTACAAAACTCCCAAACGTATTATATACATGTGTCAGGGTAGGGGTATTGGTGGCCAGTGTTTGGCCGTCACCAAAATCCCAGATATAGGTCAATGGTCCATTGGTGGTTGCAATGAAATCCACCGATTGTGGTTTACAACCGGCAAATGGGGCATAGGCGATTCGGGTACCAATCGTATCGTAAAGCTGTACTGTTTTGAACAAGGTATCAAAACAGGTGCCGGCACTCTGAATGATCAGTCTTACCTGGTAGGTTCCAGGTGTAGAATAATAATGGGTGGGGTTTTGAACAGTGGACGTGGTCCCGTCTCCAAAATCCCAAGTTTGCGCATAGTAGTAGGTGGAATTGTTGGTAAACTTCACTTCAAAAGGCGAGCAGGAACTGATCGAATCCTCCATTTGAAAATCTGCACGCGGCTCATCTACTGAAATATAGAGTGAGCGTACAAGTGAGTCGGCGCATCCGTACTGATCGGTCACGGTCAATTTTACCGTATACTGCCCCGTATTGGCGTAACTATGTGGCGGTGCAGGAATGGCTTGAGTACTGGTATTGCCATCTCCAAAATCCCATAGATAGGTGATTCCATTTCCAATGGCATTTACATTAAAACGCACAGGTGAACCGGGACAGGTTTGGGGGGTGCTGGTTGAAAAGGTCACAGAAGGGTCGGATGTCGTGATGTAGGATAAACGGGTTACTGTATCGCGGCAACCCGATTGATCGGTTACGACCAACTGAACACTAAATGTTCCCGTATCAGCATAAATATGTTGAAAAGGCGGACCGGTAAATGTTTGAATAGTACCGTCTCCAAAATTCCATTGCCATTGGGTAATGGGATTGACTCCATCGGTGGTTGACTGATCCTGAAAATTGACCTGAAGTCCACGACATCCACCTGTTACCGTTGAAAGGAAAGCCGCAATTGGCCCGTTTACCCGGATAAAATTTGTTTTGATAACGGTATCGAGACAACCATTTACATCAGCAGTGATCAACCGGATCGTGTAATTGCCCGCGCTTAAATAGGCATGATTCACGGTATCATTCCCCGTGAGGGTAGTGCCATCGCCCATGTTCCAGGTATAGGTGGAAATATTGGCATTATTTGTATTGGTGGCATGAAACAAAGCCGTTACTTCTTTACAAATTGGATTGGGGATCGCCACGAGATCCGGGTTTTCATTCAACACCCTTACCGGTTGGCTGTAGGTATGTTGACAAGCCCCATAAGTAACAGTAAGGGAAACAGTATAGGTACCCAGACCTGGGAAACTATGGGAAGGGTTTTGCAGGGTGGAGGTTACCCCATCGCCAAAATCCCAGAGCCAGGTACTCGAGCTATCCGATCGGTCAGTGAAAATAAAATCGTTGCGCGAATCACAATCGATGGTATAGGTAAAGAATGCTTGTGGCGCCCGAATGACCACATAATCGGTACGGATAAGCGAATCAGGGCAGCCGCTATTACGCGCAACCAATTTAATCGTATAAACACCGGCTTGCGGATAGCTATATAGTGGATTAGGCTGGGTGGAAATATCTCCGTTGCCAAAATCCCATAAGAAGGCATCGGCGGGATTGGCCAATTCGGTGAATTGAACAGGCTGGTCAACACATGTTTCCAAGGGTGTGGCAGAAAAATTCACTGCAGGAGGGGTACCGGCTTTGACAGCACTTCCCAGCGTGAGTGTTTCGGTACATCCGGTGCTGGTGGTGATGGTGAGACTGACCGTGTAATTTCCCAATACAGTGTAGGTATGGGAAGGAGTGGCCAGCGTAGAAGTGCCTCCGTCTCCAAAGGTCCATAGATAGGAAGTAATCGCATCCACGGTTGTGATATTAGCGGAGAAATTCACCGCAAAAGGAATACAACCCTGTACAGGCAGATCTGGGAAGGAGATCACCGGTTTTAATACCTGGATATATTGAGATCGGGTAAGCGTATCGCTACACCCGGTGCCATTGGTTACAATAAGCGTGACCGTATAGGAGCCATAACTGGTATAGGTATGCGAAGGATTCTGTAAGGTCGAACTGTTACCATCTCCAAAATCCCAGGCCCAGGAAACAGCTCCGCCGGTAGAAATATCCTGAAAATTCACGGTGAGGGGTGGTTGGCAACTAGCTGTTATTGGTGCCGTAAAATTAGCTACAGGAAATGGAACCACGGTAATATCCTTGGTGATCGAATCCTGGCAATTGGGAAAATTGTTTATCAGTTTTACTGTGTAAGTACCTGCCGCCGCATAGGCTTTGGTGGGGCTTTGGGCAGTGGATGTACCTCCGTCGCCAAAATCCCATACCGACCCCTGGGGTACGGGATTAGAAATATTCAAAAATTGAACTGATTCATTGATGCAAATGCTATCCGCCACTGAGAAATCTGTCGAAATATTGTCGATCACCACCGCGGACCCACGGAAAAAACTATCAATACAACCCAGGCTGCTGGTAGCAATCAATAACACATCATAGTTCCCAGGGTTGGTATAGGTATGTACCGGGTTGGTTTGGGTAGAAACATTGCCATCTCCAAAACTCCAGGAATAGGTCAATACACCGGGGCCGGTAGACAGATTATTAAAACTAATGTCTACCGGTGGTTGACACACATTGGGACTGGAATTGGTGAAATTGGCATCTACTCCTGGGCTGACCTGTATGTATTGTGGTTTATTGAGTGTACGACTACAGCCCTTATCATTGGTGACACGCAGGGTGACCGAATAATTTCCGGTGAGGTTATAGGTATGGGAGGGATTCTGTTGGGTAGATACGGCCCCATCCCCAAAACTCCAGTCCCAACTCAGGTTTGTATTCCCCGCACCAGGCTGTGATTGATCTGTGAATTGGGTTCTCAACGGATAACACCCCACAGAATCAACACCGATAAATTGTACACTTGGTGCCTCATATACGGTAATATAGGCTGTGCGGGTAAGGGTATTAAATCCGGCTGCATTAGTAGCTGTGAGCACGACCGTATAAGTTCCGGGGTTAAAGAAAGTCGTGGTGGGGTTTTGTGCGGAGGAAGTAGCTCCGGTACCAAAATCCCATGCCCAACTGGTTGGGGTATTGGTTGACAGGTCAGTAAAGTTGACTACCAGAGGCGAACAACCCGATAGAGGGGTGGCCGTGAAATTGGCCAATGGCGCCTGTGCCTTTGCCTGGGCATGGAAGAGAAGGATAAATATTCCCCAGATCCAGTATTGTCTTTTCAGTCCCAAGTTATTGAAAGAGTCATTGTTTTCATACTAAAAGCTAAAGGCTAACAGCTAATAGCTATTAGCTGTTAGCCTTTAGCTCTTAATTCAATTATTGTTTATCAAGCCGCAGTGTCTTCGTCTGCCCACCCGCATTATTATTCGCTTCCACAAAGGTCCAACCATTGTCCGTCACGGTCCATACCCCGGTCAATAAACCTACGGGGTCAGTAGCGCTTGTAAAGGTGGCGGTGATGGTTTGATTACTGGTATTTCCCTCCCAGGTGCCTGTGGTTTCTACACTGCCATTTTTAATGGCATCCACGGTCCGGTTGGCATAAAATTGAAACTTATAGGGGGAGAAGTCACTGGTCTTGTTCGTACTATTATGAACAAATTGGGTGACCACCCATTGTCCATTGGTCATGGCCAGTACGATAAGGTCTTCCGGCACATCTTCCGGATCCCTCTTGCACCCGGATAGGAGGAGCAGGAAGGAGGAGCAAAGCAAGAGTATCTTCATAAGGATGATTTAGCCCGACAAATTACGATTTTTTCGGATAGCTGGTAAATGGGGGCTAAAGGCAGAGGCAAAGGGCTAAAAGCTAATAGCTATTAGCTTTTAGCCCTTTGCCGAGCTTATAATTAATAATTAATAATCAGTAATCAACAATCTTCACTTGGGAAAACCTGGAGCTGCTTTTACTTCTTCCATCTGGGCCACATGTCGATTCGTATGACCAGAAATAAAGAGAAGGAGTTGGTAGGCGTCGATGGCACCAAGCGGTGTATCCGTGACATGGTCACGCAGGGTTTCCGTGGTGGTGCGGGCGTATTGGACATGTTCGTTACGGGCTTGTTTGAATTCATCCAGGGCCTGTTGGGTGCTGGTCCACTTCGCATTTTTTGGTTCAAAAGGCTCCATGGTTTTCACCTTACGCTCACGGCTTTCTACCATCTGAAATACCTGCTCATCCGAGACCTTGATCTCCGTTCTTTTCCCGGGGTTTGCCGGACTTTTTACCAATCCTTCAAACCAGGTCCACAGATTATTTTCTGAAAGGGTGATATGATAAACGCATTCTTTGATGGACCAGGCATCTGGGCTGGGTTTGAAATTGAGTTGTTCCTCGGAAAGCCCTTTGGTGGCTTTCATGACCCTGGCCCGGGAATCTTTAAAGTAGTTGATGGCGATCTTTCTTTCTGCTTTGGAAAGGGTGTCATTTCCCGGAGTGCCTGCAATACCGGAAACAACAAGGGCAGCGAGTAGCATATAGCCCCATTTTCTTTTTCGCATGGCAGCTGGATTTTAGGTGAATGTAAATTTTAAGTTGGCTTGGAAAAGGTACGAATTTCGGGGAATCCGCAGAAATCATTGTTTAAGCGGTCTTTTCTTCACCATTCCCCCTCTGGTATCCTTGATGGCCTGCATGACCACAAAGGCATTTGGGTCGATCTTTTCGATCTCCAGGGTGAGTTTACTGATCTCTAAACGGGTGATCACGGTGAAAAGGATATGGGGACTGTCCACGCTCTCTCCCCGTTTGCCATAACCCTTCCGGCCGGCATAGATCGTCAATCCGCGGTTCATCTTGTTCCGAATCATGTCGGCTATCTCATCACTATGCGGGGAAATGATCGTTACCCCGGTGAATTCTTCAATCCCTTCCAGGATAAAATCAACCGTCTTGGAAGCCGCCATATAGGTTAGAATCGCATAGAGCGCGATCTCCCACGAAAGGATATAGGCCGCTACGCCAAATATGATAATATTAAAAATGAGGATGAAATCACCCACACTCAACCCTCTTTTCCGGCTTAAAAAGATTGCCAGCACTTCCGTTCCATCGATCACGCCACCTCCCCGAATCGTTAAACCAATTCCAGCACCCAGGAAAAAACCGCCAAATACAGCGACAAGAAGTTTGTCGCGGGTCATGACCTCGAATGGAAAGAACGCGATCACGATCGCCAGGGCAATAATGGCTAAAATGCTTTTTATGCTAAAGGCCAATCCTACCTGATAACGAGCCAGCAAAATAAAGGGAAGATTAATGACAATAACAAGGATCGCTAACGGGATATCGGTTTGGTTATTGACCAGCAAGGATATCCCCATCACACCCCCATCAATAAATTCATTGGGGATCAAGAAACCCATTAACCCAAACCCCGCGGAGAATACGCCCAAAAACATCAGGATTAATCCCTTGATCGTATTCCGTAAGCTTTTTCTTAATCGCCAGGCCCCTTTGGCCAATTCATATCGTGACAAACCTTCGGTATCTGATTTACCTAGGCTCTTCTTTATTTCATGAAGGATGATCTGATGAAATCTTGGGTCGAGGCTCATTGGTTTAAAGATAGGGAAATGTGGGGAGAAGCTGCGCATAGTGAATAGTGAATGGTGAATGGTGAATAAAAGTTTTGGGTTAGAAGTTTTTAGTTTTCTAAATTCACCATTCACCATTCACCATTCACTATTGACCATACACTACTCACTTCATCCAATGACCATCCTCCACATCACCTCCCATCTCGAATCACTCGCGCCACTAAGTTTACAGGAAGAATACGACAATGCTGGTTTGCTAACGGGACAGAAAGACGAGGAATGTACCGGTGTGATTTGCGCATTGGATGTTACAGAAGATGTGTTGGATGAAGCGATTCAAAAAAAATGTAATCTGATCGTCGCGCATCATCCGGTCATATTTAAAGGGTTGAAAAAATTAAATGGGAATGATTTGGTGGAAAGAGTGATCATTAAAGCGATCCGTCATGGTATCGCGATTTATGCCATCCATACAAATTTGGATAATGTTGAAAATGGTGTGAATGGACGTATCGCAGAACGTCTTGGCCTTTTACAAACAAAAGTGCTGGCGCCTCAATCAGGATCACTACGTAAACTTTTTACTTTTGTTCCCCACGCTCAAGCTGACCAGGTTCGGCAAGCGCTTTTTGAAGCCGGGGGAGGCGATATTGGCCATTATTCATCCTGTAGTTTCAATACCGAAGGAACAGGTACGTTTTTAGGTGCGGAGGGAACGAATCCATTTGTTGGCGAGCCAGGTAAACTTCACCGGGAGCCTGAAACCCGTATCGAAATGGTTTTTCCTGCCTGGTTGGAGGGTCGTATTCTGGATACCCTCCGCAGCAACCACCCCTACGAAGAAGTAGCTTTTGATATCGTTCCCCTTTCCAATCCCCAGCCGGGTGTTGGCTCCGGTATGGTGGGCAACTTGCCAGCGCCTTTATCCGAAACAGATTTTCTCCGGCTTTTAAAGGAGAAATTTGGTACCCCGGTCATTCGTCACACGGCATTAACCGGGAGATCCATTTCCCGGGTAGCGATTTGCGGGGGCGCAGGTAGTTTCCTGATTCCCAAAGCATTATCTTCTGCTGCACAGGCTTTTGTGACCGCCGATCTTAAATACCACGAGTTTTTTTCAGCCGATGGGAACCTGCTCCTGGCCGATATTGGTCATTTTGAAAGTGAGCAGTACACCATTGATCTTCTGGCCGAAGGATTGCAGAAAAAATTTCCTACCTTTGCCGTCCTGAAAACGGAGGTGAAAACCAATCCCGTGCACTATTTTCAGTGAATGGGAAAGCCGGAAAGCTGATTCATCCTCCTTCAAACTTCAAACCTGATATGGCACAAGTAAAAGAGTATTCTGTAGAAGAAAAGTTGATCTCCCTGGTCAATCTTCAAAAAGTAGAGTCCAAAATCGATGAGCTCGGAATCCTGAAAGGGGAACTTCCCATGGAAGTGGCCGATCTGGAAGATGAATTACAAGGACTGAATGCCCGCCAGACCCGCATCGAGGAAGAGATCAATGGCATCACTGAATTCATTGAGCAGAAGAAAGAAGCCATCAAAGAGGCACAGGCACTCTCCAAAAAATACGAGAAGCAAAGCACCAACGTAAAGAATAACCGCGAGTTCGAAGCGATCAATAAAGAGATCGAGATGCAGGAACTGGAGGTGAAACTCGCCGAAAAGCATATCAAAGACGCGAATGAAGAGATCGCTGAGAAAGCGGTGCTCCTCGAAAAAGCGAAAAAAGCCATCGGGGCAAAAGAATCCGTTCTTACCGGCAAGAAAGAAGAACTGGAGAAGATCATTAGTTCCACTGAAAAGGAAGAAAAGCATTTTAGTAAAATGGCTTCAGAAGCACGTAACCAGGTAGATCCCCGCTTGTTGGCCAGCTACGAAAAGATCCGCAACAGCTATCGCAACGGATTGGCCGTGGTGCAAGTGGAAAGAGATGCTTGTGGCGGTTGCTTCAATGCCATTCCTCCCCAAAAGCAAAGCGAGATCCGCCAACGCAAAAAGATCATGGTCTGCGAAAACTGCGGTCGTATCCTCGTGGATACCGAACTGCATGATGGCGTAGAAATCAAATAAACCGAATTTCTCTTTTTTTTATTTTTTCTCCACGCCGCAAGCGTGGAGTTTTTTATTTTTCCCACTTAGCGGGAAGGATTAATTTGCGTGTCATGCTCGTTCGTTTATCCATACAGAACTACGCGATCATCGACACTCTCGATATCTCCTTTTCTCCGCAATTGAATATTATCACCGGGGAAACAGGCGCGGGCAAGTCCATTATCGTTGGCGCCTTAGGATTGGTGCTGGGCGACCGGGCAGATACTTCGGTTTCTTATAATAAGGAACGGAAATGTGTAGTAGAAGCTTTATTTCATCCTGCCGACCCCAAAAAAACAAAAGCCTTTCTTCTGGCCAATGAACTGGATGAAGGGGATGACCTGGTATTGCGGAGAGAGATCAGTCCCGCCGGAAAAACCAGGGCCTTTATCAATGATACACCTGTCAATCTTACTCAACTCCGGGAGCTTAGCCAATTGTTGGTTGACCTTCACCAGCAGTTTGATACGCTGGAATTGGGTGAATCCGGGTTTCAGCGGGAGGTACTGGACGCCCTCGCCGGACAATGGGAAGCCGTAAATGCTTATCAAAAGGTGTACAATCAATGGCAACTGGTTCGTCACGAACTGGCCGGATTAAAAGAAAAACAGTCCGCTTTCCAAAAAGAATATGATTATAACCAGTTCCAGTACCAGGAATTAGCTGACGCCCGTTTCCAGGAAAATGAATTGGAAGAAGCCGAATCCGAGCTGAATATGCTTACACATGCAGAGGGTATTCGCCAAACGCTTGATGGGGTTAACCAGGTATTACAGGAAGGAGAATCCCCGGTGGTTCAGCAATTGCGCGCCTTGCAGCATCAATTACAGGGATACGCCGATATGCTTCCTGGTCTGCCGACCCTTTTGACACGCCTGCAATCAGCCTATGTGGAAGTGCAGGATATCGCGGATGAATTGGAGCGGATCGGTAACAAGGTACAGGTTGATCCCCGCCGCATGGAAGAACTGAATGAGCGGATGTCACTGGGTTATCGACTCCTGAAAAAACACGGGGTGAAAACCACGGCTGACTTAATACAGATCCGGCAGGAATTGGAAGGAAAGCTCGGCGCGGTTTTGCAATTGGGTGATCAGATAAAAGAAAAGGAGAATGAGGTGTTGGAATCGGAAGCCAAAGCCCAACAATTAGCCAAATCACTTTCTGCTGCCCGAAAAAAGCAGATCAAACCCCTTGAGGAAAAGGTGAACCAGATGCTTGCCCAGGTAGGTATGCCCAATGCGCGACTGAAAGTGGAAATGAAGACGGGTTCCTTGCAGGCCAGTGGCTCCGATGAAGTCGATTTTCTTTTTGATGCCAATAAAAGTCAGCAATTCCTTCCGGTAGGTAAGGTGGCCAGCGGTGGTGAGCTAAGCCGGTTGATGCTTTGTATCAAATCACAGGTGGCCCGTTCCATGAACCTTCCCACTCTCATCTTTGATGAAATAGATACCGGTATATCCGGAGAAGCGGCGCGGCAGGTAGGCATTATCATGAAAGATCTGGCCATTGCCCGTCAGGTCATTTCCATTACGCATCAACCTCAGATCGCAGGGAAAGCCCACCGACACTTTTTTGTTTATAAAGAGATCAAAGGAGATGCGGTACGCACCAGCATCAAAGAACTCAGCATGGACGAACGGATCACCGCCATTGCCAAAATGCTGAGTGGTGAAAAACCCACCGCTGCCGCCATGGAGAATGCCAGGGAAATGGTCGGTAATTGAACTTTGCCTATTTTAGCCCCAAATTAATCGCTATGAGCAACAACCTCCTGAAAGGAAAGAAAGGCATTATTTTCGGCGCCCTGGATGAAAAATCCATCGCCTGGAAAACGGCATTGAAATGTTATGAAGAAGGTGCCCAGATCGTATTGACCAATGCCCCTGTGGCCTTACGCATGGGTGAGATCAATAAACTGGCAGAAACCTGTGGCAATGCCCCCGTGATCGGAGCGGATGTTACCAACATGGAGGATCTCAAAAATCTCTTTGAAAAATCAGTGGAACATTTTGGTGGAAAGGTGGACTTTGTCCTGCACTCCATTGGTATGAGTCTGAACGTCCGCAAAGGCAAGCACTATACTGAAATGAATTATGAATGGAACCAGAAAACACTGGATATTTCGGCTATGAGTTTGCACCGCGTACTACGTACGGCCTGGGACCTCGATGCTATCTCTGACTGGGGTAGTGTGGTGGCACTGACCTATATCGCAGCGCAACGTGTATTCCCGGATTATAATGAAATGGCGGATGCCAAAGCCTTACTCGAAAGCGTGACCCGCAGCTTTGGTTATCACTATGGTGTTCGAAATAAAGTGCGGATCAATACGGTGTCCCAATCACCCACGCGCACCACTGCCGGTAGTGGTGTAAAAGGTTTTGATGGATTCATCAACTATGCCGAAAAAATGAGCCCGCTGGGAAATGCCTCCGCGGAAGATTGTGCCAACTACTGTATGCTCCTTTTCAGCGATATGACCCGAATGGTTACCATGCAAAATCTATTTCATGATGGCGGATTCTCCTTTACCGGTGTTACAGGGGAGGTCATTGCAGCCATGGAAAAGTAGGGGAGGTCGTTTTATATTGAACTTTGATGTCAATATCGATTATTAATATAAATTATTGATTATTAAGTGATAATAATTAATAATTTATAATCAATAATTTATTTTGTATTGAAAAAATCCCCTATTTTGCCGCCTTACCAGTTACTATGATTTTAGGCAAAAAAGTGGTGGTTGTCTTGCCGGCCTATAACGCGGCCCGTACGATCGAAAGAACGTATAAGGAGATTCCCATGGATATCGTGGATGAAGTAGTGTTGGTGGATGACCGGAGTAATGATGAAACGGTACAAGAAGCGGAAAGATTAAATATCCACCACATCGTTTGCCATGAAAAGAACCTGGGTTATGGCGGCAATCAAAAGACCTGTTACAATAAAGCACGTGATCTGAATGCTGACCTGGTGATCATGCTCCATCCCGATTACCAGTATAGTCCAAGACTGATACACAGCATTGCTTACCTGATCGCCCATGATATTTTCCCGGTCGTACTCGGCTCGCGGATCCTCGGAAAAGGTGCCTTAAAGGGAGGAATGCCTTTTTACAAATACGTTTCCAATCGTATCCTGACTTTTTTTCAAAATATTTTGCTCAATCAGAAGCTTTCCGAATATCATACCGGATACCGGGCCTTTTCCCGGGAAATACTGGAATCGATTCCCTACGAATCCAATTCGGATGATTTTATTTTTGATAACCAAATGCTGGCGCAAATATCCTATCGGGGTTACCCGATTGGTGAGATTACCTGTCCCACACGTTACTTCAAAGGTTGTTCTTCGATTAACCTTCGCAGAAGCATGGTCTATGGGCTGGGTGTACTGAAGGTGAGTATGCAATACCGCATGGCCAAATGGGGTTTGATAAAACCCGCCTATTTAACCTTTTCCGAGAACGAAGGCCTTCTGAAAAAATAGAAGCCATTCTTATGGTAAAGAAATTCCGCATCGGGCATATCCTTCCCGATGTATTTTACCGATTGCACCTTAGAGGAAAAGTATAAAGGTTTGTCCAACGAACCATGATACAACCAGTCTCGGTCATGATACTGTGTATCTGTTGGCGGACGCATTTTACCATAGAAGTAATAGGTGTAGGTCTTAAACCCATATGACATATAATAAGCATCCTTGTCCTGGCAGGATTCCCAAAACTCAACATGCGCCCGTTGACTAATTGCTTCGATGCGATTGATCAGGAAGAAAAGCACAGCCTGGATATACAAAGCCGTACCAAAGAACAGCAGGAGAAAACGTGTGCCGGCACGCCATTTTTTATTTCCCCAAACAAATAGCACTAATACCAGCAACAGCAGGATACCGGGCATGGCTTCCCAACCGGTCCAATGAATCACCGCTTCCAGGTTTTCGGAGGCAAAAGCGTCCTTGCTAAACAATGGTTTTATCTGATCAAGGTGCATGCCTCCCCAGGTGATAAGAATAGGGAAGAGAATAAAAGGCAGGGCTGAAAAGAGTAACGAAAATTTCATCCATTTAGGAAGGGCTACTCCCTGGTACAAGATGCCATAAAGCGACCAGGCAGCTAAAAAACTCAACGGAAAATAAGTCAGCGAAGAGTAGTGAACGATCTTGGTGGTGACGAGGCTAAAAAGAACCAGCACGACTGTAAAAAGGACCTTCATCCACAATAGAAATCGTTGTTCTGTTTCGCTCGCAGATGTTTTTAACCGCCATCCATGAATGAAAAAAGAGGAGGCCGGGAAACACCCAAAAAACAGGACCACAACATGGTAGAGAAAAAATCCTTTTTGTCCGGCATCTGGTGTGGTGAGCAGGGCCCATTGGCGGATCGTGAATTCCTGTATAAAATCGGGGCCATTTTGAAAATAATTAAACGCAAACCAGGTGGCTGTTGTGGCCAGGGTAACCAGCAACCAACCAAGCAGGAGTGGAAAGGAAAGCGGAAAGCGGAAGCGTTTCAATACCGTTAGTACAGCGATCACCAATCCGGGTATGAGCAGTCCAACAGGGCCCTTGGTCAAAATGGCCAGTCCGGTAAATACACCTCCGGTGATGACCCACCATACCGCAGTCTTTTTTCTTTGAACCTCTTGTCCGGCATTGAACAAAGAAATTAATCCGGCAAAAATGAAGAAATTAAAATAGGGGTCAATGATCCCTGATTTAAAATAAAGATGAGGGAGCAGACTTCCCCAATAGGCCAAAGCCCAGAGAAACCCCAGCCGATGGTCTTTGAGCTTTTTTCCGATATAAAATAAAAAAGGGAGTACAAGCATTCCCAGCAGGGCATTGGGGAGGCGGGCGGCGAATTCATTCACGCCAAAACACTTCATGGACAGCGCCTGAAACCAGAAGAACAAGGGTGGTTTTTCGGTAAAGGACGTAAAGCCCATTTGGGGTTCCGCCCAGTTACCTGTAGCTATCATCTCTCTCGCGATCTCGGCAAAATTGATCTCATCCCAATCAAACAAATGGGCATTTCCTAAAAAGGGGATAAAACATATGGCGGCCAACAAGGCCAGCAGGGGACCGGTATATCGCGAAAGCTGGGTCAAAGCAGAAAATTTGGTGATCGTTATTATTGACGATGGATGGGAAGATAAGGGAAATGAGGCGGGCAAAAAAAAGACCGCTTCGAAGGAAGCGGCCAATCAGGTGTTCGGGTTCCGGAAATGATCCGGAGATCAGTATTCGTCTTCGTTGAAAAGAAAATCTTCCTGAGAAGGGTAGTCAGGCCAAATGTCTTCAATGCTCTCATACACTTCGCCACCTTCGTCTTCCAACTCCTGCAGATTCTCCACCACTTCAATCGGTGCACCGCTACGGATCGAGTAGTCGATCAGCTCATCTTTAGTGGCCGGCCAGGGCGCATCTTCCAGGTAGGAGGCTAATTCTAAGTTCCAAAACATGGCTATATAGGATTTAAAGTTTTAATAATCAATGGGTAAAAAGAAACCGGGTACTCCAAATTTTCGGCAAATGTAGCTTTAATAACGAATTTTCCAAATCATTAGTTTCAACATTCCCCTCAAGAGATTCCTAAAATCAGTCCAACCCTTTTTCGCTATTTTGTGAACAGATCGGTCTGATCATTCAATTGATTAACAGAAAGGAAAAGATGCTGCATGTTATCGGGTAAAAATTTATTTAAAAGTTATGGCTCCCTTCCGGTTGTAAGGGGGGTGGATATCCAGGTAAATAAGGGGGAGATCGTAAGCATTGTGGGTTCCTCCGGGGCGGGAAAAAGCACCCTGCTGCATATCCTGGGATCCCTCGACCGACCCGATGAGGGCGAGGTCACCCTGAATGGCACTTCCCTGCATGCCCTTACGCCCCGGAAACTGGCTGCTTTTCGCAACTGTCATATCGGGTTTATCTTCCAGTTTCACCATTTACTACCTGAGTTTAGTGCCGTGGAAAATGTCTGTATTCCTGGTTGGCTTTCCGGTGAGAAAAAGAAGGAAACTGAAAAAAGGGCCATTGAATTACTTGAACTTTTGGGGTTGGGACAAAGGCTGGAAAACAAACCCAATCAACTTTCGGGTGGGGAACAGCAACGGGTAGCCGTGGCCCGTGCTTTGATCAATCGGCCGGATATTGTTTTTGCGGACGAACCCACCGGTAACCTGGATAGTATCAATGCAGGGGAACTTCATCAACTTTTTATCCAGTTGCGTGATCGGTTTCAACAAACCTTTTTGATCGTTACCCATAACGAAACACTCGCCGCCAAAAGCGACCGTGTCCTTTACATGAAGGACGGAAAGATCAATTGACAGGGGATTAACGTGGCTTCCAGGGAATCTCCGGCGTTTGGGTAAGATGTCCGGCATAGCGCGCCAATACAAAAAGATAATCACTTAACCGGTTGAGGTATTGTATCACCAGGGGTGCTACTTCGGCGCTTTCTTCCTGTAGCCTGACCACGCAGCGTTCGGCCCTTCGGCCTACACAGCGGGCAATATGAAGCTGGGATATAGTGGGGTGTCCGCCAGGAAGAATAAAATTTTTCATTTCAGGCAGCACCGATTCCATCCGGTCGATCTCATTTTCCAATAAGGTGACATCTGATTCTTTCAGATCGGGTAAACGCAGTTTGGGTTCTTTTTCAGGATCACAGGCCAGCGAGGAACCAACGGTGAATAATCGGTCCTGGACCTCCAGCAACTGACTACGCGAGGCCTCATCCGTTAGTAAATCCCGGCATAGACCGATATGGGAGTTCAATTCATCCACCGTACCATAGGCTTCTATACGCAAATGGCTCTTTACCACTTTGGTGCCACCAAGCAGCGAAGTGGTTCCTTTATCTCCGACACGGGTATAGATCTTCATTGACATTTCCTGACTGTATTGGTCTGTGACAACAAATATCCCCAAAGAAAGGTTGAATGAAGGGGGGAATGAGTGAAAGTTTTACACAATCAATGATGAATATGAATGCCCAGGTTCTCATTTTTCTTATCGCTTTCGATCATTCCGTCACGGAGACGCACGATGCGATGGGCATGATTGGCAATATCTTCTTCATGGGTAACAAGCACGATGGTATTGCCATCGGCATGGATCTTATCAAAGATCTCCATGATCTCGTAGGAAGTTTTGGTATCCAGGTTACCGGTAGGCTCATCGGCCAGGATCAGGGAGGGGTTGTTGACCAGGGCCCTTGCGATGGCTACACGTTGACATTGTCCACCCGATAATTCATTGGGCTTATGATGCGAACGGTCGGTCAGGTTCACGAGGTCCAGCACATGTAGGGCTTTTTCATCCCGTTGCTTTTTACCGATACCGGAATACACCAGGGGCAGGGCCACATTTTCCAGCGCCGTGAGACGAGGGAGCAGGTTGAACTGTTGGAATACAAACCCGATCTCTTTATTACGCACTTCAGCCAGGTCATTGTCCTGCATCTTGCTTACATCCTTTCCATTCAGGATATAGGAGCCACCCGTTGGGGAATCGAGACATCCGATGATATTCATCAAGGTACTTTTTCCCGAACCCGAAGGACCCATCAACGCCACATATTCATTGCGCAAAATATCCAGGGAAATGCCTTTGAGAACCGGCAATTCCATTTTCCCCATGAAATAACTCTTGAGAATGCCTTCGAGGTGAATAATGCTGCTCATGACTATTGTGGATTATCGTTTGATCACTTTTGGTACACGAAAAAAAGTAGTGGGCTGCCCGGGGGCATTCCGCAAGGCTTCTTCGTTTGTCACCGATCCTTTTACCACATCCTCCCGCAGCACATTTACTTCCTCCGACATGTGGAGGAGGGGCGGGATACCTGTGGTGTCCAGTTCATTCAATTTTTCAACAAATTGGATCATCCGTTGCAGGTCGTCTTTGATGGCTTCCTTTTCTGCCGGGTCAAATTCCAGGCGGGCCAGGTGCGCGATCTTTTCAACCAGTGCAGGGGTGACTTCCATGTCGCAAATATAGACCATGATTTTAGGATTATTTGATTTTTAGGATGGGGGGATTTTACCGCCAGGACGCAATGACGCAAGGGAACGCCAGGTCTTGGCGCAACTTAGCGTCTTTGCGTCCTGGCGGTTAAATCCCCAATCCCCCAATCCTGAAATCCTGAAATCCACAAATCCTGGTCTATATTTGCCCCCTTATGAACACTTCGAAACCCATTGTGATGAGTGGTATCCGCCCCACTGGTTTTCTACACCTGGGAAACTATTTCGGGGCCATGCGGAACTATGTGAAAATGCAGGATGAATACACTTGTTTTTTCATGGTGGCCGATCTGCATTCACTCACCACCCATCCGGATACCAAAGAACTCAAAGCAAACGTACAGCGTGTATTGGCCGAGAATATCGCCTGTGGACTTGACCCTGATAAAGTGGCCCTCTATTGCCAGAGCCATGTGCATGAAACGGCTGAACTCTATCTCTACCTGAACATGCTATCCTATGTAGGTGAACTGGAAAAGACCACCACCTTTAAAGACAAAGTGCGCCTGCAACCCCAGAATGTAAACACCGGATTACTCACCTATCCCGTACTGCAGGCTGCAGACATCATCCTGCATCGGGCTACGCTGGTGCCGGTTGGTAAAGACCAGGAGCAGAACCTGGAAATGGCCCGCAACTTTGTGAACCGGTTTAATCATCGGTATGGTGAAACCTTTCCTGAACCCCAGGGATTCAACTATGGCGCCGAACTGATCAAAGTGCCCAGCCTGGACGGTACAGGCAAAATGAGCAAAAGCGAAAACCAGAACGCCACCCTTTACCTCGCCGATGAAGATGAGGTTATCCGCAAAAAGGTAATGAAGGCAAAAACGGATGCCGGTCCAACCCAACCCAATACCCCCAAACCTGATTATATCGAGAACCTGTTTCTGCTTATGAAACTGGTCAGTGCCCCGGAGGTGTTGGCCAAATTCAATCAGGATTATGATCAGGCCTCGATCCGCTATGGGGATATGAAAAAACAACTGGCCGAAGACATGGTGGCCTTTATCGCCCCCATCCGGGAGAGGGTCAATCAGATCATCCACAACGAGAAATACCTGGCAGAGATCATGGAAAAAGGCGCGGAAAAGGCCCGTACCAGTGCCCGGGCCACGATGGCCCTGGTCAGACAGGCCATGGGATTGAATTATTATTAATTCCCCTATCTTTAGCCCCCTTCAAAACTTTAAACCGGGACCTGGAAATGGCCAAGATCAAGAAACCAAAACATATTGCCGTAGCAGGAAATATCGGCGCCGGAAAGACAACCCTCACTGAGATCCTTGCCAAACATTATAAATGGATACCCCAGTTTGAAGATGTGGACCATAACCCCTACCTCTATGATTTTTATGAGGATATGCCACGCTGGAGTTTTAACCTGCAGATCTATTTCCTCAACCGTCGCCTGCAACAGATCGTAGAGATCCACAAGGGTACTGAAACCGTGGTTCAAGACCGCACCATTTACGAAGACGCCAACATCTTTGCCCCCAACCTGCATGAAATGGGGTTGATGAGCAAACGGGATTTTGATAATTATTTCGATTTCTTCCAAACACTTAAACAGATGGTGCAGCCCCCCGACCTGCTCATCTATCTGCGCGCCTCTGTGCCTACCCTCGTGGGTCAGATACAAAAACGTGGTCGCGAATATGAAGAAAACATCCGCCTCGATTACCTCAAGCGATTGAACGAGTACTACAACAAATGGATCGATAACTACAAAGAAGGGGAATTGCTCGTGATCGATGTGGACAAGAACAAATTTGCCGAGAATGAAGAACACCTGGGTGAGATCATCACCAAAGTGGATGCCCAGCTTTACGGTTTGTTCTGATTTCTATAGTCTGCATAAGGCGCAGATTCTTTCAACAGGCCTTCAATTTTTTCCAACCACTCTTCCTGGTTTTTGCGAAGGATGCTATGCTTTGTTTCGCGGTCATAGGTTTCCTGCATGGCATTTTCCTCTTTCATGGTCGATTCGTAAATAGCTTGCAAACGGGTATTATAATCCTTGTCTCCACTTTTTTTAAAGGCATGTAATCGTTCGTGGAGTTTTCGGGCATGGTATTCAGTGATGTCAAAATGCGCCTGTTCATGCGCCAGGATATAATCGGTTTGTGTCTTGCCCCAGGATTTCTTCTTATTGAAACGGCAAAGGATATTCCATTTCAGGTCATTGTTGGAGAAACGAAAATCCACATGTATTTGAATTGAACTGAGAGCGGCCCGCTCGGTACCCAATTCAGGTTTGCCGGAGAAATCACTCCAGGTCAGCTTTCGGTCGGCAGACCAGTCAAGGTAATCATTGTCCGAAACGGTCGCCGTTCTGAAGTCGGAAAAGAAGGCGATCAGGAACAGGCCAAAAAGGGGTATCCATCGGAACATCATACCCTAAATTAATCAGGAAATTGATGTAATCCGTGTATTTAAAATCCAAATAATCCTTAAATCCTCAAATCAAGATCAAATTTTTGTTTTCGGAGCGGCCTTTCTCACCTCCTCGCTCACCCCATCTGCATACTTCGCAAAATTGTCGATGAACAATTGCGCGAGTTTGATGGCCTGGGTATCATAGGCATCCCGATCGGCCCAGGTATAGCGGGGGTTGAGCAGGTTGACTGGCACCCCGGGACAACGTTTGGGCATCATGACGCCAAACAAGGGGTGCATTTCAAATTCCTCTTCATTCAATTGGCCGTTGAGGGCGGCCGTGATCATAGCCCGGGTATAGGATAGTTTCATGCGCCGGCCTAAACCGTAAGGGCCACCGGTCCAGCCTGTATTGATCAGCCAGACATTTACATTATGCTCCTTCATTTTCCGTCCCAGCATTTCGGCATACCGACCGGGGTGAAGGGGGATAAACGGGGCGCCAAAGCAAGCGCTGAAAGTGGGCTTGGGTTCTGTGATACCGGCTTCTGTACCGGCGATCTTGGCGGTGTACCCGCTGATGAACTGGTACATGGCCTGTGCCGGGTTCAGTTTGGAAACCGGGGGCAATACCCCAAAGGCATCACAGGTAAGGAAAAAAATGTTCGTGGGTAATCCACCCACGGAGGGTTCTTGTGTGTTGCTAATAAAGTGCAGGGGATAGGATACCCTGGTATTCTCGGTAATGCTGTCGTCGTCAAAATTGATCCGGTTGGTCCCCGGATAGAAAACCGTGTTCTCTACAAGGGCACCGGGGCGTATGGCATGAAAGATCTCGGGTTCTTTTTCTTCCGAGAGATTAATGCATTTGGCATAACACCCTCCTTCAAAATTAAAGATGCCGGTATCGCTCCATCCATGTTCATCATCGCCGATCAGGCGGCGTTGCGGATCGGCACTCAACGTCGTTTTTCCCGTTCCACTCAATCCAAAGAAAATCGCGGTATCACCGTCCTCACCCATATTCGCACTGCAATGCATGCTCAATACATTCATCTGTTGGGGAAGGATATAATTGAGAATGGTAAACACACCTTTTTTTGTTTCACCGGTATAACCCGAACCAGCAATGATGATGGTTTTATGTTTAAAGGAAACCAGGGAAACATTGTGCTGGCGGATACCACATTCTTTTGGGTCCAGTTTCAAACCAGGCGCGGAGATTACATGCCATTCCGCTTCGAAGGAATCGAGTTCCTCTTCTTCCGGACGCAGGAACATATTGTAGGCAAAAAGATTGGTCCAGGGCTTCTCATTGATCACCCTGACAGAGGTGCGGAATCGCGGATCAGCACATGCATAACAATCCCGTACCCAAAGCTCTTTTTGGGAATCCAGGTACTGGATCACTTTATTATAAATGACGTCGTAGTATTTAGGATCGAGGGGAATGTTGAATTCATTCCAATTGACCGACTTATCGGTCATGGTATCCCGTATGATGAACTTGTCTTTTGGAGAACGGCCCGTGAACTCTCCTGTATCGATCACCAGCGCACCGGTGTCATTCAAACGGCCTTCACCCAAGCGAAGAGTGTCGTCTGCCAACTCCTCAGGGCTGCTTTGGTAGTGAATACGCTCTGGACGTTTCAGGCCTAATTTGGCCAGGTTTTCGGTGGGTAGGGCAATGACATGTACTGACATAGTCGTGGCAAGCTTTAAAGGGTACAAAGGTATAATCAAAAGCCTTAGATGTACAAACGTATGTTCGTATTTTTAGGTAGATAAAAAGTTAAAACATTGTAAATTAGCTTCTTGGCATCCACCAAAAATAAAAGACCTTTGAATGGTTTTTAAGAAACCAGCGAGTTTGTTGAATGATTTATATTTTTTTAACTCCCTGGCTTTTAATACTTTTCCCCCTAATAACGCCTGAATTCTGTCTTTATTACCACAATTTTGCCCAAAAAACCGGCTACATGAAGTACCATCCCCTCGACCCCGCCTTGTTTACCAGCAACCGCGAACGTTTTGTCAAAGCCATGGAAAAGAACGCCATTGCCATCTTTGTCAGCAATGATGAAGTGCCCTCCAATGGAGACGCGATTTATGGCTTCAAACAAAACAGCGATTTGTTCTGGTTATCCGGCGTAACGCAGGAAGACAGCATGGTCATCCTTTTTCCTGATAACCCTGATCCAAAATTCAGGGAGGTTCTTGTCCTCGTCCGACCCAACGAACTCAAGGAAAAATGGGATGGCAGACGGTTACGGGTAGCCGAAGCCCAGGCGATCAGTGGGATCAAGACCATTGTATGGCTTGACGCTATAGATGCCTTGTTACAAACCTGGATTCACCTGGCAGATCATATTTATCTTGACAGCAATGAGAACGACCGGAAGGCCTCGCTGGTACGTACGCGTGATTATCGGTTCATTGATGACATGAAAAGCCGGTACCCATTACATTCCTATCTCCGCGCTGCGAAGATCATGAAGGAACTACGGGGAATAAAGACCGCCCACGAAATTGAAGTTGTACAAAAAGCAATTGATATCACGGATAACACCTTCCGTCGTTTATTGAAATTTATACGCCCGGGTGTGATGGAATACGAGATCGAAGCAGAGATCTGGCATTCCTTCCTCTCCCAACGTGCCACCGCGCCTGCCTATGGAAGCATTATTGCCAGTGGTGACCGCGCAAGGACTTTGCATTATGTTTCCAATAATGCGGAATGCAAATCCGGTGAACTGATATTAATGGATTTTGGCGCTGAATACGGAGGTTATTGCGCCGACCTGACACGTACGGTTCCGGTCAATGGAAAATTCACCGCCCGCCAGAAGAAAGTATACAACGCCTGTCTTCATTTACATGACTATGCCAAAAGCATACTGAAACCTGGTATCACCGTTTTGGAATACACGGATAAAGTAGGAGAGGAAGCCACCAAAGAATTCCTGAAACTCGGATTGATCAGCAAGAGTGATGTGAAGAATGAGGATCCCGAGAACCGCGCTTACCGCAAATATCTTTATCATGGTATTTCTCACCACCTGGGGGTAGATGTACATGACCTGGGCACCCGCACCGCGCCGGTGAAAGCAGGTATGCTCTTTACAGTGGAACCCGGTATTTATATTGAAGAAGAACAAATGGGCGTACGGATAGAGAACAATATCTGGCTTACCCGTAACGGGCATAAAGACCTGATGAAGAATATCCCCATCACTGTAGAAGAGATCGAAACCCTGATGAAGAAATAAGCTTTATTTTGCCGGCATGAAACAGATACCCAACTTATTCACCCTGCTAAATCTGGTTTGTGGCTGTCTGGCCATACTCTTTACCCTTCAAACCGGACAAGCCATTGTCTATTTGCAGGAAATGGGTTTTTCGAGCGTGGAACTTCCGGAGCGGATGGCCCTTGGTGCTTTCTTTATTTTGGCAGCCGGGGTGATCGATTTCCTGGATGGTTTTCTGGCTCGGTTGATGAAAGCCAATTCAGAAATGGGTAAGCAACTTGACTCCCTCTCCGATGTGGTCAGCTTTGGCGTGGCCCCGGGTCTGATACTTTTTCAATTACTCCGTTTGAGTTTTGCCCAGGAAACAGATGGGTTGGATGTCTCGATTCTCTGGTTAATGCCTGCTTTTCTTATTCCTGTGGCAGCAGCCTGGAGACTGGCACGGTTTAATATTGATCCGGCCCAACAGGTACGCTTCAAAGGGCTTCCAGTACCGGCAGCGGGCATCACCATTGCTGCTTTTCCGCTGATCATGCATTACCAGACCCTCGGTCTTCAAGCGCTTTTTATCAATAAATATTTGTTGTACGGCAGCATTTTACTCCTGTCCTTTTTGATGGTGAGTAAACTGCCCATGATGGCTTTAAAATTCTCCGGTTTTTCCCCGGCTGCCAACTGGCCAAAATATCTCCTGGTTGTAATAGGCATTCTGGCCGCCATTTTACTGAAGTGGTTGGCCATTCCGGTCGTACTGGTTGTGTATATCCTCTTATCTTTGTTACTCAAAAATAAAACAGCATGACATATACAGTGCAGATCAAGGTAATGCCGCTGAAAGACCTGCTCGATCCTCAGGGAAAAGCCGTATTGGGTGGGTTGGACAATCTGGGTTTAAAAGGCGTGGAAGATGTTCGGGTAGGCAAGAATATCAGTCTGCAGATCAACGCTGACTCCAAAGAACAAGCCCAACAACTGGCCGAAGAAGCCAGCCGTAAACTCCTCGCCAATCCGGTGATGGAATATTTTGAGGTTTCAGTTCAATGAACCTAACGGGACACTATGCTGTATCTGGTTCCCACCCCCATTGGTAATTTAAAGGATATCACCCTTCGTGCCCTGGAGGTATTGAAAGAAGTGGACCTGATTCTGGCCGAAGATACCCGCAACACCTCACACCTGGCTCAACACTACGGGATACAGAAACCGCTGTCGCCCTATCATCAACACAATGAACATAAGGTCCTGCAGCACCTGGTGGATCAATTGCTCGCCGGGAAGAAGATGGCCTTGGTGACCGATGCCGGTACTCCCGGAATTTCAGATCCGGCTTTCCTGCTTGTCCGGGAATGTATCCGTCAAGGGGTGAAAGTGGAATCCCTGCCTGGTGCCACAGCTTTTGTTCCCGCCCTCGTGAACAGCGGCCTACCTACAGACCGGTTTGTATTTGAAGGATTTTTACCCCCCAAAAAAGGGCGGCAAACCCTGCTCAAAAAACTGGCCGAAGAAGAAAGGACAATGATCCTGTATGAATCACCCATGCGTTTGGTTAAGACCCTGGAGGAACTGGCCGGATATTTTGGCGAGGACCGCCCTGCTTCTGTCAGCCGCGAACTCACCAAAATGTTTGAAGAAACCGCCCGGGGCACGCTAAAATCGCTTTTTGATCACTTTTCGGCCAAACCGGTCAAAGGAGAGATCGTGCTGGTGATCGCCGGCCGGGGAAAATGATAAGATTTCTTTATCAATTTTCTGTCCCATTTTTGCCTGATAATATCCAAATGAAATTTATGAAAAGAATAATTGTAGTTGGCCTGATCGCTGTTTTTGCCTTACCTGCTATGGCCCAGATCCGCGAAATACCCAAGATCGTAGAAGAAACCTTTGCGAATCAGTACCCCAATGCCGAGCATGTGGAATTCAAAGATTTTGTGGTCAAAGTACAGGTGGAATTTGAATGGAAAGGAGACCGGATGATGGCGACCTATACCAATAAAGGCCTTTGGAAAGGATCAGAGAAAGAATGGAGTTTTGAAAAACTGCCCACCGAAGTGAAGGATGGATTTGAAAAAAGCAAGTTTGGAGATGGCGCCTGGGAAGTGGAAGAAACGGCCATGCTCCTGCTTCCCGGTGGGTCGGAGCAATACCGGATCGAAGTACGCAAGAGTGATGTACAGAAAAAATACCTGTTCTTCAATACAACCGGAAGGCTGTTACGAACCTCTGTTACATTATAATGTTCAATTTAATGAATACCACAGAGACACAGAGGCACAGAGAATGATTCTCTGCGCCTCTGTGTCTCTGTAGTTTTGATTATCTTAGCCCCCAACCTCCAAAATTGGAATATATGCGCAAGTTCTCTTTGTTATTGTTCGGTTTTTTTGTTTTTGCCCAATCGCTTGATGCGCAATCAGGCCGGTGGCAGCAGAAAGTTAAGTACAACATGGACATTGACATGAACGTGACCACCAACCAGTTCACGGGTAAACAGAAACTGGAGTATTGGAATAATTCACCGGACACACTGACACGTGTATTTTACCATCTTTATTTCAATGCCTTTCAACCGGGAAGCATGATGGATGAGCGAAGCCGTCACCAGGGAACCGTAAAACTCGGAAACCGCCCCGATTGGGATGGCCGTGTGCGGGACAGGATATCCAAACTGAAACCCGAAGAGATCGGGTATCAAAAGATCAATTCCCTGAAGATGAATGGTAAGCCACAGTCTTTTGAAATGAAGGAGACCATTCTTGAAGTAAAATTGGATAAACCCATTTTGCCCGGAGGCAAAGTAGTTTTTGATATGGATTTTGAAGCACAAGTGCCTTTACAGATCCGTCGCAGCGGACGCGATAACCCGAGTACCAAAGTGCGTTATTCGATGAGCCAATGGTATCCAAAAATGTGTGAGTACGATGAGGAAGGCTGGCATCCCACGCCCTATGTGGCCCGCGAGTTCTATGGTATCTGGGGCGATTTTGATGTGCGTATCTCCATTGACAAAAACTACATTTTGGGCGGTTCTGGTTATTTACAAAATGCCAATGAGATCGGTTATGGATATGAAGATGCCGGGGTGAAAGTGGCTGCCCCCAAAGGCGAAAAATTAACCTGGCATTTCTCCGCACCCAATGTGCATGATTTTGTTTGGGCAGCCGATCCTGAATTCAAACACATGACCCGGAAAGTGAAGAATGACCTCGTCCTTCATTTGCTGTATAAAAAAGGGGCCAACAATCCCGCTACCTGGGAAAAGATCCTCGATGATGCGGAGAAGGTTTTACCATTTATTGAAAAAACTTTTGGGGAGTATCCCTACAAACAATATTCCTTTATCCATGGTGGTGATGGAGGTATGGAATACCCCATGGCAACTTTACTGGCCTCACCGGGTGCCTGGCTTCATGAATGGATGCACAGTTGGTATCAGATGATGCTGGGGACAAACGAATCACTCTATGCCTGGATGGATGAAGGGTTTACCAGCTATGCGGATTCAAGGGCCATGGCCTTTTTGGAGGGAGGATCGAACCCCTATCCGCAAGAGGACAGCTACAACGGATATTATGCCCTTGTACGTTCCGGATTGGAAGAGCCGATGTCCACCCATGCCGATCATTTCAACACCAATTATGCCTATAGTTTAGCTGCCTATTCCAAAGGGGCGGTATTTATGGAGCAATTGGGATACATCGTTGGGGCAGAAACAAGGGACCGTATACTGCTGGAGTATTATAAGCAATGGAGGTATAAACATCCCAACCTGAATGATTTTCTCAAGATCGCAGAAAAAGCCAGCCAGATGAAACTGGATTGGTATAAAGAATACTGGGTGTATACGACTAAAACGATCGATTATGCGATCGATAGCCTTTGGCAGGATGGAAAGGGTACCAAGATCCGGTTGCGTCGGATTGGTGAAATGCCCATGCCGATCGATCTGCAGATCACCACCTGTGATGGCAGCTCCGAACTGCATTATGTTCCGCTCTATGATATGTTTGGTGAAAAACCGGCTGAACAAGGTGCACCTGCCCGTTCAGTTCATCCTTCCTGGAAATGGACCCACGAAACCTATGTGCTTGAGACCAATCGTAAACTCACAGATATTACCCTGATTCAGATCGACCCGACCCGAAGAATGGCAGATATTGAGTCAAAAAACAACAAACTTGAATTGAAATGGCCTGAATAGGTCACATAGATTTTTCGAACATATATAATGGCAAAACCCTCCGTAAGGAGGGTTTTGGTTTTTGATCAAGGCCCCGGAGGGGACTTTTGCTTGCCAGAGAATAAGGTTTACGATTAATAGTTTGAACAAGCTGCAATTAATATGCTGGACTAAAGGTATTTAGAGCAGACATACCCCCAAATACCACTTTAGTGGTATTTTTTGCTAAAATGAGTAAGTGTAATCACTTATTAGTTGGTTTCACGCCCAAAATAGCGATTTACAGCCGCCACCCTATTATTGACATGCAATTTTTCGTAGATATGATACACATGTTTCCTTACCGTCTCCTGGCTAATGAATAATTCGGCGGCGATTTCTTTGTACATGAGTCCGCGCGATAGGAGTTCCAGGATTTCTTTTTCGCGATTGGAGAGGTCATCAATCCCTTCCTGCGATTTGGGGGCTTGTTGGTGTTGGAAGGTAAATACCACTTTTCTTGCGATCTGGCTGCTCATGGGTGCGCCACCTTCATTGAGGTCTTTGATGGCTTCAAGCATTTTTGCCGGGGCTGTTTTCTTGAGGATATATCCACTGGCGCCGGCTCTCAGGGCCTCAAAAATTTTCTCATCTTCTTCATAGACAGTACACATCATGAAATTGGTCATCGGAACACGGGGCTTTAGTTCGCGTACACAGTCGATTCCACTTTCATCACTGTTGAGATTGATATCCATGAGTACAACATTGGGCATCAGTTCGGGGATGCGTTCCAGGGCTTCACGTGGGGTGGACATGGTGCCGATACACTTGTACCCCTCCGACATGCCGATGATCTCCTCCAGTGCACAACGGAGGTCGCGGTTGTCGTCAACAATGCAAACCGTTATTTCATTCATAGGGCAAAGGTCAAGATTCAACCGGGTTTCACCAATACCACTTTCCGGTATTTTTGATAGCGGGTTTTGGCGCTACAGAGGTACGTAGACAACAAATTTTTCGCGGAAAAATTCCTCGGAGAAGATATCGTGGATTTCCATCAGGCGTGGTCGGGTTCCACTTTCCTGAATCTCAGCGGCCAGATCGCCACCTTTCAAACAGATCAACCCATGTTGGGAGGTAGATTCAGCCTGGGGCTTGCTCTTTTTCAATAAGGGTTTCCCCCATTTCCACAATTCACCAAGCGGAGCCACCGCCCTTGACACCACAAAATCAAATTTTCGGTTTTTGATCTCCTCCGCGCGTGTATGTTGGATAGTGACATTTTGGAGCCCGATACCTTCCGCCACGGCTTCTACCACCTTGAGTTTTTTACCGATGCTATCCACCAGGTGAAACTTTACTTCGGGGAAGAAAATTGCCAAAGGGATTCCGGGAAAACCGCCTCCGGTTCCGATATCAATGATCGCTGTTCCAGGTTCAAATTCAAACACAGCGGCGATGGAAAGCGAATGGAGTACATGCTTTTCATACAACCCTTCAATATCCTTACGCGAAATAACATTGATCTTCTCATTCCATTCCTGGTAGAGTGGGCCCAGTTGGGTAAGTTGATCCAGTTGTTCCGGTGTAAAATCGGCGAAGTACCGGGTGATCAGTTCCAGGTTTGACGGGGTCTTTTCCATAATGCCGGGGCAAAGATGATATAATAAAAGAACATCCAAAGGTCAAACAACAGAAACAGCGGGAAAAGATCTTTTTCATTCAGCCGTTTCATCGCAAAATAATACACGACACCTTGTACAAGTAGGCGGGCTCCAAAAACGATCAGGGATAATTGCCAATCATAAAAAAGGGCCGAAACCACCAGCAGCGGATAAAAAAGAAAGGAACTGAACGAATACAATCCAAGCAGGAATTTATGCAAGGGCTTGTAGTAGCGAGAGGTAGAATAGTGCCGGGTCTTCTGGTTCATCCAGGCCTTCCAGGTTTGCTTAGGATAGGAGAGGGTAAATGCTTCTTGATCGAGGACTACGGCTGTATTTCGTTTGTTGGCTGCTTTATTGACAAAAAGGTCATCATCCCCTCCGGGTATGTGATTGATGGAAGAGAACCCTTTGTGCCGCATGAAAACATCTTTTTTATACGAAAGGTTACGGCCTACACCCATATAAGGTATACCCGCCAATGCATAGCTGAGGTATTGGATAGCTGAATGAAAGGTTTCAAAACGAATGATCTTATTGAGCAGTCCTGATTTTTTGTGGTAGGCGCCATAACTCAATACGATCTCTGTTTGCTCATCATAGGCATCCTGCATTTTTTGTACCCAATGCTCACTCGCGGGAACGCAATCGGCATCGGTCAACAGCAGCACCTCGTATTTGGATTCCTTGATCCCGATGGACAATGGGTATTTTTTACCACTGATCAATTTGGCTTCCTGGGTCAATTCCACCACATGGATGCGGTCCTTGAAAGTCTTTTTTAATTCCTGAAGTATATACTTTGAATCATCCAATGAATTGTCATTGACCACTACGACCTGATAGGTGGAGGGGTATTGTTGGACTAAAAGTCCGGGAACATTTCGCGCGAGGTGTTCGTCCTCATCCCGGGCACAGACCACCACCGATACCGGGTGTTGCTGGTATCTTTCCCGTTGTTTACGCCGATAGAAAGACACTCTCGTAAAAAAGAAAAGGTAATAGAACAACTGGATAAATGCCACGACCGCCAGGGCGATAAAGAGAATAAGCGGCCAGTTTTGGAGTAGTTCCGGAAAATCCATAACTGCGAAAATAGCATGGGTGCAGCAGGGCAGCCCGGTAAATGATTTCACAAATGTTAATAAATTATGAAGTGGAGATTGGATATTTGCAGTTATGGCTGCGTTGAAATTCAGTTTAGGGGCTACCTGTAAGGATACCAAGGCCCGTTCCGGAACCGTGGTGACTGACCATGGGAGCATCCCGACTCCGATCTTTATGCCGGTGGGAACTGTAGGGAGTGTAAAGGCGGTTTCCCAACAAATGTTGCAGGAGGAGGTAAAGGCCTCGATCATCCTGGGCAATACCTATCATCTTTATTTAAGACCGGGTTTAACTCTGCTGGAACAGGCGGGCGGCTTACATCGGTTTATGCATTGGGACCGGCCCATTTTGACCGATAGTGGCGGTTACCAGGTCTTTTCGCTTTCCGGTACCCGAAAGATCAAGGAAGAAGGTGTCACTTTTCAGAGCCATATCGACGGAAGCAAACATCTGTTTTCGCCGGAAAAGGTCATGGATATTCAGCGTTCCATCGGTGGTGATATCATCATGGCTTTTGATGAATGTCCACCGGGAGGTAGTGACTATACCTATGCACGCACCAGCATGGAACTAACCCACCGTTGGCTTGACCGATGTGTAAAACAGTTTGCCGACACCCCGGATAAGTATGGGTACACCCAGAACCTTTTTCCCATCGTGCAGGGTGGTACATTCAAAGACCTGCGAAAGCAGTCCTGTGAATATATTTCCGCCAAGGATGCCACCGGGAACGCGATCGGCGGATTAAGTGTGGGCGAACCCGAACCGGTGATGTACGAGATCTGCGAATGGTGTTGTGATCACCTGCCAACCGACAAACCGCGTTACCTGATGGGCGTGGGAACCCCCTGGAATATCCTGGAATGTATCGGTATGGGAGTGGATATGTTTGACTGTGTGATGCCCACCCGAAACGGCCGAAATGCGATGCTCTTTACCTCCAATGGCGTGATCAATATTGATAACAAGAAATGGGAATTCGACCTGTCACCCATTGATGAAGGAATCGGTTGTGCCTTTAGCGAATATTATTCAAAAGCCTATCTCCGTCATTTGATTAAGTCAAAAGAAATATTGGGGTTGACCATTGCCAGCGTACACAACCTTGCCTTTTATTTGTGGCTGGTTGCCGAGGCCCGCAAACAAATCGAGCAAGGCAGCTTTGCGGTATGGAAAAAAGAAATGGTGGAGCGAGTGAAGCGAAGACTTTAAAATAAGGAATAAGAAACGGAAAATAAGGAATAAGGAAGGGAGGGACATTATTCTCCTACTTCCTTATTCCTTATTTTCCGTTTCTTATTCCTTATTTCCTTGCTGCCCGATTCCTCCTGCACCTCCACTACCCACGCGTTTGCTCTCATCATCCACACCGGTATTTCGCTGGCGGGCGGCTTTTACCTGGTTGCTACCAAAGCGGTAGGTAAAGTTGATTTTGAACTGACGGCTTTCAAAGTTGCCGCTGGCCACGGTAAGTTGTCCGGCGAAATTGCTGGATCCTTTCCACCGCAAGGTGCGGAAGATATCACTAACCGAAGCCTTCAGGTTTCCTTTTCCTTTCAGAATATTTTTTTGCAGGCCTGCATCGATCGAATAGATCCGGCGGCTTTCAAAAGTACCTTGCCAGATGCTGGGGGCCGCATACCAGCCACTCAACTCACCGGTCCAGGCTTTCTTCTTGCCAAATTTGATGGTGTTCTGCATATAAAAAGTAAAGGAGAACACATCCAGGTCGATCTTGCGTGAACCACCTCCAAAATCAGCCTGGTACATGGAGTAATAGGTATTGAGGTTCATAAAGGCCATATACGATTTGTACATGAACGGATAACTCAGGTTCAGGCTGATGATATCCTGGTTGGCCAGGTTCTCTTTGGTAATAAATGATTTTGAATTTTCAGTAGTGTCTACCAACTGCGTGAACATATCTGCCACATGGCTATAGTTCAGGGTGGCAGTCAGTTTGTATTTATAAACATGCGTGATGCCAAAACTATTGGTGTACTGAGGCAGCAGGTCGGTATTTCCTTTCTGGAAAGTGTATTCATCCAATTTGAATTCAAAGGGGTTTAAATCCTGATAGGCGGGACGGTCGATCCGGCGGCTATAGGTAAAACTCCATTGCTTCATCGGGTTCTTGTTAAACGTCACTGAGGCGCTGGGGAAGAGGTTGGTATAATTCCGGTCGAGCGGAGTAGTACCACTTCCTTCATTAATGCTGCCATTGGAAAACAAAGCATAGGATTCGCCCTTGTTGTTGGTATTTTCCAAACGAAGGCCTGCCTGGATGGCAAACCCTTTAAAGGATTTATTATAATTCACATACAGGGCATTGATGTTTTCCGTGTAATCAAAATGGTTACTCCGGTCAACATCCAGATCCTTGGAATTTCCGATCACATTAAAGCGGGCAAAATTGTTGGAGGTACTTACCACGGAGGTCTTTAACCCAACACCCAGTTTGCCGCCTTTATAAGGTTGCTCATAATCGGCTTTAAAGGTATAGATGTCAATATCCGTGGGAGAAACGAAATTGTAGATCGCCTGGCTCAGTTGATTGGTCATTGTTGGATCAAAATACACATTGGGTTGAAGCTGATCGGATTTGATCCGGAACAGACCATAGTCGGCATCCATATTCAGTTCACGCCCGGCTGTATCGACATAGCGGTAGTTCAGGTTAAAATTGACATTGTGCCTTTTGTTCTCTGATTCATTGTTGGCAGTAAGAATACGGTCAACTAAACCGGTTGGAATATAGGAGATCGGGGTTTTGCTATCCGTCTTCATTTCGTTCTGGCTGATATTTCCATTGATCAGCACACCGATCGTGCTTTTATTATTGAGGAAAAGATCAGCCCCGGCTTTGAAACCATGGCTCTTGTTCCGCCCAAACATCGTATTGCGTTGATCAAAGAGGGTGTCCAGTTGCTCCCGGTACAGTAAGAACTGATTGGTATTCTTATTCCAATTGTAATTGTAACTGCCAAAGATATTGATCCCCTTGTCACGGTGGTTCAGGTTAATACCACCATTGTATTTGGGGAATGTCCCGATATTGTAACCGGCATTCATGGATCCATTGGTACCAAAGGATTTATTCTTCTTCAACCGGATATTGATGATACCTGCGTTACCGGCAGCATCATATTTGGCAGAAGGGTTGGTAATGATCTCAATGGTTTCGATCTGTGAAGATTGCATGCTCTTGAGATAGGCCGTAAGATCGGCTCCGGAAAGTGGGGAAGGTTTTCCGTCAATATACACTTGCACTCCATTTTTCCCGGAGAGACTGATATTGTCATCTTTATCCAATTGCACACCGGGTGATTTGCGTAAGAGTTCCAGCGCGTCATTGCCCACGGCATTGATCGTACCTTCCACATTCACCACCATTTTATCGGCTTTTACTTCGATCATGGGTTTGCGAGCCACAACGGTAACATTCTGCAGGCTGGTACCTTGTTTTTGCATGGTCAATACAGGTACTTGTGATTCACCTGAATTTTTGTGGGAAAAAACGGCTGTTTTTGCGGTTTCATGTCCTACGTGTGTAAACTGCACATAGTAGTTCCCTTCCCCAATTCCGGCGAACTCGTAATTGCCTTCTGTGTTGGTCACGGTAAATTTTACCAGGGAGGAATCATTGGCGCGGTGCAAAGTGGTATTTGCAGCGGCCAGGGGTTTACCATTCTCGTCTTTTACCATCCCTTTGATGGATTGAGCCTGGGTACTGAGGGTTAGGATAAGGCCTAACAGGCCTGTTAGCATTCGTTTCATGTTAAGTCGTTTCTCTGTTTGTCGTTGAGGGAGCAAAAATATTTCAGGGAAAGGGGCTTTTTCAACCAAAAACCGACCAACGGAAGAAAAACTGACACGAAAGGTAAATTTCCACGAAGGAAGCGCGTCACTATGGCGATTTAGGGGATTCCTAACAGGCATTCGCCCGGGTTTTTGGGTAATATTCATTTACTTCGCAGCGGATGAAAAAGCTGGATTGGTACATACTTCGGAAACTCCTGGTGACCTTTTTCTTTTGTCTCCTGTTATTTACCGTGATCGCCGTCGCCGTGGATAGCAGTGAGAAGGCGGACGATTTTGTCAAATCCGGGTTTAGTACATCTCGATTGATCTCGGCCTACTGGTCGGGTTTCATTCCCTGGATCTGGGGACTTCTTTTCCCCCTTTTTGTCTTTATCGCTTCTATTTTCTTTACCAGCCAGATGGCAACACGCAGCGAGATCATTGCCATTCTCGCCAGCGGCACCAGTTATAACCGGTTCCTGCGACCCTATCTGGTGGGTGGGATTCTGCTTGGTTTAATGCTTTATTATGCCAACCGGATCATCATTCCAAAAGGCAATGAGAAAAGAGGTGATTTTCAGACCCGGTATGTGGACCAGAACAACCCCTCTACCTTCAACGACCGGAAATCCATGACCTACCGGCGCGCCGATACAAATACCTATGTGGGCTTTAAAGACTATGATACGGGATCAAAAACCGCGATGGGTTTTTTTATGGACCGGATCAAAGGGGATAAGATCAACTATAACCTGCGGGCTGACCTGCTTCGCTGGGATACGGCCAAGAAGAAATGGCAGGCCCAAAATGCGGTAGAGCGAATAGTAGACAGCATGGGGGAGAAGGTTGAACTGTTGCCCGAAAAATTTCTGGATCTTTCGATCAAACCGGATGAACTGAAAAAGGACCAATACCTGAAAGATAAACTCACGTCACCTGAACTAAAAAGCTTTATCCGCAGTCAGTCCCTGCGTGGATCCGAAGGGTTGAACACCTACAAAGTTGAACTTTATCGCCGCACGGCCACACCGGCTGCGGTTTTATTATTGACCCTGATCGGCGCGGTTATCGCCAGCCGGAAAACCCGTGGGGGAAGCGGACTTCACCTGGCATTGGGCTTTATCATTGCCGCCCTTTTTGTATTGTCTGACCGGTTCTCCACCGTTTTTTCCACCAATGCCGGATTGCCTCCCTTATTGGCGGCCTGGATACCGAATATCTTGTTCACTGCCGTAGCCTATTGGCTTTACCGCAAGACGCCCAAATGATTTGGCCCTCATTTTTTCAACTTTCTGACAAATAATTTGTTCTGTGCCTTAGGTAACAGTATTTTTAAGCGCCTTCATATTATCTTTATTGTTAAATCTTAGTATATGGGTATCCTAAAGGACAGGTTCAAAGTAAAAGCGGAAACAGCAGCAGCCGAGATCAAAGAGATCCTCAAAGAACATGGAAATAAAGTGATCGGAGAGGTACAACTGTCGCAGGTTTACCAGGGGATGCGTGGTATGACCGGGTTGGTTACAGAGACCTCACTGCTGGATGCCCAGGAAGGGATCCGTTTTCGTGGATATACCATTCCTGAACTCCGGGAAAAACTTCCCAAGTTCAAAGGCGGAACCGAACCCATGCCCGAAGGATTGTTTTACCTGATGTTGTTGGGTGAATTGCCCTCGGATGAAGATGTGGAATACATTACTTCAATCTGGCAACGACGTTCGCATGTCCCCTCCCATGTTTTTCGTACCATCGATGCTTTTCCTTTACATGCCCATCCCATGACGATGTTTGTAGCAGCGGTGATGGCTTTGCAAACAGAAAGTTTTTTTCAAAAAGCCTATTCCAAGGGAATCAATAAAAAAGAATACTGGGAACCAACCTTTGATGATGCGATGGTATTGATCGCGCGTCTTCCTCGCGTGGCCGCTTATATCTATCGTAGAAAATATAAGAACAGCGAACACATTGAGCCCAACGGGATGCTTGACTGGGCCGGGAACTTTGCGCATATGCTGGGTTACGAAGACCAGAGTTTCAAGAAACTGATGCGCTTGTACATGACCATCCATGCCGATCATGAAGGCGGGAACGTATCGGCCCATGCTACACACCTTGTGGGTAGCGCATTGGCTGACCCTTATCTTTCCTATGCAGCGGGTATGAATGGATTGGCCGGACCCTTGCATGGATTGGCCAACCAGGAAGTGATCAAGTGGATATTTGAAATGCAGGATAGCCTGGGTACAAAATCTCCTTCCAAAGAACAGATTGCCGAATACGTAAAGAAAACACTCAGCGAAGGCAAAGTAGTACCCGGTTATGGCCACGCGGTGTTACGCAAGACCGATCCGCGGTTTACCGCCCAAATGGCCTTTGGTAAAGAACACATGCCTAATGATCCACTGGTTAATACCGTGTGGAATATTTATGAGGTCGTACCTCCCATTCTTCAATCCATGGGCAAGATCAAAAATCCCTGGCCCAATGTAGATGCGCATAGTGGCGCCCTGCTGGTACACTTTGGTATGGTGGAATATGAATTCTATACCGTACTGTTTGCTGTAAGCCGTGCGCTTGGCGTATTGACCAGCCTTATTTGGGATCGTGCCTTGGGTATGCCGATCGAAAGACCCAAGTCAGTGACCACAGATCTGGTGAAGAAATGGATTAAGGGAGAGGATAACGTGTGGGGGGAATAGCAAACAACAGTCTTGGCCAGGATTTTAAGATTTAAGGATTACCTGGATTGATTTTTTATTGAATTTCAGGATTTAGGCAATCCCTTTAATCCTCAAATGCAATAATCCTGGTAAATTAGTTGGATTGTTTATTTGATTTTCAGGTTTTAGGCAATCCCTTAAATCCTCTAATCCTGGTAAAAAAAAGAAGCAGGCCGGCTAGACAACCACCTGCTTGGTCAAAAATTTGACCTACACATGAGAAAACGTTTATGATCGGTAATCCTCTATTTAATTGCTATGGGATAAAAGTACCTTCTTCTTTTCTATTCTCATTTTATCTATTACCCGTCCATGAATTTTTACCCCTGAACCATTACATCTACTACTTGAATGTTTTTCATCGGGGTCCGGTATAGGTCCAAGTCTCCGTTATTGTGAATCGTCCAAATACCGTGTATTTTATCGTGAACTCTTTATCGTCCGGACCATTCTCTGTGAATTGATTGGGCCCGGCTGGATCTACAACACCCGTCGGGGCACCGCCATCATTATCCAGGATGTCAATGACCTTATCCGTATTGGGGTCAAATACAAAACGGGGGGGAGAATAACCAGGCAGGAGCACCGGTTGTTGCATTTTCAATGATATAGGCGTTTTCATTCAACGGGGGACCCACCGAAAAATCGGGGTTCAGGTAATCCACCGACACGGCATCCGCTGTACGAAGTCCCACATTGACGCTGGGGTACATTCCTGTGTACACACCCAATAGGTCCACACAGGATCCCGTAACCTCATACAATCCATCGTATTTGTTTTTTACAGAGAGGATGATGAGCTGTTGATAACTTCTTTCACTGATCTCCCCATCCATTACTTCGGTAATAGTTAACCCAAGCGCATACGAGTCATTCACGAGGTCGGATGGTTTTAGTTTGATGCGAATGGGTTTTTCCCTTTCGGTTTCATTGAGTACCAGTTCTGTATTGATGAATTGGAAAAGGCTTTGAGGAATGGCTAAATAATTTGTTCCATTGGCAGAATTGTAGTCGGCTACAATGGTTGGGCTGGCGGCAAATTTTACGGCGACATTTCCACCGGGTTTTGACCGGATGAACAAACGCAGGTCCGCGACAGTGACTTCTTTTTCCGTGGTGGAAAAATCCATGGCCAGTGTACGTTCCGGTGAAGGGTCACTGAATTCAGCGATCACCCGGTCTGTATTTGGGATCAGGTCACCAAACACGTTATTTTTTTTACAACCGATCAGCGCCAAAGCCAGTATAAGAATCGTTGCACTAAAGGAGAATAATTTTCTTTTCATGTCCGATTGATTTGAATTAGTAACCGGGGTTTTGTTCCATATTGTCATTGGCGATCATTTCCGTTTGGGGAACAGGCAGGTTCCAGGCACGGCTACCGGATGCCAGGCTACAGAAGTTGCTGCAGTTTTGTGTGCGGCTGATGCTGCGCGTGGTGCGTTTCAGATCAAAGAATCGATGGCCTTCTACCACCAGTTCCTTCCTGCGTTCGGTGGCAATGGCTGCCTGCAAGGCGGCTCCTGATTCCGTTCCCGTGGCAGCATTACGGGCAGCGCGCAAGGTATTGAGGTCGGCCAGGGAACTGGCATCAAGTCCTTTATTTGCGCTTGCTTCTGCACGGATCAGGTACATTTCTCCGGTACGGAATATTTTATAATCAGTAACGCCATCAGGACTTGCACCTGAAGTGGTCTTGGCAAAATATTTATTCAATACCATACGCCCGTTTCGGTTTACCCAATAGGCAGCGGACCGCACATCAGTCGGATCATACAGGTTCAATAAAGCGGTTACGGGTCTCCAGGATAATTGGTCACCTGCGGGTTGGTAGATCTCTCTTGCCAGGGCGGCATCACCTGCCTGAAATTTGATGGACCATACCACCTCCCGGGTGGTACCATCCTGCCATATCAAGGGAAACTCTACTGCATTGGCCAAAGGTCTGGCAGCAATCACCATACTGGAATATTTTATGGCGCTGTCGGATTCACCGGCATACAGGTACATACGAGCCAACATGGCGTTACAAACCAGTGAATCAATATAAGCCCGGTTGGTGGCAGAAGCTGAACTGATGGATTGTATAGGCTCATCGATATCCGACAACAGCTCCTTTGCCAATTTCAGGTCAGCTTCCATCGCATCATAGGTTTGTGCAACGGTTCCCCGGGCAGGCATTAACTCCACATTGAATGTGTCAACATAAGGAATGCCGGGTTCCTGTGAATTACGGGCATAATCATCCACCCACCAGCGCATGGCTTCAAAATGCATATAAGCGCGCAAGGCCCTCGCCTGTCCTTCAATACGGTTGACCGTAAGTGGATCGCTTGTCCGGAATCGCTGTAGCCCGCGCAGGGTGATATTGGCTTGTTGAATGACATTGTAAACAGCATCCCATCCACCTTGTACCGAGGCTTCATCCGCCGTGTAGTTCCAACGGAAATAGGGATTCATCGCGCCTAAGTTGGCAGGGCCTCCATAGAAGTTATCTCCGGCTACATCCACGGCGCAGAGAAAAATACTCCCTCCATTCACACCGGCATACATACTGTTTTGTTTCAACCTGTCATACGCGGCATTCAGGGCAAATTCATAATCACCTACCGAAGTAAAGAATTGGTCCCCATCAAGAGTGTGAGTAGGTTTCAGGTCCACCACCTTTTTACAGGACACCAACAGTATTCCTGTTGTTACCATCATTAACAGCAACGATATTTTATTTCTCATTTGTTGCGCTTTTTTTTAACATATTCAACTGCTTATCGCAGATATGAATAATCAATATTGAATAAATAAACGGCCACAGACTTACAGTCCTACACTTACACCCATGGTAAATACGCGCAGCGCGGGGTAAACCGCACCGGTTAAGATACCGGTAAACACTTCGGGGTCGTAGCCTTTGAAACTATACCATGTATGCAGGTTTTGCGCCTGAGCAAAAACACGCAGGTGGGTCATATCCCATTTCCCCAGTAATTTGTTGGGCAGTGAATAACTCAGGGTCAGGTTCCGGAACCGGAGAAAATCACCCTTCTCCAGAAAGCGCGTGGTAGCTGCCTGGAAATCACTAAAGGGCGAAGGAATATCCGTTATATCTCCTGGGTTCTGCCATTCGCGCAACAGGTCGCGGTTCAGATTGGAAAACCAGTATTGAGGGTTCTCTACATCCACCCGGGCCTGATTGAACACCTGGTAACCGTATTGATAAGTGAAAAGGGCGGAAAGTTCCACTCCTTTGTAGGAAACAGAAGTCCCGAAGCCCCCAAATCCTTTGGGATCAAATTGTCCAACGATCACCGCATCCGAAGGATCATATACATTGGTAATGGTCTTTCCATCTGCCTTCAGATATAGGGCATCCCCATTGTCCGGATCAACCCCGGCATAGCGTACCAGATAAATACTGTTGGCCACGGAACCAATACGGTTGATATTGATACCGGAGATGATTTCATTATTGCCATCCAGGGCTTTGATGATACTCTGGTTGCCTGTCCAGTTTGCAAACACATTCAGATTCCATCCACCCTGGTTTACCAGGTTGTAATCAAGAGAGATTTCAATACCCCGGTTCTGCAATTGTCCCAGATTGGTCAGGATGCTTCCCACACCATTGGTAGAAGAAAGCAGGCGGTTGAGGTACAAGCCCCGGGTAATACTATTGAATAATTCAATTGTACCGGAAAGCCGGTTTTTCATCGTGGTAAATTCTACACCCAGGTTGGCGGTGGTTCTGGTTTCCCAACTCAACTGGTCCTTTCTCAGGTTGACCAATGACAATCCGGGTGCACCATTGTAAGAAACGGGACCAAACTGTTCGAGCGCCTCATATGAATTACCAATATCCGCATTACCTGCAGAACCGTAGCTGAATTTGAGTTTGAGGTTATTGAACACCTGTTGTTGTTGCATAAAGGGTTCGGCGGTGACAGCCCAGCCCAAACCAATTCCACCATAGTTGACAAACTTGTTGCCTTCGGCCAATCGGGAACTTCCATCCCTTCTTCCGGTCAGGTTGACAAAGTATTTTCCCTGATAGTCATAATTGGCGATGGTAAAATAAGAAAGCAAGGCATCTTCAGTGGCATTTCCATTCACCACCGGGATATAATTATTGGTGGCATTGCCGGGGGTAATACCCGAGGCATTGCGAATGGGGCCAACCAAACCAAAACCAAAGAAACCATTGGTCTCGGTCTTGCGCTTGACGATCTCCTGGTAAAGCCCGACTCCCCAATTGTGGTCACCTGATTTTCTTTCGTATTGCAGGGAAGTGGTCCCCGTGGTACGCACTCTTCTCAGATTGGTTACTTGCAGGGCACCTCCGCCACCGGGGACCACATTATTTTCCTGTGTGTTGCGGTCAATGTAATTCTCTCCCTGATTATCGGTAAAATCAATACCCCATTGGGTACGGGCAGTCAGTCCTTTCATAAAAGGGGCCCGGTATTCAATACTGGCCACGCCAATGCCTTTGAGTTGCTTGTTCTTATTGGTATTCAGAAAAAGTTCAGGTAAGGGGTTGGGGTTTCCACCTGGGTCAAGGAGGTTATAGCTGCCATCGGGTAAATAAGGGGTGATATAGGGAAGGGTCCATCGATAGGCATTCAATGGGGTGGAGATGATATTGTCATTCTCGTCGGTATTCGTCGCGTTAGATACACCCAGGGTAGTAGACAGACTAAATTTTACCGCACCGGCTGTATGATCCAGATTGACCCGGCCGGTATAACGGCGAAGGGATGTAGCCCGTACGAGCCCTTGTTGGTTAAAGACCGAACCGGAAAGAAAGAATCGGGTCTTATCGTTTCCGCCGGTAGCACTCAATATATGTTGTTGGGTCCTGGCCTTACGGAAAACAGCATCGTCCCAATTGGCAACAATTTTAGCCAGACTGTCCACATCATCCGGTGACCAACCAAAGGGATTGAGTCCATCGGGGCGGTCATAGAACAATTCATAATCCAATTTTTCCCTCGAAGTCATCAGATCCAATTGACTTTTGGGAAGGGTTTGCGTGCCATATTGAAAATCATAACTCAATCGGGTCTTTGCATTTTTACCCCGGCGCGTTGTGATTACGATCACTCCATTGGCACCACGTGACCCATATTGGGCAGTGGCGACCGCGTCTTTCAATACATTGTAGGTTTCGATATCAGCCGGATTGATTCCCTGGAAGTCAGCCCCGGTCACTTGAATTCCGTCAACTATATAGAGGGGTTGGGTACCACCCAGTACAGAACCCTTTCCGCGTATGGTAACCGATGCGGCAGAGCCTGGTTGACCACTTTGACTTTGGATCAACAGGCCCGGTGAACGTCCCTGTAATAGCTGATCAAAAGAACCAATGGGTTGCAGGTTGACATCGGAACCGGATATACGGGCGACAGAACCCGTGTATTGTTTCCGGGTTTGTGTGGTATAACCGGTTACAACCACTTCCTGCAAATTGGCCAGGATCGGTTCGAGGGTTACATCCAGGGTAGTGGCATTGGCGACGATTTCCCTGGGCGTATAACCTACCATGGTGAATACCAGAATGGCATTGGCTGCGGCATTGATGCGGTAGCGGCCTTCATTATCCGAAGATGTGCCGGCATCTGTACCCTTGATACTGATACTGACACCCGCGAGTGGAATACCGGAAGAAGCCATTACACGGCCTTGTACTACTTGTTGGGCAAGCGCCAGCGAAGAGCACAGGAGAAAGGCAGCGAGCGTAAGAAGTAAAGATTTAAATCGCATGAGCAGTGAATTAAAAGATGGGAAAGAGTTTGAGGCGATTGGGAGATTTTATTTTTAAGAAGGGGGCGATTTACCGCCAGGACACGAAGGCGCAAGGCTCGCCATGGCGTTACTTAGCGCCTTCAAGTCTTGGCGGTAAATCACCCCATCTTACATTCTAAATTCATCACGGGTTCTGATCCGCTGCCGGTATATTGATATTAGCATCCAGCTCAGATTGTGGCAATTGATAATAATATCTTTTATCTCCAACAGGCAGCGTAAGTACAGCATCTGCCCTGTGGTTGCTTCCGGTGCGGTCTACCGCAATTTTCCAACGACGGAAGTCATTCAGGTTAAACCCTTCACCCCACAGTTCAATACGGCGGTGCGTACGGATCTCATCAACCAACACATCTCCACTATTGGTGGAAAGGGTATAGGCGGCATCTCTTTTACTTACCAGGTCAAACAATACCTGACGTGCCTGCACTTCCTGACCAGACATGGCAAGGGCTTCCGCTTCGATGAGATACATTTCAGCTACGCGCATATACACGTAATCACCTACCCAGGCACCCGGGTCACGGAACTTCAGTTGCACATAAGCGGGTAAACCAGGTACACTTGGCGTAACCGGGCTGTTGAAATTGTTTTTTCGAACATCGGTCGCTGAGATCTTGTCATACAGTTTACTGGAAATGGCCTTATAGATTCCAAGGGCGCCTGCATAACCCGGACTGGTATTATCCATATGGGAGAAGAACGAAGCGAAGATGGTAGAGGTGTTGCTGTTCAGATCACCGCCCCACATCCATTCGGGGTTATTGATATCGCTAAAACCAGCGGTGTATTGCGCGGTGCTCATCAGCGTTAATCCCTGACGGGCAGCGGCAGCCTGAGTGGCGGCATCCGACCATCTTTCCATATTCATATAAGCGCGGGCCAACATGCCTCTTGCTGCAGCCTGATTCACTTGTTCTTTGCTGGTCCTGGTCCAACCGGCAAGCAGGTCAATGGCCTTGGTCAGGTCGGCTTCAATTTGGGTGTACACATCAGTCAACGTACCGCGGCCTTTGGAGCTTAGGTCAGAGGCGGAAGTGTAAATGGGAACCCCTTTGGCCGTTTCATTTCCTTTATAGGTCACTTGAAATAATTGGGCCAGGTTCAGGTAACTCCATCCTCGTAAAGCGAGTGCCTGACCAGCGATTGATTTCAGGGCCGGATCGGTGGTAGTAAGATCGATCGGAGCCAGTATCTGGTTGGCACTATAGATAATGCGGTAATAAAAATTCCAATTGGTAAAGACACGGGAAAAAGTGGCCTGCCGGTCATCTACCAGGTAATCAAAACCAAACCAGTGGTGAGCGGTTTGCACCATATCCTCAGCGGTAAGGTCCGTACTCAGGTCGATCGATTTTTGTCCAAAGTCATCATGTCGCCCGGCAGCACGTAAGGCTGTGTTGTAACTATACATATAGGTATAGATACCGGAGATCTGTCCTTTGGAGATCACCGCGCCGATCTCGGGAGCCACATCAAAGGCTTCCCGAAGTTGATCGTCGAGGATAATGCCATCGGGACGCGTATCGAGAAATCCCTTCTTACATCCGGCGATGACCAGGAGAAGAAGTGTTGGTATGATCAATAATTTTTTCTTCATGATTTTTCGGTTTTAGAATGAGAAGTTGACACCCGCCGAAATGGTCCGGATCGGGGCATAACCATTAAATGTATTTCCGATAAAACTTTGACGGGTATCCAGTCCCTGGCGCTTGGTGGAGAGGAATACATTGTCAGCCACCATGTACACACGAATGGAGGAGAACCCATATTTGGTCAATGTACTGCTTGGGAAAGAATAGCCCAGGGTGATATTACGCAGGGCGATATAATCAGAACGGATCAGGAAACGGTCGGAGGTTTGGTTGGCATCCTGATAGTTCTCCGAGATCCTGGGGATCTGGCTTCCGGTGTTGGAAGGAGACCATGCACCGAGGATATCCTTATGCCAGGTTGTGATATCGGTAGATCCCGATTGCATCAAACCCTGATAGGTAGCATCATAGGTCCAGCCACCCAGTCCGTAGCTCGCGATCGCACTTAAATCAAAGTTTTTAAATCGTAAGGTGGTATTGAAACCTCCGGTGATATCCGGAACAGCGGTCTTACCGGTATAGTACCGTTGTGCATTGGAGAATGCATTGGTCGTAACCTTCTTTCCGGTAGGTTGACCATTGGCATCCAGTTCGTCACGATAGTACAAGGCTTTTCCATCTGCTGGATCGACACCGGCAAACTGCCAGAGGAAATATTCATAAGGATCTTTACCCACGGCGAGACGGAAATTGGTGCCAGGAGTACCAATACGGCCGGGAGGCAGCGTGTTTGTACCCACGAATTCATTCGGCAATTCCTTCACACTTGTTTTATAATGCGTACCATTGAGGCCAAGCGTCCACTTCAGGTCTTTTTTATTGATGACCTGTACATTGAGATCAAATTCGATTCCTTTTAAGCTGATGGTACCGAAGTTTTGTGCCCGGGTTTGTACACCGGTTGATGGGGCAACGGGTACGTTGAACAACATATCCTGTACATCCCGGTTGAAGTACTCAATGGAACCTTGAAGACGACGGAAGAGTGAAAATTCCAAACCGATATCCAGGTTGCGGTTCTTTTCCCAAGTGATATCCTTGTTACCGATATAGTCTGGTTTGATATTCGCGCTACCCGAAGTAACGACCACATATTGGGTGGAATAAGGATAGTAATTAAAGGCGCCGGGGTTAAGGGTACCTGCCGGATAAAGGATGGCATCATTACCTACCAAACCATAGTCGGCTTTGATTTTCAATTGGTCAATAAAGTCGATATTCTTGATAAAGGGTTCTTCACTCAATACGTATCCGGCACCAACAGACCAGAAATTACCCCAACGGTTATCGGGGTGGAAGCGGGATGAACCATCCCGACGAATACTGGCACTCAAAAGATATTTACCATCAAAGTCGTATTGAGCACGACCAAACCAACTTTCAACGTTATGGTTGACGCGTCCTGACTGGGCATCCACTACTTTAGCGGCGGAACCTAATTCGGTCAATCCCGGTAACATGAAGATCTCCTTGGTAGCAAATGAATTTTCGGAGATCAATTCATAGGATTCATGCCCTACGAGCAAGTCCAGATTATGATTATCACCAATGGTCTTTTTATAATTGACCAATTGATTCATTAACTGGGTTGTTATTTTGTTTTGCGTTAGCGTGCCTCTTCCTTGTACCCCAACCTGTCCGGCTATGATCCCGGCATTTCCATACAAGGGATTCTGGTTGCGTACCTGACGACTACCCCGGTAATCGTAACTATAGTTCAATGTGATGGTCAGGTCCTTGATGGGATTGATGGCCACAAAACTCCGTGTATTGATATTATCTGCTTTTCTATAAATATCATCCAGGTCGAGTGTGGCACGTGGGTTTTCTGTAGCGCTAAACCGGCGAACACCCATGGAATGCGGGTTGCCACCGATATCCCCAAAATCATAATAGGGGTTTCCTTTTGGATCAAGGACATAATCCCCATTAGCATCGCGGGTATAGATCGGGTAAATAGGGGCCACATTGCGTGTCCAGAAGAACATGTTCTGATACGATGTGTTATTTAAAGCCGCATCCAGGGTATTGTCCTGGTTGGTTTTGGCATAATTGGTATTCAAGCCCAGTTTCAACCAGTTGTTTACTTTTTGTTCCAGGTTCAGGCGGGCGGTGATCCGTTCAAATCCAGTTTTGATCACGATACCTCCGTCATCCAGGTAACCCAGGGAGAAGAGGTAGGAGGTCTTGTCCGCGCTGCCACTCATGGTCGCGACATATTCCTGACGAAGCCTGTTGTTAAAGAGTTCATCTTCCCAGTCGTCATAGTATTTCAGACTGGCACTGGAGTTCAATTTTCCAGTCACGGGATCGATCACGGTTTGACCGGTGGGTACGGAATAGGGATTGTAGCGATCGAGGCGTCCATTCCCTGCGCCAAACATGGCACCGGATGCAAAGGCACCGGCAGCGGCTTCGCTCAGTGGGTTGGTGGCCCGAAACATCGCTTCATGCTTGATATACTGCCAATACACTTCCAGGTATTGACCCGGGTCGCGGATCACATCATACTCCGGAACGCCACGGGTGTTGACTCCCCAACGAGCCTGGATATCAAAACGAGCCTTTCCCTTCCCTTTTTTGGTGGTCACGATGATGACTCCATTCGATGCCCGGCTTCCGTAAAGGGCGGTGGCCGAAGCGCCTTTTTGTACCGAAATGGATTCTACATCGGCAGGGTTAATGGCATTGATATCCCCATTATAGGGAACTCCATCCACCACCCAAAGCGGGGAATTATTCAGGCTTATGGAACCCAAACCCCGTAAAATGATGTTCTGCCCCGAGCCTGGTTGTCCCGAACTCGCGGAAACACGTACACCTGGCAACATCCCCTCAAAGGCGCGACTGATATCCGACACCTGTTGTTTGTTGATGTCGGCAGCCTTCATTTCTGAAACTGACCCGGTGAAGGTCTTTTTGGTAGTGGTGCCATAGGCCACGACCACCACTTCTTCAAGCGACTTTCCGGAGGGAGCCAACCGGATACTGTACGCGGAGGAGGAGGTGATGGGAATTTCCTGAGTGGCTTTTCCCACAAAAGAGATAACAAGTGTTCGGGCTTCTGCTTCGAGCGCCAGGGAGAACTGACCGGAGGCGTCCGTACTGGCGCCTGCGCCGGTCTCTTTGATCATGACCGAGGCATTCGCAACCGGAATACCGTTTTCGTCGGTCACTTTGCCGGTGATCACCCGTTGGGCATACACCTGCATCATAAAAAATAGACATGTGACTAGCAGTGGTAGTTTTTTCATATCCGATTAATTGATTAATAAAAAAAAGCAAGGCAACAATTATCGTGTTAATGCTCCGTGGAAATTTTTGTTAGTTACTGAACCGTGAAAAACAGCATCTGAAGCCCGTGTACGAAATATGGAGTTTAATGGAATTGTCATTTTATATATGTGAAGCAGCGTTATTTTAGCCGCCGAGGTCAGAAAGAATAATTCAGTTAGTTATTGGTCCTGTTCAAACTCCTGCCTTTGTCCATACCATTCGTAATTGATTTTTTCCGACTCAAATAATTTGGCTATTGCTTAACGGGCTTTGCCGATAGATTTGAATGTCTTGAACGTTTGAACAGGAGAACTGTATCAACCCATAAACCAAACCAGAACCCAATAAACCAATTGCTGACATGATAAGGGATGTTCACATGAGATTGCTGTTTATTCCCTTGCTTGGGATATTCATCCCCATCTTGTCGGGTATTGTGACCTATAGTAAGTATACCTGGCCCGTTCTTATAGCGGCGAACGTATATTTTATGTTTACTTCCCTTTGTATATGGCGGGGTGCGCAATGGACCCATATCAAGACACGCCATCTCTTCAATAAAGGATGGAACCCCCTTCCCAAGGTGGTCTCCCTGTCGATACTGACTTCTTTGTGTGGGGTGGCTGTGGGTGGGTTCTTTGTTATTCTGTGGTTTTCTATCTCGAAAGAAACTTTTTCCTGGGCCCTGGTGTATAAATTCCTTTTCATTACCACCCTGGCGGTGATCCTGTTTACCCTGATCTATGAGATTTTATACCTGACCAAGGAAAGGGAGGTGGATAACCAGATCGTGGATCAACTGGATCAGGAGCGGACCAATGCCGAACTGGAGGCGTTGCGCAATGAGCTTGACCCGCATTTTATCTTTAATTCGCTCAATACCCTCAACCACCTGATCCTGCACAATCCCCTACAGGCCCATTCATTTAATAATAAACTGGCACAGGTCTATAAATACTTTCTTATTAACCGGCATAAGCAGTTAGTGTCGCTGCCCGATGAACTGGAGTTCATGGAGAATTATTTTTACCTGTTACAGATCAGACATGATGACAAATTGAATATCCAGTTGGATATTAAACCACCGGATAGCAATGTGCTGATTCCGCCCTGTGCCTTACAGATATTGCTGGAGAATGCCATTAAACACAATTCATTTACTACAGCGGAACCCCTGACCATCCGGATTCAACAGAATGGGCAGTCCCTTAAAGTGAGCAATGATGTGAAACCCAAACCCTATCCGGCCCATTCCACCGGCATTGGGTTGAAGAACCTGAGTTCGCGGTACAGGATCCTTTGTAAAAAAGATATTAAAGTGGAACGTAGCGGCTCCGTTTTTTCCGTACGTCTTCCGCTGATCACCAACCCTTAATTTTCTTGCCATGATCAACACCCTAATCATTGAAGATGAGTCAGCCGCCCTGGCCAACCTGACCGAGCTGTTACAGGAATTCGATTCTGAAGTGGAGGTAAAAGCTACCCTTGGAACGGTAGAGGAGAGTATCCAGTATCTCCAGATCGAACCTCCGGTACACCTTATTTTTAGCGATGTCCAGTTATCGGATGGGCTTTCCTTCTCCATTTTTGAGGCCACCCGAACCCGAATCCCGGTCATCTTTGTGACGGGGTATGACCAGTTTGTCATGAATGCCTTTGAGTACAATGGGATTGATTATCTCCTTAAACCTGTCAATCGGCAGGAACTCGAAAAAGCGCTTCGCAAATACCATCAGTTACAGGAACATTTTGGACAATCCACTGCCCCCCTTGATAACCTGGTGGAATATATCAATAAAAAGAGAAAGACCCGGCTGATCGTCCGAAAGGGACTGGAAAATATTTCCCTCCGGCTGGAGGACATCGTCCTTTTCTTTACCGAGAATAAGGTCGTTTATGTGATCGATAGCCAGGGTAAGAAATTCATGACCGAGAAAAACCTGGGTGAATTGGAAAAGGAACTGGACCCTTCGCTTTTCTTCCGGGTCAACCGCCAGTATATCGTCCACATAAATTATATCAAGGGATTCAAATCCTTTGAAAAGGTCAAACTCAAAGTTGACCTGGCCCTGCCCGACCTGGCCCATCAGATCATTATCAGCCAGGAAACGGCGCCGGAGTTCAGGAGGTGGATTTATGAGGCTTGATTCATTAGCTATTGGTTATTAGCTATTAGCCAGAATGGGGAGTGAATTTTTTTTAAATATATAAAACCCCTTATTTTTGCACCCCGTTTGGGGAATTAGCTCAGTTGGCTAGAGCGCTTGCATGGCATGCAAGAGGTCACGAGTTCGACTCTCGTATTCTCCACAAAGCCATACTACAAAATAGTATGGCTTTTTTTATGCCATATTTTGTTTATATCATTTATTCCAGCCAGGTTGATCAATATTATATTGGGCATACCGAGAATCTCAAAGACCGTCTATTTCGTCACCAGAATAGTGGAAGCAAGGCTACCAAGAAGGCCAAGGACTGGTTATTGGTTTACTCTGAGAATTTTGAGAGTAGATCTGAAGCTGCCAGGAGAGAAAAAGAGATTAAGGCAAAAAAAAGCAGGATGTATATAGAGTCTCTGGTACAGACAGTTCGCTAAAGCGTCCCGCCATCGGCGGGAAGGTCACGAGTTCGACTCTCGTATTCTCCACAAAGCCATACTACAGAATAGTATGGTTTTTTTTATGCCTTTTTTGATTATCATACTTAATAAACTACAACAGCTTTAGGTTTTGGACATGTCGTGTTTAATCCATCAATGTGTTCGAATAAAGACTTATCAATGTTATTCCACATCGGATCAAGGATGAAATCTATCCCCTCCCTTCTTGCGAGTTTTGAAGCGGGAACGAAATCGGCATCACCTGAAATTAATATTATCCTATTCACAAGTTTCTTGTAAGCCAGTGAAGCAATATCTACCCCAATTTTCATATCTATTTCCTTTTGCTTTAATTCGTAGTATACATCATCCGGTCTTAAATCTCTATTATTCATATCCCCGGATATCAACATTTTAGTAATATTAGGCCGGATCAACCAGTTGCCAGAATCTTTTATTTTCCCTAACCTTAATGCAACCTTCCTTTTTTTCTTTAGTTCCTCAATAAAGGCCATTCGGAAATTATAAATGTCTGTCTTTTTGAAGTCAACAATTCTTTTATCCACCGGATTGTGCACCTTTTTATCAAGAGGGATGCAATCGTAATAAAATATTCTATATAAACTTGATTTTTTTGAATGACGCAGTGCAATTTTATATAAGTCCTTGGCCACCATTTCAGGCGAGTTTTTTTTATTTTTATCAAAAAGAGCATAATACCTTTTTATAAAAAAGCTGCCATCAACTAATATGGCTACTGAGGGATATTGTGGAGTGCTCATAATAGAATAAAAAAAAGCTCTTGGTTAGGTATTCTCTCTATTAATCTAAACAAAAAAATGGAGAATACTTCAGCCAGGAGCGTTATTATGAGTGCAATTTATAATAAAAAAGCAGTGCTGAATCAAATTCAGCACTGCTTTTCCTACGAGGTATTTCCACTATTATACTCTTCGATACCCTAACATCGCCAAACCCGCCAAGGCCACTGTACCAAAGATTATCCCGGGCAAGGGTGAGGCTTGTTCGCTTTTCTGTTTGTCCTGAATGGAAGCATATTGAGCAGAGACATCGACCCCTTCTTCCTCTGTCATTCCAACCTGATCCCAATCATTGTAATCTTTCCCTGTCAAATAGGTGAGCATTTCCATTTCATCCTGCCGGCGTTCCTTTAACGAACGGAGATAGGCTTTTCCTGCTTCACAATCCATTTCTCCGGTGGCCGGATGGGTAACAATATACCTGGCCTGGAAATTCTCTGTATTGGGAGTGGTTTGAAAAACCAGATCCTGAGGGAAACTCTGCCGGTTATACCGTACGTGCAATCTGGTGAAAAATACTTTGGTATTAGCCGGTTGCTCCTGGCTAACCCGGTCTTCCCTTGAGTCCCTGTCCATCCACCACACGCCGGCTTCGCGCAGATCATTCCATTGGGGAGGATCGCTTACACAAGGGTCGCATTTTACATAATTGGAAGGACTAACATCCCAGGCATATTCGAGGTAAAGCGCGGAACGGCCTTCTTTATTGATCTGGTGTTCAAACAGGTTACTATAAAAATTTCCAAAGTTCTCCTTTACAAACAAGGGGATATTCTTACTGGTGGGTAAAGAAAGCGTGTGGTAATTCGTGCTCTCCACGCGACCTTTACGGGTAAAGGCATATACGATCATATCCTGGTCACCATCGGCATTGGCCATGCCCAAACGTATCGGGAGCATGAACTTGGGGGATTCGAATTTAATCTGCAAAGGGCGAAGTTGCTGCGAACCTGTTTTGCTTTTTTCTTCCAGGTTCACTCTCACCAAAAAAAATTTTAGATTGCTTTTGATATAAGGATCCAATACCTCTTCAGCTCCTTTGGGAATTTTGTACCCATTGTCATCCAGCCAACGCGTTAAGCCACCACTCTCTTCGGCACTCAGGATCACGATATCATATTCACCCACGGTATAGGTTGCTTCTACTTTTACTTTGTATTCCTTGTCTTCATTCTTTTTTCGGCTCATCGGAACGCTTTTTACGGTCACCCCATTAACGCTTCCACTGAGTGATTCGTAAAGGACCGGTTGCTCACAAGGGTTGGCATCATAGTACTCCACCAATCGGGGTTTGGAATAATCATTCAATCGTTGGAAAATACCTGCATCAACAACCTTGATATCCGACTTGGCAAGAACCACAGGAACGGGAACCACCATGGCGAAATCGCGGACATTTCCCTTGAAATCATTGCTCATGGTGATGACGGTCTTATTGCCATCCCGCACCAAAATGACCTGAGAGGTTTTGTTCCTGAGCGTGCCATCGGCCTTGGATACATAGAAGCCACAGAATGCAGCGGCCTCCTGACCGGTCATGGCAAGCAAGAGCAGGAGTGCGGATGTTTTTTTTGAGAATCGGATCATAACTATACTTTTTATGGTTGATAAAATGCGAAAGGACAGCATTGTGTTTTTCCATTCAAAACCCTTGGCCTTGAAAAGATGGTCAAGCACAGGTACAAGTGGGCCGGCAGCGACCAATACCCAAATGGGCGTATTGTATTTCCATTTAAAGGCAGATAAATAGAAAGCTACCAAGGCTATGAGACAAGCCCAGATTATTCGGGCTACCGGATGATTCGGAGAAGTACGCGGATCGCTAATCATAAAGAACGTAAAGAGGAGCAGGCTTCCCGTACTGATGCTATGGAGAAAAAAATCAGCCGGCCATTCTAAATACGCCACTTGTCGTAAAAAGAGTAACCCACCAAAACTGACCAGGAATGCCAGACTAATGTCCAGTTTCTGTACCCGTGTGACCACGATAAAACCCAGACTGAGGACAGCAAAAAGCAATACTGTGCCGCTACCCCATTGCCCGGGAGATAACCAGGCACCCTCCGTAAGCAGAAGGACCGCGACAATACCAAAAGCAGAAGGGTTGAAGAGGTGTTTTCCCTTATACCGAAAGATAAATTTGGAGGCTACGGTTAAAAAAGCGGCGAGGAGGCTGATCCAAACCGTATTGGTCTTTAGTAATAAACAAAGGCTCATCGCGCTGATCAATCCACTAAAACCCCAGCGCTGAAAATATTCTAACCGAACCCAATTTTTGGTACGGATAGATTCCAGGGTAAACTGGAAGAATAAAGTGCCTCCGATGCTGGCGATATAGTGCCATGTATCGGCTTCCCAATGCAAGATGAAAATTCCGTAGAATAAAAAGAAGGCTTGAAAAATGACCTGGAAATACCGGGGGTCCAGGGTAAGGCTCCATTTTGGCATACAAGGGTTTTAACCTTGGATGTCGGGCCGGGACTTTTTACATATCCGGGGAAGAAAAAATTTTTGTAAAAAATAATCTAACTCCCCATCCATTCTTTAAACGAAGTGGCATTTTCCTGGCTCACGATCACTTCTTCCTGAGGGGCTGGTTCCAATTCGATCAGGAGTTTGCTCTTGGACGAGGCGCGGATTTTTTTGACCGCATTCATATTGACCAGGAATTTCCGGTTGGCCCGAAAGAATAAACCGGGGTCAATGGTTTTTTCGATTTCGGCCAGTGATTGATCCAGGATGAATTTATTGCCTTTATTATCTACGAGGCAAACCAGTTTATTGAGGGCATAGAAGTAGCCTATATCCTCGGTGCGGATACTTTGATAGTCTGCCCCTTTTTTGACCAGAAATCTTTTTTTGTATTCTCCTGTTTGAGGGGATAGTGTGGATTGGAGCAGGGATTGGAGATTTTTGGAAAAATAATTTTTCAGTTTTTCATATTTATCCAGGGCCGCTTCCAATTTTTCCTGTTTGATGGGTTTGAGTAAGTAGTCAATGCTATTGTGCTCAAAGGCTTCCTGCCAGTATTCATCGTAGGCCGTGGTGAAAATAACCGGAACATTCAGTTTGACCTGATCAAAGATGCGAAAGGAGGCCCCGTCGGTCAGTTCAATATCCATAAGAATGAGATCAGGGTGTGGGTTTTCTTGAAACCATTGTACCGAGTCGGCTACACTTTTCAGCGTGGCGATCAATTGCAGGTCCCGGCCGGTCCTGGCCAGGGCTTTCTGTAATTTTTCAGCAGCCGGTTTTTCGTCCTCAATGATGATGATACGCATAAGCAATGCTGTTTATTCTGTCAACGGCAATATTACGGTGAATGAATGTTCATCGTTGATGATCTCGATCTCCCGGTCGGTAATCAACCGATACCGTTCACTCAGGTTTTCCAAACCAATTCGACTGCTTGGCCGGCTGGTCATTTTCTGACGGATTTTGTTGGTGATCACCAGGGTTTGCTCTCTGGCCTGTATCCGGATCACCAGCGGATCCTGGTCATTGAATTCATTGTGCTTTACGGCATTTTCCACCAGGGTTTGCAAGGAGATCGGGGGCAGCAGGTAGCGCCCCAGCCAGTCTGCCGGAATATCTACCTCCAGTTGAACCGCCTGATCAAAACGGATCTTTAACAAGGAAAAATAATTTTGAATGAAGTCCAATTCATCCTTGATAAAAACAAGGTCACGTGCCTTATTGTGCAGAATATAGCGGTACACATCCGCTAGACTGGTATTAAATGCCTGTGCCTTTTCCGGTTTTTCCTCGATCAAATGAGAGAGGGTATTGAGGGAGTTGAAAATAAAATGAGGATCCACCTGGTTTTTAAGTGCTTCCAGTTCGGCCTCCGCTCTTGCTCGTTCGAGTTGCTCCTTTTTTACTTTTTCATTGGCCACATCTCTGACCAGGAAAACGGTTTCATAAAGGTTGACCAGAAAATAGACCGCGATCAGAATGATCAGGGTAGTGAGTTTTAAGGTGTCCCAATCCACCACACCCTTCATAAAAATTTTATACCAACCAACCAGCATCAGGGTACTGGCGGGTACTACATAGAAGGGAATGCTAAGCACGATGGCCAGAAGTTTACGGATCGGTTTATTGAACCAGTCAAAATAAGCCCGAAGGGTGAGATAGAGAAAACGGGTACCTTCATAGATCACAAAGGCGATGGCAATGGTGTAGAGGTAGCTGAGTTTGATCTCCCAATTCGTGAATTGATTGGCCGGTATCATACGGGTGATCAAGGGGATACCGATACCAAACAGGGGTACCAATACGGCCCTTATGCCTCCGTCGTTGATCTTATCACGGGGGCCAAGGAGCTTGGTCGTTATAAAAGAATGTTTGGTCGCCAAAATTTTCGGTTTCGTTCCTTTTTATTTGGACAAGTAAAGTTTGGAAAATAGTTTAGAAGTACAATGTTTTTTCACCAAAACCAACTAACATGGATATGAGCACGATCAACTGGCTGGCCGTTCTGGCCGCCGGTATTTCCGCATTTGTTTTAGGCGGAGTCTGGTATTCACCGGCATTATTTGGAAATGCCTGGATGAAGACCAACAATATGACAGTAGAACAGGTTCGAAAGGGAAACCAGGCCAAAATATTTGGCTGGTCCTTTGTGTTATCGCTGCTGATGGCTGCCAATCTCGCTATGTTCCTGGCTGATTCACCCGCTGGCTGCCCGGAAAATTGTGCGCAAAAAACCGATCTTGCCTGGGGTGCTACCGCAGGTTTTCTGGCAGGACTCTGGCCTTTCTGTGGGATTGCCATCGTCGCTTTATTTGAACATCGATCCACCCGGTATATTTTCATCAATGGCGGTTATTTGTTGATCGCGTTGACATTGATGGGAGCGATTATTGGATTGTGGAGATAGATGACTTTATCGCCAGGACGCCAAGGCACAAAGCACGCCCGCTGTGCGAGACCTCTGGTCTCGCACGGTTGTCTTGTCGCCTCTGGCGACTCGAATTAGAAGCTTTTCTTTTTTAGTAAAAAACTATAACTGCCGCCAGAGGCGGCTTTCTGGAAGTGCGAGGCCCGGGGT